>NZ_JBFBMU010000003.1:0-424410 GCF_040687205.1 Microbacterium sp. NPDC076768
CCCCGCCGTGTCTGCGCAGACACGGCGGGGTTTCGACGCTAAAGCGGGGTCTCAGCGGAGGGGGTTAGGGGGGGGGGGGTAGGGGGTTAGGGGGTGAAGAGGCGCTGCAGGCGCTGGACGCCTTCGAGGAGAGCGTCGTCGCCCAGGGCGTATGACATGCGGATGTAGCCGGAGGGGCCGAAGGCTTCGCCGGGGACGACGGCGACCTCGGCCTGGTCGAGGATGAGGTCGGCGAGCTCCAGAGACGTCGTCGGCGTCACGCCACCCCAGGTGCGACCGAGCAGACCCTGCACATCGGGGTAAACATAGAACGCGCCCAGCGGGTTCGGCACCACGAGACCATCGATCTTCGACAGCTCAGAAACAATGAGCTTGCGCCGGCGATCGAACGCATCGCGGAACTGCTCTGCCTCTGTCTGCGGACCGTTCAGCGCGGCAATCGCTGCCTTCTGGGCGACGTTATTGACGTTGCTCGACAGGTGAGACTGGAGGTTGCCCGCGATTTTGATGGCGTCGGACGGGCCGACCATCCAGCCCACACGCCAACCCGTCATCGCATACGTTTTTGCGACACCGTTCACCAGAATCGTCTGACCGGCAACTTCAGGAACGGCCTCGACGATCGACGTTGCCTTGACGCCCTCGTAGGTGAGGTTCTGGTAGATCTCGTCACTGATGATCCAGATGCCGTGCTCGAGAGCCCATTCGCCAATCGCCTTCGTCTCTTCGGCCGTGTAGACCGAACCCGTGGGGTTCGATGGGGAGACGAACACCAGCGCTGTCGTGCGTGCAGTGCGCGCAGCTTCGAGCTGGGCGACCGTGACCTTGTATTCCTGGTCGGCCCCGGCGAACACCTCGACGGGGGTGCCGTCGGCGAGACGAATGGCCTCAGGGTAGGTGGTCCAGTACGGCGCAGGCAGGAGTACTTCATCGCCGGGGTTCACCACAGCTTGGAACGCCTGGTACACCGACTGCTTGCCACCGTTGGTCACAATCACCTGGCTGGGGGAGACCTCCAGACCAGAGTCCCTCAGCGTCTTCGCGGCAATAGCCTCCCGCAGCGCTGGTAGCCCTGGAGCTGGCGTGTAGCGGTAGCTCGCCGGGTCGGCTAGTGCCTCGGCCGCGGCATCGACGATGAACTGCGGCGTCGCGAAGTCGGGCTCACCGGCGGCATAAGAGATGATGCTCTTGCCTTCGGCCTTGAGAGCCTTGGCTTTCGCATCAACCTTGAGAGTCGCAGACTCGGCGATGGCGGACAGCTTGCGAGAGAGAGGAGCGCGTTCGGTCACGACTACGAGCGTACTCGGATCACCCGGCGTCGTGCCCGGCGAAGTGTCATCAAAAACCTGAGATCTTTCTGCTGCACCGGATCGCTCAATTCGTTGTGAAGCCGTGCGCCTGCGCGACAGCATCGAGCGTGATCCGGCCGCCTTCGACGTTGAGGCCCTTTGCGAGCGCTGCGTCGTCTGCGGCGGCGCGCGTCCATCCCTTTGCCGCAATCGCCGAAACGTAGGGAAGTGTTGCATTGGTGAGGGCACGCGTCGCTGTCTCCGGAACAGCACCTGGCATGTTCGCGACGCAATAGTAAACGGAGTTGTGCACCTCAAAAGTGGGGTCGTCGTGGGTTGTCGGGTGCGAACCTTCGAAGCATCCGCCCTGATCGATCGCGATGTCTACGAGTACCGATCCCTGCTTCATCGTGGCGACCATCTCATCCGTGACGAGCTTGGGAGCGGCGGCGCCGGGGATCAGCACAGATCCGACAACCAGGTCGGCGGTCGCAAGCTCTTCCGCGATGTCATAGCGGCTGGAGGCGCGAGTTTCCAACGCTCCGCCATACCGATGTTCGAGTTCGCGCAGTCGCGGCAGAGCCACGTCGACCACCGTGACCTTTGATCCGAGCCCCAGAGCGTTGGCTGCCGCATGCTCGCCAGCGACCCCGCCGCCGATCACGACGGTCTTGGCGCGAGGGGTGCCTGCAATACCGCCGAGAAGCATGCCGCGCCCACCTTGCGAACGCAGCAAAGAGTGCGCGCCCATGACCACAGACAGGCGTCCCGCAATCTCGCTCATTGGCACAAGGAGCGGAAGCGAGCGGTCGGGGAGTTGCACTGTCTCGTAGGCAACCGCTGTGGTTCCTGCCTCTACGAGGGCGCTCGTCAGGGCGCGATCAGCTGCCAGGTGCAGATACGTGAAAAGGGTGAGATCAGAGCGGAGGAATCCGTACTCCTGGGCGATGGGCTCTTTGACCTTGATCAGGAGGTCGGCTTCGCCCCAGGCCTCAGCGGCGGTGGCGACGATCTCCGCTCCGACGGCGCGGTACGCGTCATCGTCGATGCGTGAGCCGAGACCAGCGCCGGCCTGCACGAGCACGCGGTGTCCTTCGCGAGTGAGGCGATCAGCACCCGCAGGGGTGAGAGCGACGCGGTTTTCGTTGTTTTTGACCTCGGTGGGTACGCCGATCTTCATCGATCCTCCTGATTACGTGCGTGGATGGCACCTAGAATCGCAGAAACACCGATAGAACGACAGAACCTCTGAAGATGATTCGCGTTAGCTCGAAATCCTGAATAATGCTTCGTATGCAGACGACTTCTGGAGCCTCCGTGCCGAACACTGTTCGGACTCCCGCCCTCGACGATGTTGACGCGAAGATTGTGCGCCTTCTCACCGAAGATGGGCGGATGACCAATGCGGAGCTCGCCGGGCGTCTCGGGGTGGCCCCCTCGACGGCTCATGCCCGGCTTCGCGCGCTCGTCGATCGTGGCGTGATTACCGGCTTCCACGCCAGCGTCGACGAGCGGATGCTGGGAGCAGGACTCCAGGCGATCATCGGAGTAACTCTGCGCCCGAGTGGTCGGCGCGAAAGCATTGTCGAGTTTGCCGAGCGGGTGCGTGTGCTGCCGCCGGTCATCCAGGTGTTTTTTCTGGGAGGTGACGATGACTTCTTGCTGCACATCGCCGTCGCCGACTCATCAGAGATGCGGGAGTTCGTGCTGGAACATCTTTCTGCCCAGAGCAGTGTCGCATCGACCCGCACAAGCATCGTCTTCGACTACCACCGCAACTCGGTAGCTGCCTCTTTCCACTGAGCGAGCTGAATGCAGAGAGCCCCCGAGGTGCGGCTTGATGACAAGCGGTGTTGCCGCACCTCGGGGGCTCTCTTTTCCTGATCAGTCTTCGTCGATGAAGAACCGGTTGTAGGCCCCCAGTGTGAGGAAAGCAGGGAACTCTTCCTGCAGTGCCACCTCGCGGAAGATCTCCGCCGCATCATCGAAACGGTCGCCAGCCCGGCGAGTTGCCTGCGCCAGCACCTGCGTGATCAGGTGTTCGATGTACTCCGCGGTGATCGGGGTGCCGTCTTGGGTCGTGCGATCCTGATGAATCCACTGCCACACCTGCGACCGGCTGATCTCCGCAGTGGCAGCGTCTTCCATCAGATCATCGATCGCCACGGCGCCGAGCCCACGAAGCCAGGCTTCGAGGTAGCGAATAGCGACAGACACATTGTCGCGCACGCCCTGGGCCGTGATCGGTCGTCCGATGTGCAGGTCGAGCAGGTCCCGCGCCTCCACATGCACATCATCGCGCTGACGATCAACCTGGTTCGGTCGATCACCGAGCACCGCATCGAACTCTGCCTGTGCGGTGGGGATCAGATCGGGGTGCGCGACCCAGGTGCCGTCGAAACCGTCGCCCGCTTCACGCTTCTTGTCTGCTGTGACCTTTTCGATCGCACGGGCGGTCACCTCGGGGTCGCGGCGATTGGGGATGAATGCACTCATACCGCCAATCGCAAAGGCACCCCGCTTGTGGCACGTCTGCACGAGCAGATCGGTGTAGGCCCGCATGAACGGCACGGTCATGGTGACCTCGCTGCGATCGGGGAGCACGAAGCGTGCGCCGCGTCCTCGGTAGTTCTTGATGATCGAGAAGATGTAGTCCCAACGCCCGGCGTTCAAGCCAGCGCAGTGGTCGCGCAGTTCGTAAAGAATCTCGTCCATCTCGAATGCGGCAGGCAGCGTTTCGATCAACACCGTCGCCCGGATGGTGCCGTGCGGGATGCCGATGTACTCCTCGCTGAAGGTGAACACGTCATCCCACAACTTCGCCTCATCGCTGGATTCGAGCTTGGCGATGTAGAAGTAAGGTCCTCGTCCGCCGTCGATCAGCGCCTGCGCGTTGTGCAAGAAGTAGAGGCCGAAATCGACAAGTGAACCGGAGGCAGCGGTGCGACGGCCTGCGCGATCGGTGAACGCCACATGCTTCTCTGGCAGGTGCCACCCGCGCGGTCGCATCACGATGGTGGGCGTGCGTTCGGCGGTGACACGGTACTCCTTTCCTTCGGGGGAGGTGAAGGAGAGCGTGCCGGAAATGGCATCGCGAAGCGACATTTGCCCTTCGATGACGTTCTTCCAGGTGGGGCTGGTGGCATCCTCCTGGTCGGCCAACCAGACCTTCGCGCCGGAGTTGAGCGCATTGATCGTCATCTTCGGATCTGTGGGGCCCGTGATTTCGACGCGGCGATCTTCGAGTCCTGGGCCTGCGCCCGCTACCCGCCAGTGCGGATCTTCGCGGATGTATGCGGTGTCTTCGCGGAACCGAGGGTCATGTCCGTTGCCGATCTCGAACCGGCGGCGCATGCGGTCTGCGAGCCTGTCGTGACGCCGGGAGGCGAATCGGTGGTGCAGCTCGGTCAGAAACGCGATCGCGGCCGGCGTGAGGATTTCTTCGTAGCCTTCGCGCAGTGGTCCGGTGATGTCGATCGACGGGCCCTGCTGGCTCGTCTGGATCGGAGCCGTGGTCGGGGGAGCGGTGGGAGTGGTCATGATCAAGTCCTTTACGTGGTGTGCTTCGACGGGCTCAGCAACCCGGGGTCGCTTGTCGAAGGTGGCGTGGTGTGCTTCGACGGGCTCAGCAACCCAGATGTGGGTCCCTGAGCCTGTCGAAGGGGTGTGGGTCCCTGAGCCTGTCGAAGGGTCAGTGGAACTGTGCGGTTTCGGTGGAGCCGGCGAGGGCGAGCGTCGCGCTGTCGGGGTTGAGTGCGGTGGAGATAACGTCGAAGTAGCCGGTACCTGCTTCGCGCTGGTGCTTGGTGGCGGTGTAGCCGTCTGCTTCAGCGGCGAATTCTGCTTCCTGCAGCTCGACGTAGGCGCTCATGGCGCGGTCGGCGTATCCGCGGGCGAGGTCGAACATCGAGTAGTTCAGGGCGTGGAATCCTGCCAGCGTGATGAACTGGAACTTGTAGCCCAGGTCGGCAAGCTCCTGCTGGAAGGTCGCGATCTCGGCATCTGAGAGGTGACGCTTCCAGTTGAAGCTCGGCGAGCAGTTGTAGGCCAGGAGCTTGCCCGGGAATTCCGCGTGCACAGCCGCCGCAAACGCACGCGCAAGCTCGATGTCTGGCTCTCCTGTCTCGACCCACAGCAGATCGGCGTATGGAGCAAACGCCAGACCACGGCTGATGACCGAGTCGATGCCAGGGCGGATCCGGTAGAACCCTTCTGGGGTGCGCTCGCCGGTGGTGAACTGCTGGTCGCGCTCATCGACGTCGCTGGTGAGCAGGTCGGCGGCGAGGGCATCGGTGCGGGCGATGATGACGGTCGGCACTCCGGCGACGTCCGCCGCAAGACGGGCGGCGTTCAGCGTGCGGATGTGTTGCTGCGTTGGAACCAGCACCTTGCCGCCGAGGTGGCCGCACTTCTTCTCGCTGGCAAGTTGGTCTTCCCAGTGGATGCCGGCGGCGCCGGACTGAATCAGCGACTGCGCGAGCTCGTAGGCGTTCAGCGGACCACCGAAACCCGCCTCAGCGTCAGCCACGATGGGCGCAAGCCAGTCCTGCGTGATCTCGCCTGTGCCAGCGCTTGCTTCGGCGTGCTCGAGCTGGTCCTGACGGATCAGGGCGTTGTTGATACGGCGCACGACCGCGGGAACAGAGTTGGCAGGGTAGAGCGACTGGTCGGGGTACGTCTGTCCCGCGAGGTTGCCATCGGCGGCGACCTGCCATCCAGAGAGGTAGATGGCCTTGAGGCCCGCCCGCACCTGCTGTACAGCCTGTCCTCCGGTGTAGGCACCCAGTGCTCGCACATAGTCTTCGGTGTGCAGCAGGTTCCAGAGGTTCTCGGCCCCGCGGTGGGCGAGCGTTGATTCTTCGCGCACAGAGCCACGAATGCGGATGACGTCTGCGGCAGAGTAGGTGCGTTCGACACCGTCCCAACGAGGGTCGGTGTCCCAGATCTCCTGAAGCTCCGCTGCTGTCTGCACTTGGTCGCCCGCACGCAGTCCGGCGGGTCGGGGAGTGGGGGTGTGTGCGGTGTTCGTCATGGTGTCTCCTCGGTGAGTCCTGAATCCGGTTGGCTTGTTCCCACTTTGTGTGAATATCGACGCACTTGAACACCAAACCCGAGGAGAAGATCACCAAAAATTCTGTTTCTGTGACAGAATCGCGGCCATGACCCCTCCGATCAATCCAGGGACCGATCTCTCCGATGCAGAGGAGTCCGATGCTTTGACAATCGGCCGTCGCATCCGGCAGCTCCGCACGGCGAAGGGGATGACGCTCGATGACCTGGCGTCGGCCGTTGATAGGGCGCCCAGCCAGATGTCGATGGTGGAGACGGGAAAGCGCGAGCCGAAGCTCACCCAACTGCAAGCGATCGCGCGCGCTCTCGGGGTCACCATCGATGCGCTGCTCGAGGGGGAGCCGCTGGATGAGCGCAGTGCGGCGGAGATTGCATTGGAACGCGCGATGAAGGGGCAGACCTTTCGCACCCTGGGTATTGAACCGTTCCGAATCGCCAAAAGCGTGCCAACGGATGCGTTGAAGGCGATGCTCGCTTTACACGGTGAGATCGACAGGCTCAGAGACGAGCGTGCGGCCACGCCAGAAGAAGCGCGACGGGCGAACGTCGAGCTGCGGCACCTCATGCGGCGGCAGGATAACCATTTTGCGGACCTGGAAGCGAAGGCTGCAGAGATTTTGGCGGCGGTGGGTCATCCTGGCGGGCCGCTGACGCAGCGCACCGCCTCGGAGATCGCCGCGTATCTCGGTTTCACACTGCATTACGCCTCTGATCTTCCGCCGACGACCCGCAGTGTCGCCGACCTTGCAAACGGTCGGCTCTATTTGTCGAGCAGTGTGCCGGCGAAAGGAGATGCACGCACCGCAGTGTTGCAGGCGTTGTCGAGTCGCATTCTTGGGCACTCTGAGCCGAAGAGCTACGCCGAGTTTCTGCGGCAACGCGTGGAGACGAACTACTTCACAGGAGCGCTCCTCATTCCGGAGGCGCACGTGGTTCCTGCGCTGCGAGATGCGAAACAGCGGCGCGCGATCTCGATTGAGGATCTACGCGACACGTACTCGGTTTCATACGAAACGGCGGCACATCGGTTCACCAATCTCGCCACTCGACACCTCGACATCCCCGTGCACTTTCTCAAGGTGCATGAGTCCGGCACGATCACGAAGGCGTACGAGAACGACGATGTGAATTTTCCCACCGA
The DNA here is from genome assembly GCF_040687205.1 of Microbacterium sp. NPDC076768. NCBI lineage: Bacteria > Bacillati > Actinomycetota > Actinomycetes > Micrococcales > Microbacteriaceae > Microbacterium > Microbacterium sp. NPDC076768. Next base: position 7,501 of record NZ_JBFBMU010000003.1, read on the forward strand.
CAGGTTGGGGGCGATTGAGGGTCAGATGTGCTGTCGCAAATGGACCTCACGCGTGGTGTTCGATGAGGATGACCGGTTCAATCCGTATTACCAATACACCGACACAGGCAACGGCACGTTCTGGTGCACCGCGCGGGTCGAAGCCTCGAGTGAGGGCTTGCACTCTGTGAGCGTCGGTGTGCGGTTCGACGATACGAAGTGGTTTGTCGGCCGCGATACCACTCACCGTGGCGTTTCCAAGCACTCGGTCGAAGCCTGCTGCCGGCGCGCTCCCGCTGACCTCGAAGAGCGCTGGCGAGATAATTCTTGGCCGAATGTGAAGACTCCGCGCACGCTCCTCGCCACGCTCCCGACCGGCGCATTCCCGGGCGTAGATACGACCGACATGTACGAGTTCCTCGAGGCTCACGCCCCCCGCTAACCCCCCCCCCACTCACTACCTGAATGCTCCCGTCGCACTTCCTGAATGCTCCCGTCGCACTTTCTGTCGCCCACACACCTGTGTTAGCGACAGAAAGTGCGACGGGAGGGATCAATGGGGGGCGTGGTATTCGTCTTCGTCGCGCTTCCAGTAGCCCTTGACGACGGCGTGGTCGGTGTCGACGCTCCAGCGGGTGAGCAACGCACGGCCAGGCTTGACGATCGACTGCTCCGCTGCGATGAACACGAATGGATCTGGTCCGACGGCGTCGTCCGCCGTGAGGGTTTCGAGGAAAGTTACCAGGGCGGATCCGGCGAGGTTGTCGCCCCTGTGCACCCATTCGATCGCTACCGGAGCATCGATCTGAATCTCGTCTTCGCTGCTTGCCACCTCCACCACGATGCGTGCCGGTGTGCCTTCTGGAATGAGCGCAGCGAAGCGGCGGATGGCCGGGATGGCTGTCTCGTCGCCCACCAGCATCCAGGCGCCAGGGTCGCCCACGATGACCGCCGAGCCGCGAGGGCCGCCAGCGCCGACCGTGGATCCGACGGGGGCCGTTGCTGCCCATGGCGCGGCAATACCCTGGTCTCCGTGCACGGCGAACTCGACATCGAGCCAGCCTTCACCCCAGGCCAGCGGCGTGTACTCGCGGCTGGGTGACGCGCGCAGTTCTTCGACGGAATTCGTGGGGCCGCTGGGGAAGAACAGGCGCATGTGGTCATCGGAACCAAGGGAGCCGAAGCCTTCAAGTTCCGAGCCGGTGAGCCGCACCCGCACGAAGTGGGGTGCCAGCCATTCGCGCGCAGCGAGGGTGAGATTGCGGAAGCGAAGCTCGAGGCCTCGACGCTCGATCGAGAAACCGGATTTCGTATTGCTCATAAAGTAAGGCTAACCTAATGGAGGTGAGCAAAGGTCACCCTAACCTCACCATCACCTGCGCCCCAGTGTGCGCGACCACCCCGCAGAACAGGAGTCACTCCATGTCCGTGCCCAGAACTCTCACTGCCACGAGCGCCGCGCTCGTCGGCCTCCTCGCGCTCGCCGGTTGCAGCAGCAACACGGCTGACTCGGAGGAGACTGAACCCGCGGCCGCGTCGGTAACGATTGAGGACAACAACGGTACGCATGAAGTTGCAACGCCCCCGACCTCGGTTGTCGCTCTGGACAACCGCACCTTCCAGACGCTTTCTGACTGGGGGATCGAGCTTTCCGCCGGCGCTGTGTCACTGATGCCAGACACCGTTTCTTACGTGGATGACGACGCGATCGTCGACATCGGAAACCACAACGAGCCCGACTTGGAAGCGATCGTTGCGGTCGACCCTGACCTGATCATCAGCGGACAGCGCTTTACGCAGCACAACAGTGCGATTGCCGACCTCGTTCCCGATGCCACCATCATCGACCTCGAACCGCGTGAGGATGAGCCTTTTGATGAGGAGCTGAAGCGCCAGGTCACAGTGCTCGGCGAGATCTTCGGCAAGGAAGACGAAGCGGAGCAGCTCGTCAGCGACTTCGACGCCGCCGCAGAGCGCGCCGCTGCCGCATACGACGACTCAGACACCGTGATGGCTGTGAACACCTCTGGCGGCACGATCGGCTACCTGGCACCGACTGTCGGACGCTCGCTTGGCCCGATCTACGACATGCTCGGCCTAACGCCTGCGCTTGAGGTGGACGACGCCACTGACGACCACCAGGGTGATGAAATCTCCGTCGAGGCAATCGCTTCTTCGAACCCTGACTGGATCCTCGTGCTCGACCGCGACGCAGTTTTTGCGGCAGACACGCCCGACTATGTGCAGGCATCTGAGATCCTTGAAAGCTCCGAGGCGCTCGCTGGCGTCACCGCAGTGACCGATGAGCAGATTGTCTACATGCCGACCGACACCTACCTGAATGAGAGCATTCAGACGTACACCATCTTCCTCAACGACTTCGCTGACGCCCTCGAGGCGAGCGCGAAGAACTGAGGCAATGCGGCGGCATCCGGTGAAACGGGTGCCGCCGCATTCACATGATGGTCACCACTGATATCACTCAGCCGCCCCGCTATGCCGGGCGGCTCTTCGACGTAAAACTGCTCTTCGGCGTGCTCGTCGTCGGCGTGCTCCTCGTTATCTCGCTGTTCACCGGGGTGTACGACATTGCTGGCGCGGACGACGGTGCGCAGATGTTCCAGATCACTCGTGTCCCTCGCACCATCGCGCTCGTGCTCGCGGGGGCGTCGATGGCGATGGCTGGCCTGGTGATGCAGCTCCTCACCCAGAATCGTTTCGTGGAACCCACCACCACTGGCACCACCGAGTGGGCAGGGCTGGGGTTGCTGATGGTGATGATCCTTGTGCCGCAGCCGTCGCTTACTTTGCGTATGGCCGGCGCGGTGATCGCCGCGTTCATCGGCACGATGATCTTCTTCGCTTTTCTGCGCAGGGTCGCGCTCAAGTCGTCACTTATCGTCCCCATCGTCGGTCTGATGCTCGGCGCAGTCGTCGGTGCGCTTTCGACGTATATCGCCCTCGCCACCAACTCGCTGCAGGCAATCGGGGTCTGGTTTGCCGGGAGCTTTACCTCGGTGATGCGTGGCCAATACGAGATGCTGTGGATTGTCGCCATCATTGGCGTGGTGATTTTTCTGGTGGCAGATCGACTCACTATCGCTGGTCTCGGAGAAGAGATCGCGACGAACGTCGGCGTCAACTACAACCGAGTCATTCTGCTGGGAACCGTGCTTATCGCCGTCACGACCGGTGTCGTTACCGTGGTCGTCGGCAACCTTCCGTTCCTGGGACTGATCGTGCCCAACATCGTTTCGATGGTGCGTGGCGACGACCTGCGCAGCAACCTCCCGTGGGTGTGCCTTCTCGGCATCGCGATCGTGACGGTGTGCGACATCATCGGACGCACCATCATCATGCCGTTCGAGGTTCCGGTCTCGCTGATCCTCGGCGTCGTCGGCGCTGTGGTGTTCGTTCTTCTTCTTCTGAGGCAGCGTCGCCGTGGCTAACGTGATGACGAGTCAGATGACAGCAAGTGGCGGCGTGCGCTCCGCTGGATCTTTCACGACTCCGCGCGCTCGTCGCCGCTATTTCATCGTGCTCGGAATCTTGCTGGTGCTCTCGGTCGGCTCCGCTGTTGGCCTGCTCGTGTGGGACAACCCGATGCCGGTGGGCTCCACCGGATTTTGGCGTATCGCTCAGTTGCGAGCGACCAATGTCACCGTGATTGCGCTTGTGGCTGTCGCCCAGGCGGTCGCAACCGTGAGCTTCCAGACGATCACCAATAACCGCATCATCACCCCCTCGATCATGGGCTTCGAGTCGCTGTATCGCTTGGTGCAGACCGGAACTGTCTACCTTTTCGGAGTGGCCGGAATCGTCGCGATTCAGGGGGTAGGGCAGTTCGCTATCCAGGTAGTGATCATGGTCGGCCTCGCCGTGGCGCTCTATGGCTGGCTGCTGTCTGGGCGGTACGGCAACCTGCAGATCATGCTGCTGGTGGGGATCGTGATTGGCGGCGGGCTCGGAGCAATCGCCACCTTCATGCAACGTCTGCTCACGCCCAGCGAATTCGATGTGTTGGCTGCGCGTCTGTTCGGCAACGTGTCGAATGCTGACCCTTCCTACTTGCCGCTTGCGATACCTCTCGTCGTCGCCGCATCCGCACTGTTGTGGCTTCGCTCGCGACGACTCAACCTCATGGCGCTCGGCTCCGATTCTGCACGCTCGCTCGGAGTAGACCACCGGCGGGAGCTCTTCATCGTGCTCTTCTTGGTTGCTGTGTTGATGGCGACGTCGACGGCACTGGTCGGGCCGATGACCTTCCTGGGCTTCCTGGTCGCGACGCTCGCGTATCAGTTCGCTGACACCCACGATCACCGACTGATCTTTCCGGTAGCGGTACTCACGGCATTCACCATCCTCGGTGGTGCGTACTTCGTGATGAAAAACCTGTTTTATGCCCAGGGGATGGTGTCGATCCTGATCGAACTGGTCGGCGGCACAGTGTTCCTCATCGTTATCCTCAGAAAGGGCAGGCTGTGATCTCACTCGAAGGCGTGCGGCGGGACTACAGCAGCGATGTTGCGATCGGCCCCGTCGACCTGATCATTCCCACCGGGGGCATCACAGCCCTCATCGGACCCAACGGTGCGGGCAAGTCGACTCTGCTGACGATGATCGGTCGGTTGAGTGGCATGGATGCCGGTGCGATCGAGATCGCAGGTCTCGATGTTGCATCTACCAAGTCGAAAGACCTGGCGAAAGTGGTGTCGATTCTGCGGCAAGAGAATCACTTCGTCACCCGGCTCACCGTTCGTCAGCTAGTCGGTTTTGGCCGTTTCCCGCATTCCCAGGGGCGGCTGAATAAGGCAGACGAAGAGATCATCAGCGAGGCCATCGACTTTCTCGAACTCGGTGCGCTGGAGGGCCGCTACCTCGATGAGCTTTCTGGAGGTCAGCGTCAGCGGGCCTACGTTGCGATGGTCCTCGCCCAAGACACCGAGTTCGTGCTCCTCGACGAGCCGCTGAACAACCTCGACATGCGTCACGCCGTGCAGATGATGAAGCACCTGCGACGTGCGACGGATGAATTAGGACGCACCATCGTGATCGTGCTGCACGACATCAACTTCGCAGGCCACTACGCCGACCATATCTGTGCGTTGAAAGATGGCGAAGTGGTGGAGTTCGGAACCCCGGCCGAGATCATGACCGACGATGTGCTCACGCGAGTGTTCGACACTCAGGTGCAGGTGGTTGATGGGCCGTCTGGCCCGCTCGCTGTCTACTACTGAAACGCGTGGTGTTTAAAGCTCGACACCGTGGTCTTTGTCGTTGACGCCGGCGTTGTTGCCGCGGCGCGACTCGTAGCCGAGAAACCATCCGAGCCAAATGATGGTGGCAAGCAGTACACCCAGCCAGACGTTCTGGAAGATCAGCCCCAACACAATGCCGGCGATCAGCAGGCCAGCGGGGACGAAGATGCGCAGTGCGTTACGGGACATAGCCTCAGCTTAGACGCCGAGCTCAGCGCTCACGGTGGTCTTCCGGTGCGAGGCGCGGTCCGCGACGCGGCTCGCGCACTCCGCTGGCGAACATGAGCCGGATGACGCGCTGACGCTGCCCTGCCCATGGCGCGAGCAGCTCGAGCATTCCGCTGTCATCCGTCCGCTTCCCTGTCAAAGCGAAGCCCACTTCATGGGCAAGGTGGTAGTCGCCCACACCGACACCGTCTGGGTCGCCGAGGGCACGAATGCGGGTTTCCGCCGACGTCCACGCGCCGACACCGGGAAGGCTGGTGAGGATGCGCTCGCGGTCTGCGCCGGAACCTGCCATTCTTACGGCTTTCGCAATGCGGTCACCTCGTTCAGCAGCGCGGGCGATGGTGCGCGCCTGCGGGGGCTCCACCCCGGCGCGATGAAAGTCCCACGAGGGGATCCGGTGCCACTGCTCTGCAGGCGGCGCCGCGAACATGGGCCGCGGCGTCGGACCTGGAGCGCGCTCGCCGTAGCGGGATACCAGCCAACGCCAGGCGCCGAACGCCTGCATGCCGGTGACCTTTTGTTCGATGATTGCGCACGCCAGCGCATCGAAGACCTCACCGGAGCGGGTCAGCCGGAGTCCAGGATGGCGTCGTGCTGACTCTGCGATCAGCGGATGCTGCGCTGCGTCAAAGTCGGTGGCATCGTCGTCCCGTCCGCAGAGCACTGGCACGGTTTCGAGCGCGTGCTCTGCGCCGTCGCCCCACGCCGATGCCCGTACCTCTCCGCTGATCGAGCGAAGTGCGAGCGTCGCTGGACCGACGGGCGTTCGAACCGCTCGCCAGATCACGGAACCATCGATCACGGTTGTTGGATCAGTTCGTCCGCGGCGAAGAAAACCCACTGTCCGGTGAAGATCGAGCTCGTGTTTCGGCCGGTACACGAGCTCCCGAGGGGAGGCTGTGCTGGCGGCTGCCGCCGTGACAGAGTCCGCCGGGAAGGTCATGCGCCTACCCTACGCGCGGCCCCTGACACTCGCTGTGATGCGCCGAAGGAACCGTGCTCAGAAGCGGTCAGGGGAAGGCGTGCCGTGGCCGTAGCGGATGACGACATCGGCGTGGCGATCGAAGCGGTATCCGATTCCGCGCACGGTGCGGACGATGTCTTCGTAGCGGCCGAGCTTTGCGCGAAGGCGGCGTACGTGCACATCAATCGTGCGCTCGCCCGGCGTTTCGTCGTCGTGCGCCTGCCACAGTGCCTCGACGAGCTCGCTGCGTTCGATCGTGCGGCCTTCGCGAAGCACGAGGTACTGCAGCAGTTCGAACTCTTTGTAGGTGAAGGCGGCAGATTCTCCGTCGATCAGTACGCGCTTGCGGGAGATGTCGACGGTGACGCCGCGTTCCGTGTCTTTTACCTCTTCTTCAGCCGCGGCTTTTGCGCGGGCAATGGCCCCAGGCTCCTGCAGAGCGAGGCGAACGACGTCGAGGTCTCGGCCACCAGAACCGTGCGGTGCGAGAGCGACAGTGGCGTGCGTATCCGCACCGGGGGCAAGCTCCGCAAGTGTGCGACGCAGGGCGTCGACCAGAAGGGGGAGGCTGACGCCTGCCTCGGCGGCTTTGATCTCATCGAGTCCGACATACAGCGCGAAGCCGCGGGGCGATCGGAGAGCCGGAAGGTCTGCAGCCGGAGCATGAGCGGCCGGTGCAGTGGAAACCGGTGCGGTGGATGTGGGGCGGGCCGAGATGGCGTCGTTGGTGGCGATGGCGGCTGGACGCTCAAGAAGTGCGGTGTTCGACATGATGATGAAGTCCTCAGGACATGAGCCCGAATCGAGCGGGGCTCTGATGCGTTGCATGAATGACCGGCGGAGCCGGGAAGCGAGCAAGGGTGGATGCTCGAGACACTGATCTCGCAGATCGCGAATTACAGGTCAGGCGGGGTGGCTGTTCGTTCAGCGACACATTCGGCAACACATACCGACGCGGCCGGGCATCATCATCCCGGCAGTCCTGTTCGCCTCCTGGGCGGATACAAGGCTTGCGTTGGTGGTCATGGGGGGATTATGTCTGACCATGACGCCCTGTGTCAAAACGTCCAGGCTGTTCAGGCAGGCGTAACGTGGATCGAATGAGCATTTCGCACAGTGTCGACGGGTTCATTCTTACCGACGAAAAGGACGCATCGCGCTACACGCTCGCGCGCGACGGAAAGCTCGTGAGCGTCCTCGACTACCGAGACGACGGCCACACCATCGCGCTCACCAGAGCCTTCACAATCCCGTCATTCCGGGGCAACGGCTACGCGGGAAAAGTTGTCGAAGGTGCCGTGGCAGATATTGAAGAGCGCGGGGACCGCAAGGTCGACGCTGTGTGCTGGTACGTCGGTGAATGGTTCTCTGCACACCCTAAACACGCGGGGTTGCTGCGCACGCGCTGAATGAGTCGCTGTGTGACGCACTGTGACGAGTGTCACCCGCACAAACATGCAGTTCGCTGCGACCTTGCGGCACGCCTGAGACGGAATGTCGGTGGTGGTTCGTAGCGTGTGAGTATGCGAATCCTGCACACCTCCGACTGGCACATTGGGCGGACCTTCCACGGCAACTCGACCTTGGACGCTCTCGCCGAGGTGTTGAGCGCGCTCACCGAGCAGGTTCGGGTGAACGCGGTAGACGTCGTCGTTGTCGCTGGCGACATTTTCGACTCGGCAACACCTTCCGGCGCTGCGTACACAGTGCTGGGAGACGCGTTGGTCGCGCTGCACGAGACGGGCGCCCGTGTCATCGTCACAAGCGGCAACCACGACTCGGCTGCGCGGTTGGGGTTTCAAGCCAAGCTGCTCCGTGACGGCATTCATGTTTTGACCGACCCCCTGGCTATCGGTACTCCCGTAACGGTGACCGATGCCGACGGGCCAGTACATTTCTTCGGCATCCCCTACCTCGAGCCGGCAATCGTCCGTCAGCACTGGCCAGAGGGCGACAGCGCAGGACGACAGTTGCGCACGCAAGCCCAGACCATGGGACACGCGATGGACCTTGTCCGCGAAGGCATGCGCGCACACGAAGGCCGCTCGGTCGCCATCGCGCACTGCTTTGCGGCAGGTGTCGAAATGACCACAGGACTCGAGAGGGAGGTGCGTCAAGGGGGCCTCGATGTCGTACCCCTCAGCGTTTTCGACGGCCCTGACTATGTCGCCCTCGGCCATATTCACGGACGACAGCAGATCAGTGAGCGCGTGCGCTACGCCGGAGCTCCGCTGCACTACAGCTTTGGAGAGCAGCACAAGCCGCGTGGGTCTTGGCTCGTTGACCTCGATGCAGATGGCCTCGGTGCTGTCCAGTGGCTGGAACTGCCGGTTCCCCGGCGGTTGGTCACCCTCACCGGCTCCCTCGACGAGATCCTTTCGGCGGAGAACATCAGCGCGCATCAAGACAGTTGGGTGTGCGCGATCTATACCGACACAACACCGCAGACAGAGCCCATGAGGCGACTCCGAGAGAGCTACCCCCACTGCGCGATGGTGCAACACCAACCCGCAGTGGTGATTGAGAAAGACGAACGTTCGTATGCGCAGCGATTGCGTAGCGCCGTCACCGACGCCGACCGCATCGAGGCGTTTCTCGAGCATGTGCGCGCAGGACAGGGGGCGACCGAGGCGGAGACCGAGCTGATCCGCGCGGTGCTCGACGAGCGGGTGCGCGCTGAGGCGCTCGTCTAGATGCGTCTCCATCGCTTAGAGGTCGAAGGGTTCGGCCCTTTTCGTGCTCGCCAGACTGTCGACTTCGATGCATTTGCCGACGACGGGATCTTTCTGATCGCCGGACGCACCGGAGCCGGAAAATCGAGCATTCTCGACGCCGTCTGTTTTGGGCTTTACGGGGGAGTGCCGCGCTACGACGGCGGCGAAAAGCGGCTACGCAGCGATCACTGCGAGGCAGACGATCTCTCTGAGGTGGTCGTCGAGTTCAGCACCCCTGCCGGTCGCTTTCGGGTGACGCGCTCGCCGGAGTATCTGCGCCCGGCCAAACGCGGCGGCGGCTTGACGAAACAGGCGGCAGCGGTCGCGCTTGACGAGTTGACCGAGTCCGGCTGGATCGGGCGAGCCGCGCGTGCCGTCGACGTTGCGACAGAACTAGAAGGGATTCTGCAACTCAGCCGCGAGCAGTTCCTCCAGGTGATCTTGCTCGCGCAGAACCGATTCTCGGAGTTTCTGCTTGCGGGGAGCCGTGATCGGCAGGCACTGTTGCGGCGGCTGTTCGGTACGCAACGTTTCGAAGACGTGCAAACACGGTTTGACGAGCGACGACGGGAACGGGAACAAGCGCACGGAGTGCGACTCGCTGCCGTCGACGCACGTATCGACGAGGCAGAGCGGCTCGCACGCACAGCAGATCTCACCGGCGAATCGGGCGAAGAGTCTCCGCACGCGTCTGAAAGCGAGACGGGGCTGCCCCAACCTCGGGTCACGGTGGACGAGCGCATCGAAGCCCTCCGCCGCGCCGATGCCAGAGCCGCGTACCAGGTAGAGCGCAAGAAGGCAGAGCAGGAAGCTGCAGAGCAGCAATCGACGGAAGCGGACGCGGAGCTGGCCGCGGCACGCGAAAATGAACGTGCACAACGCGAGCGCGATCGCGCACGGTCAGCCCTCGATCGGTTGGAGGAGGAGGCTCCGCTGATTGAGGCCGCAAAAGCTGAGCTCGAAGCCGCACACTCGGCAGAGCTGTTGAGATCGCTGATCACGGCCGCTGTGCGGGCACGGACCGCTCTGACGAGCGCCGTCGAACACGAGAAATCTGTGCGCGAGAGCTGGGAGGCTTTCGGTATCGCCGTAGGTGGCGAGCTCGAGGCGTGGGCAGAGGAGCGCACGAGAGAGAGCGGAGCGTGGGAGCGAGCACGCGAGTGGGAAAAGCAGGCTCCGCACCGTGAGGCAGAGCTGCAAAAGGCCGAGGGAAGCCTCTCCCTTGTGGCGGCACGGATCGAATCGGGAGAAACAGAGCGCGACTCCCTTCCCGCAGCCATGGCGGCTCTGACAGCAGAGCGAGACGACAGTCGTCGGCTGGCCGATCGAAAGAACGATCTAGACGCAGCGCAACAGACGGCCGATGGCCGGCGCAGGGCAGCGCACGAGATCGAACGCTTGCGGGTAGCCGAAGCGTCTGCGGAGCGTCAGCTCAGCGAATCCAGTGCGGTGCACGCGGCAGCCCAATCGGCGCTGGCTCAGTTACGACAGCGCCGCATAGACGGCATGGCGGGAGAGCTCGCTTCGGCTCTGCAGCCCGACCATTCCTGCCCCGTCTGCGGTTCGCTCGAACACCCGGCGCCGGCAGCGCACTCCGACCCCGTTTCGCCGGAAGATATTGCCGAGGCTGAAAGTGCTCGGGATTCCGCCGCCCAAAACGAGCGCGACTGTGCATCGACCTGTGCCGCATTGACAGCCGAACTTGCCGCCTCGGCCGCCGTTGCTGGTCAACGCAGTGTCGACCAAGCAGAGAGCGAGTATGCCGAGGCAGTGGAGGCATACGAACAGAGTCTGGCAGCGGCGAAAAGATGTGCGGAGCTTGACCAGCAGCTGAGCGAACTCTCCGCCAGGGCCGAACGACTTGAGGCAGAGCGAGCCGCGGACGTTACGGCGCTCGCGCAGGCGAGAGAAGAGCACGCGGTGCTCTCGCAACGAAACAAAGATGCGCACGATCTGATTGCTGACGCGCGAGGCGAGTTCGACTCCGTCAGCTCTCGCCTCGCAGACAACGCCACCAAGATCGCCGCGGCACGTGCCGTGGTCGAGGCAGAAGCCGACCGCGCACGAAAAGCAGAGGTGCTTGCCGAGGCTGAAGCTGAACGTGATGCCGCACTCGCCAGTTCTCTGTTCGACGATGTCACCGCTGCGGAGCAGGCGCTTCGTTCTGCATCGGCACGCGATGCGTTGGCAGAACGAATCAAGAAGCACGGGGTGGAGTGGTCCAAAGAGCGAGAGATCTTGCTCGCTCTCGAGCTACGAATCCTCCCAGAAGATCCGATCGATCTTGCGCCGATCGAAGAGGCGGCCGCCGCGGCCAGGACGATGTGGCAGGCGGCGGTAGCGGCCGCTTCTCGCGCCGCAGCGACCGCGGATCGGCTCCGTGAGCTGATCGACTCGGCTGCCACAGAGCACGAAAAAACCGCGGAAGATGCCGCGGAACTCGAGGTGTTGCAGGGGTTGGCCGATACCATCGCGGGGCGCGGGGCCAACAGTCGCAAGATGGCACTCGAGACATTCGTGCTCGCCGCAGAACTCGAAGAAATCGTTGAGGCGGCGAACCGTCGTCTGCACGATATGTCAACGGGGCGGTATCAGCTGCAGCATTCCGACGCGCTTGCCGCACGTGGAGCGGCTTCGGGTCTGGGAATCGTCGTCTTCGATGCCTTTACCGGGCAAGCGCGACCGCCCCAATCGCTGTCGGGTGGCGAGACTTTCCTGACCTCGCTTGCCCTGGCGCTCGGCCTCGCCGAGGTGGTGACGGCGAGGGCCGGCGGCATTCGACTAGACACGCTGTTCATCGACGAAGGATTCGGCTCTCTCGACGGCGACACTCTTGACGTTGCCATGGCCACCCTGGATGAACTGCGCCAAGGGGGCAGGACAGTCGGCATTATCAGCCACGTCGAGGCGATGCAGGAGCAGATCCCGGCTCAACTGACCGTGCGGGCGCTGTCGAATGGACCGAGCGTGATCTCGGCGCGCTAGGAGCGGATTGCAGGCTCAGACGCCGTACTTGGCTCGGATGAAGTCACGGAGTTGGGCACTGCACCGAGCGAGAGCTGCGCGCCAATCCGTCAGAGCGCCCTCTTCTGCCTGGTCAGATACGGAGCGGAAGACACGAATGGGAACCCCGAACTGTTCGGCCACCCAGATGTAGGCGTAGGTCTCCATATCGACCATCGCGGCTCCGGCTGCACGAATCGCGGCGGTCACCTCTGCATCTTCGACAAAGCTGTCACCGGTAGCGATCAGAATTCCCGCGCGCCCGGTAGTCACCCGCGCTGGCAGGGAGATGTGCTGCCCTGTGACGCCATCGTGATCGACGACGTCGTGCTGGTAGGCAGTGCCTACCTCATGCACCGTCGGGGCAAGGTCGGGGTCGATCCCGCCGGCGGTCCCCACGACGACGATCTCGTCGTAGGTGTTTTCGTTCAGTGCCCTCGTCAGCGCATAGGTGGCGTTCAACTTGCCTGGCCCCGTAACGAGACGATCAAAGCCGCTGAGTTCCTCCGGGAAGGCGGAGAGTTCGGACTCGAGGGCGGCGAGGAGAAGCTTCACCTGGTCATTCTGTCACCTCGACGTAACACGGAGGGGCGATACTGATTTGAGGATCAGACCGGAGGATGAAATGTCGTTGCAACAGCAGATCTCTGAGGACCTCGGCGTTATGCCTGAGATTGACGCCACCGCTGAGGTAGAGCGCCGTGTCAGCTTTCTCGCCGACTATCTCCGTTCCACCGGCGCGAGAGGTTATGTGCTGGGGATCTCCGGCGGACAGGATTCGACCCTTGCCGGGCGCCTGGCCCAGCTCGCTGTCGAGCGAGTGCGAGCCGAAGGAGGAGACGCGCGTTTTCTTGCGGTGCGCTTGCCCTACCGAGTGCAGCACGACGCCGCAGACGCCGAGGCTGCGCTCCAATTCATCGCTCCAGACGCCTCCGTAGAGGTCAACATTCAAAACGGTGTCGATGGGGTAGAAGAAGACATCGAGTTTGCCGTGACCAGTGACATCAGCGACTTCAACCGGGGCAATATCAAGGCGCGCGTGCGCATGGTTACGCAGTACGCCCTTGCAGGGCACGACGGGATGCTGGTGATCGGCACCGACCACGCCGCCGAGGCTGTGACGGGTTTTTACACCAAGTTCGGTGACGGTGCCGCTGACATTCTTCCCCTGTCTGGCCTCAGCAAACGACAGGGGCGAGCCTTGCTGCAAAAGCTGGACGCGCCTGATCGTCTGACGTTCAAAGTGCCCACGGCTGATTTGCTCGATGGCCAGCCGGGGCGCGCTGACGAAGACGAGCTGGGACTCACCTACGAGCAAATCGATGATTTTCTCGAAGGGCACGATGTTGATCCAGAAGTCGCCGGTCGCATTGAGGCGAGGTACCTCGCAACTCAGCACAAGCGGCGCCTTCCGGTGACGCCCACCGACGGCTGGTGGCGTTGATCGTCGCCGCGCAATACTCGGCGAGCTTCATCGGTGTCTGACGTCACAGATAGTGTCGAGGCATCCGACAGAACAGGAGCATCGTGCGGATCGACACTCAGGCGCAGCGCGTCATTTGGAGCGCGAGCGACCTAAAAGCAGCGGCAGAATGCGAATTCGCATGGGGCAGAGCCATCGATGCGAAGTTGGGCAGAGTGCCTGCGGTCGAAGAGCCCGAGGATGCGACCCTTCGGCGTGCGGCGCGGTTGGGTGACGCGCACGAAGAGAATGTGCTCGCCCGCTATATCGATGACCTGGGAGACGAGAGTGTCCATCGCGTCGAGAAGGTCTCTTCAATTGACGCGGAAGCTCTCGCAGCGGCGACGCAAGAGACGCTGGACGCGTTGCGATCCGATGCGCTCGTTGTCTTTCAAGCTGCCTTTGCCACAGAAGAATTTGTCGGGTTCGCTGACTTCTTGCGCAAAGATGACGATGGTCGTTGGCGCGTGCAGGACTCGAAGCTGGCTCGAAAGGCCCGCGTAACGGCGCTCATGCAGCTGGCGGCATATGTCGATCAACTCGACAGGCTCGGGGTGCCCCGTGCCGATGAGGTCGACCTCATTCTGGGTGATGGTTCGCTGAGCACGCATTCCGTCGATGACCTCCTTCCGCTGTTTCAGGTTCGGCGCGCACGCCTGCGCGCGCTCATCGCAGATCGGCAGATCTCCGATGGGGCTGTGGGGGCGCCACTGGCCTGGGGAGACGACAGAGGCGATCTGCAGATCGTGGCGTGTGGGCGCTGCGCGACGTGCGAAGAACAGGTGTCGGCACACCGCGACCTTCTGATGGTGGCCCGGATGCGTCCGGTACAGCGCGCTCGCCTGCGCGCAGCCGGCATCGAGAGCATCGATGGGCTGGCGGCTGCGACAGAAACGCCAGCGGGAATGAATGGTGAGACGTTCGAGACCCTCCGCGCCCAGGCCCGCCTGCAGATCCGCGCCGATGCAGAAGGGGAGCCAACTTTTGATGTGCACTACGCCTCGGCGATCCACACCTTGCCTGTGCCCAGTCGTGGCGACATCTTCTTCGACTTCGAAGGTGACCCGCTTTACACCGAACCTGCCGCCGATGGCGCGGCGCAGTTGGCTGACGGTGCGGCGCAGTGGGGCATCGACTATCTCTTCGGCTGGGTAGACAACGCCGATGAATATTCGGCTCTCTGGGCGCATACGTTCGCTGAAGAAAAGCGTGCCTTCGAAACGTTTCTCGACTTCGTGAACCTTCGCAGATCAGCGCACCCCGACATGCACATCTACCATTACGCGCCGTACGAAACGTCGCACCTTGTGGCGATGGCCGCGCGATACGGCGTGCGCGAGGGCGAGGTAGACAGACTGCTTCGCGAAGGCGTGTTCGTTGATCTGTACCCGCTGGTGTTGCGGACAGTGCGCGTCGGTTCCCGCTCTTACTCGATCAAAAAGCTCGAACCCCTCTACATGGGCGAAGACGTGCGCACGAGCGACGTGCAGAAAGGTGACGACTCGATCGTGCAGTACGTTGCTGCGCGCGAGCTCGCGGTGGCGGGAGAGCAGGTCGAAGCCGATGCCGTACTCGCTGACCTTGCCGACTACAACCGCTACGACTGTGTCTCGACACGGCGACTACGCAACTGGCTGATCGAGATCGCCAGACAAAAGGGCGTTGCACCCGCACCGCCAGATGATGCCGACCAGATCATCTACGAGCCTTCGTATCGTTCGGTTGCATTGCTCGCCGACGCCGAACGCGCTGTCGAGGCAGGCGGCGACGGGCAGGTGCATCGGATCGCCGCTGCGGCGATTGACTACTTCCCGCGCGAGGCAAAGAGCTTCTGGGTCTCCCATTTCCAGCGGCTACGCGAGCCAGTGACGATGTGGGAGGGGACCCGCGACGTCGTGCGGATCGATCCAGCGGTGTCCGTTGTCGCGCGGGAGTGGAGTGTCGGCGAAGGGCGACGAGTGATGTCGCGCGACATTGAGGTTCGTGGCGAGGTGTCGCCAGGGACGACGCTGGGGGTCGGCTCGCAACCCTTCGCGCTCTACGACGTACCAGCTCCGTTCGACACCGAGGTGCCTTCGCGAGCAGTCCATGTGCCGCACGCCGTCACGGTGACCGAGGTGCTCGACGACGGTTACCTCGTTACAGAGTCCGCTGTGCGAGGGGAGACGTGGGACGAACTGCCGCTTGCGCTTACGCCAGCAGCACCTCCGCGCGTGGTGTCGCTCCAAGGCGCGATCGACGAATGGGCAGACGCGGTCCACGCGGCGGCGCCAGGGTTCCCAGAAGATCCGGCGACCGACATCCTGCGCCGTATTCCGCCGCGGACGGTATCGGGTGAAGCGTTGCCGGATGCAGATGGCGATGTCATCGACGCGATTGTGCGGGGCGTTATCGACCTCGACCGCAGCTACCTTGCCGTGCAGGGCCCTCCTGGCACCGGAAAGACCTACACAGGGTCGCGGGTGATCGCGCGGCTTGTGAACGAGTACGGGTTCAAAATTGGGGTGGTCGCACAGTCGCACTCGATCATCGAAACGCTGTTGTCCCGCGTTGTCGCAGATGGAGTGCCAGCGGGCCAGGTGGCGAAAGCGCCGAAGAACTCCGATGCAGATCCGGCCTACACGGTAATTCCGAAGAACGGTATGGCGAGCTTCCTGGCTGAGCATGCCGGCGAAGGAGCCGTTGTCGGCGGCACGGCGTGGGACTTCAGTAACACGCAGCGAGTCGACCGCTCCGGCCTCGACCTGCTGGTGATCGATGAGGCTGGCCAATTCTCACTTGCCTCCACGATCGCTGTGGCTGCGGGCGCGAAGCGGCTGTTGCTGCTGGGAGACCCGCAGCAACTTCCTCAGGTAAGCCAAGGCGCGCATCCCGAGCCAGTGGACACTTCTGCGCTCGGATGGGTGTTGGACGGCGACCAGGTTGTGCGGCCCGAGTACGGCTACTTTCTCGCTCGTTCTTGGCGCATGCATCCGTCCGTGGCAGCGCCCGTCTCAAAACTCGCCTACGCGGGGAAACTCGCTTCGGCCCCAGGAACAGAACGTCGCTCGCTTGACGGCGTCACTCCCGGCCTTCACCCCGTTCCGCTACGCCATCGGGGAAACGCCACGCAGTCGGTTGAGGAGGCATCGGAGGTGGTTCGGCTCGTTCGTGACCTTCTCGGACGAACCTTCACTGACAACGATCCTGCTGCTTCGACAAGGCCGCTCGCACAGTCAGACATCATCGTTGTCGCTCCCTACAATGCGCAGCGGCAGCTGGTGCTCGATGCGCTCGTGGATGCCGGGTTCCCCGACGTGCCGGTGGGAACCGTCGACAACTTTCAGGGCAAGGAGGCGGTCGTGTCGATCACCTCGTTGGCTGCTTCCAGCGGTCGAGACGCGCCCCGAGGCCCCGAGTTCTTGCTGCTGCAAAACCGCCTCAATGTCGCGATCTCACGGGCGCAAGTTGTCGCATACCTCGTGCACTCCCCGGCACTGCTTGACGACCTCCCGCGCACGCCAGAAGGCGTCGCTCGTATGAGCGCGTTCGCCCGTCTCGTCGGCGCAGCTGAGTAAGCACACCCGAGTAAACACACCCGAGTAAACACACCCGAAGCACATGCACACAAACGAGCAGATCCTACGCGCGGCTGCAGAGTGGACGTGGACACCGCGGGGAAGCATGCAGGACACAGATCAGCTGCGCCTCACGCGTTATCCGGAGCGACTCGGCGGGGGAGTGCGCGCCTCTCAGGTGAACTCAGAAAGTCCTGCGGATGAGGTGCTGAGTTACGCAATCGAGCGCACGCGTGCATGGGGTTCATCGGAGATCACTTTTTGGACTAATCCCGCTGACAGTCCAGACATCGAAGCGGCGTTGATTCGCCGCGGCGCACAGCACGTTGACACTGTGACGGTGTTTGCCTGCGCAATTGCCGAGGTCTCACTTCCGGTCGATGACATCGTTTCGGTCGAGGTCGTGCGCACAGGCGAGCAGGTGCGCGAAGTTGACGCGATCAATGTCCCCGTCTGGGGCCAGACCGCTCTGGACGAGAACGGACTTGCCGCCGAGCTGCAAGACGTGACCAGCGCGTTCGAGAGCGGCCTCAGCATTCAGGTGCTCGCTCGGCTAGATGGTGAGGCAGTGAGCGT
The DNA here is from genome assembly GCF_040687205.1 of Microbacterium sp. NPDC076768. Classification (NCBI taxonomy): domain Bacteria; kingdom Bacillati; phylum Actinomycetota; class Actinomycetes; order Micrococcales; family Microbacteriaceae; genus Microbacterium; species Microbacterium sp. NPDC076768. The sequence goes on from NZ_JBFBMU010000003.1 coordinate 25,242, forward strand.
CGGCGGCTGCACGATTGTTGACGGTTTCGTGCGCTTGTGGGGTGGCGCGACCCTTGGGGCAGCGCGCGGACGCGGCGCCTATCGTGCGGTGCTGGCCGAACGGTTTCGGGTCGGCTCCGAGCGCGGTGCGACGACTGCCCTGGTGAAGGGCCGGGTGTCGACGTCGGCACCGATCATCGCCAGTGCAGGATTCCAACGATACGGAGACGAACGCGCATACCGCCTTACGGTCGAATGACTGCGCACTTGTCGGGAGTTTTTCCCGCAGCACCCACAGATCGCCCAAATTCGACCGACATGCGTACATCCTCCCGACATCCGTACCGCGGGACGGGATTAGGGATGGGCAGGCGAGGCGGGGCGGCGAGGGGGAGGGGGGCTAGACGGTGCCGTAGAGGCGGTCGCCGGCGTCGCCGAGCCCTGGGACGATGTAGCCCTTTTCGTTGAGGCCTTCGTCTAGCGCACCGAGAACGAGCGTCACGTCGCGGTCGCCAGCCATCGCCTCGATGGCGGCAACGCCCTCAGGCGTTCCGAGCAGACAGATCGCCGTGACGTCTTTTGCGCCACGGTCGAACAAGAACTGGATCGCGGCAGCGAGCGAACCACCCGTGGCGAGCATCGGGTCGATCGCGAAGCACTGGCGGTCGCTGAGGTCGTCGGGGAGACGCTCTGCGTAGGTAGTCGGCTCAAAGGTCTCTTCGTCGCGGACCATCCCGAGGAAGCCCACCTCGGCGGTCGGAAGCAACTTCACGAGGCCCTCGAGCATGCCGAGGCCAGCGCGAAGAATCGGCACCACAATTGGCCGCGGCTCCGAGATCTTCACGCCCATGGTGGTCGTCACAGGAGTGTTGATCTCAATCGGACTGACCTTCACACTGCGAGTAGCTTCGTACGCCAGCAGCGTGACGAGCTCCTCCGTGAGTTGCCGGAACACGGGCGATGGGGTGCGCGCATCGCGCAATACCGAAAGCTTGTGAGTGATGAGAGGGTGGTCGGCCACGTGAACACGCATGGATACAGGGTAATGCGCCGTGCGACCGGATACGACATCGAACCCACTCGACGTGTTCGATCCCTGTCGTAGGCTCATGTCATGACCGCGGCCGACAACCTTGCGATGGAGCGTGCTCTTGCCCTCGCCGTGGAAGCATCGGAGGCAGCCGAGATCCCCGTCGGAGCCGTGGTTCTCAACGCTGCAGGCAACATCGTTGCCGAGGGGCGCAATACCCGCGAAGCGACGCATGACCCCACCGGTCACGCTGAAATCGAGGCGCTGCGTCAGGCGGCGGCATCCGTAGGCTCTTGGAATCTTGAGGGACACACCCTCGTCGTCACCCTGGAACCCTGCATCATGTGCGCAGGGGCGATTCTGCAGGCGCGGATCAGTCGCGTGGTGTTTGGTGCATGGGACGACAAGGCTGGCGCCGCTGGGTCGATGTACGACGTGCTGCGTGACCGGCGCTTGCCCTACCGCGCAGAAGTGATCGGCGGCGTGGAAGAAGAGGCGACTTCCGCTCTGCTGCGTGAATTCTTCGAACGGCGGCGTTAGCCAGATTCAGTCTGCCGACTTGAGGACGAAAACGTCGGTCGGGGGCGTCGGGTCGATCGCGGGGCGATAGACATCCGGCTCGATGTAGATGACCCGTGCGACGGGGACTGCTTCGCGGATTCGCGCTTCGATGGAGTTGATGTCATCCGCGGCTTCTCGCAGAGGCTTGTCGGCGTTAAGAGCGATCTTTGCCGCGACCATCAGCTCATCCGGGCCGAGGTACAGGGTCTTCATGTGGATGATCTTCTCGATCTCGTCGCCTGCGTTGATGGCGTCGACAATGCGGTCGTAGTCGGCACGGGTCGCTCCCTCGCCAACCAGCAGGCTCTTGGTCTCGATGCCGAGCACGATTGCAATCAACACCAACAGCACACCGATCATCACGGTGCCGATCGCATCAAATACGGGGTTGCCGGTGATGAGGGTGAGTCCGACGCCGAGCAGCGCAAATGTGAGACCGGTCAGTGCCCCGGCGTCTTCGAGCAGCACGACAGGGAGCTCAGGCGCCTTCGAGCGCCGAATGAACGACACCCAGGACTGCCCCTTTTCGCGAATGACGTTGCTCTCCCTGACAGCCGTGCGAAGCGAGAACGACTCCAGCCCAATCGCGATGACAAGAACCACCAGCGGAAGCCACCACCAGGTCTCGTCGATCTCGTGGGGATTGGCGAGCTTTTCCACACCCTCGTAAATAGCGAAGAGCCCACCGACCGAGAACAGGATGATCGAGACGACGAACGCATAGACGTAGCGCTCGCGACCGTAGCCAAATGGGTGAGCACGGTCGGGGTCGTGCTGCGCCTTGCGACGGCCGAGCAACAGCAAGAGCTGATTGCCAGAATCAGCGACCGAGTGGATCGCTTCGGCGAGCATGGACGCAGATCCAGAAAGCGCCCATGCGACGAACTTTGCGAGGGCGACCCCGACGTTCGCCAAGAACGCTGCGACGATGGCCCTGTTGCCTCCGGATGCACTCATGGCATGAGTCTAGAACCGTCAGTCGGAAGATGCGGGAGTGCCCGCCGTAGGATGGCGAGATGGTTGACTCGCTTCCCTCTCTTGCTTTTCTCGGTGCCGGTTCGATGGGAGGGGCCATCCTTCGCGGAGTGGTCTCCTCCGGCGTCCAGGTGGACGGAGGGGTGATCGCAACAAACCGCACAATCGAGAAGGCACAGGCGTTTTCGGGCCTCGACGGCGTCACGAGCATTGCGCTCGCCGAACGCCCAGACGGCAACGCTGAAGCCGCAGCGGCCGCGCGAATCGTCTTGGTCGGGGTGAAGCCGGCAATGGTTCCTGACCTGCTGCGCGAGATCGCGCCGCACCTCGCCTCTGACGCGATTGTCGTGAGCCTGGCCGCAGGGGTCACGCTGCAGACGTTCACCGATGCGCTGGGGGAAGACGCTCGCGTGATCCGCTCCATGCCCAACACGCCGTCGATGGTGCGCAAGGGTGTTACGGGTCTTGCCGCCGGCGCCACCACCACTGCCGAGGACTTGGCGCTCGTGCGTCGCCTGTTCGAGACTGTCGGCGCAGTGATCGAGGTGCCGGAGTCGCAGATTGACGCGCTCTCCACGATCTCGGGGTCGGGGCCTGCGTATGTCTACCTCCTCATCGAGGAGTTCACGAAGGCCGCGATGGGGCTGGGGTTCGAGCAGGCAGACGCTCGCCTGATGGCGGAACAGACATTCATCGGCGCGACGGCCCTGCTCGACAGCTCTACGCAAGAAGTGACCGAGCTTCGTCGCAGCGTTACCAGCCCGAAAGGCACGACAGAGCGCGCCGTGGCCGTTTTGCAGGACGCGCAACTTGATCGCACCTTCGCTGATGCTGCCGCCGCTGCGCTGGCGCGTGCCAAAGAGATCGCTGCGGGCTCCTAACCGCCCCGGACGTGCTCTTGCGTGAGGCGGTCAGCTTTCGCTGGAGACCGCGGCGAGCACTTCTGGCCAGCGACGATCCAGGATGCGTCCCCCGAGCGCTGTTCCGGCCCAGAGAGCGCCTGCTCCGACGACCACGCCACACGCCAGGCTCACCCAGCCGAGCGCGGGGAACCAGATCGCCGCGATCGCGAAGCCGAATGCCGGGGCGCCGAGCACGAGCGTGATGGGCCCGACGATGATCATCGCCAGGAACGTCTGTATTCCGCCGGACGATCCCCGGCCGAACGGACTCGCCTCTGGCGCGGGAGCCTGGCCAGGCAAGAAGCCGCCCACCCACGCCCCGGCCCCGGCCGCGATCGCGCTGAGGCCCAACGCGGAGCCGAGGCTGGCTGGCAGGAGGTCAGGTCGTCCGGCGACAAAGCACGATGCGACGCACATGGCGACGGTCACTGGTACGGCAATCACTCCGAAGCCGAGCAATCGTCCGGCCCTATCCGCGGCCCCACTGACGCCGCTGAGGATATGCATGGCGACGGCGTCATTGTCGTAGGCGATCATCATCTGCATGATCGTGCCGGTAAGTAGTGCGTTGACCGTGGGGATCAGGATGATGGCGGCGCTGAAATCGAAGCCGACAGTCTCAATCCCATTCATCAAGGACAGGGCGAGGAAGAGCCCCGGCAAAACCACCAGCATTGCGATGTTGACGAGGTGGCGGGGGTCGCGTCGGAAGAACCGCAGCGTGCGCGCGGCAATCGCACCCACCGGACCGGCTGGCAGCATCCGATCGAGTACCTTGCCTGAGCGCACGCGTCCGCCGCCGCTGCTCTGAATCGGCGCGACGAGGCGCGCGTCTAGCAGGCGCTGCGCCGTGAACCAGAGCACCACGACGGTTGCGAGTGCGATGACTATCCGAAGAGCCGCACTGAGAAAATCTCCGTGAGCAAGCGACGCAGAGACTCCGAACACGGCTCCTACTGGTGTCCACCCCGCGATATCGCTTGCAGCGGCAAACGCACCATTCGCGTCTGACACGGTGGAAAGCGCTCCGATGCCCAGGTTGATGATCAGGCCAGACGACGCGACCAACAGCACACCGACAGTGAGCACCAGGTCCCGCGTGCTGCGACGCGCCAGCCACCGGCCGAGGAGACCGCTGACGACTCTGGCGCCCAGCACGCAGGTGGCGACGGCGAGGGGAATCAGGATGAGCGCGGCGAGGAGAGCCGGCATGCTCACCGACCACCCGACAAGCATGAGCAACAGCGCAAAAGTCGTGCCGATGCCCCCCACTGTCGTCACGCCAGCAACGACGAACCCCGGCAGCAGCGCTCGCGCTGTCACCGGAAGCAGCGCAAACCTCTCGGGGGCGAGCGAGTCGTCTGCACTGATCAGGATCGACCCGATCCACCACGCAAGCACAATGACAGAGCCAGCGAGCACGACGGCTGCAACGGCATCGTTCGGGGCGAAGATACGCAGCGCGAGCAAACCAGCTGCGAGGAGCGCGAGAAAGCCGAGGGCCAGCATCCCCATGATGATCAGCGTGACGAACATCCACGGGTTGCGCGACAGCTGATGCCGAAACTGGCGCCACCGCAGGCCTACGAGGAGCGCAACCACGCGAGCGTCTCCGATCCGAGTTCGTGCGCCCCCACGAGAGTAAGGAACCGCTGCTGCAGGGAAAGCCCATCACGCACGTCATCGAGAGTGCCGTGCGCGAGCAATCGACCCTCGGCCAAAATGGCGATCCGGTCACACATCGACTCCACCAGCTCCATCACGTGACTGGAGAGCACCACCGTGCCGCCTCCCGCGACGAACGAGCGCAGGATCTGACGGATCGTCTCCCCAGACACTGGATCGACGGCCTCCAGCGGTTCGTCCAAGATCAACAGACGCGGCGCGTGGATCAAGGCGCAGGCAAGCCCGATCTTCTTGCGCATTCCAGCGGAGTAGTCGACCACGAGTGTGTCGCGATCGTCTGCAAGACCCAGGGCCTCCAGGAGGTCGCTACTGCGCGAAATGACATCGGCTTCGGCCATGCCGCGGAGCAAACCTGTGTAGCGCAGGAGTTCGGCGCCGGTGAGTCGGTCGAGCATGCGGATGCCGTCTGGCAGCACGCCCATGCGTGCCTTTGCCTCAGCAGGGTTTGCCCAAACGTCGGCTCCGAGCACCCACGCGGTCCCGGCATCGGGGCGCAGAAGGCCGGTCGCCATCGCCAGCGACGTCGTTTTGCCTGCGCCGTTCGGCCCGAGAAGGCCGAGCATGGATCCGGCAGGCACGTCGAGGGAGACGTCGTCGACGGCGACTTTTGCTCCGAACTGCTTACGAAGCCCGCGAAGGGCGAGCACTGGTGGGGCCGCTAGGTGATCGGTCATGACACCCATCCCACCACGAGCAGAATGAGGCGGCATCCACCGCCAGACGGAGTTTCTCGAAGAGGCTAGCGGTCTAGGGCAGCGAAGCGCTCGATGTCGCTGTTCGTGCCAGAAACGATGATCAGGTCGTGGTTCGTCACGATGGTGTTGGCCTCCGCATAGCGGAACGGCTTGCCTGGGCTCTTCACACCCACAACGGTGACCTTGTACTTGGAGCGCACACCGGATTCGTTGAGACCAACGCCGCGAATGAACTTCGGCGGGTACATTTTGGCGAGAACGAAGTCATCGTCGAAACGGATGAAGTCGAGCATCCGTCCGCTGACGAGGTGCGCGACGCGCTCGCCGGCTTCACGCTCTGGGTAAATCACATGGTTCGCGCCGACGCGCGCCAGGATCTTGCCGTGCGACTGCGAGACCGCCTTCGCCCAAATCTGGGGAACCTTGAGGTCGACAAGGTTGGCGGTGATCAGCACAGAAGCCTCGATCGAGGAACCCACGGCGACCACGGCGACCTGAAAGTCTTGCGCGCCGATCTGGCGGAGTGCATCGATGTTCTTCGCATCGGCCTGAACCGTGTGGGTAACGCGGTCTGACCACTTCTGCACGAGCTCGAGATTGCCGTCGATCGCGAGCACTTCGCGGTCGAGGCGGTCGAGTTCGCCGGCACACGCCGCGCCGAATCGGCCGAGACCGATGACCAATACAGGAGCGTCGCTCCGGAGCCCTTCAACCAACGATCGGCCTTTCCACGGGCAGTGAGTAATACTGCGTTCGTGATGTCGCGGCGACTGCCGCGGCGAGAGTCACTGTACCAATGCGCCCCATAAAGATGGTGGCTGCGAGTACATAGGTGGCGGATTCTGGCAGCTCAGCGGTGAGACCAGTACTGAGGCCGACGGTACCGAAAGCCGAAATTACGTCGAACAAGACGTGGCTAATGTCGGCCTTGGTGATTTGCGCGATGGTGATTGTCGAGAGGGCCACGATCGTTGCGCCCCAAGCCACGACACTGAGGCCGACTCGCTGCACGTCGCTGGGGATGCGGCGACCGAAAGCTTCAACCGACTGGCGTCCCTTCGCCTCTGACCACACGGCGATGGCGAGCACGGCGAGGGTGGTCACTTTGATTCCGCCTGCGGTGGAGGCAGAGCCACCGCCGACGAACATCAACATGCTCGCGGCGACCAGGGAAGAACCGTTGAGGTCGGCGATATCGATCACGTTGAAGCCGCCGGAGCGGGTCATCGCAGAGAGGAAGAAGGCCTGGAACGTGGTGTCTGCGGCATCCATCGACCCGAACGTTTTCGGGTTGTTGAACTCGAGAGCGAGGAACACAACCGCGCCGAGCAGAAACAGGAGAGTGGTGGTCAGCAGGGTGAGCTTGCTGTGCAATGACCAGCGCTTGACGTGCCACACATGCTTGGCGAGCGTGTAAATGACGGGAAAGCCGATGCTGCCGAGAAAGACGCTGGCCATCAGCACGGTAAGCACGAGATAGTCGTCTGCGAAGGCGGCGACACCGCCCACGTTCGGGGTGAACCCGGTATTCGTAAACGACATCGCGGCGTAGTAGGGGGCTTCCCAAAGTGCGGTGATCGGGTCGATCCCCGCCATCACGAGGCCCGGATACAGCAGCAGCGCGACCACACCCTCGATGAGGAGGGTAGAAAGAGCGACGGTCGTGAGAAGTTGTCCAACCTCACCGAGACGCACTGTCTGGCTTTCGTTGACGACACCACCGTGGGCGCGCATCGGGTTGGTGTCGCCAGCGGCCATCAGCTTCGCGCGAAGGCCCAGCTTGCGAGAAATCACCATTCCCATCAGCGAGGCAAGGGTCAGCACACCCATCCCGCCGATGTTCACACCGATGAAAATCAGCACATTCCCGAAAGGAGACCAATGGGTGGCCATATCGACAGTGGTCAGACCCGTCACACAGATCGTTGACACCGCAGTGAAGAGGGCATCGTTCAGCGGCGTGACGCTGCCGTTCGCCGAGGAGATCGGCAGCGAGAGCAAAACGGTAAACACCAGAATCAACAGCGCAAAGACCACGATGGCGAAGCGCGAAGGGGAAGAGGTGACCAGGTGTTTGAACCAGAAACCGAATCCGCGCAACCGCTCTTTGGGGGACGACGCCGAATCGATACCCGACATCGCAACCCTCTCTTTCGCTCTCGACCGCTCGAATTTGCACACCCGCCGCTAGTCGCCGAGCCTTCGTCATGGTACTCCGTGCGGGGGACGACTACCCTAATCACATGACCGACATCTTCGACGTGATCGCAGACGGCACGAGGCGCGACATCCTCCAGCTCCTGTTGCGACGCACCACAGAAGGTGAAACTGGCACGAGCGTGAGCCAGATAGTCGCCGATCTGGGTATCAGCCAGCCCACCGTGTCGAAGCATCTCAAGGTGCTGCGCGACGCCGAACTCGTCAGCGTGCGGGAGGACGGGCAGCGGCGTTTCTACAGCCTCGCCGTCGCGCCGTTGGAGGCCGTCGACGACTGGCTCGTCCCGTTCCTCGTTGACGCGTACGGCGATGACGCGCCTGACATCGACTACTTGGGAAGCCCCTTGCCCGGCAGTGCATCGCACGCTGCAGAGGTCGTCGGACGTGCTGCCGCATCTGCGAAGCACGTGGTTGCGACAGCCCTCAAGCGTCTCGGTTCCTGACCGAATCGACGGAAGGCTCTTCGGCCGTCTGTATTGCCGGCGACCACTATTGCAACTGGATGCGAATTCGATGAGAACGACGCTTAGTTACTTGTGGACAACCTCGCCCCCGTGGATTTCGGTTGGGCATGGAGAACCCGGGAGTGCGAAAAGGATTCCATCCTATTTTTACAACCCGTCGGATTCGAGTGACGTGTGTGTGCGAAAGCTGCGTGGCTGGAAGATGCGCTCTTATGAAGGTCTGATGGACGAATTTGGAGCCGTATTTCAGTTCTTTGATGGGTTCGGGGAAAACTGGCCCGCGTTGGGTGAACTTCTCCAGATCATGGACGACTGGCTTCCGGCCAAGGCGTACGTGCTCGTTATCGAACGGGCCGAGGAAGTCCTTGCTGACGATCCGGTTGAGCTACCAACTTTCCTCAAGGTGCTTAATTACGTCGGTGATGCGTGGGCGGAAGCTGTCGATGGGCCTGAACAGCATGTAAGGCCTCCCATTCCGTTTCATGCGTTGATGATTATCAGTGAGAACGGTACCGACAACATAAGTCGTTTCACCGCAGCTGCAGCCGAAAGGCAAGTTCCTTTGCGTCTGGAGAGCTAGCTTTCAGCAACGCTCGGCGAATCCTCGCTGGGCGGGTGGGTGAAGTGAAATAGGAAATCGGGGTTGTATGTCGTATGACATAGAGGTCTACGGAGAGACAGCCCTCCCCGTAGACCAGGCGCTAGCGCTCATGGCGGGAAAGCTCATCGAACGGAAGAATTCTGCCGATGAAGACGTCTCCACCATTGCACACCAAGAAAGCGGTGAGTACTGCTTCACGATCGAGGGCCCATACGACGTCGATGATGACGCTGGGGACATGCGGGAGGTCGATATCCCGAAGTCGCTCAAGTATCGCTATTCAATATTGGTGGAAGGAACGCAGGAGCCCCATGTGGGCCACGCGCTTCGTTTCGGAGAACAGCTCGCCCTTCTTGTTGCTGGTCGCATAGTCGATCTGCAGGTGGAGTCCAGCGTTCTGGTTGGAGAAGCTGCTGAGCAAGAAGAACCGAAACCTGAAGACGGTTTTCTTCATGTCAGGTGGCATCGCCGCTTGGATCTGGATAGCCGTTCTTTTGCGGCGCACTACATCGAGTCGGCGTCGAGATTGCTGCCGGTTGCATTGCCATTCACTTATGAGCCGAACCGAGGGAAGTTCTCGCGGGATGGCGGGGAGGGTGTCGACCGTGTGTATCGGGAGATGTGTGAGACCCGCCCACTCCGCATCAGTGGACGCAAAGGCTTGGTCTCTGGAGTCGTTGACTCATGGACAGACGAGTATCTTGCGAACTTCCAGGTTCTCGAGCTGAAGTTCGAGGCAACGCTACTCGCGAAGAAAAGTTTTGCTAGTAACTTCGAAGCATTCTTTATCGAGCTCGCTGAACGCTCGAACAGCTTTTTCGCCTTTGCTGAGATCAACCAGTCGAGATATTTCACGTCAATCGCGGATTCACAATGGGGCGAGTGGCCAGGGCTCCCCTCCAAGGCGCCCTGGATGAGTTGGTTCTCTCCTGATTATGCAGAGCTCGTGCGGCCACACCTGGTGGCTGAACGAGTCCGCGATCTGGGGAAGGGCACCTTCTACGATGTGCCGCTGCCTCCTCACCGGGCTGATCGAGGAGTCGAAGATTGGGTTCCGCGCGAATTTATGGCCAAGCAAGACGATCCTGCACAACCGCAGAGGTCTACGGCTGCAGCGTTGACGATGCCTGACGCGATCCGCTCGCTCGGCCAAGACCAGTGATCACATCCGTCACATGGGTTTACATGCGTCACAGCTACCCCATAGAGTGTGGACATCGAGAAAGGGGTACGTGGGATGCCCGAAGTTCCTGACGTCCGGTTCCTCACAGTTGCTGAGGTTGCAGAGTTGATGCGCGTATCGAAGATGACCGTGTATCGACTCGTTCATGCGGGCGAGCTGCCAGCTGTCCGCTTCGGTCGTAGCTATCGTGTGCCAGAGTCCGCTGTGGCTGACGCATTGCAACGACCAATCGCCGACGTCGGATGATGTCGGTGGCTGTTGCACTTGTGTGACAGCCGAGGCCGTCGGGTTTGCTAGACTGATCCGAGGCATTTTCCGTGCCCGTACCCGGGTGTCCGATTTCGGCGACACCTAGCCACTGACTTAGTGAGGTTTCCGTGGGTTCTGTCATCAAGAAGCGCCGCAAGCGCATGGCGAAGAAGAAGCACCGCAAGTTGCTTCGTAAGACTCGCCACCAGCGTCGCAACAAGAAGTAAGCGACCAGACACGAGCGCCTGTCTTCGGACGGGCGCTTTGTGTGTCTGGCCGTATTTCTCTACCGCCGAGAGGACGTCATGAAGTCGATCACTGTCACCGAACTCGCCGCACGCAGCGGAGTTCCGCTTATCGATGTGCGCGAGGTCGATGAGTTCGCCGCGGGGCACGTCCCCGGGGCTGTCAACATCCCGATGTCTGAGATCGGCAACCGTCTCGAAGAGCTGCCATCCGAGTCTTTCGACGTGATCTGCCATGCAGGTGGACGGTCGGCGCGCGTCATCGAAGCGCTGGAGACTCGCGGCTACGACGCCACCAACGTCGAGGGCGGCACCAGCGAGTGGATCGCGCAGGGACACGCAGTCGAGGTGCCTTCGGCGTGACCACGCTGACTCTGATCGGCAAACCAGACTGTCACCTCTGCGAGGTGGCATCTGAGGTTGTAGACGCGGTCATTGCCGAGCTGCCAGACGCCGCAGCAGAGCAGATTGAAGTTGTCGAAGCGTCGATCCAAGAAGATCCAGCCCTCTATGAGCTGTGGTGGGAGAAGATTCCCGTGGTCTTGATCGATGGTGAACTGCACGCACACTGGCGTGTAACCCCCGACCGCCTCCGCACCGCTCTTGAGCAGGCCGTGAGTGCGGATTCAGTGACCGTCAAGAAGGAATCGCTATGACAATCCGCCACGTCGTCACCTGGAAGCTCGCCGCCGAAGATGCGGACGAACGCAGCGCACAGGCCGCAGAGGTCGCCCGCCGCCTGAATGCGCTCGATGGTGTCGTGCCGCAACTTCTCTCCGTCTCAGCGGGGGCGAATTGCGCCTATCTCGATGCGAATTGGGATGTGACCCTGGTGGCAGACGTGGCCTCGCTCGCCGCGCTGGAGGAGTACCAGGTACACCCTGCCCATGAAGAAGTTGCGGTCTACATCCGCTCCGTCGTCGCCTCCCGCGTCGCGGTCGACTTCGAGGTCTGACTGGCGGTTTTCCCTCAGTGACGATCAGCGGAGGGATCACCTGGTGCGGTGTGACAATCGCCTGGGCTCGTCCAGATGACCTGCGCGACTTCGGCGAAGCTGACCTCGCCGCGCTGGGCGCTTCGCAACTCGATCGCTACCGTCAACTCAGCGGTCATCGCTCCGCGGGCTTTCTCGCAGGACGGGCGCTTATCCGCGACCTTGTCTGGCAGGTCCGAGGGCACGGTGCTGTCACGATAGATAGTCAGTGCATGCGGTGTGGTGATGCGCACGCGGCGCCGCGTGTGCAGGGCGTCGCGGTGAGCGTGAGCCACGCCGACGACCTCGTCGTCGTAGCTGTCAGCACAGAAGCCACTGCAGTGGGAGTTGACGTGGAGGCCGATTCCGCAGCTCCCAGGATTGCGGATCTCGCGCCTATGTTTGCACAGGGTGGCCTCCCCGACCTCGCTGGCTGGACGCGCATCGAGGCCGTCGTCAAGGCCGACGGTCGAGGCATCGAGGTTGAGCCAAGCACGGTGCAGTTTTCTCTCGATCCTCCAGGGGTCGCCGACGATGCGACCTGGATGGCTAGGCTCCCCGGCAGCCCCGCGACGCTGCGTGTCGTCACGTTGGCGGGGCCCTCCGGTTACACGCTGTCTGTCGCGCGCGACTGAGCTTCGCGGGGGAGTGCAGGTAGTGGCAGCTCATCGATCCACGTACGCATCAGATCGCGAGCCGCTGTCCCCGCGAGCTCGTCGACGAGTCCGAGAAAGTCGTCGCTAGACACGGCAAGGCTTGCATAACGCGAAGTCCAGGTGCGGGCCAGCGTGAAAAATGCCTCGGAGCCGATCGATAGGCGTAGTGAGTGCAACGCGAGCGCGCCTCTTTTGTAGACGCGGTCATCGAACATGTCTTTTGCGCCGGGGTTCGACAGCAGCAGATCTGCGGGGAGCGACGCAATGCGGGCGTAGTGCGCGAGCGCCTCGGCGTGCGCGCTCGGGCCCCCAGCGGCCTCCGACCATATCCATTCCGCGTAGCACGCGAAGCCCTCGTTCAACCAGATGTCTTGCCACCGGCGAACGCCCACACTGTTGCCGAACCACTGATGCGCGAGTTCGTGAGCGACGAGCCGCTCGCTGCCCCCGGCGCCATCGATATGGTTGGCACCGAAAATTGCCATCCCCTGCGCTTCGAGCGGGATTTCGAGTTCGTCCGGTGTGACGACCACCTTGTAGGAGTCCTGAGGGTACGGGCCGAATGCTGTTTCGAACACACGCATCATCTGCGGAAGATCAGCAAAATCGGCCGCAACTCTTGGTGCCATCGCTCGCGGGTAGTAGATGCGACCGGGGACGTCGCCCAGATTCACACGCTCGTCGACATACTGGCCGATTTGCACGGTCATCAGATAGGTAGCGGTCGGCAGCGGTTGCTGAAAAGTCCACCTCGTCCGGCCTCGCTGGGTCGACCGAGTGGCGGTTCCGCCGCTCACGACCGTGTACTCGGGATCTGCGGTGAACTCCAGCCGGTACGTCGCCCGATCGGAGGGGAGGTCGTTGCAGGGAAACCATGTCGGCGCTCCCGTGGGCTGCGATGCGACGAGCGCTCCGTCTTCGAGTTCCTCCCAGCCGATGAGGCCCCACCTGGTTCGACGTGGCGCGGGAGCGCCGGAGTATTCAACGGTGATCGCGAGCTCTTCTCCAGCCGCGCTCTCTTTTCCGAGCTGCAGTTTGAGGTGCCTCGCATCCTGCCGGAACCGCACGGCCCGATCGCCGCCCACTTTCACCTTTGTCGCTTTGAGACCGACGAGGTCGAGGAACAGGCTGTTCGTGCGTTCTTCAACGCGCACGTGGAGAGTCGCCGTTCCGGTGAGCCTATTGGGGGGAACACGGTAGTCGAGCGCCAGGTCGTAGTGCAGAACACTGAATCGTCGATCTCCGCTGTGCGGTGTGTATGCGTCAGCGGTCATGCGTCTGTCTCCTGGTAGGAGCGCACTTTGACCGCGCGCCATGGCCCAATCGGATTGCCGCTCCAACGGCTCCCGACCGGAACATACTCACCCCTCATCACGAGTGAGGCAGGGCCCACCGTGGCATCCGCACCAATCGTCGCAGCGGGAAGGATCACGCTGTGCGGCCCGAGGGTCGCACCGTTCTCGAGATGTACGACATCAATGCTCATCACACGATCATGGAACAGATGTGTCTGAACCACACAACCGCGGTTCACGGTGGCGCCATCGCCGAGGGTGACGAGGTCGGGTTCTGGCAGCCAGTAGCTGTCTGTCCAGACACCGCGTCCGATCTTCGCCCCCAACGTGCGTAGCCAGATCGCCAGTGCCGGTGTGCCGGAAGCGGCGTTGGCAAACCAGGGCGCGGCGACCATCTCGGTGAAGGTGTCCGATACCTCGGTGCGCCACACGAAGCTCGACCAGAGCGGGTGCTCACCCGCGCGGATCGGGCCGACGATCAGCCACTTGGCTGCGGTGGTCACTAGCGCCGCCACGGCGCCAGCGGTCAGCATGACAACGCTAGACAGCGCGACAGCCCAGCCCCACCCCCACGACTCGAGGATCGTGGAGAGCGCGAGCATCACGCACAACCCGATCGCGCAGGTGACGAACACAGGAATGACGCGACAAAGCTCCCACAGCGCCCTCGCCACGCGCAGGCCGGTGCGTGGGCGGTAGGTGCGTTCAAGGTCGGAATCGTTGACAACCCGGCGCAGTCGCGCGGCAGGCGACCCGAGCCAGGATGACCCTGCTTTCGCCTTCAACGGCGCGACCGAGAGCACAGCGACGAGACCATCACGCGGCACGTTGTGTCCTCCGGCGGCGAGACCGGAATTGCCGAGGAAGGCGCGCTTGCCGATGCGGGCACGCCCAAGGCGCATCCATCCGCCGTGCAGCTCATATGTGGCAACCATGGTGTCGTCCGCGAGGAACGCACCGTTTGCGATGGTGGTGAGTTTGGGGATCAAGAGCACAGTCGAGGCCTCAACATCACGGCCAACGTCAGCGCCGAGCGCCCGCAACCACAGCGGCGTGAGGATGCTCGAGTACAGCGGAAACAGGAACGTGCGCGCCGAGTCGAGCAGTCGTTCCGTCGTCCAGGCCTGCCACGCCACCCGAGAGCGCACCGGATAGGTGCCCTCAGTGAGGCCGATGCCGAGAAGTCGCACCAGCAGCAGCACCACGACAGTGAAGACCGCTCCCGTGAGTAGTACCGCAGGTATCAGCATTGCGAACAGGTGGGGAGCAGCTGCGGCGATGCTCGCGGCGTCCCGCGCGGGAGAGACCAGTAGTGCTGCTCCGGCGGCGAAGGAGAGGACAGGCAGAATGCCGAGGAACGTGGAGGAGAGGGCATAGGCCCAGAGCCATCGCGTCTTGCTCGGCGGGCGCTCGTTGGCGAACGGCTGAGAGGCCCCGCCCACGCGAGCCGCTGGCGAACCAGCCCAACGCTGACGTGAGCGCACGCGTCCGAATACGGCGGAGCCCGGAGCGATCTCCGCCCCTCTGCCGATCTTCGTACCGGGCGCCAGGGTGCTTCTCGCGCCGATCTTCGCATCGGCACCAATGCGGATACCGCCGATGCGTACGGTGTCACCGTCGATCCAGTAGCCCGTGAGATCGACCTCCGGCTCGATGGAGGCACCTGCGCCAACGCTGAGCATGCCGGTGATCGGCGGAATCGTGTGCATGTCGACGTCTTTGTGGATCCGGGCACCGAGCGCTCTGGCGTAGTAGACAACCCAGGGCGCTCCGGCGAGGCCTACCGGATCGACCTGCTGAGCGATCTGCTCAGCGAGCCAGAGTCGCAGGTGCACTCCACCGCCGCGCGGGTAGTCACCTGGTCGCACCCCCGCCAGCAAGAGCCGAGCCGACACCGCCGCGATACTCATCTTGCCCAGCGGTGTTGCGAAGACGACAAGGCCGAGCAAGAGCCCCCAACCGGAGACAACAGGCAGAAAATCGAACCCGGGAACCCACTGCAGGATCCAGCCAGCGGTGAGCACGAAGAGGAGCCAACGGATACCGGTGAACACGAACAGCGGCAGACCAGCGATTGTCTGCACCCACTGCATTCGTCGGGGCGTCGGGCGCTGCTGGCTGAATGAGCGGGGTCCGTCGTCGTCTGATTCTTCTTCTACCGCATCTGCCATCTGCCGCAGTCGCGGCAGATCGTAGACATCAGACATCGTGAACTCTGGGGCGCGGGTGCGCAGCCGTGAAACCAACTGCGCCGCGGCGAGTGACCCGCCGCCGAGCCGAAAGAAGTCGGCGTTCTCATCCCCAGGGCGCACGCCCAGCACAGCGAGCCACTGCTCCGCGACCCAGGCAGCCGTGCCAAAGAGTGACGATCTGCCGGGTTCCGCCGAGTCGAGCGGCCACGGAAGTGCTGCCTTGTCGACTTTGCCTGAGGTGCGAACGGGAAGGTCGTCCACTGTCGTCAGTAGCGGAATGAGAGGGGCGGGAAGGGTCTCTGACAGCTCGCCTCTGGCGGTCTGCAGGTCAAAGTTCTCATCCGGCACGAGGTAGCCCACGAGGAGTGGCATGCCACTCTCCGTCTTTTGCACCACCACAGTGGCCGCCGAAACAGCACTCAGGCGCTGTAGGGCGGTCTCTACCTCACCCAATTCGATACGTCTGCCGCCGATCTTCACCTGATCGTCGGCACGGCCTTGGAAAATCAGGCCCTCGGGTTCGAAGCGCACCAGGTCGCCCGAGCGATACGCCCGGTCCCAGCCAAGCGACGGCATCGGGGCGTACTTCTCCTGATCCTTGGCGGGATCGAGGTAGCGGGCGAGGCCCACTCCGCCGATGATCAGTTCACCGGGTTCTCCATCTGCGACCAGCTCGCCAGCCTCATCGACGACGGCGAGCGACCATCCGTCGAGCGGTAGGCCAATGCGGACGGGGCCCGTGCCGGTCATCAGTGATGCACAAGCAACGACGGTCGCCTCCGTCGGGCCGTATGTGTTCCAAATCTCTCGCCCTTCGGAGGCGAGGCGGGCGACCAGCTCAGACGGGCAGGCTTCGCCGCCAAAGATCAGCAGGCGTACGTTCTCGATCGCATCTTGAGGCCAGAGCGCTGCGAGAGTCGGCACGGTAGAGACCACAGAAATACCGTGGCCGAGCAGCCAAGGCCCCAGATCTTCGCCGGAGCGCACCAGCGCTCGGGGAGCGGGAACCAGACACGCGCCGTGACCCCACGCGAGCCACATCTCTTCGCAGGAGGCATCGAAAGCGACCGAGAGTCCTGCCAGCACTCGATCTCCCGCACCGAGCGGCGCATCCTGCAGGAAGAGTCGACTCTCGGCGTCGACAAACGCGGCAGCGGAACGGTGCGAAACGGCGACCCCCTTCGGCACCCCTGTCGAACCGGAGGTGAAGATGATCCACGCGTCATCATCCACCGTCGGTGGGGTCGCGATAGGGATAGCTGCGGTGCGCGGATGCGGCGCTTCGCCCTTGAAAAGTTCCGTGTGGTCTTCGGTTCCCGCGAGTTGAAAGCCGGAGTCGGTGATCATTCCGGCAACTTCCGCTTCGCGGAACACGAGATCAGCGCGCTCCTGCGGGTCGTCGGCATCGACCGGTACGTAGGCCGCGCCTGCGGCCATGGTGCCAAGGATCGCGATGTACAGCTCTCGTCGCCCCGAGGTCATCCGCACACCGATGCGGTCACCCGCGCGCACTCCGTGTGCGGCCAGAACAGCGGCGGTCTGCCGCACACGCACGAGCAGTTCGGCGTAGCTCAGTGCGCCATCTGCGTCTTCGATTGCTGACGCCTCGGGGTGCTGCGCCGCTGTTGCGCTGAGGATGTCGATCAGAGTGCGGGGTGCGGGAGCCTCAGCGCCCCGATCCAGTCCTTGTTGCACGTCAGCGTTCAAGGAGATCGAGCAGGTCGGCCTTCGAAAGACGCGAGTATCCGGTGTGTCCGGCTGCACGGGCACGGGCTCGAAGGGCGACGACCGTCAGTGACGAAAGATCCGGCGTGGCCTCCGGTGCAGACGCTGGCGCCTGGACCGAGGTGTCCGCGGAGGTCGCAGTCTTCTTCGGAGCCTCTTTCTTCGGAGCCTCTTTCTTCGGAGCCTCTTTCTTCGGAGCCTCTTTCTTCGGAGCCTCTTTCTTCGGAGCCTCTTTCTTGGAGGACTCCTTCTTGGAGGACTTTTTCGGTGCCTGCAAGCGTGCGGTCGCTTCTTCCAGTCGCTCGGTGGCAGCGGTGGCCTTCTTGATTACCTTCTTCGGGCGGTCGGCAACCTTCTTCTTCGATGCCTTCGACGCATCCTTTGCATCCTCGACGAGCGGCTTCAGCTTCTTTGCGCGTTTCTTCGGGAGGGTCTTGATCAGCTTGTTGGCGCTCTTAGCTGCGTCTTTCGCCGCGTCTAGAGCGGCCTCAGCGTTGCGTTGTGACGTCTTCTTCTTGGCCATGATCTCTTCCCTTTGCATGTGGAGCATGTGCGCTCAAGCGATAACGGGAAGCAAGGTAGTGCGCGTAGGTGAACAGTTGGTGCCGCACCCTGGTGCGCAGGCGCGCATCTGAAACACAAACGTAATGCGCCTTGCCGCGATGTCATTGGTCACGCGACGAGCCGCGTGCTTGAATGTTCTCCTACCCGCCTGGGCCTCGCCCTCGTCTCACAGGAGCACATATGCCTCGTCGCAACCTCTTCGCCGGTCTCGCAATTGCGGCTACCGCTACCCTCGCGCTCGCTGGCTGCGCGACCGGATCTGATGACGCAGGAAGCGACACGGAACCCGCAGCGGACAACGAGTACGGCCTGATCGAGGCAGGGACGCTGACCGTCTGCTCTGACATTCCTTACGCTCCGTTTGAGTTCGAAGACCCGAGCACCGAGACCGGATACTCCGGGTACGACATCGACCTGCTCGGCGCGATTGCGGAGAACCTCGGACTCGAGCTCGCTGTTCAGGATGTGGGCTTCGATGCTCTGCAGTCCGGCACGACGCTCGCCGCCGGACAGTGCGACATTGGTGCGTCTGCCATGACGATCACCGAAGAGCGCAAGGCGAACATCGACTTCTCTGACCCGTACTACGACTCGCTGCAGTCGCTGCTCGTGCGCACGGACTCCGGCATCGAGTCGATCGACGACCTCGATGGCAAGAACGTCGGAGTGCAGCAGGGCAGCACCGGCGAGACGTACGCAGGCGAGAACGCTCCAGGCGCACAGCTCGTGCAGTACCCCTCTGACGGTGAACTGTGGCCGGCGATCCAGGCAGGCCAGATCGAAGCGATCCTGCAGGACCAGCCCGTCAACCTCGAGCACGAGAAGGCGGACGAGGCCTACGAGATCGTCGAGACTTACAACACCGACGAGTCCTACGGCTTCGCTTTTGCAAAGGGCGAGAAGGATGCGCTCCGCGACGCGGTCAACGCAGCGCTCCAGGAACTGCGCGACAGCGGCGACTACCAGACGATCTACGACACCTACTTCACCGCAAATTAATCGGTAGGCACGGGAGGTCGGGAGGACCTTGACGATGGCGTTAAGGCGCACCACCAAGAAGAAGCTGTACCGGTACACCGTCTATGCGGTGCTGATAGCCGTCGCGATTTGGCTGGCTGTCAGCACCGACTGGGCGCGTATAGCGGAACTGTTCCTCAACCCCGAAGTCGCGTTGCAGATGTTCCCTGGGATCATCACGACGGCGCTCGTGAACACGCTGTGGTTCACCGCGGTGGCGTTCGTCGGCGGGCTGTTGCTCGGCGTGCTGTTGGCGTTGATGAAGCTCTCGTCCATCGGTCCGTTCCGGTGGATTGCGACGGTGTGGATCGAGCTGTTCCGCGGGCTGCCTGCGATTCTCACGATCTTCGCGATCGCGTTCATCTTGCCGATTGCGCTGGGTGTTCCTGGAACGAAACTCGGCGGACCGGTTGTACTCGGCCTGATCGGACTCGTGCTCGTGGCTTCTGCCTATATGGCGGAGACGATTCGCGCCGGGATCCAGGCGGTCCCCAAGGGACAGAGCGAGGCCGCACGATCCCTCGGAATGTCGCCCGCGAAGACGACATTCTGGATCGTGGTGCCGCAGGGCTTCCGGATCATCATTCCGCCGCTGACCAACGAGTTCGTGCTGTTGCTGAAAGACACCTCGCTGCTGTTCGTCGCAGGCTCCTTCATCTGGTCGAAAGAGCTCACGAACTTCGCACGTGATGCGAGCACGCAGAACGCGAACGGCACGCCGCTCATCATGGCGGCGATCCTCTACCTGATCGTGACAATCCCACTCACGCGCTTTAGCGCGTGGCTGGAACGACGGATGGCGAAGCAACGATGATCACCGACCTGATTGATGTCCACGCGCCGGTAATCGACGTGCAGGGGCTCGTGAAGTCGTTCGGCGACAACGAAGTGCTCAAAGGCATCGACCTCACCGTGACCAAGGGTGAGGTTGTCTGCGTGATCGGACCGTCCGGCTCTGGAAAATCGACGCTGTTGCGTTCGGTGAACCTGCTGGAAGAGCCGACCTCGGGCAAGATCCTGATCGAGGGCGTCGACATCACCGATCCTGATGTGGATATCGACAGGGTGCGTACGCGCATCGGCATGGTGTTTCAGAGCTTCAACCTTTTTCCGCATCTCAGCGTCTTGGGCAACCTCACCATCGCTCAGCAGCGCGTGAAGAAGCGGTCCAAGAAAGAGGCGGAGCTTATCGCGCAGGCGATGTTGGAGCGGGTCGGCCTTTCTGAGAAGGCGGAAGCCTACCCAGGCCACCTCTCCGGTGGTCAGCAACAGCGTGTGGCAATCGCCAGGGCGCTGTGCATGAACCCCGACATGATGCTGTTCGATGAGCCGACGTCGGCGCTTGACCCTGAGCTGGTCGGCGAGGTGCTGCAGGTGATGCGCCAGTTGGCCGACGAGGGCATGACCATGCTGGTCGTTACGCACGAAATGGGCTTTGCTCGCGAGGTCGGCTCCCGACTCATCTTTATGGATGGCGGCTACATCGTCGAAGAGGGCAATCCGCGCGAGGTGCTGGGCAACCCGCAGCACCCGCGCACCCAAGACTTCCTCGCACGCGTGCTCTGAGCCTTTCTGCCGACGATGGCCTAGCCGCGCGGGTGCACGGCAACAGGCTCAGGAGCGACCGCGATGCGAACGCGATCGCCGTAGGTGGGGTTTATGCCTGGCGCGTGCTGCACTCTGACAAGTTCGCCCGCCTCTGTACGCACCAGCGTGCGGCGCATGCTGCCGAGGAACGTGCTCTCTTCCACCAGCGCTTCGGTGGCGGCATCCGCCTCTGACGCGAAGTACACGTTCTCTGGGCGTAGGTACACGTCGACCGGTCCGTCGGCAGGTGATTGCAACGGAAGCTGCTGCCCCCACACCACGACATGATCGCCCTCTGCGACCCCAGATACGATGCTGGAGAGGCCGACGAACGCCGCCACGCCCGCCGTCGACGGCATGGTGTAAAGCTCCTCCGGTGAACCGATCTGCTCGATCCGACCAGAGTTCATCACGGCGATGCGGTCAGAGACAGCCAATGCCTCTTCTTGGTCGTGAGTGACGAAAACGGTGGTGATGCCGAGGCGCAGTTGAATGCGACGGATCTCGTCTCGCAGCTGCACTCGCACCTTCGCATCAAGTGCCGAGAGCGGCTCGTCGAGCAACAGGACTTTGGGCTCGGTGACGAGGGCTCTGGCCAGCGCTACCCGCTGCTGCTGTCCGCCAGAGAGCTGATGCGGAAAGCGGTCAGCGAAGTCACTGAGGCCCACAAGCGCGAGGGCGTCGACAGCGCGGCGGGCCGACTCAGCCTTGCCGACACCGCGGCGGCGCAGTCCGAAGGCTGTGTTCTCTGACACCCGAAGGTGCGGAAACAGTGAGTAGGACTGGAAGACCATTCCGATGTCGCGCTTGTTTGTAGAGACGCGCGAGACATCGCCGCCGTCCAAGAACACAGCGCCTTCATCTGCGCCTTCGAGTCCAGCGAGCACGCGCAGCAGTGTCGTCTTGCCGCAGCCGGAGGGGCCGAGTAGCGAGACGAATTCTCCTGGCGCGATATCGAGGTCGACGCCGTGCAACACGCGGTTGCCGCCAAAGCTCTTCACGATGCCCTGCAGCTCGACGCGAGTGCCTTCACCAGCGCCGGCGAGAAGGAGATTGTCTTTGGTGCGGGGGAGCGGATGGGCGAGGGTCATGAGCGGACCTTTCCGGTGCCGCGGGCAACGCGACCGATGAGGAGCAGGAGCAGGAAAACAAAGAGCAACGCCAGCAGCGTGAAGATGGCAGGGGCATATGGGTCTTGCTTATTCACCACGACCATCGCCGTTTGGAACACCTGTCGGTTCAGCAGCGAGGCGATCGTGAATTCCCCCAGGACCACGGCGATAGAGATCAGTGACGCAGCGAGAAGGCCCTGGCGCAGATTCGGGGCGAGAACCTTCCATACAACGGTCGGCCAGCCTGCGCCGAGCGACCGTGCGGCTTCAGAAAGCGTGCGCAGATCGGCGGCGTCAATCGAGGCCTGGATGGAGCGAAAGGCGAACGGCAACACCGTGATGCCATACGCGAATGCGAGCGTCCACGTGCCGGTGCCGAATGTGCGGCCGATCTGCAGGTAGATGGGGGAGAGGCCGACGACGAGCACGATCGCCGGAATCGAGATCGGTAGCAACACCACGAACTCGAACGCAGGCCGCAGTTTCGGGAAGCGCAGGTTGACCAAGATCATGGTCGGTGCGAGCAGAAACAACACAATTGCCACGGTGACGACCGCGAGAATCAAAGAGTTGCCGAGCCCGATCCAGATGGGCTTGATCGTGGCGGCGGCCGCCGGATCAAAGAGTGCCGTCCAGCGGGCGAACGACAGACCATCCTCAGGATCACGCAGCGTGAACAGGAAGGTCGACAGGAGGGGGATCGCGAAGAACGCGCCCACGACAATGCCGATCACCCAGCGGGTGGTGCGGGAGGGGCCGAGCCGGTTCATGACTGCCACCTCGCTGCTCTGCGCTGCACGAGCGAGTACAGCGTCATCACGATGCCGACGATGACGATCATGCCCAGCGCGAGTGCGCCGGCGAGGTTCTCACGGCCCAGCACGGTCTCACTCGTGAGGGCGGCGCGAATCTGCAACGGCACAATCTGCGCTCCCTGACTGGCAAGCGCGGCAGCGGTGGCATATGACGAAAAGGCATTCGCGAACAGCAGTAGCAGGCTGGCAAGAAAAGAGGGGGCGAGAACGGGAATGCCGATGCGCATCCAGAAGCTCGCGCGCGTGCCGCCGAGGGTCAGGTTGGCCTCGGCCCACTGCGGCTTGAGCGCGGCAAGAGCGGGCATGAAGGTGATGACCATCAGCGGAATCTGGAAGTAAAAGTAGGGCAGGATCAGCCCAGGCAGCTCGTAGAGCCACGTGCCATTTTCGAAGATGTTGATGCCGAGGTCTTCCCGCAGGAACACCGTCACGACGCCCTGAATGCCGATGGTGGCGATGAAGGTAAAGGCCAGCATGACGCCGCCGAACTGCGCGAGGACACCGGCGGCTGCGTCCACGGAAGAACGCGTGCGCCCTTGCGGGTCCATGCCGAGCAGGGCATAACAGACCAGTGCTCCCACCAGCGCGCCGACGACGGCGGTGAGCAGGGAGAGGCCAGCAGAATTGGCGAAAGTCTTCAACACCACGGGGTCGACGAGCGCCGACATGTTGTCCCAGGTGAACGTGCCGTCCTTCGTGAAGAAGCCGGATCCGATCGCCAACACCGTGGGCACAGCGAGGAACAGCACAACGTAAGCGGCGAAGGGGACAAGCCCCAGCCAGGCCAAAGATGGAACGGACCGCCGGGCCCTCGCGTGGGGCGAGGACCCGGCGGGGGTCAGGGGTGCAGATGCCGCAGCATCTGCACCCGTTGCGGTGAGGGTGGTCACTGGACCGCCGCGGCCCACTTCTCGCCGAGCAGCGTGCCAGCGTTCGTCGACTGCTCTTCGGTCGGAACCACCGTGTCAGCCGGGGTTTCGGGAAGTGCAGCGGCGAGGTCGGCGTCAATCGTGCCTGCCTCGGTCATGGCGTCCATACGCACAGGGCGTGCGCCACCCTTCAGCCAGAGGTTCTGGACCTCGTCGCTGTAGAGGAACTCCTGCCACAGGCGAGCAGCCGCAGGGTTCGGCGCGTCGGCGTTGATCGCCTGGTTGTAGTAACCGGCGTAGCCGACACCGTCGAAGACGACGACCTTCCAGTCTTCGTTGTCGGCGGTGTGCGCGGCGTTCAGGTAATCCCAGTCGAAGACGACCGGGGTCTCGCCACTCGCAACAGTTGCGGTTGTCACGTCGACCTTGAGCATGTTGCCTGCCTGCTGCAGCTCGGTGAAGAAGTCGATGCCTGGCTGGAAGTCGTCGAGTGTGCCGTCTGACTGCACGGTGGAAAGGCCCACCGCAGCGAACGCTGCGCCAGCCTGGGTCGGGTCGCCGTTGATGGCGACGGCGCCCTTGTAATCGGCCGAGAGCAGGTCATCGAGCGACGCAGGCGCGTCGAACTTCGACGAGTCGTAGCCGACAGACATGTACCCGCCGTAGTCGCCGACGAAGAGGCCGGTCGGCTCCTTCAAAGCGTCGGGGATCTCGTCCCAGGTCTGCACCTTGTAGGGTGCGAACACATCTGTGTTCTGCAGCGCGACGGTGAGACCGAGGTCGAACACGTCGGGGGCTGTGTCGAGGCCCTCGTTCGTCTTCGCTGCCTGGATCTCTTCCGCACTGGAGAAGTCGGGGGAGGCCTCGTTGACGGTGATCTCCGGGTACTTCTCGGTGAACAGGTCGATGATCTCGCCGTAGTTCGCCCAGTCGCGCGGCAACGCGATGACGTTCAGTGCGCCTTCGGCCTTGGCCGCCTCTTCGAGGTCAGCGAATGTGCCGAAGTCGGTCACCGACGTTGCGGCGGTGGCGTCGACGTCGGAGTCGCCTCCGGCGGCAGCATCTGCAGTGCCTGCGCAAGAAGTGAGTACGAGTGCGGCCGTGGCGGCCAGGGCGATACCAGCGCCGATGCGCGCGTGGCGGGTAGTGCGGGCCATGAGTGTCCTCTCGGTGTCCGGCGCTGTGAGCCGGCTTCGGGTTGCGAATGGACACTATGAGGCCGAAGTGACCGGCAATCGCGGGTCAGGTAAACGGGCGATGACGGGGTGGTGGCCGGTCCGGTTGACCGAATCTCGCTACATGTCTGGAATCATGGCCAAGTGGATATCGGCGCAGTGCTCGGACTAGAAGAGCTCACCTGGGGGATGCTGCTGTTGATCGTCATCGCGGCATTCTGTGCCGGATGGATTGATGCAGTCGTCGGCGGGGGAGGGCTGCTGCAGTTGCCCGCACTTTTGTTGATACCCGGAATCTCACCAGTGCAAGCGCTGGCCACCAACAAACTTGCTTCGGTGTTCGGCACCGCGACCAGCAGCGTGACCTACTATCGACGCGCGAAACCCGACATCCGCACCGCGATACCGATGGCCTTGATCGCGCTGGTTGGCTCGTTTGGAGGGGCCGCGGTCGCGACGGTGCTGCCGCCAGCCGCTTTCAAGCCCATCATCGTGATCGCCCTGCTCGTGGTCGCGTTGTTCACCGCGTTTCGGCCGCAGATGGGCGCGGCGACGCAACTGCGGTTCCACGGACACAAGCACCACATCATGGCGGGGGCCGCGGGGCTCGGGATCGGCTTCTACGACGGCATGATCGGACCGGGGACCGGCACTTTTCTGGTGATCACTCTGGTCGCGCTTCTCGGATACGACTTTCTGCAGGCGAGCGCGAAGGCCAAAATCGTAAACCTCGCCACCAACGCAGGCGCACTGATCCTGTTCATCCCGTACGGCGCCGTGCTGTGGGTGCTCGGGGGGATTTTGGCGGTCGCCAACGTTGCAGGGAGCTACCTCGGTTCGCGGATGGCGATCTCGCGCGGCACCACGTTCATCCGGGTTGTGTTCTTGGTGGTCGTGATCGCGCTGATCGCCAAGCTCGGCGCCGACGTGTGGAACGAGAACATCGTCCCGGCCTTCGGCTGACCCTTCGACAGGCTCAGGGACCGCCCTTCGACAGGCTCAGGGACCGCCCTTCGACAGGCTCAGGGACCGCCCTTCGACAGGCTCAGGGACCGCCCTTCGACAGGCTCAGGGACCGCCCTTCGACAGGCTCAGGGACCCAGGGGGTGGTTGCTGAGCCTGTCGAAGCACGAAGGCTGGGTTGCTGAGCCTGTCGAAGCACGAAGGCGACGGGAGGCGTCAGGCCTCGTCGTCTTCTGGCTCGAAGTCGACGCCGGCCTCGGCGCGCTGTGCGTCAGTGATCGGCGCGGGGGCAGAGGTCAGCGGGTCGAAGCCGTTGCCGGACTTCGGGAACGCGATGACTTCGCGGATCGACTCGGTCTTGGTCAGGTGCTGGAGCACGCGGTCCATGCCGAGTGCGATTCCTCCGTGCGGCGGAGCACCGAACTTGAAAGCGTCGAGCAAGAACCCGAACTGCTCGTCTGCCTGCTCATCGCTGATACCCATGACCTCGAACACGCGCTTCTGCACATCTTCGCGGTGGATACGGATCGAGCCGCCGCCGAGCTCGGAACCGTTGCACACGATGTCGTACGCGTAGGCGAGGGCGGAGCCTGGATCGGTGTCGAAGGTGTCTTGGAACTCCGGCTTCGGACCGGTGAAGGCGTGGTGCACTGCCGTCCACGCTCCTGCGCCGACGGCTACGTCGCCCGACGCCACCGCGTCGGCTGCTGGCTCGAACATCGGGGCGTCAACCACCCAGGTGAACGCGAACTCGTCCGGGTTCAGGTAGCCGAGGCGGCGACCGATCTCCACACGTGCGGCACCGAGCAGTGCGCGGCTGTCTTTCGCCGCACCGGCAGCGAAGAAGACGCAGTCGCCCGCTTCGGCGCCGACCAGAGCAGCAAGCCCCGCCTGCTCAGCTTCGGACAGGTTTTTGGCTGCGGGACCGCCGAGCGTTCCGTCTTCCTGGAACAGCACGTAGGCGAGACCGCGAGCGCCGCGCTGCTTCGCCCAGTCCTGCCAGGCGTCGAGCTGCTTGCGCGGCTGGCTGGCGCCACCGGGCATGCGCACAGCGCCAACGTATTCTGCCTGGAAGACACGGAATGGAGTGTCTTTGAAGTACTCGGTCGCCTCGACAAGCTCGAGGCCGAAGCGCAGGTCGGGCTTGTCTGAGCCGTACTTCGACATCGCGTCGGCGTAGGTCATGCGCGGCAGCGGGGTAGAAACTTCGACGCCGATCGTGGCCCACATCGCCACGATGAGCGACTCCATCAGGGTGATCACGTCTTCTTGGTCAACGAAGCTCATCTCGATGTCGAGCTGCGTGAACTCCGGCTGACGGTCTGCACGGAAGTCTTCGTCGCGGTAGCAACGGGCGATCTGGAAGTACTTCTCCACGCCGCCGACCATCAGCAACTGCTTGAACAGCTGCGGCGACTGCGGCAGGGCGTACCAGCTGCCGGGGCTCAGACGAGCAGGCACCAGGAAGTCGCGAGCGCCCTCAGGCGTCGAGCGCGTGAGAGTCGGGGTCTCGACCTCAGTGAAGTCATCGGCATGCAGTACATCGCGGATCGCCTTGTAGACGTTCGACCGCAGACGCAGTGCGGAGGCCGATGCGGGGCGGCGCAGATCGAGGTAGCGGTACTTGAGACGTGCCTCTTCGCCGACGGTCTCGGTGTCGGCAAGCGCCGTGGACACCTGGAACGGCAGGGGAGCGGACTCGTTGAGCACCTCGACGTCGGTTGCGATGAGCTCGATCTCGCCCGTGGGCAGGTTCGGGTTCGCGTTGCCATCGGGGCGACGCGATACCTCGCCTGTGACCTTCAGCACGAACTCGTTGCGCAACGGGTGCGCGATCTCTTCATCGCGGATAACGACCTGGGCGATGCCAGAAGCATCACGCAGATCAATAAAGGCAACTCCTCCGTGATCGCGACGGCGATCGACCCAACCCGAGAGGGTGACAGTCTGACCGATGTGCTCGGCTCGCAAAGAGCCTGCCGAGTGGGTGCGAAGCACGGAGTATTCCTTCTGATCTGGGAAATGGGTAACCCGTCCAGTGTACGGGGGCTCGTGCGCTGTTCCCCGCTTCGTTGGTGGCGCTCATCCGGCGATCAGTAGGGTGGGTACGACGAAAGGTGCACTCATGAACTATTCCGACGGCAACGGCATCCCCGACCTCTTCGGTGCGATCTTCTCCGGGACGACCGGCCTGATCAGCCTGGTCTTTTACATTCTGGTGGCGGTCGGTCTGTGGAAGGTCTTCAGCAAGGCCGGATACGCGGGCATTTGGGCCATCATCCCGATCGTGAACGTCGTGCTTCTGGTGCGCATCGCCGGGATGTCAGCGTGGTTTGCGCTGCTGTACCTGATTCCCATCGTCAACTTCGTCTTCTACATCATCGTGGCGTTCAAGATCGGCGCCCGCTTCAATAGGAGCGGTGTCTTCTCGTTCTTCCTGCTGGTGCTCTTCCCGTACATCGGATACCTGATCCTCGGCTTCGGGGATTCCCGCTACAGCAAGGCGTGAGATGACGGGGTCGAAGCAGCTGCACCTCGTCAGACACGGTGAGGTCTACAACCCCGACCGTGTGCTCTACGGGCGGTTGCCCGACTTTCACCTCAGCGACGCGGGGCGGCGGATGGCGAGGTCGGCTGCGGAACACGTGAAGTCGCTTGATCGCCGCGTGGGTGCGCTGTTCTCCTCGCCGCTGGAGCGTGCGCAGGAGTCTTCAGAGCCGTTCACGGAGGTCTTTGATCTCGTTCCGGAAATCGACATCCGTTTGATCGAACCGACAAACGTGTTCGAGGGCACTCAGATGCGTCGTTCACTGATGAATCCGATGAACTGGTGGCACCTGCGTCAGCCAGCACTACCCAGTTGGGGTGAGCCCTACACGTCGATCGCCGAGCGGATGCTTGGGGTGATGGACGAGGCGTGGAACGCCGCAATCGACACCGATGTGGTGATGGTGTCGCACCAGGCCCCGATCTGGATCACGCACCTGCGCGTGGCAGGTCTGCCGTTACGCCACGATCCGCGCACTCGACGGTGCGCTCTGTCGAGCGTGACCTCTTTCGAGCGGGTTGGCGATGTGTGGCGCGAGGTCGGGTACGCCGCACCAGCCGAGACAGGAGGCGCCGTCGACGTCGGCGCAGTCTGACTTCCATCCGGCGCACGCATAGGTAGCTCTGAGTAAAATCAGAGGGTGCCACTCGACTCGACGATTCGTCCGATCCGCGGCGGCCGCCCCTCTCGCGTTCGACGTTCGCGTCACGCGATTGGTGCCGCTCTCGCTGCGGTGCTTGCTATTGGTTTGAGCGCCTGCGCTCCCGATGCGGTCAGCGAATCGTTCTTGAGCGGTGACAACACCGGCTATGTCGCAGCCGACGGTGCGATCGTCGAGATTCCGGTCGATGAACGCGGTGAGCCAGTGGAGTTCGCCGGCGTGACCGAGCTGGGTGAGCAGTACGACAGCGCGGACGACGCAGGCAAGGTCACAGTCGTCAACTTCTGGTACGCCGGATGTGCGCCGTGTCGCCTCGAAGCCGCCGACCTCGAAGCGGTGTGGCAGGAGTACAGCGAAGACGACGTCGCGTTCGTGGGAATCAACACCCGTGACCAGGCAGACACCGCCATCGCTTTCGCCGAAGAATATGGCATCACCTACCCGAGCTTGATCGATGTAGACACCGCCGAAGCGAAGCTCGCCTTCTCTAAAGTGGTGCCGATCGCTGCCACCCCCACCACCCTCGTGCTCGACAAACAGGGCAGGGTGGCTGCCCGGATCATCGGTCCGATCGATGGCACTTCGATTCTCTCCACGCTCGTCAAAGACGCGCTAGCGGAGGACCTGTGAACGAGCAGGGTGCGCAGTGACCCCCGAAGCGATCATCTTCTCTGGCGGGCTCTGGATCGCAATTCCGGTTGCGATGTTGGCAGGGCTCGTCTCTTTTCTGTCCCCGTGCGTGCTCCCGCTTGTTCCCGGTTACCTCGGGTTCATCAGCGGCGCCGTTGCGCCTCGGCAGCCGGTCGCTGCGGGGAGCGCAGGTCAAACCGCAGGCCAGACAACCGCGACACAGAAGGCAGCGACACAGAAAGCAGAGACGTCTACGCGCGGCAGGCTCGTGCTCGGCGTGCTGCTGTTCATCCTCGGATTCACCATCGTGTTCGTCACGTACACGGTGCTGGGGGGAACTGTCGGAGTGTTCCTGCTGCAGTGGGGCGACCTGGTTACCCGCATCCTCGGTGTTTTTATCATCGCGATGGGATTCGTTTTCCTCGGGCTTTTCGGCTTCGCGCAGCGGGAGTTCCGCTTTCAGGTCGATTCGAAGGCGGGCATCGTTGGTGCTCCTCTACTCGGGGTCGCGCTCGGGATCGGGTGGGCGCCCTGCATGGGGCCGACGCTCGCCGCGATCCTCGCACTGTCGTTTAACGCAGGCGATCCGGTGCGCGCCGGTTTCCTCGGTCTTGCGTACTCCCTCGGCCTGGGCATCCCGTTCCTGCTTGTCGCTCTCGGGTTCGGGTGGGCGACGAGGGCTATCGGGTTCCTGCGTCGCCACATTCGCGTCGTGAACGTGATTGGCGGCGTGATGCTCATTCTGCTCGGGGTGCTCATGGTCACCGGCCTCTGGACCGACATTATGTCTCGGTTGACGGCGGTGATCGGCAGTGTCATCCTCCCCCTCTGATCCCTCCGACCCCTCTGAGAAGACCACGATGAAGAACAAAGGTGCCGTGAACAGCGACTCCAGCGATCCGCTCCGCCCGTCAGACCACGTCGACGGCGATGACGCGATCACGCAACCGAAGCTCGGTCTCGTCGGATGGCTGCGGTGGGGATGGCGTCAGCTGACCTCCATGCGCACTGCGCTGATCCTGCTGCTCGTGCTGGCGATTGCGGCGATTCCCGGATCGATCTTCCCGCAGCGGATGGCTGACCCGAACGGTGTCACGCAGTGGGAGCGCAATAACCCAGATCTCTTCCCGATCCTCGACTCGCTGAAGCTGTTCGACGTCTACCTGTCGCCGTGGTTCTCGGCGATTTACCTGTTGCTGTTCGCCTCGCTGGTCGGCTGCGTGATCCCGCGCATCAAGCACCATGCGAAGGCTCTGCGCGCGCGGCCCCCTCGCACCCCTGCTCGCCTGCAGCGGTTGGAGGACTACCGCGGCGTCACGCGGGGGACGACGGCAGATTCCGGTACCAAGACGGGCGATGCCGAGAAAGAAGCCGCCGCGTCGATCGATGTCGCGACGAAGCAGCTCAAGGCACTCGGCTACCGGGTAGAACGCTACGACCGAGGCACCACATTCTCGGTATCCGCGGAGCGAGGATACTGGCGTGAGACGGGCAACCTGATCTTCCACATCGCGCTCGTCGGCGTGCTGGTGACCGTCGGGGTCGGCGGCGGTTTCGCGTACACCGGTCAGCGCGTGCTTGTCGAAGGGGAGACCTTCGCGAACACGCTTTTGGACTACGACTCGATGAACCGCGGTCGCTTTGTCGGCGACGACGCCTTTGCCCCGTACTCGATGCGCCTCGACTCGTTCGACGTCAACTATCAACCGTTCGGAGCGCCAGGTTCCGGTCAGGCCGACAACTTCTCGGCCAACGTCACGGTGCAGGAGAACGGTGAAGAGCGCACTGGTTCTGTGAAGGTCAATGAGCCGCTCGCGATTGCCGACGACGACGTGTTCCTGCTGGGTAACGGCTACGCGCCGACCGTCACGGTGCGCGACCCCGATGGCAACGTGGTGTTCACCAATAGCACCCCGTTCCTCCCGCAAGACAACAACATGACCTCGCTCGGCGTGCTCAAGGTGCCAGACGGGCTGGCCGAACAGGTCGGCCTTGTGGGGTTCTTCTACCCGACGACCGGCGTGCTGGAGAGCGGCGCTTTCTTCTCCGCATACGGCGACCTCACGAACCCGACCCTCACGCTCGACGTGTACACCGGCGATCTGGGGATCAACGAGGGTGTGCCGCGCTCGGTGTACGTGCTCGACACCACAGGGATGACGAAGCTCACCGGTCGCACCACCGACGTGGAGTCGATCGAACTTACCCCAGGGCAGACGGCGCAGCTGCCGAATGGGCTGGGATCGGTGACCTTCGACGACGAGTCTCCCGCGGGGGCCACCGACGCCTCAGAATCGGTGAAGAGGTTCGCATCGCTGCAGATCCACCGCGACGAGTCGGGCATCATCGTGCTCGGCTTCGCGACGTTGGCTCTTGCTGGACTCATGCTCGCGCTCTTCGTGCCCCGTCGGCGCGTCTGGGTCAAGGCTTCTGCGAACGACGGCGCGGTGTCGTTGGAGTACGCCGCGCTGGCTCGCGGAGAAGACCCGACACTTCCTACGGCGGTAGAAGACCTCGTCAAGGGACACGCTCGGCTGCTCGACGCTGTTGGCGGCACGACCGCGGGTGCGGACGACTCCGCAAAGCCGGAGACTCCGGCGTCCGAAACTCGGAAAGTAGACTGAAATCATGCTTGAACTCGACGTGATCTCGCCTGTCCTGCTCTGGACGGCGATTGCGATCTATGCGGCGGCCTTCGTGGCCTACGCCTTCGATCTCGCACGACGTTCGCAGGCGACAGCCGATGCGCAGAGCGTCCAAGAGTCGATGCTGGTTGGCGCGGGAGGCGGCAGCGTAACCACGTCTTCCGGGGCGGTGGCGACAGCGAAACCTCCACGGTTCGTGATGGAACGCATCGGCACATCGTTGACAGTGCTCGGGTTCCTCTTCCATCTGGCTGCGACCGTCACGCGTGGCATCGCGGCTGGCCGGGTGCCGTGGGCCAACCTTTACGAGTTCGCAATGATGGGCACGCTGCTCATCATCGCCGTGTATCTGATCGTGCTCACCCGGATCGATTTGCGCTTCCTCGGCACCTTCATCACCGGGCTTGTTGTGGTGCTGCTCGGGCTCGGCTCGACCAACTTCTACGTCGAAGTTTCTCCTTTGATGGATCCGTTGAAGAGCGTGTGGCTCGTCATTCACGTCTTCGTGGCATCGCTGGCGACGGCGTTCTTCGCCCTCGCGTTCGCGTTGTCGGTGATCCAGTTGATGCAGTCGCGGCGTGAGCGCCTCGTCAACGAGGGGGCAGCGAAAACGGGTCCTGGATTCCTTCGTACGTTCCCCACTTCTGTGCGCCTCGAAAGCCTGGCGTACATGTTCACGATCATCGGCTTCATCCTCTGGACCTTCACACTCATCGCCGGATCCATCTGGGCCTATTACGCCTGGAGCCGGTACTGGGGCTTCGATGTGAAGGAGACCTGGACCTTCGTGATCTGGGTGCTTTACGCCGGATACATCCACGCCAGGGCAACGAGAGGCTGGCGCGGAAACCGATCCGCATGGCTTGCCATCGTCGGCTTCTCGGCCGTGTTGTTCAACTTCACCATCGTGAACGTCTTCTTCAAGGGCCTGCACGCCTACTCCGGCCTGAGCTAACCCTCGCCCTCCTTCACAAAACGGAGACCATCTGCGCCCAGCCCGGCGTGTGTACATACACACGCCGCGCATAGCGCAGGTGGTCTCCGTTTTGGTGTGGGGTGTGGGTGTGTGGGGATGGGGGGATGGGGGGTGGGGGTTAGGCGGGTAGGGCTTGGGGGGAAGTGGTGCGGCGTAGGGTCACGGCGAGGGTGGTGGCCAGGAGTGACAGGGCGGCCCAGACGATGAGGGCTGCGACGGCGGAGCCGTTGGCGGTGATCAACCCTGCGAAAGCGGGATCTGTGGGCAACGCCGCGCCGAGGCTGGAAAGCCACGCTGGCACTGTCGAGATGAGCCCAGTCGCGACAGCGAGAACGCCGATGAGAGCAGAGATCCAACGCCCCACTCCGCCGAACAGAGCGACGAGCGCCTGGTTCACCGCAGCGAATGCGATGCCAGCCACCACAGCGGTGCCCGCAAAACTCCACCAGGCAGCGGCGTCGTAGTTCGCCACAATCTGCACGATCAGCGACACCAAGAGGCCCTGGCCAGCACCGATCAACGCGGCGGGGGCGAAAGCGCGCAGGGTGAGCGCCGCCGACGATCGCCGCGACGTGAGCGTGCGGGCCGTGTGCGCCCGCATCACCACGAACGTGGCGAGGCCACCGAACCACAACACCACGGCTGTCAGCAGCGGGATGGCGGTAGGCCCGAAGATCGTGCTGATCGATGAGTTCGACGACACAGGGTCGGCAATCACCGAGGCGAGCGAGGTGGTCTCACTGTCGCTGAAAGAGGGGAGCGAGTCGGAGGCCGTGCGCAGTCCGCCAGCAAGGTCGCCGGTACCCGTGGCGAGAGTGTCGAGGCCTGTTGCAAGCTCGGTGCCGCCATCGGCGAGCGCCGTCGCACCATCGGAGAGCTGGGTTGCACCAGAGCCAATCCCGCGAGCACCGGTGGCAGAAGCGGCGACGCCCTGATCGGCAAGCTGAGTGAGCCCGTTGGAGAGATCAGTGGCTCCGGTGCCCGCTTGAGAAAGCTGCCCGGCGAGCTCCGCTGAAGCCTGGGTGTCAAACGTGCCAAGGCCTGCTGCGGTTCCCGCTGCCACTTCGGCCGACGTGTTCGCCGTCGAGACGAGGTCGCCTGCGCCGGTCGCGAGGGCGTCGAGTTGTGCGCAGAACTCGGGAGCGGCTGCCAAAGCACACTGTGCGACGAGCGCATCGAGACCGGTGGAAATACCCGATACGCCGGTGGCGACTCCGCTGGCCAGCTGCGATGCACCGTTCGCACCCGCATAGAGTTCGTCGGGGACAAGCCCGTTCCGGGAGAGTTCCGCTGCTCCACTGGAGAGCCCGGATCCGATGCTGCTGGCCCCGGCTGCGGCATCGCGCGTGTTGCTCGCGATCGTGTCGAGTCCTGATGCCAGCGAGTACGCACCGTTGCTGAGATCGCTCGCACCGGTGGCGAGCTGAGTGGCGCCGTCGGGGATCTCAGCGGCGCCATCTGCTGCGCCTCTGGCGCCGTCTGCGAGCTCGAATGCTCCGTCTGCCGCCTCACCGATTTGGTCGCCGATGGTGGTGAAGCCGACGAGGATGTTCTCGGTCGTTGCCTCCGAAAGCATGGTGCCCAGGGTGGCAGCGGCAACGTCAGCGATCTGTCCGGTGATGAGATCGTCGGCGATGAGTCCGTCTTCTGGAGTGGTCACGCCGATGGTGGCCTGCTCTGGGTTTCCTTCGCCGTCGGAGATCGTTCGCCCGGCCGAAGTGGCGGCGGCAGAGAAGTCTTCAGGAATCGTGATGACTGCTTGGTACGAGCCGTCGGCGAGGCCGTTCGCGGCGTCATCTTCGTTGGAGATGACCCAGGTGAGGTTCGAGTCGAGGTCGTCTGAACCCTCGACGAGTCCGGAGGCCAGTTGGCGGCCAAGAGGCGTCAACTGATCGTCAATCGTCACCGGTTCGTCGAGGTTAACGATCGCCGCCGTCATGGAATCCAAGCGCTCAGTGGGGTTCTGCAGCGCGGCGACCAAGATGCCGCCCACCGCCGCAGGCAGCAGCAGGATGCCGAGGATGGTCAGCCAGGTGATCGGCTTGCGGGAGCGTGCACGCTCGATGGGGAGGGTCATGCGTTCACCTCGGTGGATTCGGCGGCACTCCGACGGGGAGTGTGCGTGTGGAGAATTTCTGCGGAGCGCCAGCCTGCGTCCGCGAGGACGGCACCTGCCGCTTCAACATCAGCGGCTGTCGCGAGGACGGCGAGCCGGCGGGTTGCCGTCGCATCACGCAACATGGCCGTTGCTTGGTCTTGTTGGCTGCCGGTCAGACGGTCGATGCCGTCGATGATGACGATCTGCGACTTGCCGCGCAGCGCTTCGGCGAGGTCGGCGAGCGCCGCCCCTGAGTCATCGACAAGCACGCAGCCGACGTGCGAGCGTACCCATGCGGCACGACCTGGCAACAGGTGACCGGCCACCCGGAGGCGTCCGTCGGTGGGAGTGAGTCGTCCAGCGAAAGCGAGAGCGAGCGCACGGTGGGTGCGTGCGTCTGCGCCAGTCGCGATCACGGCACCACCCTCGGGAATGCGCACCGACAAGCCCGATATAAGGCGGGAGTCGGCGTCAATCTCCAGGTCGTCTGCGGCGAGGATCGATCCGTCACCTGGCCACTCGGCGAGGTGACGTTCGCGTTCGACGGCCTCCCCTTCGACATCGACCCGGGGGAGGATCTTCTCGAGCCACGCTGGCAACTCCCAGGCGCGTTCGCCAAGGATCGCCATCAGCGCCGGGATCAGCGTCATCCGCACCAGGAAGGCATCGATAGCGATACCGGCGGCGAGGCCGAGGGCGATCGGTTTCAGGGATGAGTCGCCCTCTGGGACGAACGCCACAAAGACTGCAAACATGATGAGGCCAGCGGCGGTAACCACCTTTGCCGAGCCGGTGAACCCGCTGCGTACGGTGCGCAGCGCAGCCGCACGACGGGTCTGCCGGTTGGGGCTCTTCGAATCGGGGTCGTGCACGAAGTCTTCGCGCATCCGTGAGACGAGGAATACCTGGTAGTCCATGGCGAGGCCGAACAACACACCCATCAAAATGATCGGCATGAAGCTGATGATCGGCCCCACTCTGGCCACGTGCAGCAGATCGGCGAACCAGCCCCATTCGAAGACAGCTCCGACGACACCGAATGCGGCAATGATCGAGAGCAGGTAGCCGGCGGCGGCAGTGATCGGTACCCACAGCGATCGGAACACGATGGTCAGCAGGATCAGGGAAAGGCCGATCACGAAGATCCCGAACGGGAGAAGGGCATTGCCGAGCTGATCGGAGATGTCGATGCCGACGGCAGTGAAGCCGGTGACCTTCAGGTCGATGCCGAATTCGTCGAGCCATTCGTCGTGATGGCTGCGCAATTCGCGCACCAGATCAGCGGTCTCCGGGGCATCGGGTGCTGTTTCTGGAATGATCTGCACGATGCCGGTGTCGGCTGTTTCGTTGGGAGTCGCCAGGGCGACTTCTTTGACGCCGGGGACCTTGGCGACCTCGTCGCCGAGGTCTTCCATCAGCGTGAGGGGGTCGGTGGAAGTCACGATGGTGCCCGTGAGGATGAGCGGTCCGTTGAAGCCCGCACCGAACTCTTCAGCCACCAGATCGTAGTTCTGGCGCGCTTCGGAATCCTGTGCCAAGACCCCGGCGTTGGGGAGCGCCAGGTTCAAGCTCAAAGCGGGGATGGCGACGATACCGAGGCCGAGGACCACAGCGAGCGACACCAGGATTGGGCGCTTGGTTACGCCATTCACCCACCGAGCGCTGCCCTTGGGCTGATCAGTAGCGGAAGCAGTTTTACGCACGCGCTTCGGGCGTCCGACAACCTTGCCCTTCATGAAACCGAGAAGCGCAGGGGTGAGCGTCACGGCGATGGCGACGGCGACGGCGACAGCGACAGAAGCCGCGATACCCATGGTGGTCAAGAACGGAATGCCAGCGAATCCCAGCCCAATCAGCGCGATGAGCACGGTGACACCAGCGAAGACGACAGCGGATCCGGCAGTGCCGACAGCGCGGGAGGCGGACTCTTCTGGGTCAACACCTTCGCGCACCTGGTCTTGATGCCGCGCCATGATGAACAGCGCGTAGTCAATCCCGACCGCGAGTCCGAGCATGAGGGCCAGCAGGGGGGTGGTCGATGAGACCGTGGCGAACGCGGTCGCTGTAAAGATGCCGGCCATCGAGATGCCGACCCCCAAGATTGCCGTCAGAAGGGGAAGCCCCGCCATCACGAATGAGCGGAACGTGACGATGAGCACCAGGAGGGCGATTAGCAGACCGATCGCTTCGGTGATCGTGACACCGGGGATCGAGACAGCGAAAAGGTCGCCGCCCAGCGACACCTGCGAGCCGTCGGGCAGTGCAGAGTCGAGATCGCTGACAACCGTGCGCAGAGATGCGACGGTCTCCTCAGATACATCGGTGGATTCGCCAGCGAACTGCACGCGCACAATCGCCGCGGTGTCGTCATCGTTGATCATGCCACTGACGGTTTCGTCATACGGAGACGTGGTGGCGAGCACATCGTCGAGGTCGCCGAGCTCGTCGACGGCATCCTCGATGTCTTCGCGGTACTCGTCGTCTGTGACCTTGTCGCCGTCGGCCGCGACGACGATGAACTGCGCGTTGGTGCCACTTACCTGCGGGAATGAGCGCGACAGCTGCTCAAGACCGGCCTGCGACTCAGTCCCTGGGATGGAGAACGTGTTGTCTGTGCCCGCCCCGAGGACGAGGGCGCCTGCTCCGGCGATGCCGAGGGCAAGCAGCCAGGAGACGAGAACTCGCCACGGATGCCGGAAAGACCATCGTCCGAGTGACGACAGGAGTGTGGACACGCGTGCCTCCGAGGGGGTACAGGGTGGATACACAGGTGTATCCGATACATAGATGTATCGTAAGGTCATTCGCTTCGCGCATCCTGTGTGCGGGGTGTGAGAGAGCGACAACGAAGGGCGAGGTGGTCTCAATGTCGATACCCGTAACCCGCAGCCGCGAGAATACGCGCGCCCGTCTTTTAGAGGCAGCGGCGCAAGTGTTCGCGGAGGTCGGGCTCGACGGCGCATCGGTCGAAGCGGTGTGCGAACGCGCAGGCTTCACGCGCGGCGCTTTCTATTCGAACTTCGAGTCCAAAGACGAGCTTTTCCTGATGCTGGCTGGCAGCGTCGCCGAGGTGCGCGTGAGTGCCGTGCGTGCACGAGTCGATGAGCTGGCTGCCGACGGTGCGCTGGTCGCCGGGTGCGACCCGATCGGTCTGCTCCAGCAGATTATGGAGCTCGGCGGCGATGATCGTCTCGGCGTGATGCTGATGAGCGAGATCCGGATTAGGGCTCTTCGCGACGCGCAGTTCGGCGAAGCCTATTTGGCTCAAGAGCGCGAGATGGTCGCGAGTATCGAGCAGATCATCGACGACATCATCTCGGCAGGCCTCCTGCGGCTACGTCTGCCTGCGGAGACTGCCGCGCGCATGCTCATGATCATGTGGGAGGGCATGACGGTGCGCGGAGCGATGGCAGGGGAAGACGACGCGCAGCTTCGCCACTCCGGTGGCGAAGAGCTCGGCCAACTCGTTCAGCTGCTGATCGAGTCGTAGCAGCGTGCCAACCGCGCGATCCACCATTCCCGTCGCTCATCAGCGGCGGCAAGTCTGGTGAGAGCGGCGGCATCCGGGGTCACTCGTTCCACCGGAACCGAGCCGTCTACCTGTCGAAAATCGGCCACGTCATCCAAGAACAGCGACGATGTTCCGAGGCCGCAGTCGTAGTCAAGGTTCGGGAGAGCGGCGGCGAGCGCGGCACCTTGCGACAGGCCGATCGCGGTATCCAACGCACTAGACACCACGACAGGTAGCCCTGCGGCCGTCACGATCTGAAGCGCGTGCGTGACTCCGCCCAGGGGCTGAGCTTTGATGACGAGCAGATCGGCGGCGCCTGCGCGGGCGACGGCGAGAGGGTCAGCGGACTTGCGTACGCTCTCGTCGGCGGCCACCGGAATGCCCATGTACTTCACGCGCTTGCGCAGGTCAGCGAGCTCCGGAACCGTGGCGCACGGCTGTTCAACGTACTCCAGGTCATACTCGCTCATGGCGTGCACGGCGTGCTCTGCTTCGTCGACATTCCACGCACCGTTGGCGTCGATCCGCACGCGTCCCTCTGGTCCCATCACCTCGCGCACCGCACGCACGCGTGCGACATCGTCTGCCAGGGTTTGGCCAGGCTCCGCGACCTTGACCTTGGCGGTGCGGCAGCCCGCAAATCTCGCAAGCAGATCGGGCACCCGTGCGGCCTCAATTGCGGGAACCGTCGCATTCACACCAATTCTGGTGCGCAGCGGTTCTGGTTGAGGGCGCCAGGCGAAGTCGATCGCGGCAGCCAGCCACGTCGACGCTTCCGCGTCGTCGTACTCGACAAACGGAGAGAACTCCGCCCACCCTTCTGGGCCTTCGAAGAGCAGCGCCTCACGCACATCGACGCCGCGAAAACGACTGTGCATCGGAAGGGCGACGACCCTGGCAGAGTCGAGCAGGTCTGCAAGCGGTGGGATCATGTGCCCATTCTGCTCCGTGCGCTCTGCTGTGTCTCGTTCGTTGGTTGGGTGAGTCGCGGCGGTTTAGCTGAGGCGCTTCTGCAACTCGGCCATCCGCTCGCTCGGGATGAACCCGAGTCGCGTGTTGACGGCTCGCATATGCACGTTGGATTCGGCGTTGTAGGTGTACACGGCGCGGGTATGTGCAGCGGTGCTCTGCAGAAGCCGGAGGTTGGCGATTTTGACGGCTGTGCCCAGGCGGTGACCGCGGTCAGACCCACGAACGAGGGTGCCCCACTGGTAGGCATTTCCGTCATCGCGGGAGATGACGAGCTGCGAGTAGGCGGCGACCTCGCGGTTGGGGGTCAATGCCACGGCACCGAGTGAAATGCGGCGCTGCTGGGCCAGCAGACTTTCGGTTTCGCGCACGCCGTCGACGTCGGGAGTTGCCTGCTCAATGTCGAGGTCGCCGCTGGGGGCTTCGGTATCGATCGACGCATCCAACACCGCCCAGTCTTCGATCACGTCTTCGGGGACGGGGCCGATCCAACTCCGAAGTGTGTAGCCCTCGACTGCTGGCGCAATGTCTTCACCGATGCTGTCGAGGAGTGCGAGGTCGACCGGCAGTGCAAGACGGCTCTGCACATCTCCCAGCGCGAGGGCGTAGCCGTGGCAGCGGGCGAACTCTCTGCCGGGGGAGCCTCCGCCATCCGCGCCCAACTCGTACGGCCACGACGCGTCGCTGCGCACAGTGGTGCGTCCAGCGGTGACCGCCTCGCCTTCGAGGAACGTGAGTGCTGTGGAGCCGATCCCTCGACGTCGCTCCGCTGGAGGAACCTCGATGCTGATGTTTGCGACATGGGTGTTGTCTTTCAGCGGGAGGGCGAGTCCTGCAGCTCCGACAACGGCATCGTCGTCGAGAAGTAAGTACGCGCGTCGCTCGGTCGTCCGCGACTCCTGCTGGAACTGGTGACGGATTTCTTCCCTCGACCACACTGTGGCCATCGGGCCTCTGTCTTCGCGCTGGGCTGCGGCATAGGCGTCCCACCACGCGTCTACCGCCGCGGTGTCGAACGGGTCGATACGCGAGATCTGCAATGTCATGCCCTCACGGTAGTCGCGGAGGGAGCGCACACGCGCGCACCTCCGCTGACGGCGCGTGCAGTACATGCGTGCGAGCGCGCGCAATAGGGTGGAGAGCGTGACCACCGCATCCGTTTCTGACCTGTTCGACCCGGCCGAATGGGTGCTTGCGCCCGGAGCTGAGGTCTACACCGACATCACAGCCCACGTCTCACACGATGGCGGGATCGCGCGCATCGCGTTCAACCGGCCAGAGGTGCGCAATGCATTCCGCCCGCACACGGTGGACGAGCTGTACCGTGCACTCGATATCGCACGTCAAGACTCGCGCATCGGGGCGGTGCTGCTGACCGGCAACGGACCGAGCGCGAAAGACGGCGGTTGGGCGTTCTGCTCCGGCGGTGACCAGCGCATTCGCGGACGCGATGGGTATCAGTACGCTTCGAC
The DNA here is from genome assembly GCF_040687205.1 of Microbacterium sp. NPDC076768. Taxonomy (NCBI): domain Bacteria; kingdom Bacillati; phylum Actinomycetota; class Actinomycetes; order Micrococcales; family Microbacteriaceae; genus Microbacterium; species Microbacterium sp. NPDC076768. The sequence continues at coordinate 66,482 of NZ_JBFBMU010000003.1, forward strand.
AGGCTCAGCGACCGAGGGGGCGGCGGGCTCAGCGACCGAGGGGGCGGCGGGCTCAGCGACCGACGCTTCGACAGGCTCAGCGACCGAGGGGGCGGCGGGCTCAGCGACCGACGCTTCGACAGGCTCAGCGACCGAGGGGGCGACAGGCTCAGCGACCGAGGGGGCGACGGGGTCAGGGACCGGGGCGGCGACGGGACGGCTGCACATTCTTGAGGTGCAACGGTTGATCCGCTTCATGCCCAAAGTTGTCATCGCTGTTGTTCCCGGCTGGGCGGCTGGCGGAGGGCACTCGTTGCATGTGGTGTGCGACCTGACGATCGCCTCCGCAGAAGAAGCCCGTTTCAAACAGACAGACGCCGACGTCGGCAGTTTCGACGCCGGATACGGTTCGGCATATATGGCGCGTCAGACCGGCCAGAAGTTTGCCAGGGAAGTGTTCTTCCTGGCCGAGGAATACTCCGCGCAACGCGCCTATGAGGCAGGCGCCGTGAACCGGGTCGTGCCGCATGCGGAACTCGAACGAGAAGCGCTAAAGATGGCACGCACGGTGTTGACGAAGTCGCCGACGGCGATCCGCATGCTCAAGTTCGCCTTCAACGCGGTCGACGATGGGCTGGTCGGCCAGCAGGTGTTCGCGGGAGAGGCCACCCGCCTCGCCTACGGCACGGACGAAGCCGTTGAAGGCCGCGACTCCTTCCTGCAAAAGCGCGACGCCGACTGGTCTTCCTTCCCCTGGCACTACTAAGCAGGAAACGCGCATGACTGCCCTGGTCCCGACCCAAGCCGATGACCCCGCGCTCCTGCGAGAAGCGCTGCAGCGAGCACTCGAGGGTGGCCCAGCCCTCGGGTTGGGAATGGTTGCTGGTGCTCCAGAGACGGTGGCGGAGGGGATCGCCGCGGTCATTGCCACTTCCGGTTCTAGCGGAGTCCCCAAGCGGGTAGCTCTGAGTGGCGAGGCGCTTCGGGCCAGTGCCGAGGCTACCGCCGCCCGCATCGGGAGCGGACGTTGGCTTCTTGCACTCCCCGCAAGCTATGTGGCGGGGCTTCAGGTTGTGGTGCGTTCGATTCTTGCTGGCACGCAGCCGGGAATCATCGAGGGACGCTTTTCTCCCACCTCGTTCGCCGAGACGACACTTGCCATGTTGCGTCCTCAGGGGGCGACGGGTGCTGTCCCCGACCTGTACACCGCACTTGTGCCAGCACAGATAGCGACTCTGCTCGATGCGGCAGACGACGACACCGCGGTGCGCGGGGCGCTCATGGCGTACCGTGCCATCCTCGTCGGAGGTCAGTCGCTTCCTGAGCCGTTGCGAGAGCGCGCTGCCGATCTGGGAGTGCGGGTCGTGCGCACCTACGGTTCGACGGAGACCAGCGGAGGATGCGTCTATGACGGCATGCCGCTCGATATTGTCGGCGTGCGCACCGTCGATGGCGAACTACGCATTGCCGGACCTATGCTCGCTCAGGAATATCTGGGCAACGAGTCACTCACGGAGCGCACGTTTGAGCGCGACGAGCACGGGATCCGCTGGTACCGCACCGGAGATCTCGGGCTCATCGAAGACGGTCTTGTGCGAGTGCGAGGGCGGGCCGACAACGTGATCGTTTCCGGCGGTATCAACATCTCGCTCGACAGAGTAGAACGCATCGTCCGGCGAGTTGCAGGGTTGCAGGAAGCGGTGGTGATCGGCGTCGAAGATGAACGATGGGGCGAAGCATCCGTTATCGTCGCGTCCCGCGGCCAAGCCCTTCGTCGAACCGAACGAGACCAGCTTGCGCAGGCGCGTGAAGCCGTCGCACAGGAGGTGGGCAGGCACGCTCGCCCTACCCAGCTTTTCCTTGTTGATGAACTCGCATCACTCCCGTCAGGGAAGCCAGACCGCGAGACAATCCGCCGCACCGTCGCCGAACTGTACTGAACAGGCGCTATGCGAGACTGAGCGCCATGGCCTCGTACACACACGGACACCACGAATCTGTTCTGCGCTCACACAACGTGCGCAACATCGCCAACTCCGCCGAGTACCTGCGCCCCCACCTCACCTCTTCTACTCGCCTGCTTGACGTCGGCGCTGGTCCGGGCAGTATCACTGTCGATTTTGCCGCTGTCGTCACGCACGTCACCGCTACCGAAATCGACGAGCACGCGATGTCGCTTTCCCGTGCGCTCGCCGCGGAGCGCGGGCTCACCAACATCGCATTCTCGCTGGAGGATGTGCACGCGCTGAGCTTTCCCGAGAACTCTTTCGACGTCGTGCACGCCCATCAGGTGCTGCAGCATGTGGGGGATCCAGTGCAAGCGCTCCGCGAAATGCGCCGGGTCACGGTCTCCGGTGGGATCGTAGCGGCCCGCGATGCCGACTATGCCGGCTTCCTCTGCTTTCCGGTGATGCCGGAACTCGAACGCTGGCTCGCCCTCTACCGCGCCGCGGCCAAGGCCAACGGCGGCGAACCAGATGCTGGTCGCCGGCTACTGTCGTGGGCGCGTGCCGCAGGGTTCGAAGAGGTTGTCGCCACAGGATCCACCTGGTGCTATGCCTCGCCATCGGAGCGTGCGTGGTGGGGCGGGATGTGGGCCGATCGCATCGTAGAGTCTGCACTCGCACGCCAGCTCGTGGACAGCAACATGGCGACCACTGCAGATCTACACGAGATCAGCAAGGCGTGGAAGCGCTGGGCCGATGACGAAGACGGGTGGTACCTCGTGCCGCACGGAGAGATCATCGCGCGCGCCTAGTTCGCACGGATACATCTCGCGGCGGATGCTCACCGAAGAAGCCCTCGCGTAGCGTGGGGGAGTGATCCGCCAGCTTTCGCCCACAGCACTGACACTCGACATCGTCGGGGCTGTGCTGTTGTACCTGATGTTGACATGGATGTCGTTTATCGTCGCGCTTCCCATCATCGGATGTGGACCGCTTACCGGGTGGCCGCTGGTGGGGCTCGCACTCGCCAGCGTGATGATGTGCGCCGCCGTCGCGATAGGCAGGCTCGCCCCCGGACTCGCGCTCGGTGCGGCCTGGGTCGGCGCGGCGCTACAGATGGCGTCTGGCCTCACGCCCCTGCCGATCAACTTCGGTATCTTGCTCGTGCTGTACTCCACCGCAGCCTGGGGTACGCGAAGGGTTCTGTGGTGGGGATTTGCCTCCATGCTGTTCGGAGGGCTCGTCGCGGCGGCGTACCTCGTGATCGTTGGCGAGGCCGCCTTCGGCAGCGTGACCGGCTGGGAGCGGCTCGCAGTGGGATCATTGCTGCTCGCCGTCTGCGTCCTGGCTCTCGGGCTTGCCTGGGTGTGCGGGTTGTTGTGGCGGATAGCACGACGCGCTCGCCGCACAAAGGCGGCCCAGCTACGGGCAGAAGCGCTCGCCGCCGAAGAACAAGAACGAGTGAGCATCGCCCGTGACATGCACGATATCGTCGCCCACTCGCTGGCGGTCGTCATCGCGCAAGCCAATGGTGCACGGTACGCGGTAGCCGCCAACCCGGAGGTGGCAGCAGACGCACTCGAAACGATCTCGCAGACGGCGCGTGCTGCCCTGAGCGATGTGCGCATGCTTCTGACGCAACTACGTCATCGCCAGGGCGATGGCCCCCAACCAGCGCTCGCCGACCTGGAAGCGCTGTTCGCGCAGGTACGCCACGCGGGGATTGAGCCGCGCATCACAATCGATCCGATACCGGCGGAAGAACCGCCAGGCGCTATTCAGCTCGCCGTCTATCGCATTCTTCAAGAAGCACTCACGAACGCGATCCGGCACGGTGACGGCACCGTCGATGTGCAGCTCGCGTGGTTCGCTGACCGCGTCGATCTCGACGTGCGCAACACAGTGGGTGGCGACCAGAAGAGTGCCTCAGGTGGCCATGGGCTTATCGGGATGCGCGAGCGCGCGCAGCTTGTCGGCGGTAGTCTGCAAGCCGAGCGACGAGGGGCACAGTTTGTCGTCCACGCCACGCTCCCGATCGGAGCATTCGAATGATCAGAGTCGTGCTGGTCGATGACCAGGCGCTGTTTCGCGCAGGCATCCGGATGCTCGTGGCGTCGCAGCCCGACCTCGACGTCGTCGGAGAGGCGGGCAACGGCAAGGAAGCGCTGGACATCGTGCGCGAAACTCGTCCTGACGTGGTGCTGATGGACATCCGCATGCCGGTCATGGACGGACTCACCGCGACGACGGAGCTGCTCGGACAACCGAATCCGCCCCGCATCGTCATGCTCACCACCTTCGACCTCGATGAGGCAGCGGCGCGAGCGATGCGACAGGGCGCGAGTGGTTTTCTGCTGAAAGACGCTGACCCGGAGTTTCTGCTCGCGGCTATTCGTACGGTGCATGCGGGATCCAGTGTCATTGCTGCCTCCGCCACCCGCGATCTCTTTGAGCACTTCGCTGAGGCACCGAAACCTGTACCGGCGCAGTACACCGAGCTGACAGAGCGTGAGCGAGAGATCTTCGCGCTTGCGGCGCGCGGGCTCTCGAACGCAGAGATCGCCGGCCGTGAGTATCTGAGTGACGCGACGGTGAAGACACACATCAGCCGCATTTTGAACAAGCTGTCGCTGCGAGACCGGGTGCAGCTCGTGGTCTTCGCCTTCGAACACGGCCTGGCCTAACGGCTCTAGGCTGGTTGGATGCCATCGCCGTTTGATCAGTCCACGTATCAGGTCCGTTTTGACTGGGGCACCGCGGGTCTCGCCCGTCTCGCGCCAGCCGACGTCGTCGTGGTGGTCGATGTGCTGCGATTCTCATCCACGGTGATCGATGCCGTGGCCTCCGGGCACGAGGTGGCGCTCTCCGAAGCTGCACAGTGGTCGAGCAATGGTGCGGCAGTGGTCGCCGCCGCTGCCCCGGAAGCGACCGTTTTGGTGGGGGGAATTCGCAATGCTTCTGCCGTCGCTTCCGCGGTGCAGAAGATTCAAGAAAGACGACAGGCGCGAACGTCGATCGCGGTCATTGCCGCCGGTGAAGCAGACGAGGCAGGAACGTTGCGTTTTGCCGTCGAAGATCAGCTCGGTGCAGGCGCAATTGTCTTGGCACTGTCAGACCGAGGGATCGACCACACGGCACCCGATGCGGCCGTCGCTGCGGAAGGATTCCGCGCGTTGCGCGGTGCGCTCCGCCACATGATCGGGGCGAGCGGTTCTGCCCGTGAAATCGCCGCCGGCGTCGCCGCAACCGAACGCATCGAAGCGTCGGGCCTCACCCCCACCTCGACCCCCGATGCCGCGGCCCTCGACGCCCTCGACACCGTTCCGCTGCTGCGCGAAGGAATCTTCACCCCCTTCGCCTAACTCTGTACAGGAGGAGAACCCTGCCTGGGGAGGGGATTCTGCGCGAATCGATCCTCCCGAGAGGTAGTTCTCCGCACCACGCCGCGCGGGGTGAACGCGCGAAGCATCCGGCACGTAGGGTCGTGGCATGAGGTACCTTCCCGCCATCATCGTCGACATCGTGTTCGTGCTGGTCTTTGCCGCGATTGGCCGTGCATCGCATGGCGAGAATCCGGTGGGATTCATCCTCACAGCCTGGCCTTTTGTGATCGCGCTCCTGGTCGGTCACTTGCTCGCTGGCCTGTTACCGGCACGGCCGCGTCGTCCGTGGTCGCTGCTGTGGGGTGTCGTCGTCTGGGCTGTGACAGTGGCGGGTGGCATGCTCCTGCGCGTGCTCAGCGGTGACACGGCAGAAGTGCCATTCATCATCGTGGCCACCCTCGTGCTCGGGGCCTTCCTTGTCGGCTGGCGTGCAGTGGCCGGACTCTTGCGCCGTCGCCGAGCTGCCGCCGGCGCCGACCAGAGGTCTTCCGACCAGGAGCATTCCAACCAGGAGCCTTCCGATTCCGGTGAGACCGAAGCCCTCGACTTAGAGCGCTGATCTCGTTAAGGAACTCTCGCTCAGCGGGGCATTTGCGCGGCGAGGCGTACGTCGGTGGGAATCTCGCGTCGTGTCCACGAAAACAGATGTGCCTCGCTGAATGTGCGCGAACAGCGTGCGCATGATGTCGCTCTGCTGGGTCGGCGGTGCCGGTATGTCATGTGACCGGCGGGGCAGCGCCCCACCCATGGGGCGAGTTCGACAGCCGTTTCGCCGTGGTGGGTCGTGCCGCCGACGTAGCCGAGGTCGCGAGCGACACGCTTCCATTTGACGCCGTGCGCAGCGGAGTGACCTGCGAGCGCGTGCGCCACCTCGTGCAGTAACACCTGGTGGATGTCGTCGTCTTCAAAACGCGCAGCCAGATACCGCGAAACCGTGATGCGCTTTTTCGTGTAATCGCACTGTCCAGCCCGACGTTTGGCGTTGTCGAAGTCGAACGACCAACTCTCGTCGAGGTGCAGTGTGATCAGTGCCTCGCCCCAGACGCGCACACGGTCAAGTTCCGCCATGCGATCAGGTTAGGGCATGCGGCCGACATTGCCGCCGGGCGGCAGCTCAGCCGGCGATGAGCTGCGAGGGGCGGCGCCGTTCTGCCGCCTCGATTGCCAGCAACGCTGTCTCGAGTTCACTGTCTTTTGCGCCAGATTCTCGGCGCAAAAAGAGCGACTGCTTGAAGCTCTCCCGAGCGGTCTCGTAGTCCTCCGCGTCGTACGCATTCTTGCCGTGGTGGTGGTAGGCGAAGGCGGCGATCGAGGCCCAGCGCTGGCCCTCTGCTTCGGTCGCGCATGTTGCCAGCTCTTGATCAGCCGCCGCGTATGCGCCGCGGTACTGCAAAATCGTTGCGTGCAAAACTCGCGCGCGCAACACGTCTTTGCGTGTGCCGGCCATGCGAGCTTGACGCACGGCCTCGTCCGCGATGATCAGTGCTTCGTCAAGGCGGTCGAGCACCTTCAGCAGCCACACGCGCTCCATCAGAGCGGGCAGACTACGCTGCGATTCGATCTCTGCGAGTCGAGTCGCGCACTCGTGTAGATCGACCACTTCGCGGAGCGTCTCTTGGTCATATCCCCGGATGTAACTCATTGCTCTCCTTCCGCAGCGTCCTCATCAAGTGTGCCTTCCGTGGAGGCCCACGGCTGGGCGGCGCGCCCTGGTCTTCGTATCCTCAGCGCAAGAAGAGGGAGGCGTCGGGGCGCGGCGACGCGACAGCGTCTGCATCGGTCACGATCTTCGCGTCTTGCATGAAGGATCGAGCCTCTGCGCCCTGCGCGATCTTGGCAGGGTGCGGACCTGCCGCCAGCATGCGCGGCAGCCACTCGGTGGGAAGGGGAGTGGCGGATGCAGCGACCACGAGATTGCCGAATCTGCGCCCTTTGAGCACCTGAGTGTCGGCGAGGATTCCGATCTCGGGGAGAACTTCTGCGATTGTCGCCGCTTGACGACGTGCAAACGCAAGACCGGGCCCATCGGCAACATTCACCAACAGCACGCCGCCTGGTGCGAGCAGTGCAGCAAGCTCCCGGTAGAACTCCACGCTGGTGAGGTGTGCAGGAGTCTGCGCGCCGGAATAGACGTCGGAGACCACCAGATCGCAGCTTCCGTGCAACGCGCTGGGGAGGCGGCGAACACCTTCGCGGGCGTCGCCAATACGGATGCGAATCGCCGCGCCTTTTGGCAGCGGCAGATGCTCGCGCACCAGCTGAGCAAGCGGCGCTTCGAGTTCGATCACCTGCTGACGAGAGCCATGACGGGTGGCGTCGATGTAGCGGGGGATCGTCAGCGCGCCCGCACCGAGGTGCACCGCTGTCAGGGGACCAGGGGCGAGCTGGTCGATCACGGCCCCCATCCGCACGATGTACTCAAAGTGCAGATGCGTGGGGTCATCGAGGTCGACGTGCGACTGGGGAGTGCCGTCAACAACGAGTTCGAAGCCGCTGGTGAACTCCGAAGGCACGATGCGGGCAACGCCGCCGTGATCGAGGCGGGCCTCCGGGTGCTCGGTGTCTCGTGTTCGCATCCGGCCCATGCGCACGAGCCTACGCGTTGGCGGCAGCCATTAGCGTTGCTGGCCGTTGGCGCAGGTCTCCTGCGCTGCGGTCTGCCCAGATACATTCGGATCGAGAGTCGCGCGCGGCGCCGGCGACGCGCTGGGCGGAGTATCTGTGGCTGGCACCGCTGGCGTGCTGGGGGACGGATCGACGAGTTCAACGCCGCCGTTGTTGGTGACATCGCCGGTCAGCTCTATGGACTGCCCGCTGTCGAGCGCGTCCCAAATGCTGGCGGCGGCGGCGTAGTCGGGAACGACCCTGTTCTCGTCCTCGGGATCTGGGAGGACGGGGTACTGCAGAAAAACGAAGTCTGAGAACGGCACACTCTTGACCGATAGTGCGAGCTGTGCGAGTCGTATGGGGTTCGCCAGCTCATCGCTGGGGTCGATGTTGTCGACGACGGTGTTCGCGAGTTTGAGTACCTTCGCGGGGTCGGCGAGAACTTCATCGCTCATGATCTTCTTCACCAGACGCGACATGTACTGCTGCTGGTTGGACACTCGAGCCATGTCGCTTCCATCGCCGACGCCGTTGCGTGTGCGGATGAACTGTAGTGCTTCGTATCCAGAGACGGTCCGGGCTCCTGCTGCCCAGTCGATGTCCGTCTTTTCGTCTCGGATTCCGTCGCCTCCGATGCACACCTCTACCCCTCCGATCGCATCGGTGATATCCATCACCCCGTCGAAGTCGATCTTCGCGGCGAACGGAATGTCCACCCCTGTGAGGTCGGTCACTGATTTTGCGACGCACGAAAGTCCAGCGCGTTGGAAGACCGAGTTGATCTGGGTCTTGCTTGTCGCCGAGGCGATCGTCCCCTCTGGTGTTGTGCATTCGGGGGTGGGGATCATCAGGTCACGCGGAAGTGAGATCACCGTTACATTTCGAGGTTCCGCTGAGACGTGTACGAGCAGGTTTACGTCATTAAGCACGCTGCCGTCGGCTTCGGAGCAACGTTCTCCCAGGAGTCCCGTCGAGACTTCGCCACACTCGTCCGTGCCGATGAGGAGCACACTGAACTCGCCAGGGTAGGCGCCGATCGCTGGGGGCTCAACGTCGGGAGCGTCCTCAAGAGACACGGCGCCGTCGTTGAATCGATTGAGGTAGTCCGCCATGACGAAGGCACCGACCGCGATTGCGGAAACGAGAACGACCCCCAGTGCGACTCCGATGATCTGGAGCAGCCCCTTAGTTGGCCCAGGGGTGGGGAGGGGCGCATGCCGAGCGAGTGTCGATCGATCCCGGTCTGCCGTGCGTCGTGCCATGGCGGGAGACTACCTGCGCGAGCTGATGTTACGACGGTGTGACGTTTCTGGTAGCAAGTTGCAGCGAATTAGTTAGTCGTGGATACTTTTTCCTAACCCCGGGTGAGCGCCCCCTGCTCGTCTGGACTTTCAAAGAGGAGATCCCTGCATGCACAAGCGCATTCTTCCGGTCATAGCGCTCGGCGCCGTGGCCACTCTCGCCCTTGCCAGCTGTGCTGGTGGCAGCGACAACGGCTCGGCCGATGGTGAGGGTCAGGAACTGACCGTCTGGATCATGAAGGGCACCAACCCTGACGCGACCGCCTTCTACGACGAGGTATCTGAAGCCTTCGAAGCGGAGACCGGTGCAACGGTCAACATCGAAGAGATCCAGTGGGCAGACGCTCACGACCGCTTCGTCACCTCGATCGCCGGTGGGACCACCCCCGACATCGCCGAGACGGGCACCACCTGGACCGCAGAGTTCGCTGACGCTGGCGCACTGCTCCCCATCGACGAGTACGTCGACGCCGAAGACGGGCTGCGCGACGACCTGGTCGAGGGCCTTGCCGTTGCTGGCACCTACGACGATGAGCTCTACGGCATGCCCTGGTACGCCGGCGTTCGCTCGCTCGTCTACCGCACCGACGTTTTCGAGGAACTCGGACTCGACGCCCCCGAAACGTGGGACGACATCGTGACCGCTGGTGAAGCCATCAAGGCAGCCAAGCCAGACATGCTCCCGTTCCCGGTTGCCGGTGACGCAGAGTTCCAGGTCTACCCCTGGGTTTGGGGCGCGGGCGGCGAGGTCGCAACGCTCGACGGCGAGACCTGGACCAGCGAGCTCGACAGCGATGAGTCGCAGGCAGGTATCGAGTTCTACACGGGTCTTGCTACCGAGCACGGCTTCTCTTCCGCAGGTGCTACCACCTGGAAGGAAACGGACCTGCGTGACTCGTTCACCCAGGGCAACGTCGCCATGATGCTCTCCGGCTCGTGGACGCCGAAGTCGCTCATTGAGGCGAACCCGGAGCTCGATGGCAACATCGGCGCCGCTGTTATCCCCGGCGAAGACGGTGGCATTGCTCCTTCGGTGCTCGGTGGATCGCACCTTTCGGTGTTCAACACGACCGAGAATGCTGACCTGGCATGGGAGTTCGTCCAGCTGATGACCACCGGTGACCTCGCTGAAGAGTGGGCAAGCCAGACCGGTTACTTCCCCGGCGTGCAGTCCGCCATGGAGGAAGCGCTGGCTTCGACCGACCCGCTGGTCGCCCCGTTTGCCGAGCAGATGGTTGATGGCGGAGCATCCGTGCCCGTCACCCCGAACTTCGGCGCCGTCCAGGCAAAGAAGACGACCAACTCCATGATCCAGGCCATCCTCAGCGGGCAGAAGGACGTCGCAACCGCGACGGCTGACGCCGCTGCGGAAATGACCGACCTGCTCAACCAGAAGTAAGGAAGCACTCCTTCCATGTCAATGGTGCAAGCACCACTGCCGGCTACGGAGGCGGAGTCCACCTCCGCCCCCGTGGCCGGCGGCCGGAAGCGTCGCGGTCGCGCAATCATCGCGGCCCGCCCCTGGCTCCTCCTCGCGCCGGGTCTCGCGATCCTCGCCGGGCTCATGCTCTGGCCGCTCATCCAGGTATTCATTTACTCGCTGCAGGACTACGGTCTTCGTGAGATCAACACGGGCGAGAACAACTGGATCGGCTTCGAGAACTACATCGAAGCGCTCACTGATCCGACTCTCTGGACAGTGGTGCTGCCCAACACCGTCGGATTCGCCGTGGCGGCCGTGTTCGTCACCGTCGCCGTCGGCACGCTCGTCGCTCTCCTGCTTGCCCGGCTCGGCACCACCTGGCGAGTCATTGTCTCCAGCTGCATCATGATCGCGTGGGCGATGCCCGCCGTGACCGGTACCTATGTCTGGACCTTCATCTTCGATGCCGACCGTGGCATCTTCAACGCCGTGCTCATGGACCTCGGTCTGATGAGCGAACCGGTGAACTGGTTCACCAATCAGTGGTCGTTCTACGCGATCGTGCTGCTGAACGTGGTGCACCACGGATTCCCGTTCGTCGCGATCACGGTACTCGCCGGCCTTCTGGGCGTCTCCAAAGAGATGCTGGAAGCGGCAGCACTTGACGGTGCGGGCGCCTGGCGACGCTTCTGGAAGATCATCTTCCCGACGCTCAAGCCGGTCTTCTCTGTCGTCATCATCCTGTCGACCATCTGGGACTTCAAAGTCTTCGCCCAGGTCTACCTGATGCCCGGCGGTGGCGGCGGAAACCGACAGGTACTGAACCTCGGAGTCTGGTCGTACGTCGAATCGTTCGGACAGAACCGCTACGGCTTTGGTGCGGCGCTCGCCGTGCTGCTCACCCTTGTTTTGATCGGCATCACGATCGTCTACATCCGATCCCTCATGAAGGAGGATGAGCTGTGAACCCGCGCGCCTCACTCCGTTCCCGCATCGGATTGGGTATCGCGGTCGCCGCTGTCCTGATCTTCACGCTGTTCCCTGTGTACTGGATGGTCTCCAGCGCCTTCGACGCGAAGGCATCCAGTGGCGGACAGTCGCTGTTGCCGCAAGAGTTCACGCTCGACAACTTCGCTTTCGTGCTCACAGATGGCGGATTCGCCACCTACCTCCGCAACTCGGCAATCGTGGCGCTTGTCACCGTATTGGTGAGTGCGATCGTGTGCCTGCTGGCAGCCGTCGCCGTGGCACGTTTCCGGTTCAAGTTCCGCACGACGATCTTGATGATGATCCTGATCGTGCAGATGGTGCCGCTCGAGGCGCTCGTGATTCCGCTGTTCTTGCAGGTGAAGACGCTCGGGCTCCTCAACAGCATCCTCGGCCTCATGGTTGTCTACATCGCACTGTCGTTGGCTTTCGGAATCTGGATGCTGCGCGGCTTCGTCGCGGCAGTGCCAGTGGAGCTGGAAGAGGCGGCGTACATTGACGGCGCGAGCTGGTGGCGGATGTTCCGCTCCGTGCTGTTGCCGCTGGTGATGCCCGGCCTTGTCGCCACGAGTATCTTCAGCTTCATCACCGCGTGGAACGAGTTCATCTTCGCCATGACCATCCTCGGTGCAGAGACCGACCAGTACACCGTCTCGATCGGTCTGAAGTCGTTCTTCGGGCTCTACTCGAACGACTGGGGCAGCATCATGGCTGCATCGACAATCATTACGCTCCCCGTGATGATCTTCTTCGTGCTGGTGCAGCGCAAGCTGGCCTCTGGCATGGTGGCCGGAGCAGTGAAGGGATGACCGACGAACTCGAACGCCTTGCCAACGGTGTCTTGTGGCCGGGGTTTCTCGGAACGGAAGCGCCAGAGTGGTTGCGGTCTGAACTTCGCGCCGGTCTTGCGGGAGTGGTCTACTTCAGTCAGAACGTCGGGGACGGAGTATCTGCGCTCAGCGCCGAAATTCTTGAGGCAAACCCGAACGCCCTGATCGGTATTGATGAAGAAGGCGGAAGCGTCACCCGTCTCGAATCCGCCACAGGGTCAACCATTCCAGGGGCGGCGCAGCTGGGCCTTCTCGACGATCCGGTGGCGTCGGCACAAACTGGAGCTGAACTGGCCAGGCGTGTGCGCGCCGTTGGCGCAAACGTCGTGCTCGGCCCTGTCGCCGATGTCAACACCGATCCGCGCAACCCCGTAATCGGTGTGCGCGCATTCGGCGACGATCCGGCGCTGGTCTCCCGACACGTGGTTGCCACCATCGACGGCGTGCAACACGGAGCGGTCGCGGCGTGCGTCAAGCACTTCCCTGGGCACGGCGATACCCACATGGACTCGCACCATTCTCTGCCGGAAATCACTCTCGGCCTCGACGAGTTCATGCGCGTGCACCTGGAGCCTTTCCGTGCAGCTATCGGGGCAGGGGTCGACGCCGTCATGACGGCCCACATCGTGGTGCCAGCGTGGGGCGAACAACCCGCAACGCTCAACCCTCGCGTGCTGGGCATCCTGCGCGAATGGGGCTACGACGGCGTCATCATCACCGATGCGCTCGACATGGCCGCCATCCGCGAGACTGTCGGCCTGGGTGGGGGAGCAGCTCAAGCGCTCGCCGCTGGCGCTGACCTGCTCTGCATTGGTAACCCCACGAACCCTGGCGATGCGGCGTTCCCCGATCAGGATGAACGCGACTTCCGCGCCGCGCGGGACGGCATCGTGGCAGCGTTGCGTGACGGCACGCTTTCCAGAGCCAGGGTAGAAGAGGCGGCGGCACGCGTGGCGGCTCTTGCTACGAAGCTTCGTTCCGCTGAACCGGATCATGCGAGCAGCGATGCCTTCGACGCCGCCGAAATTGTGCGTCGCGTGGTGACGGTCACCGGTGAGGTGCCTCCTGTCGCGGCAGAACTGGCTGTGCTCGACGCGCGTCGCCGGTCAACGCTCGCGGTCGACAGTGCAGGCTCATATGTGGCCAACGCGCTTGCAGGGGATGGTCCGCGGGTGCGTGTGGACGTCGCCTCTGCGTCGATGCACGAGCAAGACCGTGCGCTAGACCAGGTGTGCGCTGCCGCGGAAACTACGGTGATCCTGGTTGACAGACCAGACACCGATCCCGCGCAACGCGCGCTCGTCGAGCGGGCAGCGCTGCGGGATCCAGGTGCCGTGGTGGTCAACGTGGGGCTTCCCACCGAAACTCCATTGCCGCTTCCCACGTTCGAGGTTGCTTCCGCGAGCAGAATCGGTGCGGAGATCGCACGCGAAGCACTCCGCGGGGGCTTCACAGCGCAGCGAAGAACGATCAGCACCTCCTGAGACAGGATCTTCATGGACGGAGACGTTCTTACTCGTGTGCGGCGCTCGCTTGCCCAGGCGAGCGCCGCAGAGACGCGGGTAGCTGAGACGATTCTGGGGGACCCCACACGTGTCGTTGCGCTCGCAATCAACGACCTCGCCCAGCTCTGCCACACCTCTCTTTCTACGGTCGCCCGCTACGCCCAGTCGCTCGGCTACAGCGGATACCGGGAGCTGCGGGTAGAGGTCGCACGGGCCATCACGCTCGTCCAGGCGCAGCAAGCCAGGTTCGGGCTGGACACGATGACCATCGACCAGGAAGACGGTCCAGTCGCGATAGCGGCCAAATTGGCGGCGCAAGAGATCGATGCGATTGAGAAGACGGCTCTCGCGCTCGACGCTGTCGCTCTGGATCGAGTGGCTCGTGCGCTCATCGAAGCGCGCCAGATCGATCTTTTTGGTCAGGCAGCGTCCTCACTGACCGCGCAAGACCTTCAGCTGAAGCTCTCTCGGATCGGTTGCTCCGTCTCACATTCCCCGGATCCGCACCTTTCCGTCACCATGGCAGCCCTGCGCGGTGCGGATGACGTGGCGATCGCCTTCTCGCACGGTGGTGAGACCGCCGAGACACTACGTGCGCTGGAGGTTGCCCGCGACGTGGGAGCACTGGCTGTCGCTGTGACCGGCGTTAATGACTCCCCTCTGGCGTTAGGGGCAGACGTGGTGCTGCTGACCCAGGCGCAGGAGTCGCCGTTTCGGATGGCGGCGATGTCGAGTCGGATCGCGCAGCTCGCACTCGTCGACGTGCTTTTCGTGCGCGCCGTGCAGTTCAGAGGCGAACCCGTTGCTGTGTCGTTGCAGTTGACGCACGACGCGGTGCCGCACCACCGCACCGGAGCCGGTCGCGTCGATACCTGATTGCAACATTGGCCTGTTGGTTTCCGACGGTCCGCTGGGTAGCGTCTAGGCATCACCGTCACCGAGGCGACGAAGCCTGGGGAACGCGCAACGATGCGCACGACAGGGAAAGGCACACAATGCACCAATCAGTGAAGCGTCGGCGATCACTCATCGCCGTGACCGGAGCGACCATCGCAGCACTCGCCCTCGCAGGCTGCGTCGCCAGCGAGCGAGGAGATGACAGTTCAGATGGTGGGGGCGATGTCGACGGAACGTTCGTCTTCGCCGCGTCCTCTGACCCGGCAAGCCTCGATCCAGCGTTTGCGCAGGACGGCGAGAGTTTCCGCGTCTCCCGCCAGATCTTCGAGGGTCTCGTCGGTACAGAACCTGGCACGGCAAACCCCGCGCCGCTGCTCGCAGAATCGTGGGAGTCGTCGGAAGACGGCATGTCCCACACATTCGTGCTGCAGGAGGATGTGACCTTCCAAGACGGCACCCCGTTTAATGCCGAAGCCGTGTGCGTCAACTTCGACCGCTGGTACAACTGGACAGGCCTTGCTGCCTCCGAAGCCTTCGGTTACTACTACAACAAGCTCTTCAAGGGATACGCCGACAGTGCGGCTGATGCCGTGTACAAGTCGTGCACTCCGGATGGCGACTACGCGGTCACTATCGAGCTGAACAAACCATTCGCTGGCTTTGTGGCGTCGCTCTCGCTTCCGTCCTTCGCGATGCAGAGCCCCTCAGCAATGCAGGAATTTGGGGCAGACGAGGTCGGTGGATCAGCCGAAGCGCCTCAGCTTTCCGAGTACGCGATGGGAAACCCTGTCGGAACAGGGCCATACCAGTTCGATGAGTGGGCTCCGGGCGAGCAGGTCACCCTCTCGGCGTACGACGGCTACTGGGGCGACCCAGGGCAGATCGACGAGATTATCTTCCGCACAATCGACGACCCCACTGCTCGTCGCCAAGCGCTCGAGTCGGGCTCCATCGACGGCTACGACCTGGTCGGCCCCGCTGACACGAAGGCCCTCGACGACGACGGTTTCACGATGGTGTCTCGCCCGCCGTTCACAATCCTCTACCTCGCCTTCAACCAGGCGGTGCCAGAGCTGCAAGACCCGAAGGTCCGTGAGGCACTCTCGTACGCGGTCGATAAAGACGCCCTCATCACACAGGTGCTTCCTGAAGGCACAGAGAAGGCGACGCAGTTCGTGCCAGACACCGTCAACGGCTACAACCCCGATGTCACGACGTTTGACTACGACCCAGAGAAGGCGAAGGCGCTCCTGGCTGAGGCCGGGTACGACGAAGCAAACCCGTTGGCGCTCACCTTCAACTACCCGGTCAACGTCTCACGCCCTTACATGCCGGACCCCGAGCAGATCTTCACTGTGCTCTCGTCTCAGCTCGCTGAGGTGGGTGTCGAAACGACTCCGGTATCCGAAGAATGGGTCGAGTATCTCGATCGCACCACCGGCACCGCAGACCACGGTATTCACCTGCTGGGATGGACAGGCGACTACAACGACACAGACAACTTCGTGGGGGTTTTCTTCGGACAGCAGAGTTCTGAGTGGGGCTTCGACAACCCGGAGCTGTTCCAGAAGCTGAACGAGGCTCGCGGAGTTTCTAGCCTCGAAGACCAGACTCCTCTCTACGAGGACATCAACGAGATGGTCGCGCAGTTCATCCCCGGTGTTCCGCTCGCGCACCCGGCGCCCACCCTGGCGTTCGACTCGCGCGTGAAGAGCTACCCGGCAAGCCCGGTGAACGACGAAGTTTTCACTGACATCGTTCTCACCAAGTAAGCCTGACCACTTGCCGCGTTCTCCCCGGTCTCGCGCACGGCGCTTGACCGGGGAAGACGCGACTTCTGATCGACGGAGATCTTCGTGCTGCGCACTATCGGCAGGCGACTGCTGTTTCTCATCCCCACCCTGTTCGGGCTCAGTATTTTGCTGTTCGCCTGGGTCAGGGCACTCCCCGGCGGCCCGGCTGTCGCTCTTCTCGGTGAGAAGGCGACTCCTGAGGCGGTCGCCAGAGTCAATGAGCTCTACGGCTTCAACAAGCCGCTTCTTGAGCAGTACTTCATCTGGGTCGGACGACTCCTCCAAGGAGACTTCGGTACGTCAATCCAGACCAATCGGCCGGTGACGGAAGAGTTTTTACGTCGCTTTCCCGCCACGCTCGAGTTGAGTGTGATGGCACTCATTTTTGCGATCGGGGTCGGTATTCCGCTCGGCTACTGGGCGGCTCGCCGCCACGGAAAGTTCACCGATCACGCATCGGTCGTGTTGAGCCTTATCGGCATCACGATCCCCGTGTTCTTCCTCGCCTTCATCCTGAAGTACGTCTTCGCTGTACAACTGGGATGGCTACCGTCAGACGGGCGCCAGAACCCCCGAATAGATGCCACCCATCCCACCGGCTTCTATGTGTGGGATGGCATCATCACCGGTGAGTTCGATGCGGCGTGGGATGCGATCCTGCACTTGATCTTGCCGGCGCTGGCGCTGGGTACCATTCCGCTGGCCATCATCGTCCGCATCACCAGAGCCAGCGTTCTCGAGGTGCAGAACGCGGACTACGTGCGCACAGGGCGCGCGAAAGGCGTCGGTTCTCCGACTCTGCGTAACCGCTTCATTCTGCGCAACTCGATGCTGCCCGTCATCACGACGATTGGGCTGCAGACCGGCCTCTTGATCTCCGGCGCGGTGCTCACCGAAACGGTGTTCGCTTTTCCCGGTATCGGCTCGTTCCTTGCGAGATCGATCTTCACCAGAGATTTTCCGGTGCTCCAAGGGTTCATCATCTTCATCGCGATTGCGTACGCGCTGATCAACCTGGCGGTCGACGTTTCCTACAGCTTCATTGATCCGAGAGTGAGGGTGCAGTGATGTCACACCCCATCGTGCGAAAGAAGGCGATCGTATGAGCGTCGCGCTTCCCCCCGCCCAGGGGCCATCTGCGGGTAACGGCGGCAACATCGACACCGTGGCGCTCGCGCAAGCCGATCTCAAGAACAGTTCTGGCGGATTCTGGCGCGACGTGTTCCGCCGTCTTCGGCGCAACCCTACGGCGTGGATCGGCGCGGTTATCGTGCTGGCTTTTCTGTTGGTGGCTGCGCTCGCTCCATGGCTTGCTGCCTACCCAGAGACGGCGCTCCCCGGCGCAAAGTACATCACCCCCACCTACATCCCAGGTCCAGGGGAGCTGCCACAGTTCCCCCTCGGGCTCGACCGCTTCGGCGGCGACGTATTGTCCAAACTCATCTGGGGTGCCCAGGCATCACTCATGATCGGGGTGATTTCCACGGCGATGGGACTCGTCGGCGGCATGATCCTCGGGCTGCTGGCTGGCACATTCGGTGGATGGGTAGACACCCTGATCATGCGGGTGGTCGACATCATCCTTTCGGTACCGAACCTGCTTCTGGCTGTTTCGATCGCTGCGATCCTCGGTCAAACCCCGTTCGCGGTGATGATCGCCATCGGAGCATCACAGGTGCCGATCTTCGCTCGCCTGCTGCGGGCATCGATGCTGCAGCAGCGCTCCAGCGACTACGTGCTCTCGGCGCAGACCCTCGGCCTCGGCCGGGGCAAGGTCACAATGTCGCACGTGCTGCCGAACGCCATCGGGCCCGTCATCGTGCAGGGAACGCTGACACTCGCGACAGCGGTGATCGACGCCGCCGCGCTGTCATTCCTCGGTCTGGGTGGCGGACGCCCCGAGACGGCAGAGTGGGGGCGCATGCTCACTTACGCGCAGTCTGAGCTGGCGATCGCGCCGTGGCTCGCGTTCCTGCCTGGTATTTGTATCGCCGTCACCGCGCTCGGCTTCACGCTGTTGGGCGAAGCGTTGCGTGAGGCAATGGACCCGAGGACGAGGGCGCGATGAACGCGGCGAAGGAGAATCAGATGTCGGAACCTCTGCTGTCTGTCCAAGGACTTGCCGTGGACTTCGCGACGATGGATGGCGTCGTGCACGCGGTCGAAGGAGTGGATCTAGAGATTCGACCAGGGGAGACCGTGGCGATCGTGGGGGAGTCCGGCTCAGGCAAATCGACCACAGCGATGGCCATCATCGGGCTCCTCGCCGGCGGGGGAAAGATTGCCGCTGGCACTATTCAGCTCGATGGCAAAGACATCACCCATGCCTCAGAACAGGAGCTTCGTCGCATTCGCGGGCGGGACATCGGCCTGGTTCCGCAAGATCCGATGTCGAATCTGAACCCGGTCGCCAAGATCGGCACGCAGGTGGCAGAGACATTGCTCGCGCACGGGCTTGCCACGCGAAAGAACGTCCACGCGGGCGTCGTCGAAGCGCTCACCGCTGCGGGGCTGCCCGAACCAGAGAAGCGTGCAAAGCAGTACCCCCACGAGTTCTCTGGCGGGATGCGGCAACGCGCGCTCATCGCGATCGGTCTCGCCTGTAAGCCGCGGCTGCTGATCGCAGACGAACCGACAAGTGCACTGGACGTGACAGTGCAGCAGACCATCCTCGATCAGATCGGCGCGATGACGCGCGAGCTCGGTACCGCCGTGCTGCTTATTACGCACGACCTCGGGCTCGCCGCCGAACGGGCAGAGCGCGTGATCGTGATGCACCGAGGCAAAGTGGTCGAGCAGGGCACCGCGCGGCAGATTCTGGAGGCTCCGCAACATCCGTACACCCAGTCGCTCGTCGAGGCCGCGCCATCTGTGGCCGCGGTGCGCCTTCGCCCTGCGGCGTCGACGGGCTCGGCCGCTTCGACAGGCTCAGCTGCTTCGACAGGCTCAGCAACCAAGGGCTCAGCAAGCGAGCGCGTGGTCCCTGAGCTTGTCGAAGGGCCCGCCGACAACATCGTAGAAATCGAGCACCTCACCAAGGTGTACCCGGTGCGGGGGCGCGGCGAAGATTTCGTGGCAGTGGATGATGTCTCTCTGGTGATTCCGCGTGGCGAGACAGTGGCGATTGTGGGGGAGTCCGGTTCTGGCAAAACCACAACTGCACGCATGCTGCTGAAGGTCATCGAACCCACGAGCGGGCTGATCCGCTACGAGGGGCAAGACATCTCGTCGCTGAAGCGCCCGGAGCTGAAGCAGTTCCGTCAGCAGGTGCAGCCGATCTTCCAAGATCCGTATTCGAGCCTGAACCCAATGTTCACGATCGAGCGCCTGATCGCTGAGCCGCTGGAGTTCTACAAGCGGGGGAGCGGCGCGGAACGGCGACGCCGTGTGCGGCAGCTGCTCGACGACGTCGCGCTCCCACAGTCGATGCTGCGTCGCTACCCATCTGAGCTCTCTGGTGGTCAGCGGCAACGGGTCGCCATTGCGCGGGCTCTTGCTCTTTCGCCCGATCTGATTGTGTGCGACGAGCCGGTATCTGCCCTTGATGTGCTGGTGCAAGATCAGATCTTGACGCTGTTGGGCGATCTGCAGCGAGAGTACGGACTCAGCTACCTCTTTATCTCGCATGACCTTGCGGTGGTGCGGTTGATCAGTGACTACGTCTGTGTCATGAAAGACGGCAAGCTTGTCGAAGCCGCAACGTCAGAAGAGATTTTCACGAACCCCAGGGACCCGTATACGCGGCGTCTGCTGGCGTCGATTCCGGGCAACGAACTCAACATCGCATCGTGAGAGTGCACTAATACCTCAGCTTCCAAGATTGGTCAAGGATTGAGCTTGCCATGTCGCCGAATCGTGCGTATAGTTAGTAGTTGCGCTCGTTTCTCCCTGCCCTCATATGGTGGTCGGCATTTGTTGAGTTCCCGGGCGCACACTCCACCTGACGACAAAGGAATCGAGAAGCCCTGCGGGGCTCACGGAGGTTATTCCCTTGGCTGCTGCTCACAACGCATCCACATCCACCACCACGAAGAACGGACGCGGAGCTTCCCGTCTTTCGTTCGCCAAGATCTCCGACACGCTGACGGTCCCTGACCTTCTCGCCCTGCAGACCGAGTCCTTCGGTTGGCTGGTCGGCAACGACGCCTGGAAGGCGCGCGTAGCCGAGGCGAAGAAGGCTGGCCGCACAGACGTCAACGAGAACAGCGGTCTCGGTGAGATCTTCGAAGAGATCTCCCCGATCGAGGACCTTGGCGAAACGATGCAGCTGTCGTTCACCAACCCTTACCTCGAGCCGGAGAAGTACTCGATCGACGAGTGCAAGGAGCGTGGCAAGACCTACGCTGCTCCGCTTTACGTCGAGGCCGAGTTCATGAACCACCTCACCGGTGAGATCAAGACTCAGACGGTCTTCATGGGCGACTTCCCGCTGCAGACCGACAAGGGAACGTTCATCATCAACGGCTCGGAGCGCGTTGTCGTTTCGCAGCTGGTGCGTTCCCCCGGTGTCTACTTCGACAAGACCCCTGACAAGACGTCTGACAAGGACATCGTGTCGGCGCGTGTCATCCCGAGCCGTGGTGCATGGCTCGAGTTCGAGATCGACAAGCGCGACCAGGTGGGCGTGCGCGTCGACCGCAAGCGCAAGCAGTCGGTCACCGTCTTCCTCAAGGCGCTGGGTATGACCAGCGAAGAGATCCTCACGGAGTTCGCCGGCTACACGTCGATCGAAGAGACGCTCGCCAAAGACACCATCGTCACGAAGGAAGATGCGCTTCGCGACATCTACCGCAAGCTGCGTCCGGGCGAGCAGGTTGCTGCCGAGGCCGCTCGCGCGCTGCTCGACAACTTCTACTTCAACCCGAAGCGCTACGACCTGGCCAAGGTCGGTCGTTACAAGATCAACCACAAGCTGGGTCTTGACCAGCCGTTGACCTCGTCGGTGCTGACCGTCGAAGACATCGTGGCCACGATTAAGTACCTCGTTCGTCTGCACGCAGGCACCGAGGAGACCTTCTCTGGTATCCGCTCTGGCAAGAAGGCCGAGATCCGTCTCGCGACCGACGACATCGACAACTTCGGTAACCGTCGTATCCGCGCCGTCGGTGAGCTCATCCAGAACCAGGTGCGCACAGGTCTTTCCCGCATGGAGCGCGTCGTTCGCGAGCGCATGACCACGCAGGACATCGAGGCCATCACGCCGCAGACTCTGATCAACGTGCGCCCCGTCGTCGCCGCGATCAAGGAGTTCTTCGGAACCTCGCAGCTCTCGCAGTTCATGGACCAGAACAACCCGCTCGCTGGGCTGACGAACAAGCGTCGTCTCTCGGCGCTCGGACCTGGTGGTCTTTCGCGTGACCGTGCAGGTGTTGAGGTTCGTGACGTTCACCCGTCGCACTACGGCCGCATGTGCCCGATTGAGACTCCTGAAGGCCCGAACATTGGTCTGATCGGTGCGCTCGCTACGTTCGCGCGCATCAACTCCTTCGGTTTCATCGAGACCCCGTACCGCAAGGTAGAGGGTGGCGTTGTCACCGAGCAGATCGACTACCTCACGGCTTCTGAGGAAGTTGACTTCAACATCGCGCAGGCCAACGCGCCGCTCGATGCCAAGGGTCGCTTCCGCGAGAGCCACGTTCTCGCACGCCCCAAGGGTGGTAGCGGTGAGGTCGACCTGTTCGTCCCAGAAGAAATCGGCTACATCGACGTTTCTCCTCGTCAGATGGTGTCTGTTGCAACCTCGCTCGTGCCGTTCCTCGAGCACGACGACGCGCAGCGCGCACTCATGGGCGCCAACATGCAGCGTCAGGCTGTGCCGCTGCTGCGCAGCGACTCGCCGTTCGTCGGAACCGGTATGGAGGGCTACACAGCCATCGACGCCGGTGACGTGATCACGGCTGAGAAGCCTGGTGTCGTCTCCGAGGTTTCTGCAGACCGCGTTGTCGTCATGCTCGACGAGGGTGGAACGCAGGAATACCACCTCCGCAAGTTCGACCGCTCCAACCAGGGCACCTCCTACAACCAGAAGGTCGTCGTCAACGAGGGCGACCGTGTGGAGATCGGTGAGGTCCTCGCTGACGGTCCGGCTACCGAGAACGGTGAGCTCGCACTCGGAAAGAACCTTCTCGTCGCGTTCATGACGTGGGAGGGTTACAACTTCGAGGACGCGATCATCCTCAGCCAGGACCTGGTGAAGGACGACACCCTCTCCTCGATTCACATCGAGGAGTACGAGGTCGACGCTCGCGACACCAAGCTCGGCAAGGAAGAGATCACTCGCGATCTCCCCAACGTCAGCCCTGAGCTGCTGAAGGACCTCGACGAGCGCGGCATCATCCGCATCGGTGCTGAGGTTCGCCCGGGAGACATCCTGGTCGGCAAGGTCACGCCTAAGGGTGAGACCGAGCTTTCCGCTGAGGAGCGTCTGCTTCGTGCGATCTTCAACGAGAAGAGCCGCGAAGTTCGCGACACTTCGCTGAAGGTTCCTCACGGCGAGCAGGGCACGATCATCGCGGTCAAGGAGTTCAACGCCGAAGATGGTGACGACGAGCTCGGCTCAGGCGTGAACCGCCGAGTCGTGGTCTACATCGCTCAGAAGCGCAAGATCACCGAGGGCGACAAGCTTGCTGGCCGTCACGGCAACAAGGGTGTCATCGCGAAGATCCTTCCGGTGGAAGACATGCCATTCATGGCTGACGGTACGCCCGTTGACATCGTGCTCAACCCGCTCGGTATTCCTGGACGAATGAACTTCGGTCAGGTCTTGGAGACTCACCTCGGGTGGATCGCCAAACAGGGCTGGAAGGTCGAAGGCACTCCGGAGTGGGCTGCACGCCTTCCGGAGCAGGCATTCGAGGCTGCTCCAGGCACGAAGGTCGCTACCCCGGTGTTCGATGGTGCGAGCGAGGAAGAGATCTCTGGTCTTCTCGACTCCACCATTCCGACCCGTGATGGTGTCCGCCTGATCGACTCGAGCGGAAAGGCCCAGATGTTCGACGGCCGCTCCGGCGAGCCGTTCCCGGCGCCGATCTCCGTGGGCTACATGTACATCCTGAAGTTGCACCACCTGGTCGACGACAAGATTCACGCACGTTCCACTGGTCCGTACTCGATGATCACCCAGCAGCCGCTCGGTGGTAAGGCGCAGTTCGGTGGACAGCGCTTCGGTGAGATGGAGGTCTGGGCCCTCGAGGCCTACGGTGCCGCATACGCGCTCCAGGAGCTCCTCACGATCAAGTCCGACGACATCCTCGGCCGCGTCAAGGTGTACGAGGCGATCGTCAAGGGCGAGAACATCCAGGAGCCCGGCATTCCTGAGTCCTTCAAGGTGCTCATGAAGGAAATGCAGTCGCTGTGCTTGAACGTCGAGGTGCTCTCGGCTGACGGCACGCTGGTGAACCTCCGCGACACCGACGATGAGGCGTTCCGCGCCGCAGAAGAGCTCGGTATCAACATCTCCAGCCGCTTCGAGGCCGCCTCGATCGACGAGATCTAGCAGTTCGGCAGGCTCAGGCTCCCCGTGGGGGACTGAGCCTGCCGAAGGCCCCCGATTTCTCAAAAAGAATTTCCGACACAGGAGAACTAGTGCTCGAGTCAACAACTTTCGATGAGCTTCGCATCGGCCTGGCGACCGCAGACCACATTCGCGCGTGGTCATACGGCGAGGTCAAGAAGCCCGAAACCATCAACTACCGCACACTGAAGCCGGAGAAGGACGGTCTCTTCGGAGAGCAGATCTTCGGCCCGTCCCGCGACTGGGAGTGTGCATGCGGTAAGTACAAGCGTGTCCGCTTCAAGGGCATCGTCTGCGAGCGCTGCGGCGTGGAGGTCACCAAGAGCTCCGTTCGTCGTGAGCGCATGGGTCACATTGAGCTTGCTGCTCCCGTAACCCACATCTGGTACTTCAAGGGCGTGCCTTCGCGTCTGGGTTACCTGCTTGACATGGCGCCGAAGGACCTCGAAAAGGTCATCTACTTCGCCGCTTACATGGTCATCTCGGTGGACGAGGATGCTCGTCACCGCGACCTTGGCACGCAGGAAAACAACATCCGCCTCGAGCTGAAGACGCTCGGCGACCGCCGCGACTCCAAGATCGCGGAGCGCATGGCCAAGCTGGAAGAGGAGCTTGCTGCTCTTGAGGCTGATGGTGCCAAGGCTGACGCCAAGAAGAAGGTCAAGGACGCCGCCGAGAAGGAAATGACTCTCATCCGCAAGGGTGCAGACGAGGCGATCATGAAGCTTGAGCGTGTGTGGGAAGACTTCCGCACCCTCGAGGTTGGTGCCCTGCGTCCGGAAGACGATGTCTTCCACGAGCTGCAGGACCGTTTCGGTCAGTACTTCGAGGCCTACATGGGCGCGGAGTCGATTCAGCGTCGCCTCGCGGCGTTCGACCTCGCTGCTGAGGCAGAGAACCTGCGCCTGCAGATCTCTGAGGGCAAGGGCCAGCGCAAGATCCGTGCGATCAAGCGCCTCAAGGTCGTCAGCTCGTTCCTTGAGACCGGCATGAGCCCGGCCGCTATGGTCCTCGACGTCGTTCCGGTTATTCCGCCGGAGCTGCGCCCGATGGTGCAGCTTGACGGTGGCCGTTTCGCGACGTCTGACCTCAACGACCTCTACCGTCGTGTGATCAACCGCAACAACCGTCTTCGTCGTCTGATCGACCTCGGTGCCCCCGAGATCATCGTCAACAACGAGAAGCGCATGCTGCAGGAAGCTGTTGACGCGCTGTTCGACAACGGTCGCCGTGGTCGTCCCGTCACCGGTACCGGTAACCGTGCCCTCAAGTCCCTCAGCGACATGCTGAAGGGTAAGCAGGGTCGTTTCCGTCAGAACCTGCTCGGAAAGCGTGTTGACTACTCTGGCCGTTCGGTCATCATCGTCGGACCGCAGCTCAAGCTGCACCAGTGTGGTCTGCCCAAGCAGATGGCGCTGGAGCTCTTCAAGCCGTTCGTTATCAAGCGCCTGATCGACCTCGGTCACTCGCAGAACATCAAGGCTGCGAAGCGCGCCGTCGAGCGCACCCGTCCCGAGGTCTGGGACGTGCTCGAAGAGATCATCCGCGAGCGTCCTGTGCTGCTCAACCGTGCACCTACGCTGCACCGTTTGGGAATCCAGGCGTTCGAGCCTCAGCTCGTTGAAGGTAAGGCCATCCAGCTGCACCCGCTCGTTTGTGCGGCGTTCAACGCCGACTTCGACGGTGACCAGATGGCTGTGCACCTGCCGCTGTCGGTTGAGGCTCAGGCCGAAGCCCGCGTGCTGATGCTTGCATCGAACAACATCCTGAAGCCGTCTGACGGACGTCCGGTCACCCTGCCTTCGCAGGACATGATCATTGGTCTGCACCACCTGACCACGGTCAAGGAGGGCGCAGCCGGTGAAGGACGTGCATTCGGTTCTGTGGGCGAAGCGATCCTGGCGAAGGACGAGGGAACCCTCGACCTGCAGGCGAAGATCCGCATCCGCATCCCCGGTTTGACGTTCCTCGAGGGCGAAGCCCCCGAGAACTACGACCGCCACGGACTTGTCGACGCTTCCCTGGGTCAGGCGATCTTCAACAACACCTTGCCGAAGGGTTACCCGTTCGTTCGCGAGCAGGCTGACAAGAACAAGCTGTCGCAGATCGTCAACAAGCTGGCCGAGGAATACCCCAAGGTCGAGACGGCTGCCTCGCTGGACCGCATCAAGGACGCCGGTTTCTACTGGGCTACGCGCTCGGGTGTCACCGTCGCACTGAGCGACATCCTCACCCCGCCGAACAAGGCAGAGATTGTTGCCGGCTACGAGAAGCAGGCCGCGAAGGTTCAGTCGCAGTACGAGAAGGGTCTGACGACCGACACCGAGCGTCGTCAGGAACTCATCAAGATCTGGACCGAGGCAACCGACGAGGTTCAGGCCGCGATGCGGGCGAACTTCCCTGAGGACAACACCATCAACCGCATGGTTTCCTCTGGTGCCCGTGGTAACTGGCTGCAGATCCGAAACATCGCCGGTATGCGTGGTCTTGTGAACAACCCCAAGGGTGAGATCATCCCGCGTCCGATCATTTCCTCGTACCGCGAGGGTCTGTCGGTGGCGGAGTACTTCATCGCGACGCACGGTACCCGTAAGGGTCTGGCCGACACCGCTCTGCGTACCGCTGACTCGGGTTACTTGACCCGTCGTCTGGTGGATGTCTCGCAGGACGTCATCATCCGCGAAGAGGACTGCGGCACGTCGAAGGGCCTTGAGCTCCCGATTGCTGCTCCGGACTCGCAGGGCGAGCTGGTGCGCGACGCAAACGTCGAGAACTCGGTGTTCGCTCGTACGCTGGCTTCCGAGGTCGTCGACAGCAAGGGCGAGGTTCTCGCCGCTGCTGGTGAAGACGTTGGTGACGTGCTGATCGACAAGCTGGTCGCCGCAGGCGTCGAGAGCATCAAGGTGCGCTCGGTGCTGACCTGTGACTCTGCTGTCGGTGTCTGCGCGCAGTGCTACGGACGTTCGTTGGCGACGGGTAAGACCGTCGACATCGGCGAGGCCGTCGGCATCATCGCGGCACAGTCGATTGGTGAGCCTGGTACTCAGCTGACGATGCGTACCTTCCACACGGGTGGTTCGGCTTCGGCAGATGACATCACGCAGGGTCTTCCCCGCGTGCAAGAGCTCTTCGAGGCTCGTACCCCGAAGGGTGCGTCGCCGATCGCCGAGTCCGATGGACGCGTCACGATCGAAGAGAACGACAAGGGCAAGAAGGTTATCCTCACGCCTGACAGCGGCGAAGAGCCCGTCATCTACCCGGTGCTGAAGCGTGCAACGCTTCTCATCGAAGATGGTCAGCACGTCACTGTCGGTCAGCCGATCCTGGTCGGCACGCTCGATCCCAAGGAGATCATGCGTGTCATGGGTGCTCGCGAGGTGCAGCGTTACCTCGTTGGCGGCGTCCAGGGCGTGTACCGCTCGCAGGGTGTGCCGATTCACGACAAGCACATCGAGGTCATCGTTCGCCAGATGCTCCGCAAGGTTACGGTCGTCGATCACGCCGACACGAACCTGCTGCCGGGTGAAATGGTCGACCTCAAGCGCTACCAGTCGATCAAC
This sequence comes from Microbacterium sp. NPDC076768, assembly GCF_040687205.1. Lineage (NCBI taxonomy): Bacteria > Bacillati > Actinomycetota > Actinomycetes > Micrococcales > Microbacteriaceae > Microbacterium > Microbacterium sp. NPDC076768. The sequence goes on from NZ_JBFBMU010000003.1 coordinate 94,206, forward strand.
CGTGAGACCGTGGCAGAGGGCAAGCGCCCCGCGTCTGGTCGTCCGGAGCTGATGGGTATCACGAAGGCGTCGCTTGCGACCGAATCGTGGCTGTCTGCGGCCTCCTTCCAGGAGACCACTCGCGTGCTCACTGAGGCTGCTATGCAGGGCAAGCGTGACCCGCTGGTCGGTCTCAAGGAGAACGTCATCATCGGTAAGCTCATCCCCGCTGGAACCGGTCTCTCGAAGTACCGTGACGTTGCGGTCGAGGCTACTGAGGAAGCCAAGAGCGAGCGCTACCCGAACCGGATCTTTGCATCCGACGGTGCGTACGCAGATGGCGACTTCGGTTACGTCGACTTCGACGCGTTCTCGACAGATGACATCACCCCCGGTACCTACAACTGAGGTATTGAGTAAGTAAGAAGGCCCCAGGCGATTCGCCTGGGGCCTTCTTCGTTTCTCTCTCCAATATTTGGGGAGGAGAACCCTGCCTCGGGAGGAGTGCTGTGCCCCAAACCTCCTCCCGAGGCAGGGTTCTCCTCCCTGCGGCGCGGTAAAGTCGGCGGGTGAGTACTGAGACTTCTGTAGCCGGTTCCGTGGTTGTGATCGGTGACGCGCTGATTGATGAGATTCGAGATAGCAACGGGGTGCGTGAGCTGGTTGGCGGGGCGGCACTCAATGTCGCTGTGGGCCTCCGTCGTCTCGGTGTTCCGACCACGTTGATCGCGATGGTGGGGGATGACGAGGCAGGCGCACACATTCGTGAGTACCTCGCAGATCACAACGTGAAGCTGATCGTCAGTGCGGCGCCGCTCGGTTCGTCTCGCGCGATTGTGCAGCGGGCCGCGAACGGCGAACCAGAGTATGTCTTCAATGAGGCTGCGCAGAAGCGGTGCATTCGTTACTCCGACGAGGCATGTGCGGCTATCGCCCAGGCAGGGCTCGTAGCGATCAGTTGCTTCCCCTTCGATGTGCCGGCGGAGGTCGATGCAATGGTGGAGGCGCTGGGTGACGCCCGCGTCGCCGTTGACCCGAACCCGCGGACAGGGATGCTCAGCGATCGTGCCGAGTTCGTGCACGGGTTTGAGCGCGTTGCAGCCACGGCAGCCATCGTGAAGGTTGGGGCAGACGACGCCGGAATCCTCTACGACGGCGACCTTGATGTCCTGCGCACTCGGCTCCGTGGCCTCGGCGCGGCGGCCGTGCTCGCCACCGCGGGCGCTGACGGAGCCAAGATCGATGTCGACGCAGGCACAGTCTCAGCTCCCATCTCTCACCTTCCCGGTGCTGTCATCGACACCGTGGGAGCGGGAGACGCGACGCTCGCCGCCGTCTCCGCCGGGCTGGTGGATGCCACGCCGGGCGAGCTGGGGGAGTGGGAAGCGCTGCTGCAGCGGGCCATGGATATCGCGGCGGCGACGTGCCGCGCAGAGGGCGGATTGCTGCGGACACCGGAGTCGCTCCAGCATGCAGGCCGCGGCGTACAGGGCAGCTGACACGTCGATTTCTTGCACCCGGCTCTGACAGGTATGCTTGTCTCTCGTGCCCCCGGTTGGCTGTCCAAGTCGGACGGGTGCGCTCTGGCGAGTTACCCAAGCGGCCAAAGGGATCTGACTGTAAATCAGACTGCATTGCATTCGGGGGTTCGAATCCCTCACTCGCCACCACAAATCATCACGAAGTGGCCCGAAGAACTCGGGCCACTTTTTGTTTGCCCGCCCTTCGGATCAAGGGCGACCCACTCGCTGCCAGTTCATGGCCCTTGCTATGAGGTAGCGTGCCTGTATGAAGCCTGCTGGAGTACTTGCTCTGATCTTCTTGCTGTCAGGCTGCGTCGGTACAACTGGCGAGTCGCAGGCATCGACACCGCATCCCGTCGGATCGTCTTCGCCTTCGCCTTCAGCCTCGCCGCTATTGCCGACACCGAGCGCAAGTGCGCCACCTCAGACCGATGCTCCGGAGTCGCCTGAAACGTTCGATAAAGCCGCGCTCATCGACCTATGTCTCGAAGTAACGGGGCCCGACTTCGGCTCCCCGCTCAGTCCAGATAGAGCGCGCGCCGTGATCGAGCGCAATGAATCTGAGTATCCGTGGTTCGTGTTGGTTCCAGGAGTTGCCGGGGGCAGCGAGAGTTTGGCTTACTGCACCATCGGTGGAACCCCATCAGAACCGACTTTCTTGTTGCGCGGCGCAGCCGCGGCAGAGCTAGAAGATGAGATCCGTAGTTGGGTGCAATGAAGCCGCCCCGCCGGAGCTCCTATTTGAACCCCATTCAGCAGTCCGGCTAGCGATCCCCCCGATATATCTGTTGAAGGCAGGGTCGGACTTTCGTATGATTCTGGTGAATTCTGGCGGGCCGGAGGCGCTCGATCCTCGGTTCGAACTGAGAAAGATCACCGATGCGGAGTGGGTGCTTCTCGATCACCGCTACGACCAGAACGACTCTCGTCGCACCGTTGCGTGCGTCTACCAGGTCGACGCGGTCGAAGTCGAGGTGGTGTGGCTACGGGACCTTCCCCTGGCGACCAGCTACATGTCTGCGATCGATGCGCTGGAGGATCTCCAGCGGTTCCACTCCCCGCGTCGTGCGGGACGACCGATTCCGATCCCACATCTGCCGCCGCTTGCGACCGCCTGAGCGGAGTGTTGTCTGCCGCATGTCGATCTGTCAACGGGGGACCCATCGCTGGCCTTGGCTGTGAAACTGGTCATTCGCCAGCCCCGTGATTGGAGATTCGGATGTCAGACCCCCAGCTGTACCCGGACGCGAACCGCGAGATCGATGCCGAAGGGATCGATCCAGATATGCCATCGACCGACGACGAGCGAGTCGTCCCCATCGAAGACGAAGACGAAGACGAAGACGAAGACGATACCGACTCCGTCGAACCTTCGTGATCGCAGAAAGGCCACCACATGAGCAAAAGCAGTGACCGCACCGATATCAGCACCGAGCCGTCCCCTGGGCCGGAAGAGAACGACAACCTCGGAGCAGAAGACGGAAAGGGAAAGCCGACCGAAGACGTTCGTGCAGAGAAATCGGACGCAGATTAGCAACATGAAGGCCCGCACTTCGGTGCGGGCCTTCGTGCGTCTCGACCCCGTGGGAGTTCATAGACTGGAGAGATGCGACCGCTTACCGAAGCCGATGTCCTCGCCTCGTTCGTGAACGCAGATGAGGAAGAACTTCGTGTGCTGGAGCTCCCGCACGATTTTCTCCTCGTTGACTGGGACTACCTGGACTTCTTCGCATGGCGCGACCCGATGGTAAGCCGTCGCGGATATGTCATCGTCCCGCACGAGGACCACGTCGCCGGAATCGTCTTGCGCACTTCAGACCCTGCGCGTGCGCGATCGGGACTGTGCAGCATCTGCCACATGATGCAGCCAGGCAACCAGGTCGCATTGTTCTCTGCGCGTCGTGCTGGCGCGGCTGGACAAAAGGGAAACTCCTTCGGCACCTACATTTGCGCCGACCTGTCGTGTCACGAGAACGTGCGCCTGGCACATCCACTCGCCCCCAACGAAGTGCTCGTGCCAGGCCAGATCGATATGCGCCTTGATGGCACGCGCCGCCGCATGGAGGCCTTTGTCTCGCGGGTCTGGTCGCAGGGCTGAACGCGGTTACGCTGGAGCCACACGTCTCGCGCTCAAAGGAGAAGCCATGAGTGATGCCATTCTGTTCACCGTCGAAGAGGGCATGGCCAGGCTGACCCTGAACCGTCCTGCTCGACTCAATGCTTTCAACGCCGATCTTGCCCACGCCTGGAAAGAGGCCACCGCGGATGCGACGTCGCGACCCGACGTGAAGGCGATCATGATCGATGCGGCAGGGCCGGCTTTCTGTGCAGGCGGCGATGTCATCGATATGGCGACCACGATGGGGGCCTCTGGTGCAGACATCACCGCGCTCGCCGAGGTGATCAACGCGGGTATCCGGTCGTTGACCGAGTCCGCAGTTCCTGTGGTGGTGGCGGCGCACGGCACGACGGCCGGTGGCGGGCTGGGAATCTTGTTGGCTGGCGACTACGCCGTCGTTGGTTCCCGCTCGAAACTCGGCAGCCTGTACGCGAACATTGGACTCACCCCGGATCTCTCCGTGTCGGCTCAACTCGCTCATGCCGTCGGACAGCGTCGTGCACTGCAACTCGTGCTGCAAGATCGCCTGCTCTCCGCCGCCGAAGCGGTGGAGTGGGGGCTTGTCGCAGAAGCTATCGAAGGCGAAGACTCGGCCTCTGAAGCCGAGGCTGTGCGCGCGCGGGCCGAAGAGATCGCTCGCTTCTGGCTCGCGGGGGCCGCAGGAGCCTACGGACAGGCAAAGCGATTGGTGCGCTCGCGGCCAGAGCGGACTTTCGCCGAGCAACTCACAGAGGAAGCGCGTTCCATCGGTGCGTCTCTGGAGACGCCAGATGCCCAGGCCCGCATCGCAGCGTTCGCGGCGGCCGCTATGAAGAAGGCGCGCTGACCGCTCCTGCCCAATCGCCACTGAGCCCTGGCATTCCCCAGTGACTGAAAACCCCTGAACTACCGACAGGTCCCGTGGCAGGATGAACTCATCGCCGCTGGACGAGAGGATCCCCATGTCTCAACAAGACATCACCACGCGCTCACCGAACGGTGAGACGAAGAATATGTCGTTGCTGATTAGAGGATCCCTCTGGATCGCAATCGGTGCGCTGATCGCAGCGGCGCTCGTGTGCGTCATCTGGGTCCTTGTCGGAGATCAGAACGGCTTGATCGGTCGAGCTTTCCTCACCATCGTGCTGCTGGCGGCGTTCGCTGGCATCGCGATCTTGGAGGCGAGTCTCGCACCGAACCGTCCTGACTGGCTACAGCTGGCCAGCATGGTCAGCTGGATCATCGCGCTACTGGTCGGTGCCGTAAAGATCTGGCTTCCGGAAGATGGTTACTTCTTCGGCGCCGAGCGCTTCTTCCAGCTCCTCCTCGTCATAGGCATTCTGCAGCTAGCGCTCCTGCATGTGCGGCTCTTCACCCCTGCGGCGCAACGACACGTCACCACCTTCACTCAGGTGATCTACATGGTGACCGTTGCCTTCCTCTGCGGCCTCGTCGGGATGCTCGTCTTCTTCCTCGCCTTCCCGAACACTTTTGTTTACGGAGAGCTCTACTGGCGGATCGTGGTCGCGTTGACGATTCTCGTCGCCGTGGGGACCACGCTGATCCCGCTTCTGAATGCTCTGTTCGCACCGAAGAAGGAGGCACCCGCGGAGCGGGCAGTGGCCTCCCCGCCATCGTGGCCGACGTATGCGGATGGCGTCACGCCCCTGCCCGCGTTGCCGGACTCGAGTCCAGACTGGAACGCGTACTACACCGGATACCCCACCGTTGCCGCCCAGCAACAGCAGCCTGCAACGGCCATCGTGCCGAACTTTCCCGTGCCGAATGCGCCCGTACCGCCGCAGCCACCGGCTCCACAGCAACTATCGGCGCCACAGCAGCCACCGGCTCCACAGCAGTCAACGCCTCCGTCTACAAGCCTCGGGGGTCACGCACTCCCTCAGGCTCCCGCGAACACGTCGCCTGTGGCGCCGCCTTCGGGGGAGCAGTCCTTCCCGCCGCCGCCGCCCACACCGCAGGCTCCCGCACCGCAGGCGCCCACGCAGTGACGCTTTCACTGGAGCTGTCAGAGCTCGCGACAGAGATCGCTCGGGAAGCGGGAGAGCTGGCGCGTCGCCGACGAGACGAAGGTGTGCGCCTCGCGGCCACCAAATCGACACTCGCCGACATCGTTACCGAGGCTGACCGCGAAGTCGAAGCGCTCATTCGAGACCGCATTCGAGAGGCGAGAGCAGGCGACGGGTTCCTCGGAGAGGAGACCGGCGCTGAGCTTGGCGAAAGTGGCATCACCTGGGTGGTCGACCCCATCGACGGCACTGTCAACTACGCCTACGGCATCCCCGCCTACAACGTCAGCATCGCCGCGGTCAGCGGCAACCCCGAGCCGGAGTCGTGGGAGGCGCTCGCCGCTGCCGTCAACGCCCCGGCGGTCGGGGAGATTTTCACTGCGGCGCTCGGGCACGGTGCCTGGCTTGCGGGAAACCGGCTCGCTGTCACGGGAGAGACCCCTGCCGGCGCGCTTCTCGCTACGGGGTTCGGCTATGACCCGGCGACGCACGCTGACGACCTCGCAACGGTGAGCCGCGTCATGCCGATGGCGCGCGACCTGCGGCGCATGGGGGCAGCCGCACTCGACCTTGCGTACGTTGCCGCTGGTCGAATCGATGGATATTTCGAGCGCGGATTGCGTCCGTGGGATCACGCCGCCGGCGAACTCCTGGTGCGAGAAGCTGGCGGAGCAGTGTCGTGGATCGACAGCAGCGCCACTCGTCCGATGCTGATCGCGGGAGGACGTGAAGTCCATGCCAAACTGCACGCGATTCTTACGGAAAAAAGATGAACGATTCATGGCATTCTCAGACTGATCAAGGTATCGTTTACCCGATCGTTACTTCCGCCACCCGAAGGTGAAAGTCGATTCAGCGCCCCGAGACTGACGCACAACCGAGAGAAACCTTTTGCCCTTCGAGAATTCCCAGGCTGACTCCGTGCCCACCCGCCGGTCGAGCCGACTCCGAGACGCGGCCGCCCAGGCCTCTACGGATGGAACGACGACACCTGCCTCTGCCGCAGAGGCTGCCATCGCTCTCTCGGTAGTCGCACCGCTTTCTCGTCGTGCGTCACGTCAGCGCCCCGTGGCCGCCGACACTCCCGCAGTGAACTCTGCCGCAGGGGAGCCCGCCGCCCCGCTAGTGGCAAAAACGCGTGAGACGACCGTTGCTGACATCGCAGATGTTCCCGTCGCTCCCGCCCCCATCACTGTTGAGACCAAGCCTGCTGCCGCAGAAGCGGCTTCTCGCGTCTCCGCACATCCCTCCGTCGAAGACGACGTCGATGCTTTCGAGCGCGCCTCGCGCGCTTTCAGCAACACCGGATCGGTGCCAACGGCAGCTGACTCTGAGCAGGCCGCTACCGAGCAGCGCCCCGCAGGGGCTGTGCCGCCTACCTCCACCTTCGTCGCGCACGTGGCTCCTCGTCGGTCGCGCAGCGTCCGAAAGGTATTCGCTGTCGGCGCGACCGTTGGCGTGATGAGCCTCGCGGGGCTCCTCGCCGTCTCAATGACTCTTCCGGCCGAGGCCGTCGCCGCCGTGCAGAGTGCGCCCGGTGCCTCGATGTCTCTGGTGTCGGCAGGTTCTGCAGGCGCCGAGGCAACGGACGAAGAAGAGATTCAGGCTTTCGTTGCTCCGTCCGGGGTGGAGAACGAGTCGCTCGTTCGCGCCGATGACTTCAGCACCGTATCGCTGGTGCAGGTAGCTGCAGAGCAGGGCATCAACTACTCGGGCGAGGTTTACACGAACGACCCGGAGGCCGCGATTCAGTGGCCTTTCCTTGTGGGCGTCGGGATGAGCTACGGCTACGGCATGCGCAGCGGACGGCTTCATGAAGGAATCGACTTCGTGCCGGGCGATGGTGCGCCTGCCCAGTCGATCGCCGATGGTACCGTCCGCATTGCTACCGAGCAGGGCGGCGCCTACGGCGTTACCGTCTACATCGATCACGTCATCGACGGTGAAGTCATCACGAGCCACTACTCGCACATGCAGTACGGCTCGTTGCAGGTGAAAGCCGGCGACAAGGTGAAGGTCGGCGACATCGTCGGCAAGACCGGAAACACGGGCCGCTCCTACGGCGCCCACATGCACTTTGAGCTCATCGTCAACGGATCGACCATCGATCCGATGCCGTGGCTGAACGAGAACGCCGGACGGTACGACTACTAACCGGCTCGATTTCATGAGGACGCCACTGTGATGGTATTCTCGTACGGTTGCCTCGCAAGGGGCAGCACGCCCCGATAGCTCAGTGGTAGAGCACTTCCATGGTAAGGAAGGGGTCGTCAGTTCAATCCTGACTCGGGGCTCGCAGCATTCTTCTCACGCGGACGGATGCCTCGCGGCAGGGTAGCTCAGCTGGTTAGAGCGCACGACTCATAATCGTGAGGTCGCGGGTTCAAGCCCCGCTCCTGCTACAGATTCAAACCCCCGATTTATCGGGGGTTTTTTCGTGTCCTGAGGTTAGCGAAGTGCGAGTACGGCCACAGAGCATGTGTGCAATAGTGCACACATGCTCTGTGGGAATGGTCATTGTTGTTCGAGCTTCGCGCTGGGAGACTCAGCAAACCGGGAACGTGCCGCAGCTCATAAGACGCGAGCGGCAGGCCTCAGATGTCAATGCCGACAGGCGCGCTACGGCGCGGAGGAGCTTAAAGATGAGTGCAAATGCTGGGCCACGCCCATCATCGAAAGAGTCGGGTCTGCGCAAGGTCGTCGCCGCCTCTATGGCAGGCACAGTCGTGGAGTGGTACGAGTTTTTCTTGTACGCCACTGCTGTCACCCTGGTGTTCGGCAAAGTGTTCTTTCCGAACTCAGGGTCTGAGCTCGATGCCATCATGGCCGGGTTCCTCACCTACGCCGTTGGCTTCGTGGCACGGCCAATTGGTGGCATCGTCTTTGGCCACTTCGGCGATAAGTTCGGACGCAAGAAGCTGCTGCAGCTGAGCATCATCCTGGTCGGCGTTTCGACTTTCCTGATGGGGTGCATCCCCACGTTCGGTCAGATCGGCTACTGGGCTCCGGCGCTACTTGTCGGTCTGCGCTTTATTCAAGGCTTCGCAGTGGGCGGCGAATGGGGCGGCGCTGTGCTGCTCGTAGCTGAGCACAGCCCGAATAAGTCGCGCGGCTTCTGGTCTTCCTGGCCACAGTCGGCTGTGCCGATCGGTAACCTGCTGGCCACCGGCGTGCTGCTCACGCTAGCCACCCTTCTGAGCGACGAAGCGTTCCTGAGCTGGGGTTGGCGGGTGGCGTTCTGGCTCTCTGCCGTCATCGTGCTGGTGGGCTACTACATCCGCACCAAGGTCAGCGATGCTCCGATTTTCTTGGAAGCGCAGTCGGAAATCGCAGACAACCCCAAGGTTGGCTATGGCGTGATCGAGGTCTTGCGCCGCTACCCGCGTGGGGTGTTCACGGCCATGGGTCTGCGCTTCGCCGAGAATATTCTCTACTACCTGGTGGTCACGTTCTCGATCACCTATCTCAAGGTCATTGTCGACATCGACACCTCCCGCATTCTGATGCTGTTGCTCGTGGCGCACGCCATCCACTTCGTGGTGGTGCCGCTGGTAGGGCGTCTCTCTGACTCGCTCGGACGCAAGCCCACCTACATGATCGGCGCATTGACTGGCGCGACCTGGGGTTTCTTCGCCTTCCCGATGATGGACACCCGGGACGACTTCATGATCCTGGCCTCGGTCACGATCGGGCTCACCTTCCACGCCTTCATGTACGCAGGTCAGCCGGCGATCATGGCCGAGATGTTCCCGACGCGCATGCGGTACTCGGGCGTCTCGCTCGGTTACCAGGTCACCTCCATCGTGGCTGGTTCGATGGCCCCGTTTATCGCTACCGGCCTGGTGGAGCGTTACAACTCCTCCGTTCCCGTGGCGATCTACCTACTCGGCGCCTGCATGGTGACAGCGGTTGCGGTGTACTTCTTGAAAGAGACCAAGGGCGTCTCACTGCAAGACATCGACGACGCCGATGCCGCAGGAACGTTGGCGCTGGGGCGTGCCGCTGCGGCTAAAGTCGCGGCCACACAGAGCGAGAAATGACTGCTGATTCCAGCAGACGCCGGGCACTTGTGACCGGAGGCGCAGGCGGGGTGGGGGCCGCCTGCGCCAGGTCGCTCGCGGCCCAAGGCGCCTACGTTATCGTCGCGGACCGCGACGCGAGCGGTGCCGCGGCCGTCGCCGCCGAGGTGGGCGGTGAATCTTGGGCGATAGACCTGACAGACACCGCAGAGCTGGAGTCCCTGACCCTCGACGTGGACATCCTCGTCAACAATGCCGGTATCCAGTCGATCAGTCCCATCGAAGACTTTGATCCGGCCGCATTCAGGCTCATCATGACGGTGATGCTGGAGGCGCCGTTCTTGCTGATTCGAGCAGCGCTGCCTCATATGTACGAGCAGGGCTTCGGCCGCATCATCAATATGTCATCTGTGCACGGGCTGCGTGCCTCCCCGTTCAAGTCGGCGTATGTCGCGGCCAAACATGGGCTCGAGGGGCTTTCAAAGGTCACGGCCCGCGAGGGGGGAGCGCACGGCGTCACCAGCAACTGCGTCAATCCCGGGTACGTGCGGACGGCGCTTGTGGAGGGGCAGATCGCCGAGCAGGCGGCACGCCACGGCATCTCGGAGGCTCAGGTGCTGGCCGACGTCATGCTCGCCAAAAATGCAATCAAACGGCTGATCGAACCTCAGGAAGTTGCCGGGCTGGTGGCCTGGTTGGCGTCCGACCAGGCCACCATGGTGACGGGTGCCTCATACGTCATGGATGGCGGCTGGACAACCTAACTCGGTCGCCAGGCTAGCTCGGTCGTCAGGCGGGGAGGAGCTGGTCTTTCATCCGCGACGTCTCCTGCAGGAGCGCGCCCATCACCGCCTGCACGGCGGGGGATCGAAGGGACTCTGGCCGCGCCGCCGCCCAGTACTGCACCTTCTGCTCCACCTCCCGTGGCAATACTCTGACGAGTCCTTGCTGGCCCTCCGCCATGAACGCCGGCAACATCCCGATCCCGGCGTTGGCCTTGACCGCCTCTATTTGGGCGAAGACGCTCGTGGCCTGGAACTGTGCTGGCACGCTGGTGAGTGACCGGCGTTGCTGTGCCAGCTCGGCTACCTGAAGCGTGGACTCCAGGTAAGAAATGAAGCGGTGGTTAGCCAGTTCGGCTGTCGTCTCGGGCATGCCGTGATTCGCGACATATCCGGCACCGGCATAAAGGCGCAGTGCGTAGTCGGCCAGCAACATCGTCTCGGCTTGGTCTACTTCGACGCTCCCAGGCACCACCTCGATGTCGACGCCAGAGCGGTTCCGGCTCAAGCGTCTGGTGGCGCTGAGAAGCTCGACGCGCAGCAGGGGGTGCCTCTCTTGCAACCGTACGAGGGCAGGGGTGGCGATGTGCACCCCAAAGGCATCCGACGTGCTCACTCGCACGACGCCGGAGATCGCATCGGCCCCGTTCCGCACGCCGGTGCCGAGGGCGCTGAGGCTCTTTTCAATGCCCTCGGCGGCCGACACGGCTGCACGGCCGAGCTCTGTCAGCTCCCACCCCTGGGGAGTTCGCTCCAGCGTGCGGCCGCCCAGCTGCTTGTCGAGCGCCAAGATTCGCCGCGAAACGGTGGTGTGCGTGGTGTCTAAGGCATCAGCGACAGCGGTGAAGCGACCGAGCCTTGCCACCGAAAGTAACACCAGGAGATCGTCAGGGCTGGGCGATCGCGTGAAGTCCAGCATTGAACTGCTCTCCTGTCTGGGACGCCATCGTCCGCTCATCTGAACGTGTGCATAGATGCACATGCACTCTGCCATTTTCGTTCTTGTTTGCACTCTAACAGGGTGTGATGCTGGCCTTGCCGGGCTCGAATCAAGGGCGCTGGGACAGAGGGCGACGTATGCGAGGGAGCATTCATCATGGCAGTTGTAGCGTGGATTGGTTTGGGCAACATGGGGGGCCCGATGACAGCCAACATGGTTAAAGCAGGGCACACTGTGCGCGGCTTCGACCTGAATGATGATGCTCTCGCCGCAGCCGTCGAGCGCGGCGTTGAGGCTGCTGATTCGATCGCCGACGCTGTCGCCGGCGCCGACGTCGTCTTCAGCATGCTCCCGAAAGGCGAGCCTGTGCGCAGCGTCTACCTCGAGGGCGACGGCATCCTCGCCCATGCAGACAAGGGTGCCCTCTTGATCGACTCCTCCACGATCGACATCGAGTCTTCGCAAGCCGTGCACGACGCCGCGGCTGACGCTGGCTTCCGCTTCGTTGACGCCCCTGTCTCTGGAGGCATGAGTGGCGCGACCGCCGGGACCCTCACCTTCATGATCGGTGGGGAAAGCGGCGCGGTGGCTGATGCTTCCGAGTACATCAAGCCGATGGCTGGAAACATCATCCCGACGGGCGGTGCCACCACAGGTCAGGCCGCCAAAATCTGCAACAACCTCATCCTGTTCATCAACCTCGCCTCCACGGCCGAGGGTGCCGTGCTGGCAGACAGGCTCGGCCTAGACAAGCAGGTCTTTTGGGATATCGCCGCTGTGTCATCCGGTGACAGTTGGGCGCTGCGCACCTGGTACCCGATCGCTGGGGTGGTGCCGACAGCGGCATCCAACAACGACTTCGCCGCCTCTTTTACCGCAGACCTGGCGAACAAAGACATCGGACTGGCCATTGCCGCGGCGCGGAACACCGACACCCCGCTGGAAATTGGGGAGCACGTTCAGCAACTGTTCCAAAGGCTCATCGATCAGGGCGAGGGTGGCAAAGACTGCAGCCAGATCGTGTCACTGATCGACGGATCGCTCGAGAGCTCCGGAACGCGATCGGACTAGAGGCCGCGTCGCCGTAGCCCGCTGGAGGGTGGAAGGTGGGGGATGGCGATCGGGCGTGTGGCACGAGATGTGTAGTGATAGCCGCGCACAGCCTGCAACACGTCCGTCGCCGTCGCATACCGCATCGGAAGCGGAAGGTCTCGGCGCCAGAGTGTTTCCACCCCGTCAGTGGTCTCGGCGAAAATCATGCACACCACTCGACGATGATCATGTTCCGGATAATGCCGGTCGTGAACGGCCCAATTCGACGCGTTCACCTGCACCAGAGTGAATCTCTCCTCCGGATCGGTACCCTTCTCCATTTCTCTCCTGACTCTCCCAATCTGCAGTGTGCGCTCTCGCAAGCCGAAGCGCGAGCCCCTTGACAGTGCGCGAGATGCGGTGCAGTTCAGGCGTATCTGCGAAATCCGTTGCGAATGCCCGGGGTATCCCACGGATTCAGTTGACAAGAAACTCGTTGACGCGCGAACTGCGCTGGCTCTACTGTTCTGAACATGACGACTACCCCCATTCATTTAGAACGCCCAGGCGGTAAAGGCCTTGCAGTTGGCACGCTCGGGCTCTGGGGGTCTACCGTCATCGGGCTGGCATCCACGGCGCCTGTCTATTCGCTGGTGGCGACACTCGGGTTCGTCGTGCTCGCGGTGGGAGCACAGGCGCCCATCGCGTTCATCATCGCGTTCGTCCCGATGCTGCTCATCGCCTTCGCCTATCGAGAACTCAACAATGCTGTTCCGGATTGCGGCACGACCTTCACCTGGGGAACCAAGGCGTTCGGCCCGTGGGTGGGCTGGATGGGCGGCTGGGGCGTCGCCGTCGCCGGGATGGTCGTGCTCGCCAACCTCGCCCAGATCGCATCGGTGTACTTCTGGTCGCTGATCGGGCAAGACGTCGAGAACAACGACTGGCGTGTGGTGCTCGTCGCGGTGGCCTTTATTGCGGCGATGACCTGGGTGAGTTGGAGAGGGGTGGAGATCGGGGAGCGGCTGCAGAACATCCTGCTCGCCATCCAATACCTGGCACTCGCCATCTTTGTGGTGGCGGCTCTCTGGCAGTTCTTCGCTGGCACAGCCCCGAACCCCACTCCTTTTGATTGGGAGTGGATGAACCCGTTCGCCTTCACCGAATGGTCGGGCTTCACCGAGGCCATCTTGCTCGCACTCTTCATCTACTGGGGCTGGGACACCTGCCTCGCCCTGAATGAGGAGACCAAAGACCCAAAGCGCATTCCGGGAAGAGCAGCTCTGCTCACGACCGTCATCCTGCTCTTCACCTACGTCTCGGTCACGATCGCGGCGATGATGTACGCCGGACTGGGAGAGGACGGCACCGGCCTTGGCAATGAGGCCAATGCCGACGACTTCTTCCTCGCCATCAAAGACGGCCTGCTCGGCCCGTTCGGATGGGTGCTGGTGGTCGCGGTGATCATCTCGGCGATCTCGTCGACCCAGACAACGATTTTGCCGACAGCTCGTGGAACGCTGGCGATGGGCGTGTACCGCGCGTTGCCCGAGCGATTCAAGAAGGTGCATCCGACCTACAAGACGCCTTCGTTCTCGACCCTCGTGATGGGAGTTGTGGCGTCGCTGTACTACGTCGGTATGACGCTGATCAGCGACAACATTTTGCAAGACTCCATTTTGTCGCTCGGCCTTGCGATCGCGTTCTACTACGCCATCACCGGCTTCGCTTGCGTCTGGTACTTCCGCAAGGATCTGACGAGCTCAACCCATGCCTTCTTCTTCAAGGGGCTGTTCCCCCTGCTCGGTGGCGTCATGCTGGCGTGGGCTTTCATTCAGTCGGCCATCGACATGTGGGATGTCGACTACGGCTACACGGTCTTGTTCGGCATCGGCGGAACCTTCGTGATCGGCGTTGGCTCGCTCGCGTTCGGGCTGGTGTTGATGTTCGTCTGGTACTTGTTCCCCCGGTCGAAGCGGTTCTTCCGTGGCGAGAGCCTCAACCGCGACACCCAGGTGATGGTGCCGGATGAGCCGAACGTGACCATTCGTTCTATTGACGGTGGCATCTGAGCGGAGCGATGCGGCGGCACAGGGGGAGCGGCACGGGTGTCTTAGGCTTGAGCGGTGCGCATCCGGCTTGATATCGCCTACGACGGCACCCACTTTCGAGGGTGGGCAAAGCAACCGACGCTTCGCACGGTGCAGGGGACGCTAGAGGCAGCGCTCTCGCGGATCGTCGGGTCCGATGTGCAGTTTGTCGTCGCCGGACGCACTGACGCTGGCGTCCATGCCAGTGGGCAGGTGGCGCACGTTGACCTGGACGAGCAGCAGTGGTCACGGATTGCGGCGAGAAACGGACGTCAACCAGAAAGCCCGGCAGAGACGATCGCCGGACGCATGCGCGGAGTGCTCGGTGCATACTCCGACGTGGCCGTCGTGCGCTCCTCTGTCGCCCCAGAGGGATTCGACGCCCGGTTCTCAGCCGTCTGGCGACGCTATCGTTACCGTCTCGCAGACTCGCACGCTGGCTATGATCCGCTGCGCCGCCTGAACACGACAAGCGTTCGTGCGCACCTGGACGAGCAGGCGATGGACGCCGCGGCCCGCACGCTCATCGGGCTGCATGATTTTGCGGCGTACTGCAAGCCTCGAGAGGGAGCGACCACGATTCGCACCCTGCTGGACTACCGCTGGGAACGCGACGCCGACGGAGTGCTCGTCGCAGAGGTGAAAGCAGACGCCTTCTGCCACAGCATGGTGCGCGCCCTCGTCGGAGTGTGTGTCGCCGTGGGGGAGGGGCGACTCGATGTCAGTGACGTAGTCCTGCTCCGCGACGCGCTGACCAGAACCAGCGAATTCAAGGTGATGGCTGCGCGCGGCCTCACCCTCGCTGAGGTGGGATATCCGGAGGAGAATCTGCTCGCCCTTCGCGCCGAGCAGACCCGCGCACGCCGATCCCCGTGAATCGATAGTGAATCTGCAGCTAGCACCATGAAGCTGCGAGTAGCGTAGGTGCCGTTATGAAGGTCATTTCCTACAACCTCCAAAAGCATCGGGCAGCAAGTGAGCTCGCGGCGCTCGTCGGTGAGCACGATCCCGACATCCTCTGTCTGCAAGAGTGCGACGTTCCGGAGCTTCCGTCGCAGATCGGCGACCTCGCGCTTGCAGATGCGACGCAAGGAAACCGGCTGGGGCTTGCCCTGTTCTATCGGTCAAGCAGATTCCATCTGCAGGGCATCCGGATGCTGGGCCTCAAAAAGTCGCTGCACGACAGGATCGCAAAGCCCGCCCATGAACGAGTACTCGGGGCGCGGCTGCGCGACATCGACGATGGTCAGGATTTCATCGTGGCGTCTTTCCACGCCGCCCCGCTTACAGCGCTGAACTCGTTGCGACGGCACCAGATCCGTGCGGCGCTCACCGAGCTCGCGACGCTTGGCGAAGACTTGCCTCAGCTGATGGTCGGCGACTACAACTACCCGGTCTTCAAAGAAAGCCTCGGCCAGGCCGTGCGAAATCACGGCTACTCGCTCTCCATGAGTGACGACCACACCTACACCCGGTATCGCATCTTTCGCGGGCACTACGACTTCGCGACATCAGCCGGATTTGAGATCGAGCGCATCACGACCCTGCCGCAGGGGTCGAGCGACCACCGTCCGATCCTTGTCACCGTCAAACCCGACTGAGCAAGCAGTTTGGGCATCCGGCACTCGGTGGCGTATGATTTCCCTTTGGTGCCTTTCCCGTCCGCGGCGAAAGTGCATCGTCCGAACGTGAGCCCTCCACTGGCGTGTTCCCATCTCTGCAGACTCGATGAGTCGGAGATGAAGAACCACCCCGGAGTGGGATTCACGAACTTCTCCGTTCGACACAAGAAAGCAGCACTATCGTGACGCGCACTTACACCCCCAAGGCTGGCGAAGTCCAGCGCGATTGGGTCGTCATCGACGCCACAGACGTCGTTCTCGGCCGCTTGGCTTCGCACGCCGCTACGCTCCTGCGTGGCAAGCACAAGCCGACCTTCGCTAACCACATCGACTCGGGTGACTTTGTCATCATCGTGAACGCTGAGAAGGTCGCGCTCACCGGTCAGAAGCTCCAGAAGAAGATGGCCTACCGTCACTCGGGTTACCCGGGCGGCCTGAAGTCGGTCACCTACGCCGAGCTCCTCGAGAAGAACCCGGTCCGCGCTGTCGAGAAGGCCATCCGTGGCATGCTCCCCAAGAACAGCATCGGCCGCCAGCAGTTGTCGAAGCTCAAGGTGTACGTCGGTGCAGAGCACCCGCACGCCGCGCAGCAGCCGCAGACGTACACCCTCGACCAGGTCGCCCAGTAAGCGCCGTAAAGACTTAAGGACATACTCGTGGCTGACATCCAGGACACCACCGAAACCCCCCAGAGCTTCTCGACTTCGACTCCCGAGACTGAAGCAGTCGAGGCGGCTCCCCGCCCCGTGCTGAACGTCCCCGGCGCCGCTGTCGGTCGTCGCAAGCAGGCTATTGCCCGCGTGCGTATCGTTCCAGGCTCTGGCACGATCACGGTCAACGGCCGCACGATCGAGGACTACTTCCCGAACAAGCTGCACCAGCAGCTGATCAACGACCCGTTCACGGTGCTGAGCCTTGCTGGTTCGTACGACGTGATCGCGCGCATCTCCGGCGGAGGCCCCTCGGGCCAGGCCGGTGCGCTTCGTCTCGGCATTGCACGTTCGCTGAACGGCATCGACGAGGAGAACAACCGTCCCACCCTGAAGAAGGCCGGCTTCCTTTCGCGCGACGCTCGCGTCAAGGAGCGCAAGAAGGCTGGACTCAAGAAGGCCCGTAAGGCGCCTCAGTACTCGAAGCGTTAAGGTCTACTGCTCCGATGCCGATCTTTGGCACGGACGGCGTACGAGGACTCGCCAATGGCGTCCTCACCGCCGACCTCGCGCTTACCCTGGCCCAGGCGACTGCTGTCGTCCTGGGCCAGGGCCGTACTGCGGAGGCTCGCAAAGCCGAAGGCAAGCGACTCACCGCAGTAGTCGCCAGAGACCCTCGGGTCTCCGGACACTTCCTGGCCGCGGCTGTTTCTGCTGGCCTCGCCTCCTCTGGCGTTGATGTGCTGGAAGCAGGGGTTATCCCCACACCAGCGCTTGCATTCCTGGTGGCCGATCGTGACGCCGATTTCGGTGTGATGATTTCGGCGTCGCACAACGCGGCGCCCGACAACGGCATCAAGATTTTTGCCCGCGGAGGGCGCAAGCTCCCAGATGCCGTTGAACAGCGCATCGAAGAGGCAATGGCTGGTGAAATCCTGCGCCCGACGGGGGCAGGTGTGGGCCGTATCGAGCGGTTCTCTGACGCCGAAGACCGCTACGTCGTGCATCTGCTCGGCTCGCTGCCGAACCGTCTCGATGGCATCCATGTGGTGCTGGACTGCGCGCACGGCGCGGCATCTGGCGTGTCTCCAGACACGTTCCGTGATGCGGGCGCTGAGCTCACGGTCATCGGTGCAGAGCCAGACGGCTGGAACATCAACGACGGTGTTGGATCTACCCACCTCGACAACCTTGCTGAGGCTGTCGTGCGTTTGGGGGCCGACATTGGTATCGCCCATGATGGCGACGCCGACCGTTGCTTGGCCGTCGATGCGCAAGGCAACGCGATCGACGGTGACCAGATCATGGCGATCCTCGCGCTGGCAATGAAAGACCGTGGACACCTCGTCGATGACACGCTTGTCGCGACAGTGATGAGCAACCTCGGTTTGCATGTCGCTATGCGCGAGAACGGTATCGCTGTGCGGCAGACCGCTGTCGGCGACCGTTACGTGCTCGAAGACATGAACCAGGGCGGCTACTCGCTGGGAGGCGAGCAGTCCGGTCACGTGATCATGAGCGAATTCGCGACCACGGGCGACGGCATCCTCACCGGACTGCACCTGGTGGCCGAGATGGCACGCCAGAAGAAGTCGATCGCTGAACTCGCGGCCGTAATGAAGGTGTACCCGCAGGTGCTGATCAACGTGCGCGATGTCGACAAAGATCGCGTCGCCGACGATGAGGGCGTCCTGCAGGCCGTGCGTGAAGTGGAAGCAGAGCTCGGCGACACAGGCCGTGTGCTGCTGCGCAAGTCAGGCACAGAGCCTCTGGTGCGCGTCATGGTCGAAGCGGCTGACGCGGAGTCGGTGCATGCCTACGCTGACCGTCTAGCGGCGGTTGTCAAAGAACGCCTCGCGCTCTAATCCTCGCGCAACTGTATAAATGGCCGGCCGCTGATTCAGCGGCCGGCCATTTACGTTTCGTCCCAGCCCAGCTGCTCGATGTAGCGGAGCAGCACGCCCTCGCGCAGTGCCCAGGGTGACACTTCTAGTTCTTCGACCTTCAGCGCGGTCATCGCGGCGTGTAGGGAGATGGCTGCCGCCACGATCTGGAAGGTGCGGTCGGGGGTGATCCCAGGGAGCTCCTGTCTGGCGGATGCCGGTAGGCGTGCAAGCCGTGGAATCCAGGAGCCGAGCGATGCGCGAGGCAACAGCATCCGTTCGTTCCCCGACCACCCAGGCGCGGGGTAGCCGACGAGTCGCGCCAGGGAACGGATCGCCTTTGACGAGCCGACAACGTGATCGGGGCGGGGGAGCGCGGCGAATCGTGGTGTGACCTCTTTCAGGGTCGCCAGAGCGTGGGTGCGCAGCGTCTCTACGTCTGTCTCCCCAGGTGGGTCATTCGGTAAGAACTGCATCGTCATGCGCCCGGCGCCCAGTGGCACGGAGGCTGCAGCGTCTGGCAGTTCTTCTGCACCCGCGGCGATTTCGAGGGAGCCGCCGCCAATGTCGAGCAGCAGCAGCTGACCTGCTGACCACCCGAACCAGCGTCGCACGGCGAGGAACGTCAGTTCCGCCTCTGTCTCCCCGTCGAGGACCTGCAAGGGCTGGCCCAGCGCCTTCTCGATGCGGGCGATAACGTCTGCACCATTCTGCGCATCGCGCACGGCACTCGTTGCCGTCGCGAGGAGCGAATCCACGCGCTCGGTCTCTGCAACTCTGCGCGCTTGCGTGACAGCAGCTTCGAGCGCTGTGACGCCTTCTTCTGAGATCGAGCCATCGGCGGTGAGATAGCGCATCAGGCGCAACACCGTCCTGTCGCTCGTCGTCGCGAGTGGTCGTCCACCGGGGCGGACGTCGGCCGCCAGCATGTGGACGGTATTGGATCCGATATCAAGGACTCCCAGGCGCACGGAAAGAGACTACTCGCTCCCGGATACGATGTATCCCGTGAGCACCGCCGACCCCACCCTCCCGTTGTCCCCCTACCGGGAGATCGGTCGAGCAGAGTGGGCGCGGCTCGCTGCGGGAATCGACCAACCGCTCACCGAGACTGAAGTCGTGGAGCTCCGAGGTATCGGTGACAGGCTCGACCTCAATGAGGTGCGCGAGGTCTACCTGCCGTTGAGTCGTCTCCTGAGTCTCTATGCCACTTCGACGAAGCGTTTGGGGGCCGCTACCTCCGCTTTTCTGCAAGAGGAAGACACGACGACACCGTTCGTGGTCGGAGTTGCGGGATCCGTCGCGGTCGGAAAATCGACTATCGCGCGTCTTCTGCGGGAATTGATGAGTAGGTGGCCTGGCACCCCTCGAGTAGAGCTGGTCACCACCGACGGGTTCTTGTACCCAAATGCAGAGCTCGAGCGCCGCGGGATTATGGACCGCAAGGGTTTCCCTGAGTCATATGACCGCCGGGCGCTCATCGACTTTTTGACCGAGGTCAAGAGCGGCGCCACCGAGGTGCGAGCGCCGTTCTACTCGCATATGCGCTACGACATCGTGCCAGATGCGAACGTCGTCGTGCGTCGTCCTGACGTAGTCATCGTCGAGGGTCTGAATGTGTTGCAGCCGCCAGCGGCCCCCAACGACGTCGCGGTGAGCGATCTCTTCGACTTTTCGATCTTTGTCGACGCCGAGATCTCGAATATTGAGAAGTGGTACGTCGACCGCTTTCTGGCGCTGCGCCAAGCGGCGTTCAGTAACCCGTCGTCGTACTTCAACGTGTTTGCGCACCTCACAGACGAAGAGGCGATCGCCACCGCGCTCGGGTACTGGAACGAGATCAACATGCCCAACCTCATCGACAATGTGATGCCGACACGACACCGGGCGCGCTTGGTCTTGCGCAAGGGAGCGGGCCACGGCGTCGAGACGGTGTTGCTGCGCAAACTCTGAGCTTGCGCCTGTCCGAATATTGTTCGG
Source organism: Microbacterium sp. NPDC076768 (assembly GCF_040687205.1). Classification (NCBI taxonomy): domain Bacteria; kingdom Bacillati; phylum Actinomycetota; class Actinomycetes; order Micrococcales; family Microbacteriaceae; genus Microbacterium; species Microbacterium sp. NPDC076768. Next base: position 114,831 of record NZ_JBFBMU010000003.1, read on the forward strand.
ACGACTCGCAAAAATCCAGGCTTATTCTTTATCCCATGTGTGGAATCGTTGGATACGTGGGCCCGCGCCCCAGCCAGGACATCCTTCTCGCCGGTCTTGCCCGCTTGGAGTACCGAGGCTATGACTCTGCGGGAGTGGCTGTCATCGACGGCGAAGGCTCGCTCGGAATGCGCAAGAAGGCGGGCAAGCTCGCGATGCTTCGCGACTCGCTGACGGATGCGCCGCTCCCGGATGGATCGACAGGCATCGGTCACACCCGCTGGGCCACGCACGGCGGTCCCACCGACGGCAACGCGCACCCGCACCTCGCAGACAATGACAAGCTCGCGGTCATTCACAACGGCATCATCGAGAACTTCTCCGTGCTGCGGGAAGAACTCCTCGCTGAGGGCATCGTCTTTCAGAGTGAGACAGACACAGAGGTCGCTGCTGCGCTACTCGGACGTGAGTACGCGAGCAACGGCGGTGACCTGCAGCTTGCGTTCCGCGGAGTCGTAAACCGCCTGGAAGGCGCATTCACACTTCTTGCGATGCACCAAGATCATCCAGGTCTCGTGGTGGGCGCTCGCCGCAACTCCCCGCTCGTGATCGGCCTGGGCGATGGAGAGAACTTCCTTGGCTCCGACGTCGCCGCGTTCATCGAGTACACCCGTAAGGCGCTCGCGATCGGGCAGGACCAGATCGTTTCGATCACCCCGAACGCCGTCAGCGTCACGGACTTTGCTGGTACCCCCGTTGAGCCGGAGCCGTTCGACGTCTCCTGGGATGCTGCTGCCGCAGAAAAGGGCGGCTGGTCGAGCTTCATGGCGAAAGAGGTGTCGGAGCAGCCTGAGGCTGTGGCCAACACGATCCGCGGTCGCATTCGCGACGGCCAGGTCGTCATTCCAGAACTCGATGGTCTCGACGAGCTCTTCGTGGGAATCAATCGCGTCATCATTACGGCCTGCGGCACCGCGTCATACGCTGCTCTTGTCGGCAAATACGCGATCGAGCAGTGGGCACGCGTGGCGGTTGACGTCGAACTCGCGCATGAGTTCCGTTACCGCGATCCGGTCATCGGCGCCGACACCCTGGTCGTATCGATCAGTCAGTCCGGCGAAACCATGGACACGCTCATGGCCGTGAAGTACGCCAGCGAGCGCGGCGCACGCACCCTCTCGATCTGCAATACGCAAGGGGCCACGATTCCTCGCGAGTCCGATGCTGTCGTCTACACCCACGCGGGTCCCGAGGTTGCTGTCGCATCGACGAAGGCATTCTCGGCGCAGATCACGGCCTTGCTGCTTCTCGGACTGCACATGGGGCGCGTACGCGGAGCTGTCGCAGACGCTTCTGTGGATGTGGCCGAGCTTGCCGCTTTGCCAGAGAAGATCGCCAAGGTGCTGGAGAGCGAGCAGGAGCACGTCTCGCAGCTCGCTGGCTGGATGGCAGACACGCGCTCTGTGCTGTTCCTCGGCCGTCACGTCGGATACCCGATTGCGCTGGAGGGGGCCCTGAAGCTCAAGGAGATCTCCTACATCCACGCGGAGGGGTTTGCCGCTGGTGAGCTGAAGCACGGCCCGATTGCGCTCATCGAGCCTGGTCAGCCCGTCTTCGTGCTGGTACCGTCGCCTCGTCACTCGGCCTTGGTGCATTCCAAGGTGGTCTCGAACATTCAGGAGATCCGTGCTCGCGGCGCCAGAGTGATCGTGATTGCCGAAGAGGGCGACGCCGCTGTGCTGCCGTTTGCCGATGAGGTCATCCACATCCCGCTCGCCGGAGTGATGTTCGAGCCGCTGCTTGCCGTCGTGCCGCTGCAGATCTTCGCGATGGCGTTGGCGACAGCCAAGGGCCTCGACGTCGACCAGCCACGCAACCTCGCGAAGTCGGTCACCGTCGAGTAGGTTCGTCCTTTCGATTTGCATGGGTCCAGGTGCCGTCAGGCTCGGTAGGCTGGGCGGGTGATTATCGGAACCGGCATCGACCTCGTCGACATACCGCGTTTCGAACGAACGATGGCTCGGACCCCTCGACTGCTCGAGCGGCTGTTTGCAGAGTCTGAGCGCTCGCTCCGCCTTCCTTCCTTGGCCGCACGATACGCGGCCAAGGAGGCGCTGATCAAAGCACTAGGCGGGTCGGACGGCGTGCACTGGACCGAAATTGAGATCGCCTCTGAGGCTTCGGGGCGCCCTCATTTCGTTCTTTCGGGTTCTACCGCCGCCGTCGTCGAAGAGCGCGGGATCAGCACCGTGCATCTGACGCTCACACACGATGCGGGACTCGCCGCCGCTTTTGTTGTCGCCGAGGGGGCGCCACTGTGACTGTTCCGTTCCGCGAAGCAGCAATTGACCTTGATGCCATCGCCGACAACGTACGGCACTTTCGCCGGCTCACCGGCGTCGAAGTGATCGCGGTTGTGAAAGCCAATGCCTACGGCCACGGCGCAGCGGCTGCCGCTGTCGCTGCCCTTGCCGGCGGCGCCACCCGGCTGGGCGTTGCGGAGCTTAGCGAAGCGCTCGAACTCAGACGCCAAGGAGTGCACGCGCCGATTGTGGCGTGGTTGCACGCGCCAGGGGAGCGCTTCGAGCAGGCAGCAGCGCACGACATCGAGGTGGGGATCTCCTCTTTCGAGCAGTTGGAGGCCGCAGCGACCGCTGCGGCCGTCGATCGGCCGGTCGGGGTGCACCTGAAGTTCGAGACGGGACTGTCGCGCAACGGCATTGCTCCCGCTGACTGGGCACGCGTCCTCGCAGAGGCTGCCAGGCTGGAGCGGATCGGACGACTGCGCATCGTCGGTCTCTTCAGCCATCTCTCCAACACCTCCCCGGAAGACGATCGAGCGGCGCTTGCCAAGTTCGAGGAGGGAGTTGCGGCAGCGGCCTCCTTCGGCATCCACCCGGAGATTCGTCATATCGCCGCCACGGCCGCAGCGATCGATCTGCCAGAAATGCGACTGGACGCCGTGCGTATTGGCGTAGGTATCTACGGCCTCTCCCCATTTGCTGATCGCAGCTCGGCAGAGCTCGGCCTGCGTCCGGCGATGACGCTTCGTGCGGCCGCGGCCGCCGTGCGCCGGGTGCCTGCAGGAGCGGGCGTTTCCTACGGATACGACCACCGCACCGCAGGCGACACCACGCTGGTCTTGGTGCCGCTCGGCTACGCCGATGGTGTGCCGCGCCACGCTTCGGGCAAACTCCCCGTCTTCATCGGCGGACGCCAGTTCGTGAACGTGGGCCGGATTGCCATGGATCAGTTCGTGGTCGATGTGGGGGACATGCCGGTCTCCGTCGGCGACGAAGTTGTGCTGTTTGGCGACGCCACTTTAGGGGTACCATCCGCGGCTGACTGGGCGGATGCGGCAGACACCATCAACTACGAAATCGTCACGCGCATCGGCCCCCGCGTTCCGCGGAGAGCTTCATGAGCGTAGATCCGATACTCTTCGGACGCCAGCAGGTCGACACATCAGAGGCGATGGAGCATCTCGGCTTCCGCATCGGCGAACAGTTGATAGCAGGCGACCTCCTGATCCTGACCGGACCGCTGGGGGCGGGAAAGACCACCTTCACCCGCGGCCTCGCCGAAGGTCTGGGGGTGCGGGGGCCGGTGCAAAGCCCGACTTTTGTGATCGCGCGAACGCATCCGTCTCTCGTGGGGCGTGCGCCATTGGTGCATGTCGACGCGTATCGGTTGGGGTCAGCCTCTGAACTGGACGACCTCGATCTTGACCTCGCACGCTCTGTGGTCGTGATCGAGTGGGGAAGAGGCGTGGCAGAAGAACTAGCTGACTCCTGGTGGGACATCGAACTGGAGCGCCCCACCGGGATCGACGATGTCGACCCATCGGAGCTTGACGCTGACGCTCCGCGCATAGTGACGATTTCACCGAAAGGCATTTCATGACCACGGCGCAGACTCCTGTGCTCCTCGCGGTGATTATCGAAGACGACCCCGGTGTGCGGTCTCTGCTTGACGAAGTGTTTCTTGCGGCAGGCTTCACAACCGTCTTGGCGAGTTCAGGGTTGGAAGGTCTCGCGGCCGTTGAACAACACCACCCGGTGATCACGACCCTCGACATCAACCTGCCTGGCATCGACGGCTTCGAGGTAGCGCGACGCATTCGCCAGGTCAGCAACACGTTCATCATCATGCTCTCGGCGCTGGCCGATGAGTCTGACGTGGTGTTGGGGCTTACTTCGGGTGCAGACGAGTACCTCGTCAAGCCGTTTCGTCCGCGCGAGCTCCGTGCCCGCATCGAAGCTTTCCTTCGGCGACCGCGCACACCTGTGGCTGCGGTGGCAGAGGGCGCACGATCCGTGCCAGCGCTCACCACAGCGCATGAGCCGGCCTCCTCCGACGGAGCAACGGTGCTGACGTGGCGCGGCAAGGTGCATCGCGATCTCAGCCTCGACCTGGACACACGTCGCGTCTTGATCGGGCAAAGACGCATAGACCTGACCCCGACGGAGTTCGATCTACTGGCGGCACTTCTGGAAGCAAAGGTGCGCGTGTGCAGTAAGACAGAGCTTGCCCGCGGACTCCGCGCAGACATGGAGGGCTCGTCTGACTTCGTGAGCGAACCAGACAAAAGGGCTATCGAGACGCATATCGCAAACTTGCGCCGAAAACTAGGCGACAACACGTCCAAGCCTCGGTACATTGAGACAGTGCGTGGCGTCGGCTATCGCCTGACATCAGCGGACGCAGAGTCCGACTGACTGGGGCGGAGCCGCGGCTCCCCAGCCGCGGCCCCGGTTGCCCGCGAGTCCCCACTCGCTCGACCCCAGCATCTGCGTTGTTCCCCAGTCGCAGTATCGGCCCCACTAAGAATGCTAGGCCGGATAGGCCACCCAAAGAGCGGGCTTTACCGATCTTTGAGTAATCTTGCGCAAAAGCTGAGGTTTGGAAAGGAGTGTGAGCGCTAATGGTCCGCACCCTCTCCATTTGGCGCTGGCAACTCGTTTTCACCGGCAGCACGGTGGCGATCGTCGCCATGATCACCGCTTTTCATCCGCAGACTTTCGCTAATCGCCTTGTCGTCGCTGGAGTGGTCCTGGCCATCCTCACCACGCTGATGACGCTCGCAGTGCCGTGGCACCGACTGCCGCGCACTGCCGCCGTCGTCATCCCCTTGCTCGATGCGCTTGCTGTCGGCCTCACCACCAACGCCCCCGACATTCGACTGGGGTTCCTTTGGGTCTTTCCCATCGTCTGGCTCGCTACCTACTTCTCGATGCCGTGGGTGCTCGGTGGAATCGCTTTCATCAGTGCCACACTCGTGCTGTTCTCGGAGCAACAGGGCACTCCTGCCGACCTCTTGCTGCGACTATTGGTGCTCATCATCACCCTGGGGTTCCTGGGGGTGACAGTTCGTGTGGGGGCGCAGCGCTCCCGTGCGGCTCGGCGGCTTCTGCAGCTGAGGTCTGAGCAGGTCAACCGTGCGGCAGAGCGGGCAGAGGCCAACCAACGTCGCGTCACGCAGATCATTGACGGGCTGACGGTTGCCCTTGTCGTTGTCGCCGGTACCGGACGCGTTTTGCAAATGAACGATGCCTACCGAGCGCTCTATGGTCGCGACCGCTTCGGAGCTGCGCTTCCGTCTGCCGCGGTCGAATACGACGCCAGACGGGGGACAGCCATCCCGCCGGCGCACACTTCGCTCGCGCGCGCTGCTGCCGGCGAGACACTGCGAGCTGAGCAGGTATGGCTGTTCGACGGGGCAGGACAATGGCGAGCGCTAGAGGTTAGTACACAGCCGATGGCGAGCGCGGGAGAAGGCGAAGACCTCACGCTCGTGATTATCGACGACGTGACGGCACGGCTGGAGGCCGAAGAAGAACGTCGCGCATTCACCGCCGTCATCTCGCACGAACTCCGAAACCCGTTGACCGCGATTGTCGGGCACGTTGATCTGCTTCGCGAACGAGATGATCTGCCTGGCCGTGTACCGGCGCAGCTCGAGGTGGTGGCGCACGCGGGCGAGCGAATGCAAGATCTCGTCGAAAGCATCCTCACCCAGACCAGCACGACAGCACATGAGCCTTTCGAGTCGGTCGATCTCCGCGGTGTGGTCGAGGCTTCCGCAGCGTCTTACGAACCACTCCTTTCGGGCAACCGGCAGGAGTTCACCATCGAAGGCGCCGAGAGCCTCGTCATCTCCGGCGATGCCTTTCGGCTTAGGCAGGTGCTCGACAACCTGTTGAGCAACGCCGCCAAATACACCCCCGCCGGAGGGCGCATCAAAGTCGACCTCGACACGGTGCCCGATGGCCAGGCAGAACTGACGGTGGTCGACGATGGCGCAGGGATGACGAAAGCCGACGTGCACCGTGTGTTCGAACCATACTTTCGCACCGATAGTGCGGTGAGTTCCGGCATCAGCGGCACAGGACTCGGTATGGGCATCGTGCGAGAGATCGTCGCGGCGCACGATGGCAGCATCGACGTCGCTAGTGAGATCGGGGTCGGCACCCGGGTGACGTTGCGCTTTCCGCAGCGTCGAGTGAAGGAGACACAGGTATGACCCCGCTCGTTCCGATCAACGTCGACGTCACGACGGCTTTGGTGGCGCTCGCCACTGTGCTTACTGCCTTGGTCGCTGGCCTCGTCACCCTTGCGAGGCCCAGCGTTTCTACCGTGACGTGGGGGATCGCTTTCGGCGTGGGCATGCTGGGTGCCTATCTCTGGCTCGCGGGGCAGGAGGCAGACGAGCCTATGCTTCGTGCGGCAGCCTCGGCTCTGGTGCTGAGTTTTGAACCGTTGATCTGGATCGGACTGCGGATGCACTTCGGTCGGCGCGAAAGATGGGGCATGGTCGTCCCATTCTTGCCTGTGGTGCTCCCACTGCTTCTGTTCACTGCGGGGACGCCGTGGTACCTCCCCGTGTTCCACCTTGCCTACCTGGCCAGCGCTGTCTATGGCGGTTGCGTGGCGTATGAGCTGTGGCGAGATCGCACGGCAGTGCGAGATATTCAGATGCCGCTGGCACTGGCTTCTTGCGCGCTTGTGGCGGTCGCTGTGGTGAGCGCCGTCTCCTCCTTGCTGGCTGAGGGGGGAGGCACTGAGGAGCAGTTGGACGCATTGCGCGGTATGAATGCGGTGGGGGCTTTGGTGGTCGGCACCTGTGCAGCCTTCACCCTGGCGCTGATGGTGCGGTCATCAGACGAGAAGTCCAGCGGGCACGACCTCGCAGAGCGCTCACGTCGTCGACTTCTCAAAGCAAAAGAGCAGAACGATCAGACCTGGTCGGTGCTCGACATTTGGCTGGACGACCCTGCCGACCTCAGGGAAGCCTCTTCGGGCTCGGCATACTCCGCGATCGTCGATCGCTTCCACGAAGACATCGAGGAGGCACTGCCCGCATCCGCGGATGCCGACAGGGTGGGCGATGCACACTCCGTGGTCGTAATTCGTGGGAGCGATGAGTCCGTTCGTCACTATCTGCGCGAAATATTGAGTCGCGTCTCGGTGATTGAACGAGACGCCACCACCGTCTCCGGCATCCGGTCGTCCGCAAGTATCGGATGGGTGACAGCTGCCACTGCCGGTTTCGACTACGACGCGCTGGTTGCCGCCGCCGGTCAGGCCGCGGCCAGGGCTCGTGCTGCGGGTGGCGATCAGTGGAAGCGGGCTTCCTCCTCCGACCTCATGTCAACGACGGCTACCCTGGAAACGTGATCCTTGCCGTTGACACTTCCCTTGGCACCGCTGTTGCTCTCATCGATCCCGATGGCACCGCACGCGCCGAAGCCAGTGCCGCCGACCCCCTCGGCCATGCCGAAGTGATCGGCGACCTGCTCCTCGGGGCGCTCCGGGAAGCGGGAGACGACGAGATCTCCCATGTGGTGGCGGGGATGGGCCCAGGCCCGTTCACCGGGCTGCGCATCGGCATTGCCACAGCGCGCACCTTCGCGCTCGGGCGCGGCATCCCCGTGATCCCTGTTCCCAGCCATTTCGCTGCGGCGCTCACCGCCGCCGAGACGGAGACCTCACCGTTCGCCATCGTCACAGATGCCCGCCGTCGCGAGGTAGCCATCACTGTCTTCGATGGGACAGATAGTGACGGAATCCCGGTCGTTGTTGCCGACACGGTTCTTGTGCGTGCCGTCGATGCAGACGCGCATCTCAACGGTGTCCGACGCATCGATGTGAAGACCCTCTCGGCGACGGCACTCGCCCAGGTTGGCGCGCGGGCGCACGCCGCAGGCCGCGAACTTACAGGCGAAGAGCCGCTATATATGCGCCAGCCAGATGTGACGATGCCCGGTGCGCCCAAAAAGGTGGGAACATGACCCTCCGCGATGCCACAGCAGACGACCTCGATGCGATCATGGCCATCGAGCACCGGTCTTTCCCGACCGACGCGTGGAGTGCCGCCACAATGGCGGCGGAGCTTTCCAGCCCGCACGGCCGGTATCTGGTCGACGAGCACGACGGCGTCATCATCGGATACGGCGGGGTGCGCGCGCTTCACGGCAGTGCAGACGCAGACATTCAAACCATCGCATTTCTGCCAGAGCACCGAGGGAACGGTCGCGGCAGGGCGCTGCTGCGAGTGCTGCTCTTGACCGCTGCCGACCGAGGCGCGCGAGAGGTATTCCTCGAAGTCAGGGCAGACAACCCCTCAGCAGAGGGGCTTTACCTCGCCGAGGGATTTGAAGAGCTTGCGCGGCGTCCGAACTACTACCAACCAGACAACGTCGACGCGATCGTGATGCGTCTGCGCGTGCGTGCGTCTTCGGCATCAACCATCACGGCGGAGGAGACGAAGGCGTGAGCGAACCACTAGTTCTCGGCATCGAAACGAGCTGTGACGAAACCGGCATCGGCATCGTTCGCGGGCGGACACTGCTCTCCAACACGATCGCATCGAGTATGGATGAGCACGCCAGATTCGGCGGAGTGGTGCCAGAGGTCGCGGCCAGAGCGCACCTGGAGGCGCTGCAACCGGCGATCGATAAGGCGCTCGCCGAAGCTAACGTGCGATTGGGCGACCTTGACGCCGTTGCCGTGACGAGCGGACCAGGGTTGGCTGGTGCACTCATGGTGGGCGTTGGCGCCGCGAAAGGGCTTGCCGCGTCGCTCGGCAAGCCGCTGTACGCGGTGAATCATCTCGTGGGCCACATCGCCGCCGACATCCTCACCCCAGACAGCGATCCGCTGGAATACCCGACGATCGCGCTGTTGGTCTCCGGGGGGCATACCTCACTCCTGCACGTACGGGACCTCACCACGGACGTCGAGATGCTCGGTGAAACGATGGACGACGCGGCGGGGGAGGCCTTCGACAAGGTGGCCAGGTTGCTCTCCCTGCCGTACCCAGGCGGACCGGAGATTGATCGCGTCGCGGCGGATGGCGATCCGAATGCGATCAGGTTCCCCCGAGGGCTGTCCCGCGCTTCGGACCTTGCCAAGCACCGCTACGACTTCTCGTTCTCTGGCCTGAAGACGGCCGTCGCTCGCTGGGTAGAAAAGTGCGAGGCCGAGGGGACAGAAGTTCCTGTCGCCGACGTCGCCGCAAGCTTCAGGGAAGCGGTCGTTGACGTATTGGTGACGAAGGCGCTCGCCGCCTGCAGAGACCTCGGCGTTCCCCGCCTGTTGCTGGGCGGAGGCGTCATCGCGAACCGCCGCCTGCGTGATGTGGCCCTCGAACGTGCAGCGCAGGCCGGTGTTACGGTGCGCATCCCTCCGCTGTCTTTGTGCACAGATAATGGGGCGATGATTGCCGCGCTCGCCGCCGAACTGATCTCTGCGGGGCGTCGTCCGTCCACGTTCGGTTTCGGCGCCGATTCGACGCTTCCTGTGACCGAGATTCAGATCGCAGAAGCGAGCACTGTATGAGTGATCCGGCAGACACTCCAGAGCGGGCAGTGCCGCCGACTGCTCGAATCGAAGAGCCCAGCGGTGAGGTCGAACGCCCAGCGGGCGCTGCCCGGCTGCCGGGTGCTCGCCGAGACGGCTACACCAGACTGCCCACAGGCCCTGTCGGCATCGAGCCCATCGTCGTCAGCGGACCCGACCTCGATGAGGCGGCGACGACCGAGTGGGAACCGTCAACGGATCCCGCGTCGATCGACGACACACGCCTCGCGCCCTGGGCGTTGCTGGCCGCGATTGTCGCGCTGGTGGCTTCGTTCTTCGTGGGGTGGGGCATCCCGGTAGGTGTCGTTGCCGTGATCGCCGCAATCATGTCGCTTCGGCGCCCCGTGGAAAGTCGGGCGATCGCACGATGGGCGCTCGTGCTGGGGCTCTGCGCCACGGTGTACAGCTTGGGCTGGCTGGTGTGGGCTGGCATGCAGTTCGAGAAGCTCGGCTGACTTCGCGCGCCCTCGCCGTCCGCCGCGTTCCTACGCGTGATGGAGGTGCGGTTCGGCATCCCACGGAAAGTCGATATCGCCGTTGCCTGCGAGGATCGCTCGGTAGGTGAGTTCCGCCGCATTTTCGAGATTCAGAGCGCGCCGCAATGCCATGTCGCAGTCGTCGCCGACTGTGGTTGAGCCGTGATTGCCCATGACCACACAGTTGTGGGTGTGGAGTTCGGCTGCTGCGGTGTTCGCCAGCTCGTCTGACCCGTTGGGGTAGTACGGCGTGCGGCCGATGGATCCCACGTAGTAGGCATGGTCGAGAGTGACGAGACGGATGGGACGCTGCAGCGCATCGAGCAGAAGAGCGTGGGCGGGGTGCACATGCACGACCGAACCGATGTCGGCGCGCGCCTGGTACGCGCGCTGGTGAAGCTTCCATTCGCTCGATGGTTTTGGTGCACCGTCAACGACATTGCCATCCAGATCCATGACGCTGAACGATGAAGTATCGAGCCGGTTCAGCCAGGTCCCAGAGGCCGTCACCACAAACCGGTCAGCGCTGAGGCGGATCGAGAGATTGCCGGCACTCGCCAACGCGAGGCCTGATTGCACAATCTCCGCCCCTGCGCGGATGAGTTGCTGTACGGCGTCGGTGGTGTTGGGGGGATTCGTCATTGGATCGTCCACATCGCTCTGGGAAGTCGTTGTCAGACAACCATAGCGGTCGTTGGTGATGACCGGAAGCTCAAGCGTGGCGAATGATCGAGAAGGTATAGCGCCCATCAATGAAGTAGGTGCGCGAGTAGGCGACCGCCTGCTCGTCGCGGTCGTAGTGGACCTGGTCGAGAAGGAGTGCCAGACCGTTTCGGCCCGGCGGGGTGTCCCACGTCACGTGCTCAGAAACCACGGGATGGATTTCTGCGACGGCGCGCGTCGGGACGATGCCCCGTACGTCTCGCAGGTAGGCAAATACCGAACCGTCAAGCACGTCGGGGGACTCGCCTTCGGGGAAAACGCCGATCGGCAACAGGTCATATGAGTACGCCACGATCTCGTCGTCTGCCAAAATCACACGCCGTGTCTCGAGGGCAAGATCGTTCGTGGTGAGCCCGAGTTTGGCGGCTTCTTCGGGCAAAAGGGGCCGAATAGTGCGGCTGCGGTAACGCATTCCCGGCTCGCGTCCTGTGCGACGAATAGAGTCGGTGATCGACTCGAGCCGCTCCAGCCCCGCCGTCACGACCGGCGGCTCAGAGACGAAAGTGCCAACCCCGTGGCGGGTGTGCACGAGGCCAGCCGTCTTTAGCTCACTCAGTGCTGCACGCACCGTCGGCCGAGAAACTTCAAACGTCTCTCCGAGCTCTGATTCGGTGGGCAGGCGGTCGCCGACCGCATAAGTTCCGTCGCCGATTCGATCGCGGATACCGGCGACAACTGCATCAACGCGGGAAGCCTTACGTACCATCGTGAACCCCCCTTCACTGTTGGTCTACAGTCCTTCACTCGGACGCTTCGTTGTCGTCTCGAGCTGTAGAGACATTATGGCAGACAGGCAAGTTATTCGGTCTTATTGACACGGTTGTCTGACAACCGCTAGCGTTTCACCGTACGCAACAACGGAGTGCGGCGGAAGGAGATGGACACGGTGGTTCAAGCGATCGAGTGGATTGAGGACGAGGGCGGCCCAGCCGTGCGGATCATCGATCAGACGGTACTTCCGACTGAAGAGTCGCACCTCGACCTCCGCACCGTTGACCAGCTCGTCGACGCGATTGCGCGACTAGCGGTGCGTGGTGCACCAGCGCTCGGCGCAGCGGGCGGCTATGGCGTCGCGCTCGCAGAGCGGCAGGGAGCGGCAGAGGGGTGGACGAACGCACAACTCGACGCAGAGATCGAACGCGTCGCCTTGGCTCGCCCCACCGCCGTAAATCTCGCATGGGGCGCACGCCGCGTCGATGCGGTTCGTCGTGAAGGCGGCGGCGGCGCGCTCGCCGAGGCCCACCGAATTGCCGGGGAAGATGAAGCAGCCAACCGCGAGCTCTCCCGTCTCGGCGCTGACTGGCTGCTCAAGCGCACGGGCAAGCAGAAGTTGCGCGCCATCACGCACTGCAACACCGGAGCGCTGGCGACCACAGCGTGGGGGACCGCATACGGCGTACTGAAAGAACTACACGAGCGCGGTGCGCTTGAGATCGTCTACGTCGACGAAACTCGTCCCCTTCTGCAGGGCGTCAGGCTCACCAGCTGGGAACTCGCGAAAGACGGTATCCCACACGTGGTGCAGGTAGATGGTGCGGCTGGCAGCACGATCCTGCGCGGCCTCGTCGATTTCGCAGTCATCGGCGCAGACCGTATCGCCGCCAATGGCGATACGGCCAACAAGATCGGCTCTGTCTCTGTGGCACTTGCCGCACACCGCGCCGGCATCCCGTTCTTGGTCGCGGCGCCGATGTCGACCGTCGATGTCACGCTCGCCTCTGGTGATCTCATCGAGATTGAAGAGCGCGATGAACAAGAAGTGCTCACGCATGGCGGAACCCACATGGCGGCACCGGGGGTGCGCGGCTTCAACCCCGCCTTCGACGTCACCCCGCACGACCTCATCAGCGGCATCGTCACCGAACACGGTGTGGTGGAGCCGACGGTGACACAACCCGCATTCGCCTGACTCTGTTCAGTCGGATCGACCCCAAGAAAGGAATCGCAATGAAGCGCATGTCATCTCACAGCCTGCGGCGTCGGCTCGCAGCGACCGGCACTGTCGGACTCGCCGCGGTACTCGCCCTCACGGCTTGCAGCCAGGGGGAGCCCGCAGCTCAGGAGTCATCTGACTCTGGGGCCGTCAGCGACGCAACAGACGAAATGCCCGCCGAGCTGGTCGGGGCGAAAATCGCCATCGTTCAGCAGTCCGGTCAGGGAGACTATTTCCAGCAGTACCTCAACGGCACCCGCCAGCAGGCAGACGCCCTCGGCTTCGACCTGTCGGTGTACGACGCGCAGGGCGACAACGCCACCCAGGCAACCCAGCTCGAGCAGGCGGTGTCTTCCGGAGTCGACGCGATCATTGTGCGTCACGGCTTCCCCGACACCCTCTGCCCCGGTGTGAATGACGCCATCTCCCAAGGCATCGCTGTCATCGCCTACGACGTGAACGTCTCGGAGTGCGCTGACGGCGTGATCCAGACGCAGCAGTCGGACGAGATCATGGCTCAGCTGGTGCTCGACCGGATGTACGAAGACATCGGCGATGCGCAGCCAGTGGGCTACGTCAACGTGGAGGGCATCGCTCCGCTGGACCGCCGAGACGCCGTGTGGCGCGAATACCTTGCAGACAACGAGTGGGACCAGCTGTTCAAGACCGGTTCTTTCACCAGCTCGTCTGCAAGCGACAGTGCACCGATGGTGGCTGCGGCAACGCAGGCCAACCCTTCGGTGGTTGCCGTATACGCTCCGTATGACGAGTTCACTAAAGGAACGCTCACAGGTCTCGACCAGGTGAGCGGCAGCGAAGACGTGCTCGTCTATGGTGCTGACATATCTAACGCCGACATCGAGCTCATGCGTGCAGAGGGAAGCCGCTGGGTAGCCACCGGTGCCACCGACCCCAACGCGATCGGTGCCGCAGTGCTGCGCACCCTCGCGCTGTCGATGGCAGGCGAGCTGGACTCCGAGCTGGTGGAGTTCCCGCCGGTCCTCGTCACTCAGGAGATGCTGCAGGACGACGACATCAAAAACATGGATGATCTGCGCGCCGCCGTTCCCGAGCTGAACCTGTCGAAGGTCTCGGCGGCAGACTGGATGCCGGTCGTCAGCTTCTGACACCCCTTCCGGTGGGGCGGCAACCCGAAGCCGCCCCACCGGACCCCCTAGATATCACCCGCTCAGCGAGGAGCAGCGAGACTATGAGTACGCCGCGCGACGCGCATCCCCTACCGACTCCCGTGCTTGAGTTGCGAGACATTCGCAAATCTTTCGGCGCGAACGCCGTGCTCAAAGGCGTAGATCTCGCCCTTCGGCCAGGCCGCATCACCGCGCTCCTGGGGGCGAACGGTGCAGGAAAGTCAACCCTCATCAAGGCGCTTTCCGGAGTGCACGAGCCCACCTCAGGCGAAATCATGTTGGAGGGGGAATCGGTACAACTGGAGAACCCGATCGCCGCTTCGCGACTGGGAATGCGCACGGTTCACCAGCGCATCGACGATGCGATCATTCCCGGCCTCAGCGTGGCCGAGAACCTCGTGTTCGAGCAGATCGCGCTGGGAGAGGCTCCGGCGGTCGCTTCGCTTTCTTCGCTTCTTCCTCGTGCCCGCAAGGTCGCAGCCGCTCTCTCGCTGGACTGGGACGATGCGTTCTTGCGCCAAGACGTCTACGAGCTCGGTATTGCCGACTGCCAGATGTTGTTGTTGGCGCGCGCGCTCGTCACCGATCCGAAGGTGCTGATTCTCGACGAACCCACCTCGACGCTGTCGCAGTCCGAGGCAGAGCGGCTCTTCGAGACGATCCTTGCGCTGCGCGACCGTGGCGTGGCCATCCTGCATGTCTCGCACCGGCTCGCCGAAATCGACCAACTGGCTGACGACATCGTGGTGCTCCGTGATGGGCGCATCACCGCCATGCAGAACCGTCCATTCGACTTCGCTGCCGCCGTCACCTCGATGTTGGGGGAGGGAACCACGCACGACATCGAGGGGCTGGAACACCTCACCGGCGAGCAGGTAGCCCTGGAAATCGCGGGCCTGCGGATCTTCCCTGAGTCCCCAGCGCTCTCTGTGGCTCTCCGTGGAGGGGAGGTCACTGGGGTCATCGGGCTCGTCGGCGCTGGCAAGACCGAACTCGCCGACTACGTTTTCGGCGAGTCGACAGGTGCAGAGGCCGGCGTGATGACTCTGCGCGGAGACGCATACGCCCCGCGGCATCCGAAAGACGCCATCAATCGAGGGGTGTTCTTAGTGCCGGAAGACCGCGCGGCCCAGGGAATGCTCCCCGGATGGTCGATCGCGCGCACCTTCAGCCTGCCCTTCCTCTCGCGCTTTGCCCGAGGCCCGCTTCTCCAGCAGGGAGCCGAAACGGCGCGCGCCGCCCAAGCGATCGCCGATTTCGGCGTTGTCGCCACCGGCCCAGGACAAACAGTCGACGCGCTGTCTGGCGGAAACCAGCAGAAAGTGATGGTGGCTCGATGGATGCAGACTCCGCCAGACGTGCTGTTGCTAGATGAGCCCTTCCGCGGCGTTGACATCGGCGCGCGACGCGAGATTGCGCGCCGTGCCAGAGAGCAGGCAGCAGACGGGAGCTGCGTGGTGATGCTGTGCAGCGACGTCGATGAACTGCGCGAGATCGCCGATCGCGTGCTTGTGCTTGTCGAGGGACGCATCACCCTCGACGCCCGAATTGACACAGTTTCCGACGAGCAGATCGTCCAGAGTATGACGGAGGTGGCCTGACATGGCCGACACCACGACCCTTCGCGCGCAGAAGCGCGAGACCCGCACGAGCGACATCGTCCGCGACGCGGTGGTGAAGTACGGCTTTATCGCCGTCACCGTCATCGCTTTCATCTTCTTCGCTTTCACACAGTCCGCCTTCGCGACGCCGGACTCGCTGTTCTCGATGCTCAAGTTCGCTTCGGTCACCGCGATTCTCGGACTCGGCGTGATGTTCAGCATGATCGTCGGAGGCCTCGACCTGTCGATCGGATCGGTGGCAGGCCTTGCGGTGCAGTTGGTGGCCGTCACGATGGTCTTCTACAACCTCACCGGGGTGACGGCGGTGGGTATCGCGCTCGCCGCTGGTCTGCTGGTCGGTGTATTGAACGCCTTCCTCATTGTGGTGTGCAAGATCCCCGACCTGTTGGCAACGCTGGGCGTGATGTTCGTCATCCAGGGTGTGAAACTTATCCCGGTTTCTGGACAGTCGGTGTCTTCCGGCATGGTCCTGCCGAACGGCGAAACCGCTCCGGGAAAGTTCGATCCCACATTCCTGCTCATCGACCGTGGCACCATCGGTCCTGTCCCGATCCCCGTCGTGATCATGCTCGTGCTCGTCGTCGCTTCCTGGTTCGTGCTGACGCGCACCTCCTGGGGCCGAGTGCTTTACGCCGTGGGTGCTAACCCGGAAGCCGCGCGACTGTCTGGCATCCGCGTGGGTCTCTACCGCGGTGGCGCGTATGTCGTCTCGGCACTCTTCGCCTCTGTCGCCGGCATCATCCTGGTCTCGCGCATTGGCCAGGGCGATGTGAACGCGGGGTCTTCGAGCCTTCTGGAAGCCGTCGCGGTTGCACTGGTTGGCACCTCGGTACTCGGCATGGGTAAGCCCAACGCCTGGGGCACACTCCTGGGTGCTGTGCTGGTGGCCATCGTGCTGACCGGCATGACTATGGCAGGGTTCCAGTACTACTTCCAAGACACCGCGAAGGGACTGGTGCTGATCGTGGCCCTGCTGTTCTCCTTCACGCTATCTCGTCGCACTTCGCGGTACTCACCGGCCACATAGTCGTAGCCACCGCCCCCATTAGTCCCCCCAACGAAGGAACGGGCCCATGTCCCACGAGTACGAATTCCTCACTGAGGCGAACATCGCCAGCTACATCACCGCGCACCCCGAGTTGCAGCAGCGCATCGACGGCGCCGATCTGGCCGAGATCCGGGAGATCGGTGACGGCAACCTCAACGTCGTGTTTCACGTGCGCGACAGAGCGGGACGCTCGCTCATCTTGAAGCAATCGCTGCCGTATGTGCGGATGACGGGCGAGGGATGGCCGATGACCCCAGACCGCGCGCGCAGGGAAGCGGAATCGCTCGTCGCGCACGGCGCGATCTTGCCCGAGCTGGTGGTGGAGGTCATCAAGTACGACACCGAGCGCTACATCCTCGCCCTCGAAGACCTCTCTGACCATCGTGTGTGGCGAGGTGCACTGAACGATGGGGAGTACCACGAGGGCGTGGCTGCGCAACTGGGACGCTACGTCGCCGGTGTCGCGGTGGGCACCTCCGTGCTCGGGAGCGAACGAGGAGAGGTCGCCGACATGGCGGCTCGCTCCCAGAACGCTGAACTGTGCGTGATCACCGAAGACCTCGTCTTCACCGAACCTGTCTTCGACATCGGGCGCAATACTGTGTTGCCCGAAAACGAAGCAGACGCGGCAGCTCTCGCGGCCGATCTGTCGTTTGCGACCGCGATGAGCGAAGCAAAGTGGCGCTTCATGACACACGCCGAATCACTCATTCACGGAGACCTGCACACCGGATCTGTCATGGTGCGAGGAAGCGGTCAGCGCGGAGACGATGCTGACTCTGTCAAAGTCTTCGATTCGGAGTTCGCCTTCTACGGTCCCGTCGCCTTCGACCTCGGAGCCCTGTTCGCCAACTACGCCTTCGCGGCAGCGCGTGCACGCGCTCTGGGCGACGAGCAACGTGCAGCGTGGGCACTCTCCCTCATCGACCAGACCTGGGCGGGTTTCGCAGAGGCATACCTTGCTGCGGCAGAATCGTGGCATGAAACAAGGCTGTTCGATGCCGCATTTGCGCGCCGTCGGGTCGCCGAAACACTGCGCGAGGCCTCGCTGTTTGCGGCAGCAAAGATGGCACGCCGCATCGTCGGCGCCGCGAAAGTCGCAGACATCCAGACCTTGGAGCCGTCGCTGCGTGCCCCCGCAGCCCGCGCAGTACTGACGGCTGCTCGTGCCCTCGCGGCGGGGTGGACCGAGGTGTCGTCTGTCTCCGACATGCGCACAGTACTTGACGCTCACCTGCTCGCCTAAAGTGCTGGCGCTGCTTCGGCGCAGCCCGGTTACGCTGAGGGGATGATTCTGGGCCCGGGGGAACTCGAAGAGTTGCACTTCCTTCGCAGACGCGCGTATGGGCGAGATGGAGCGCTCACCGCGGCTGAAGCACGACGCCTGCAAGAACTGGAGGATCGCCGAGTTGCGAGAGGCCCAGAGCAAGATCCCGTGCCCTCTGCTCCCGCGGACCAGGGGATCGAAGCCTTTGACGTCCATGCTGATGACACCGATCTGGAGGATGCCCCCACGAAGGCGGAGCCGGATCAGGAATCGGAGCCAGGTCAGGAATCGGATTCGGGTGAGGAATCGGAGCCGGGCGAGCACGTCGCCCCCAAACCGTCGGAACTCCGCGCCCTGTTGCGCGCAGGATGGCGACCGCTTGCGCTCGCCGCGGCGTTAGCCATCGTTCTCGGGTTGGGGGTGGGCTGGCTCGTTTTCAGCGGTCCCGGCATCGCCGCCGTACCTTTGACCGCAGAGCAACAAAAGTGGCAAGCAGAGCTGATCGCTAGCGGGGACTATGACGCTGGATCAATTCGTGCGCTCGCCGTAGAAGACGGTGTCGTGGTGTGGTGGGCGACGAAAGATAACGCGCAGCGCACATGCCTCGTACTCGGCAACGCCGATATGACGTTCCCCAACTGTGATGAGACAGCTTCGGCAAATGAGAACGGGCTTTTCGGGTCCTTCACAGCAAGTAACCCCGATGGGTCACAAAGCCAGATCGGTGCCCAGATGCTCCGCACGACCACGGGCGAACCGGCTGTTGCTGTCAGTTCTTTCGTCATCGATGACCCCTCCTCCTCCTCCTTCAGTTACCAGTACGGGACTGACGAAGAAGTAGAGACGGCAGAGCAGCTTGTCAGCGCAGGATATGACCCCACCTCGATCTGGATTGTCGGTTATGACAACGACGTGCCAATCTGGCGGGCGATGGAAACGGGAACGCAGAGTCAGTGTCTGATCTATGACGGATCGACCCAGGACGCGCCTTTCGTCTGTGTGGAGCCGGAGATGATGCAAGACCAGGAGGGGAGGCTCATTCTCGACGTCCTTGACGCCGAAACGGGGGTATCCACGCGCTACGAGTGGCAATCGAATTCAATGTCAGAAAACCTGATCATTGAGCGTGGAGGAGCGCCAGCGAGCACCCTTGGTATGGGGGACTCGTTTGCGGTAGATGGCCCTCCTGGCGACCCCATCCAGGTCGAGGTCCCCGGGCGTAGCGCGGACGGCTGATCACCTGGTTTCGATCACAGGCTACTGACCTGCGCCTAGCGAGCGGGAGGTACCCGGTCGGCGAGAATTGCTCTCCGCTGGTTGCCCACCCTGGTGAGGATCAGCGTTGCCTCGTTGTCGCCGCGCAGGACGAGCTTCTTCCGAAACGCTGCGGGGTCGACGTCGACGCCGCGCTTCTTGATCTCGAGACGCCCGATGCCCTGAGCCTTGAGTGCGGCGCTGATCGCCTTGGGGTGCACCGGCAGCGTCTCACGCACGCGAAACGACTGCACGAAGGGGCTTGTAAGAGCGGCGTCCGACGTCAGGTAGGCGATATGCGCATCCAGCATGCCCGCGTCGAGAGTTCGCGCGACATCGCCGATCAAACGGGCTCGAATCACGGCGCCGTCTGGTTCGTGCAGGAATGCTCCGAGTTCGCGCACCCCTTCGTCTGTCGCGTCTGCGGGGGCCGTGATCTCGTGGGAGCGGTCGTCGCGGATCACGAGCGCAGAGCGACGCACTCCTTCTCGTGCCAACGCGCCGGTCCACACCACGAGTTCGACGACGCTTCCGTCGGCGCTGACCCACTGCGTTTCTGCGTCTGTCGGCAGCAGGTCGCGGTCGTGTCCTGGACCCAGCTTGATGCCGGTTGGCATGCGGGAGGCGACATCGAAGGCCCAGTCCAGTGACGGCGAATAGTCGTCGGCAGAGACACGCCGAGTTTCGCTGTGGCCCGATGTGCGTCTGGCCGGGTCCATCCAGATGGCGCGGGAGGATGCATCCTCCTCAGGCAGTGACTCCTCTGCGGTGCCGTGCCGCACGACCGCACTCTCCCCGAACGGTGCCAGGTTGTACGCCGCAATTGCTGATGTGACTTCGTCTGCATCTACCGCCAGCACGTTGAGTCCTGCCCCTGTGAACGCCAGGGAGTCGCCACCAATGCCGCAACCGAGATCGGCGACACCAGTGAGTCCTGCACCTCTGATGCGTTGAGCGTGGCGTGCGGCGACGCCGAGCCTGGTGGCTTGTTCGAGCCCTGCCCGTGTGAAGAGCATCCGCTCGGCAAAAGGGCCGAACTTCGCACTCGCCAGGAAGCGGAGTCGAGCCTGACCGACCACGGCCGAAACCAGCTCAGGGGAGTGTCCAGCTGAGCGAAGGCGAGAGACCGCACTCGCAACTTCGGCGGTCGATCCGATCGTCCCCACGCCCTCGAGCAGCTCGAGTCCGGCGGGGGTCAGTAGGGCACGCAGCTCGGACATCTCCACGCCCTCAGCCTAATTCCCGTTCATCGGCGCGAGGGTTCCGTTTGGCTGGCACTCGCATTGCATGAGTGCCAGCCAAACGCCTACACTGGGATTAGCACTCTCGGGTTGAGAGTGCGAACAAGTCTTTCGTGTCAGCGTCAAGAAAGAAGAGGTAGACAGTGTCGGTTTCTATCAAGCCACTCGAGGACCGCATCGTCATCAAGCAGGTCGAGGCAGAGCAGACCACCGCGAGTGGCCTGGTCATCCCCGACACCGCCAAGGAGAAGCCCCAGGAGGGCGAGGTCGTGGCGGTCGGCCCCGGTCGTATTGATGACAACGGCAACCGTGTTCCGATCGACGTCGCCGTCGGCGACCGCGTGCTTTACAGCAAGTACGGCGGCACCGAGGTCAAGTTCGGCGCAGACGAGTTCCTCGTTCTGTCCGCACGCGACGTTCTCGCAGTCGTCGTTCGCTGATCAGCTGAACCCGGTACCTGCCCTCTCTTGAGGCAGTGCCACGGTTTACGCAGAAGGCCCGGATGCTCAGGCATCCGGGCCTTCTGCTGTCTTCAACGGCTTCACCTCGGGCATATGGTTGACCGGTGCCTACCGAGACCGCCCGCGCCACGCAGACAGCGGGGGTCGCCTACGCCGGAGCCGCCTACCTGCTCTGGGGTGTGCTTCCGCTGTACTTTCTTCTCCTCCTGCCCACGGGCCCGTGGGAAGTCGTGGCATGGCGTGTACTTCTTTCGCTCGCTTTTTGCATTGTGCTGTTGACCGTGACGCGCGGATGGGCCGCGTTTGTGGTGATCTTCCGCCAGCCAAAACTGCTGGGCTGGACGGCGCTCGCTGGTCTTCTGATCTATGTCAACTGGCAGGCGTTTCTGATCGGCACCCTGAGCGGAAACGTTGTTGAGACAGCGCTCGGGTACTTCATCAACCCGATCACGACCGTGCTGTTGGGCGTTTTCGTTCTTAAAGAAAGCCTCAGACGTCTGCAATGGGCCGCCGTGGCTATCGCGGCGATTGCCGTCGTGGTGATCGTGGTGGCATACGGTGACGTGCCCTGGATCGCGCTCTCACTGACCGCGTCGTTCGGTTTATATGGACTCGTCAAGAAGAAGATCGGGCCGGCTGTCGATGCGGTGAGTGGCCTCACTCTCGAATCGTTCTGGCTGATTCCCATCGCCGTCGTGCAATTGATCGTGGTCGCGCAGACCACCGGCATCACAATGGGCGGGAACGGGTGGACGCACGCTCTGCTGCTGGCCTTCGCCGGTGTGGCAACAGCCGTGCCACTCTTGCTCTTCGCCGCTGGCACCAGAAGGCTCCACCTCACGGTGATCGGCATGATTCAGTTCATTACTCCGGTGATGCAGTTTCTGATCGGTGTCGTGATTCTGCATGAGCCGATGCCGCCGGAGCGCTGGGCGGGATTCATCATCGTCTGGATCGCCATCGCCGTCTTCATCATCGACCTCCTGCTTGCGGCTGGTCGCGGACGCCGGATCCCTCAACCGCTCCCCGTGTGAGGCTGAGGCTGAGGCTGAATTCGGGCGTCAAAGGCACTCGGTACCGGATCGTTAACGCACCGAGATACTGGCGGCCCCTCTGCGCGGGCGCCACGCTCTAGTGTTAGAGCACCCGATTGTGGTCAAATCCACGTTCAGTTACGCAAGGGAGCATCATGAACGCATTGAAGGGCTCGCGCAGCGCGAAGGTCTTCGCCGGAATCGCGCTGCTCAGCGCCTCCGCCATTGTCATTGCCGGTTGCAGCAGCACACCGAGCACAGAGGAGAGCGGTGGCGCAGAGCCAGCCGTCGATCTGACTCTGAAGCTTGGCTCGTTGCTCCCAGCCACCGGAACGCTTTCGTTCCTCGGAGCGCCGATGGAAGCCGGCGTCCAGCTGGCCGTCGACCAGATCAACGAGGCCGATGCTGGTGTCACCATCGAGCTCACCACTGCTGACGAGGGTGACCTCGACAACAAGGCGTACGAGACCTCGATCACCAACCTGCAGAGCGCGGGCATCACCGCGATGGTCGGTGCTGCATCGTCCAGCGTCACCAAGCTCATCCTCGATGGCAACGCCGGTGCAGGCATCCTCACCGTCTCGCCGTCGAACACCTCGCCTGACTTCTCTGGCATCAACCCGCTGTACTTCCGCACCGCCCCCAGTGACAACCTGCAGGGTGAGGTCCTCGGAAACGAGATCGCTGAGGACGGTCACAAGACCCTCGGCATCATCTACCAGAACGACCCTTACGGCACCGGCCTGGCCGAGGCCATCAAGGCGACGTTCGAAGGCACAGGCGGTGAGGTCGTCGCAGAGGCGTCTTACAACCAGGGTGACGGTCAGTTCAACGCTCAGGTGGCGACGATCGCCGCAGAGAAGCCGGACGCCGTGGCTGTCGTCTCCTACGACCAGTTCGCAACCATCGCACCGCTGCTTGGTAACGCAGGCGTTGACACCGGTGCGCTGTACCTGGTCGACGGAAACCTCAAGGACTGGGGTGCCGACATCTCCACGAGCCTCGAAGGTTCCAAGGGAACACGTGCAGGCGCTGAGCTGCCGCAGGACTTCCTCGACCAGCTCAACGAGGTCTGGACTGCCCAGGGCAACGACCCGATCGACGCTGTGACCTACTCGGCTGAGGCATACGACGCTGTCATCCTGATGGCACTGTCGGCTCTGACCGCTGGTTCGGTCGAGGGCGCAGACATCGCCGCAGAGATGGGCGCAGTCTCCGGCGGTAGCGGCGACGGCGAAGCATGCTCGACGTTCGCAGAGTGCGCAGACATCATCAACGGTGGCGGCGCGGCCAACTACAACGGTCTCTCTGGCGACATCCTCTTCGACGAGAACAACGACCCGAAGGGTGCGGCCATTGGCGTCTACGAGTTCGACGCTGAGAACATGACCTCACGCATCAAGTAATCACACACACGAAGGCCCCTGGCGCTCCGCCAGGGGCCTTCGTCGTCCCCGTCACATCCGTCATGTCCCTCGGCACATGTCCACTTGTCGGGAGTTTGCACGCCCGTCGGGCGAATTGCCCGTGTGGCCCGGCCGTGGCCGTTTTCTCCCGACAGGTGCTCCGGGGTGGGGGATGGAAAAGTGGGATGGAAAAGGGGGATAAAAAAGGGGTCAGGCGGCGTCGGTACCGAGGGTGCCGAGGTACAGGCCGATGACCTTGGGGTCGTTCAGCAGGGCGCGTCCCGAACCCTCGTACGCATCCTTGCCCTGGTCGAGCACGTAGCCGCGGTCGCAGATTTGCAGGCAACGCCGCGCATTCTGTTCCACCATGATCGTGGTGACGCCTGCTTTGTTGATGTCAGAGACACGGATGAACGCATCGTCCTGACGCACGGGGGAGAGGCCAGCGGATGGCTCGTCGAGCAGCAGCACAGACGGGTCCATCATCAGTGCGCGACACATCGCGACCATCTGACGCTCGCCGCCGGAGAGCGAGCCGGCTCGCTGCTTCAGGCGGCCGCCCAACTCGCTAAAGATGCTGCTGACGAATTCCAAGCGCTCGGTGAAGATCTTGGGGTTCTGATAGAGCCCCATCTCCAGGTTTTCCTGGATGGTCAGCGAGGGGAACACGTTATTCGTCTGCGGGACGAAAGCCACGCCTCGCTTCACAAGCTTGTCGGCTTTGAGGCCGACGATGCTCTCGCCCTTCACCGTGACGTCGCCGGAGCGCACCTCAACCATCCCGAAAATGGCCTTCAACAGTGTCGATTTACCGGCGCCGTTCGGTCCGATGATGCCGATCAGCTCACCCTTGCGAGCGATCAGATTCGCCCCATTGAGGATGTTCACTCCTGGCAGATAGCCGGCGTGCACATCTTTGAGCTCGACAATGACGTCGTCGTTCTTGATCTCGTTCCGCGGAGCGGGTGCGTCGGTCATGCCTTCTTCTCCTCGGCGTCTTCGGCCTCGATCTCGGCCTCTACTTCGGTTTCGATCCGCTCACGAATCCGCACGGCATCCTCGTCAGAGATGACCGCAAGACGGCCGGTGACCGCTCCGAGGTCGACATCTTGATGCGCACCGAGGTACGCGTCGACGACCGCTGGATCTTCCATCACCTGGTCTGGGGGTCCCTCAGCAACAACTCGGCCCTCGGCCATCACCACCACCCAGTCGGCGATGTGACGGACCATATGCATGTCGTGCTCGACGAAGAGCACCGTCATGCCGAGATCCTTCAGGCTGAGGATGTGCTCCAGCAACGACTGCGTGAGCGCCGGGTTGACCCCGGCCATCGGCTCGTCGAGCATGACCAGCGTCGGATCGCTCATCAGCGCGCGTGCCATCTCAAGCAGCTTGCGCTGACCACCAGAAAGCGAGGCAGCGAAATCCTGCTCTTTGGCATCGAGCTTGAATCGCGCAAGAAGCTCGCGCGCGCGGTCTTCGATCTCCTGGTCTTGCTTGCGCCACAAGAACGGGAACAGACTGGACCAAAAGCCTTCGCCTCGTTGATCCTTGGCTCCCAGCTTCATGTTCTCCAGCACCGTGAGCAGCGACAGAGACTTGGTGAGCTGAAAGGTGCGTACCTGGCCCATTCGAGCGACCTTGAACGAGGGGACCCCTGACAGGCCCTTGCCGTTGAACGACCAGGTTCCGGCGTTCGGCTTATCAAACCCGCACAACAGGTTGAACAGGGTGGTCTTGCCCGCACCGTTCGGCCCGATCAATGCCGTGATTGCCCCGCGAGGAATCTCGAGGTGATCGACGTCGACCGCTGTCAGACCGCCGAAACGACGCTCGACTGCATCGACAACCAGGATCGGGTCGACCTTCTTCACGCCGGGGACAGCCGGGCCTGCAGCGAGGCCCTGCGTCTTGGCGCGAGGTGTGCTGTTCGCGGGGGTGGCCGCGTGACCGTCGTTATTTGACAAAGGTCATCTCCCTCTTGTTTCCGAGGATGCCCTGTGGGCGGAAAATGACGATCAGCATCAGAACGACGCCAATCACGATGTACCGCACCACATCGGCCTGAGCGCTGGACATCGGTAGGTAACCGGCGGTGGCCATTGCGGGCAGGAGTGCCCCGAGGAACGCGAACACCAGCCAGAACAACACAGCGCCGAGAGTCGGGCCGAGGACAGTGGCCGCACCACCCAGAAGCAGGATGGTCCAGATGAAGAACGTCAGCGATGTGGAGTAGCTACCCGGAATCACCGCGGAGGGGAGCACGAAGACGATGCCGCCGAGCGCACCGATCACGCCACCGACCACGAGTGCCTGCATCTTGTAGGCGAACACGTTCTTGCCCAGCGAACGCACCGCATCCTCATCCTCACGGATGCCTTTGAGCACGCGCCCCCAGGGGCTGCGCATGAGCGCCCACACCAAGAGCACCGAGGCGGCAAGGGCAAGCAGGCCAACGACGCGGACCCACAGGTCATTCGCGTTGTAGGTCCACGGACCGAAGCCATAGGTGCCAGGGGGGAAGGGGTTCGCATCACGGAAGCTCTGGTGGTAGCCAGAGAGTCCACCGGCGGAGTTGGTCCAGTCTTTGAACAACTCGGTCAAGAACAGCAAGCGCACGACCTCTGCCGTCGCAATCGTTGCGATGGCGAGGTAGTCGGCGCGCAGACGCAGCGTCGGGATACCGAGGATGAGAGCGAACAGGGCGCCGGCGATGACGCCGACCAGCACACCGGCCCACCACGGGAACCCGAAGGTCAACACGGAGATGGCGTAGCCGTAGCCGCCGATGGCCATGAACGCCGCCATACCGAAGTTGAGGAGTCCGGTGTATCCGAAGTGCACGGCGAGGCCGGTGGCCGCCAATGCGTAGGCAATGGTGGTCGGGCTGAAGAGATAGGCGGCGGTGTTGCTAAAAATGCTTCCGAAGTCCATGCGTCAGCCCAACCTTTCCTTGCGCCCGAGAATGCCCTGCGGTCGCACCAGCAGGATGATGATCAGCGCGACCAGAGCAGTGCCGTACTTGAGGTCAGACGGAACACCCAAGAGTGTCGAGACCTCGACGGCCATGCCGACGATGATCGATCCGATCAGTGCACCGATCGCGGATCCGAGACCACCGAGCGTGATCGCACAGAACATCAAGAGCAGCATCTGCATACCCATGTCCCACTTCACACCCGGACGGAAGTAGGCCCAGAGGATGCCGGAGATCGCGGCGAGTACACCGGCGAGAATCCAGACGGTGCGGATCACCTTGTCGACGTCGATGCCGGAGGCGGCGGCGAGCTGCGGGTTGTCCGAGATCGCTCGCGTCGCCTTTCCGGTGCGAGTTCTGGTGAGGAAGAACGCCACCCCGAGGATCACGACAATGCTTGTCCCCATGGCGATCAGGTCGATGTAAGAGAGCGAGATCGGCCCAAACTGCATCGGGGTCGGGCTCGCCTCCGGCAGCTGGTAGGTGCTGCCGCCGATCATGTACTGCATGCTGTAGCGCAGTGCGAGGGAGAGCCCGATGCTCACGATCATGAGCTGGACGATTCCGAGCCCGCGCCGTCGAAGCGGCTTCCAGATCCCTGCGTCCAAAGCCCAGCCGAGCGCTCCACCACCGACGACCGCCGCGATGATCCCCAACCAGAGGGGGAGCTGCCAGAATGTGGTGCACAGAAGTGCCACGACGGCACCCCAGGTGACCATTTCACCGTGGGCGAAGTTCGACAGCCGGGTGGTGCCGTAGATGAGTGCGGCACCCATGGAGGCGAGACCGAGGAGGAGGCCGAAGTTCAGGCCACCAACGAGGCGGGAGAGCAGCTGGTCGAAGAACGACACGGTGATGCGCTCGCCTGCGCCGAGAAAGAAGTTGACGATCTTCGTGCCGGTGAGACCGAACTCGAGCTCGAACGACGCGGTCGTCCCATCAACGGGCTGGATGCCCTCAGGGAGTTGGGTGGCGTCGACGATTACTCCGTCTGGCAACGTCGATTCGTCGACCGTGAGGGTGTACGTCTCCTTTTCGGGAACGTAGAGGCGCCACTTGCCCTCTGCGTCCGTCTCGGTTTCGGCATCGAAGCCGTTCCCCTCGATCGACATCACGACGCCTTCAACTGGTTCATCGGCGTTGGTCACGACGCCGGCGAAGTAGAAGTCGGTGACCTCTTGTCCGTCATCCGACGTTTCGGCGGATGCCGCCGATGGAGGCAAGAACAATAGTGCGCTGAGCGCCATGACAATACTGAGGAAGGCGACCACCCAGGGTCGCTTTCGCTGCACGGCGAGAGATGTGGGTCCCACGCAACCTCCACTGTGAGTGCTGCGCCGCGGTATCGGGTGAACCGCAGCGTTGGACGACGCATTTGAGCGTAGTGGGCGATTCATGAATCTCCTACACCCACAGGCGCCATCGTGCTCAAGTTGTGAGGCTAGGGAATGTTCACTGGCGTGTCTCGCTTAGAATCTTCATACGGGTTACGGCCCGCCACCGGCCGACGTCGACCGTCCCTTTGCACCCGGACATGCGCGCGACTCGCGCAGAAGGAGATTTCATGGAACAGCACGATCCCTTCGGCTTCGTCGGGCTTACATACGATGACGTTCTTCTGTTGCCTGGGCACACAGACGTCATCCCCAGTGAGGCCGATACTTCGTCGCGGATCACTCGCCGCATCTCTGTGGCGACACCCTTGCTTTCCAGTGCAATGGACACGGTTACCGAGTCGCGGATGGCCATTGCGATGGCCCGCGAAGGTGGCATCGGAATTTTGCACCGCAACCTCTCTATTGCCGACCAGGCCGCGCACGTTGATCGTGTGAAGCGCAGCGAGTCCGGCATGATCACCGACCCGATCACCACGACGCAGGACGCGACAGTAGAAGAGGTCGACGACCTTTGCGCGAGATACCGCATCTCTGGCCTCCCTGTCGTTGACGCCGAGGGAAAGCTGGTCGGTGTCATCACGAACCGTGACATGCGCTTCGTCTCCGGTTTCGAGCGCCAGACCACTCTCGTTAAAGACGTCATGACGAGCGAGAACCTGGTTACCGCTCCCGTCGGCGTGGCCGCAGGCGAAGTTATCGCCCTCTTCGCCAAGCACCGCGTAGAGAAGCTGCCGCTTATCGATGGAGAGGGCAAGCTCGCCGGTCTCATCACCATCAAAGACTTCGACAAGAGCGAGAAGTATCCCCTCGCGACCAAAGATGACCAGGGTCGCCTGCGCGTCGGTGCCGCCATCGGGTTCTTCGGCGACGCTTGGGAGCGCGCAGAGGCGCTGCGTGACGCGGGTGTCGATGTTCTTGTCGTCGACACCGCCAACGGGCAGTCCCAGGGCGTTATCGACCTTGTGCGTCGGTTGAAGGCCGATACCTCGTTCGAGCACATTGACGTGATCGGCGGCAACGTCGCGACCCGTGAAGGTGCCCAGGCGCTGGTAGATGCAGGCGTGGATGCCGTGAAGGTGGGCGTAGGCCCCGGTTCGATCTGCACAACGCGTGTGGTGGCCGGTGTGGGCGTGCCTCAGGTTACTGCGGTGTACGAGGCGACGTTGGCGGCGCGGCCTGCTGGCGTTCCCGTGATCGCCGACGGCGGCCTGCAGTACTCCGGAGACATCGCCAAGGCGCTCGTCGCGGGGGCCGATGCCGTGATGCTCGGCTCTCTTCTTGCCGGAACAGATGAGTCGCCAGGTGAGATCGTTTTCCAGTCAGGAAAGCAGTTCAAGCAGTACCGCGGAATGGGGTCGTTGGGCGCGATGCAGACCCGCGGCAAGCAGACGTCGTACTCGAAGGACCGGTACTTCCAGGCCGATGTCCCCAGCGACGACAAGCTGATCCCTGAGGGCATTGAGGGGCAGGTGCCCTACCGAGGTCCGCTCGCTGCGGTGGCCTACCAATTGGTTGGCGGACTCCGTCAGTCGATGTTCTACGTCGGCGCACGCACCATCGAAGAGCTGAAGACGCGGGGCAAGTTTGTGCGCATCACCTCGGCTGGCCTGAAGGAGTCGCACCCGCACGACGTGCAGATTGTCGTCGAGGCGCCGAACTACAAGAAGTAGCCGACTTCTTCTGCTTTCGACGCGCAACTCGTCGCGGACGCGGAAGCGTCCTGAGCGTATCTCGTTGTGCCAGGATTGACTTACACCGCTCGACTTTCCCTGCGGTCTCAGCCCCGTAGGGGCGAGATCAACTCGCCGATTCCCCGATCGGTAGGGAATCTCCCCAAGGAGAGCTCTACATGTCAGAGGCAACCCCTCGCATCCTCGTCGTCGATGACGACCCAGACGTCGCACTGCTCGTAAAAACAGTGTTGGAGCGACGCGCTGGCTGCATCGTCGATGTCGCGGAGGATGGTCGCATGGCCGTCGAACGCGTCGCCGCTGTTCGACCAGACGTCGTCGTGACCGATATCGAGATGCCTGGGCTCAGCGGCATCGAACTCCTCGAGGAACTACGACGCACGGTCCCGACGGTGCCCGTCGTTGTGATGACCGCGCACGTCTCGGTGGAGTACGCCGTTTCTGCGTTGCGTGCGCAAGCAGACGAATTTCTCACCAAGCCGCTCGACAACGCCAAGCTGGTCGAATCCGTTACTCGCCTTGTCGAGGAGGGACGCCGACGCCGCGACGAAGCACGTCGGCCTGAGCGTGTGTTGGCCATCGGGGCACACCCCGATGATGTGGAGATCGGGGTCGGCGGCCTGCTGGCAGCCCACGCACAGGCGCAGGATGAGATCACGATCCTCACTCTTTCCCGCGGCGACCGCGGGGGCGATGCAGACAGCAGGCAAAACGAGTCGTTGGCCGTGGCCGAGATGCTGGGCGCTCGCCTTTTCCTGAAAGACCTCGTCGATACAGAAATCTCTGGCGGCGGCTCCACGGTGCGGCTGATCGAAGAGATCGTGCAGGAGATCAATCCCACGATTGTCTACACGCACTCGTCTCACGATCGCCACCAGGACCACCGCGCGGTGAGCGAGGCGACCATCGTCGCGACGCGTCGGGTGGGTACTGTCGCCTGTTACCAAAGCCCCTCCGCCACGATCGACTTCCGCCCGACGCGTTTCGTGCGGATCGATCAGTACCTCGATGCCAAGTTGGAACTGCTCTCTCAATTTGAATCGCAGTCCACGAGTCGTGATTATTTGGCCCCCGAGTTCGTCACCGCAACCGCGCGCTACTGGTCGCGATTCGGTGGCGGAACCGCCGTGGAGCCGCTGGAAGTAATCCGGGAGACGGCAGAATTCGTCGGGGCCCACGAACTCACTCGACGGGAAAGCTAATGACGCAACGTGTGCTGGTAACCGGAGCAGGGGGACCGGCCGGAGTCGCGGTGATCCGCTCGCTCCTTCGTCGTTCCGATCTGACAGTCTTCGCCGCCGACATGGACGGCTGGGCAAGCGGGATCTACCTCGTGCCCGCAGAGCAGCGCCGACTTGTGCCGCCGGGACGCGACGAAGACTTCGTCCCCGCGATCGCGCGCATGGTGGCGGAAGACAGGCTCGACCTCGTGATTTCCACGGTTGATGTGGAACTGATCGCTCTGGCAGGGCGGCGGCAGGAACTTGCTCCAGCGGTGCTCGCTGCTCCCTCGGCCGACACTCTGAATACGGCGTTGGACAAGCTCGCGCTCGCCGAGCGTTGCGAGCCCACAGGGCACACTCCCCGCACTGTTCTTGCGGGCAGCGCAGCGGAGGCAGTCGACTGGGAGTTCCCGGTCTTTGCCAAGCCGCGCCAGGGAGCGGGAAGCCGTGGTGTGCGGCTTGTTCCCGACAGGGCAGCTCTGGAAGCTTTGCCGCTGGACGAGGGTCTGATCGTGCAGGACTTTCTCCCCGGCGAGGAGTACTCCGTCGACGTTCTTGCCGATGCCACAGGCAACGTCGTTGCTGCGGTGCCCCGCACCCGCGCGCGGGTGGATTCCGGGGTCGCGATTGCTGGACGCACCGTCCGTGACCCGGAACTCGAAGAGACGGCGGCGTCGATTGCCCGCGCGATCGGGCTCGTCGGTGTCGCGAATGTGCAGTTGCGTCGGGACCGTACTGGCCGGGCTGTTCTGCTGGAAGTGAATCCGAGGTTCCCCGGTGCGCTTCCCCTGACGATCGCGGCCGGGGTTGATATTCCGTCGTTGGTCGCCGATCTGTTCCTCGGACGCGAGCTGCCTGTGCATGTGCCGTTCCATGAGATTGCGTCTGTGCGGTTCTTGGAGGACGTGATCCTCGAGATTGATGAAGTGCTGGTCTCCGACCATGCGGGGCATCAGGAGGAGCTGTGAGTCACGCGGAGCTTCGCGGCGACTACCACGTCCACTCGACGTTCTCGGACGATGCCGTCTCGACGCTGGCAGAAAACGTTGAGGCGGCGGCGGCCGCTGGCCTCAGCACCGTGCGTCTGGTTGACCACGTCCGCCAGAGCACAGCGTGGGTCCCGGAGTATCTGGCGGCTGTGCGCGCGCTGCGGCTTCCCGATGGGCTCACGGTGCTCACCGGTGTCGAAGCGAAGATCCTCGATACCTCAGGAGCGCTCGACATCCCGGCGCTCCCCGACGGTATTGATCGAATTCTGATCGCTGACCACCAGTTCCCTGGCCTCGAGGGTCCGCTGGGGCCTTCTACGGTGCGCGAACGGATGGCGGCAGGATGGGCGAAAGAAGACGTGCTCGACCAATTCGTCGACGCTCTGATGGCGACCATGCGCCGGTATCCAGGCAACCAGCTCGCGCACTGCTTCTCGATCCTTCCCAAAATCGGGCTCTCGGAGAGCGATTTGGGAGCCGAGCGTACCCAGGCCTGGGCCCGCGCCGTCGCTGAGACGGACACCCTTGTCGAGGTCAACGAGAAGTGGGGCTGCCCAGAAGTTGGTGCGCTTTTGGCCGTGCGCAATGCGGGAGGCCAGATTGTCGCCTCCACCGACAGCCACAACGCTGATGAGGTCGGTCGGTACGCCAGAGTGGTTTCGCTGCTTGACGCGTTGGGTGCATCCTCATGACAGCTGTGAGCTGGTGGGAAGCTTCACTCGCGGTGTTCTTTCTCATCGTGGTTTTGGTCTGCACCCTTCCGGTCATCAGCACCGCGATGCAGTTTCTTACATTGCCAATGCACGCGCTGCGCAATCACTACGGCAAGGCGGCTCCTCACCATCCCAATGTCGCGGTAATCATTCCGGCGTGGAACGAGGGGCTCGTGATTGGCCCGGCGATTGACCGGCTACTTCAGCTGGAGTACCCGACGTCCGGTCTTCGGATCTTCGTCGTCGACGATGCCTCTACCGATGACACCCCGGCGATCGTCGCGAGCAAGGCCCAAGCGAATCCAGGGCGCGTCGTTCATCTGCGCAGAGACAAAGGCGGCGAGGGTAAAGCACATACTCTCAACCATGGTCTCGACGTGGTGCTTGCCGACGAGTGGACCGAAGCCGTACTCATCATGGACGCCGACGTGATCTTCGCGCGAAACTCCTTGCGCAAGCTCAGCCGGCACCTGGCCGATGAAAAGGTTGGCGCTGTCACCGCTTACATCGCTGAGGGCAGCAGCGATCGCAATTACCTCACCCGGTTCATCGGAATTGAGTACGTGATTGGTCAGCTCGCTTCACGGCGTTCGCAGAACGTCACGGGGGCCATCGCGTGCCTGGCCGGTGGAGCGCAGCTGCATTCGCGGGCGAACCTCGAGGCGATCGGTGGCCGTATCCCGACGGGGACACTTGCGGAAGATACGATGACAACTTTCGAGGGCCAGCTCCAAGGGCGTCGAATGGTCTTCGAGCCGTACGCGGTGGTGCTGGCTGAGGAGCCTCGAACAATTGACGGTCTGTGGAAGCAGAGGCTGCGCTGGGCTCGCGGCAACGTGCAACTCACATCTATTTATCGCAAGCTCTGGTTCCGCCCGAGCCGTGTGCACAACTTGGGAAGCGTGGGCTTTGGCCTCTCCTGGTTCACGGTTCTGCTCCTGCCGGTATTCATGGTCGTGGCGTCCATCGGTATGCTCGCGCTCCTCGCAGTGCACAGCGAACTTTCGGAGTTCGTGTTCCGTGTGATGTGGATCTCCGCGGCGTGTGTCTACATGGTTTCGATGTTGTTCTCTGTGCAGCTAGATCCGCAGACAGGACGACGGTCGTGGCGTGAAGCCGTGATGTTCCCTGGGCTTGGGGCGCTGATCCTGATGTCGATCGCACTCTTCCCCAGCGGATTTGCGTGGGTTCTCGATCAAGTCGGGCTCCCGGTGACAGATCAGAGCAGAGTTGTCTGGGCGGCTTTCTTCTACCTTTGGGGCCCAATTGCACTGCTGGGAGCCTGGCTAGCTCGTATTATCGAGCCGCTCCCCGGTGGCCGCTTTTTCGCTGGCGTGTTGGTTTACACGTGCGGCTACGGCTCGCTGCTGTGCGCGATCACCGTGGACTCCTACATCAAAGAGTGGCGTCGAGCCGACGCCTCCTGGATTAAAACAGAGAAGATCGGACGGGTCGCCTCATGACCTCAGAACCGTCACCCCGCTCAGAGGCGAGAGAAATCACCGCAGACGCACGGCGGGAGCGGCGACTGATCTTTCAAGGAATCCTGACTCTCGCTGTCGTCGCGGTCATCGTGATTGTGCGCGAGCTGGTGCTGCGATGACGGGTCGGCCGTTGGCTCTGGTCGTGGAAGATGCGCACGACCAGGCTGCGCTACTGCGCCGCTACCTCGACCGTGAAGGTTTCGATGTTTTCGTGGCTCACGACGCAGAATCGGCGATTGCGGCGTTCGCCGAGATTGACCCTGCTCTCGTAATTCTGGACCTCATGCTTCCAGGGGTCTCTGGAAAGGCGTGCGCTGAGCTCATCAGGGCGCGCTTTCCTGATTGTTTCTTGGTGATCAGTTCCGTTCTTGACGCCACTGACTACCCGCCGGCGGATGCCGCGCTCCCAAAACCGATTACGGGTGCAGAGGTGCACGCGGTGGTGGGGAGAATGCGGTGAGCAACGTGACCCCGTTGGATAGGGCGGAACGCCGCTGGTACCAGATGTTCGATAGCCCGAGTCCGCTCGTCAAACAGTCGCCAACGATCATCGCAACCATCATCGCGGCGATCTTGACCTGTATGAATATGGATCTGCCGTTCACGAACATGCTCGTCGCTCTTTCGGGCGTAGGCCTTGTTGTTGCCGCGACGGTGCATGCGGCAGTGCTGAGCGCTCGACGGCTGTGTGATGGATGGATCGTCTTGCTGATCCCGATGGTCGACATCGTGGGCCTCGGCCTCTTCCGAGCGGGAACGGGCGGGTCGAGCTCCCTCTTCGGAGCGCTGATTCTTCTTCCGGCGGTGTGGCTGGCTGCGGCCCCTGGCATCCGCTATGTCGTGTTCGTCGGAGTGCTGAGTTCGCTCGCCTTGCTCATGCCTTACGTCAATGACACCTCCACGACTTCGGCGGAGTGGCTGCGCGGTGTCGTCGCTCCGCTCGTGTTTGTCGCCGTCGCTGCTGTTGTCAATCAACTCTCCCGACAGCAGCGGGTGCGCGCTGAGCAGGCAGAAGATTCGGTCGCTGAGCGCACGAAAGCACTGTCAGAAAACATTGCGATGGTGGTGCAGTTGCGCGACAAAGAGCGACAGTACCGCGAGCTTCTCGATTCTTTCGAGAGCCTGTGGTCGTCGATCACTGCCCAAGCGGTGGTTGCGACAGACCGTAGCGGCACGGTTACCGCGTGGAACCCCGGGGCGGAGCGCCTTCTTGGGCTCTCGGTGAGCGAGGCGCTAAGCGATGTGAAAATTGACCGTTTCTTTTCTCGGGACGTGCTTTCGATGCTGGCCGAGGAGAACACGGAGCCAACGCACACGGACGACGGAGAGGTTCCTGGCCGCGCCGAACTTTCGCCGGGCATTAGTGCACTGTTCGCGCAGGCAGATGCGGGGATGATGGTCGACGGTGACATCGAGATCGTCACCGCAGGGGGATCGACCGTCCCTGCGAGGGTGACTGTTAGTCCGCACACCGATGGATCCGGCACTCAGCAGGGATTCCTGTTTGTGCTCACTGATGAAACACGGGCTGTGGAAGTCGCCCGCATGAAGGATGAGTTTGTCGGGATGATCTCGCACGAGCTCCGGACACCGCTGAGCGCAATTATTGGGTTCCTCGACTTACTGCAGAATGACCCAGCGCAACCTCTCACAGATGACCAGCAAGAATTCGTGGGGATTATTGAGCGCAACGCCAAGCGACTGCTCAATCTTGTCGGCGATCTGCTGTTCACCGCTCAGGTGGAGTCGGGACGCTTTCCGCTGGAGCGAGAAGAATGCGATGTTGCCGAGCTGGTCAGCTCCGCTGTGGCTTCGGCAGGGCCGCATGCACAACGCGAGGGGATCGACCTCGTGGCCGACGTGGGCACCTCCCCGGTGACGGTCGTCGTCGATGCGGGGAGAGTCGGTCAAGCGATCGATAACTTGCTGTCGAACGCGATCAAGTTCACCCCTCGAGGCGGAACGGTGACGGCACGAGTTGAGCAGAACGACGGCGGAATCGAGCTGTCTATTGCAGACACCGGTATCGGCATCCCCGAAGACGAGCAGGGAATGCTGTTCACTCGGTTCTTCCGCGCATCAACAGCGACACGCAACGCTGTGCCTGGTGTGGGCCTTGGCCTCACCATCACCCGAGCCATTGTCCTGGCGCACGGTGGCTCGATGGATGTGAAGAGCCAAGAAGGCGTCGGTACAGAGTTCCGCTTCGTGCTGCCGACCTCTCCCCGCACCGAATCGCTGCGCGCCGTCAACCGCGACGCCTGACCCCGCCTCGCTCGCTGAGCTCACCCCGCCTCGCTCGCTGAGCTCACCCCGGTTGGGTCGCTGAGCTCACCCCGCTTGGGTCGCTGAGCTCACTTCGGTTGGGTCGCTGAGCTCACCCCGGTTGGGTCGCTGAGCTTGTCGAAGCGTCCCCGCAACGCCCCGGTCCTCTCGCCGGGTAGGCTGGAGGGGTGACCATGGAGATCGAGCTGGGCCGAGGAAAGCGCGCGCGTCGCGCGTACACTTTCGACGACATTGCGGTGGTGCCTTCGCGGCGCACGCGCAACCCGGAGGATGTATCGACCGCCTGGACGATCGATGCGTTCGGGTTCGAGATTCCGGTGCTGGGTGCGCCGATGGACTCGGTTGTGAGCCCGCAAACAGCGATCATGCTCGGTCAACTCGGTGGCCTCGGTGTGCTGGACCTTGAGGGTCTGTGGACACGGTACGAGAATCCTGAGCCGCTGCTGGCCGAGATCGCTGGCCTCGATGCCCGCAAGGCGACCGTTCGGATGCAGGAGCTGTATTCCGAGCCGATCAAGCCGGAGCTCATCACCAGCCGCCTCGCGGAGATTCGCGAGGCTGGGGTCACGGTTGCGGGTTCACTGACTCCGCAACGTACCCAGGAGTTTTATGACACGGTCGCCGCAGCAGGCGTCGATCTGTTCGTCATCCGCGGCACGACCGTTTCGGCAGAGCATGTGTCGAGCGTCGCCGAACCGCTCAACTTGAAGAAGTTCATTTACGACCTCGATGTTCCGGTCATCGTTGGGGGCGCTGCGACTTACACCGCTGCTCTGCACCTGATGCGCACTGGTGCCGCCGGTGTGCTGGTCGGATTCGGTGGGGGAGCGGCATCGACCACCCGCGCCACGCTGGGTATCCATGCGCCAATGGCCACAGCGGTTTCTGATGTCGCTGCTGCTCGTCGCGACTACCTCGATGAGTCGGGTGGACGTTACGTGCATGTGATTGCCGATGGTGGAGTGGGAACGTCAGGTGACATCGTGAAGGCACTCGCCATGGGTGCCGACGCGGTGATGCTCGGTGTCGCTATCGCCAGGGCAACGGATGCGCCCGGTCGTGGTTTCCATTGGGGCCCCGAAGCACACCACTCGAAGCTTCCGCGTGGCCACAGGGTCGAGGTCGGCGGCATTGGCACGCTGGAGGAGATCCTTTACGGTCCCGCACCGGTAGCCGATGGCACGGCGAACTTAATCGGTGCGTTGCGCAAGTCGATGGCAACCACTGGGTACTCCGATTTGAAGGAGTTCCAGCGGGTTGAAGTCGTGCTCGCTCCGTACGAGGCCTGAGGTTCTGCGCTCCACTGTGACCACTCCTGCTCTGTTCCCCCCGACCCTCCGCGAGGTCATGCTTCGGGGACGCTGGATCGGGATGCTCCTTCTCTGCCTTCTGGTGGCCGGCGTTTTTGCGTGGCTCGGCCAGTGGCAGCTGGAGCGCGCTATTGACACGGACCCGCCTCCGCCGGGCATCACGGAAGAAGTGCAGCCGCTTGCAGACGTCCTGCAACCGGCGGAGTATCTTCCCGAACCGCTCGTCGGTCAGCGTGTAGAGACTTCGGGAGCGTGGGTTCCCGGAGACTTCTTGATTGTGTCCGGGCGCTTCAATGACGATGTCGAGGGGTATTGGGTCACCGGCCAGCTCCGGGTTGAAGAGCGCACATCAATTGCTGTCGCCATCGGATGGGCGCCAGATCTGGCGAGCGCCGAGGCAGCGGTCGACGAGCTCGATGCCGCCGCAGACGGCTCGGAAGTGGCGGTCTCCGGGCGCATCATTTCCGATGAGGGGCCCCGTGTTCCGCCGCGCTCAGACCCAGCAGAGCTGAGTCGTATGTCTCCGGCGGCACTGTTGAGCGTCTGGCACGACATCGACGAACTTGAGGTCTTCCGCCCGTACCTCGCCTCGACCACCGCATCCAATGGTCTGGCAGACATCGCCTCGCCTGCGCCGGCGGAAATCTCGCCGGTGAACTGGCTCAACGTTTTCTACGCGGCAGAGTGGGCGATCTTCGCTGGCTTCGCGTTCTACCTCTGGTACCGCCTCGCGAAAGACGCCTGGGAGCGCGAAGTAGAAGAATTTGAAGACGCCGCTACCGAATCGGCAGACCCCGCAGCCGTCTGAGTTCTCGCGCATCTGCGCGCAAAACTTTGCGCAGATGCGCGACTGCCCTCCTCGATAGAGACCTTCGTCAGGGGTGTGCGCCGACGTCCGGTGAGCGCTAGATGACGAATCGGAAAACTCCGTTGATGATGCTTTAAGCGCTCCGTATGCTCACAACATGTGCGCGCGCTGGGAGACCCCGATGCGTGCCACGGCAGTCCTGTGATGTATCGAAAAACGATCGAGGAGACAGCACCGATGATGTCCGCCCCAGACGAGGGGAACCGTATGGTTCCTTTCCTTCGCCGCAGGAATCGGGGGCGCCTCGGCGCTCTTGCCGTGACCTGCGTAGCAACGCTGAGCTTCGGCACACTCGCCGCAGTCCCGGCCGCAGCCGACACCACCGGTACGGGGGTGGTGATCAACGAGGCATACCTCTCTGGCGGGAGCGCTGGCGCGGCGTTTAAGAACAAATTCGTCGAGCTTTACAACCCCACGGCGTATCCGGTCACCCTCGACGGGATGTCGCTGCAGTACCGATCTGCGAGCGGATCGGCCGCCTTCAACGGGGTGGCGCCGCTCACCGGCACAATTCCTGCGGGTGGGTACTACCTGGTGCAGGGCAACAGCAACGGCGCAAACGGTGCGGAGCTGCCGACACCGGATGCGGTGAGCAACCTGACTCCGAGTGGCACCAACGGAACCCTCGCGCTGGTCGAAGGTACGGCCGCTGTGACGCTTACCCCCGGCTCCATCGAAGGCGTTGATGGGGTCATTGATCTGGTCGGCTACGGCTCGTCGAACACCTTTGAAGGTGCGGCAGCAACCTCGCCATCCAGTAACACGGACGTCAAATCGCTGAACCGCACGGATGGCGTCGACACTGACGTCAACAGCGCAGATTTCACGCTCTCAGCGGCAATCACTCCGCAGGGCACCGGTGATGTTGATCCGGGTACGGATCCAGGGACAGACCCAGGGACAGACCCAGGGACAGACCCAGGTACCGAGCCCAAGAAGGTCACCATTGCCGAAGTGCAGGGAACGACAGACGTCTCCCCGCTGTCAGGCGAAACGGTGCAGGTGGAGGGCGTTGTCACCGCGGACTACCGCACGGGTGGCTACAAGGGCATTGTCATCCAGACCGCCGGGTCTGGCGGGGCAGAAGATGCCACCCCCGGGGCGTCAGACGGTATCTTCGTCTTCTTGAACGCGCTGGCTCCCACCGTGGAGATCGGTGACCTGGTTTCGGTCACTGGCGCTGTGAGCGAGTACTTCGGCCAGACGCAGATCAATCCGTCTGCTGTCGCTGATGTCGCTGTGGTCACCGCTGGCGCTGGTGTTCCTGACATCACGCCGCTGCCTGACACGGTGCGCGGGACCGACCGCGAGCCGTACGAGAACATGTATGTCGGGCCGGAGGGGACGTACCGTCTCGCCTCCAGCCACCAGTTGTATAACTACGGGACGCTGTGGCTGAACGCGGGCACCGATCTCGCGGTGAAGAGCACAGAGACCACTCGCCCCGGCGACGACGCAGCGGCGATCGCCGCGGCGAACCGTGCCAACCGTCTCCTGCTCGATGACGGCTGGTCGATCCAGGT
The DNA here is from genome assembly GCF_040687205.1 of Microbacterium sp. NPDC076768. Taxonomy (NCBI): domain Bacteria; kingdom Bacillati; phylum Actinomycetota; class Actinomycetes; order Micrococcales; family Microbacteriaceae; genus Microbacterium; species Microbacterium sp. NPDC076768. The sequence goes on from NZ_JBFBMU010000003.1 coordinate 154,748, forward strand.
GTCGAACAACGGACACCCGGGCGAGCAGCCGTACTTCACCGAAGATGCTGTCGTTCGTAACGGCGACACGGTCGACTTCGGCGAGACCGGCTACGTGCTGCAGTGGAGCTTCAGCGACTGGCGTCTGCAGCCGGTCGTGCCGATCGACGATTCTTCTGATGATGACCTCAAGGTCGCATTCGAGGCGACGAACCCGCGCACCGAGAGTGCACCAGCTGTGGGTGGTGACGCGCAGGTTGCGTCTTTCAACGTCTACAACTACTTCACGACCCTGAAGAGCGAAAACTCTGATGCTCGCGGGGCCGCCAACGCAGAGCAGTTCGAGATTCAGAAGTCCAAGATCGTTGCGGCGATCAATGGTCTGGATGCCGAGATCGTCTCCCTCATGGAGATCGAAAACTCGGTCAAGCTGGGAAAGCCTGTCGACACCGCTCTGAAGGATCTGGTGTCTGGTCTGAATGAAGACGCAGGTAGCGACGTGTGGGACTACGTGCCCACTCCTGACGCACTGAACGATGCGGACACGACGGACTTCATCACCAACGCGATCATCTACAAGAAGGATGCGGTCAAGACCGTCGGCGACAGCGCGACTGTCAGCGACGAAAGCGTGTGGAACAACGCCCGCGAACCTATCGCGCAGGCGTTCGACATCGACGGGCGCGTTGTCACTGTCGTGGCGAACCACCTGAAGTCGAAGTCGCCGCCTTCTGGCGCTGGTGTAGAGCCGGCAGACGGTCAGGGCTTCTTCAACGATGACCGCGTGAAGCAGGCAGAGGCGATCCTCGCTTTCACTGCTGAGCTGGAGGAGACCACCGGAAGCAGCGACATGCTTCTGATTGGCGACTTCAACGCGTACGGCAAGGAAGACCCGATCAACGTTTTCACCTCGAACGGCTGGAGCGACCTTGTCGCCGACGAGGCGTCGGGTGAATACACGTATACGTATGACGGCGAGCTCGGATCGCTTGACCACGTGATCGCGTCGCCTTCACTCGTGGCATCGGTCACGGGTGCAGGCGTCTGGGCTATCAACTCTCCGGAGTGGAGCGACCGCGGCTACGCGTTCGGTGCAGCCGAAGAGGGAACGCCCTACCGTTCCAGCGACCACGACCCGATCATCGTCGGCGTCTCGGCAGATATCCCGCCGGTGAGCATCGATGTCGTCACCGTCAATGACTTCCACGGGCGGATCGAAGCCGACGGCGCAGCCGCTGGTGCCGCGGTCTTGGCAGGGGCTGTTCAGCAGTTCCGTGCGGAGAACCCGAACACGATCTTCGCGGGGGCCGGTGACCTCATTGGTGCATCCACGTTCACGTCGTTCATCAATGATGACAACCCGACCATCGATGCGTTGAACGCGGCTGGTCTCGATGTCAGCGCAGCGGGTAACCACGAGTTCGACCAGGGTTGGGAAGATCTGCGCGATCGTGTGCAGGATCGGGCTGACTGGGAGTACATCTCCTCGAACGTCTTCGTCACCGAAACCGGCGAGCCAGCGCTTGCACCGGCGTGGGTAAAAGAGCTCGATGGTGTGAAGGTTGGTTTCGTCGGTGCGGTTACCGAAGATCTCGACTCGCTCGTCTCTCCTGCGGGCATCGAAGACCTTGAGGTTCGCAGCATCGCTGATTCCGTCAACGCAGTGGCAGACGACCTGCGAGACGGAGATGAGTCCAACGGCGAGGCAGATGTCGTCATTCTGCTCGTGCACGAGGGTGCGGCTAGCGCTGAGCTGTCGAGCATCACCAAAGACTCACCGCTGGGCGAAATCGTCTACGGAGTCGATGAAGATGTCGACGCGATTGTGTCGGCGCACACGCACCTCGCGTACAACCACGTGATCGACGGTCGTCCCGTCGTCTCCGCCGGCCAGTACGGCGAGAACCTCGGTCTGATGAACATCCAGGTCGACCCGAAGACGAAGGACTTGATCTCGATCACAAATGAGATCAAGCCCCTCACTGAAGGAGGCAAGGCGCTGTATCCCGCAGTGCCGGAGGTCGCAGACATCGTGGCGAAGGCGAAAGCTGAAGCTGATGTTCTCGGTGCGGTCAAGGTCGGAGACATCACTGCCGACCTCAACCGTGCGCGCCAGACGAATGGATCGGAGAACCGCGGTGGCGAGTCGACGATCGGCAACTTCGTCGCCGATGTTCAGCAGTGGTCCACCGGCGCCGACGTGGCGCTGATGAACCCTGGTGGCATCCGCGCGAACCTCACGTACGGCTCGGCTGGAGAATCCGATCCTGACGGCAACGTCACCTACCGCGAAGCCGCGACAGTGCAGCCTTTCGCCAACACACTGGTGACGCTGACGCTCACCGGTGCGCAGTTGAAGGCAGTGCTGGAGGAACAGTGGCAGCCCGCAGGCGCATCACGACCGTTCCTGAAGCTCGGTGTCTCGGAAGGGTTGGTCTACACATACGACCCCGCAGCGGCACAGGGCTCACGGATTACCTCCATCACGTTGAACGATGAAGCGATCGACCCGGACGCCAACTACACGGTGGCCGCGAACTCGTTCCTCGCTGGAGGCGGTGACAACTTCTCTACCTTCACAGAGGGAGCAGACAAGCGTGACACCGGAAAGATCGACCTTCAGTCGATGGTCGACTGGTTCGACGCCAACAAGACAGCGAGCCCAGACAGCGCCCAGCGTGCTGTCGGCGTCTCGTTCAGTGCAGCGGATGCAGACGGATACAGCGCGGGTGACGAAGTCACTGTTGCGCTGTCATCCTTGGCCTTCAGCGCTGGCGAGCCCGCTCCTGGCGAGGTGACGCTCTCGCTGGGTGACACAGTGCTTGCGAGCAGCGCTGTCGATGCCACCATCGTTGACACCACGGATGAGGGCGGGCGCGCCAGCCTGACCTTCACTATCCCCTCTGGTGTCTTCGGAGAGCAGATGCTGACGGTATCTGTCGCTGGCACCGACACCGTCGTGGACGTGCCGTTCGCGGTGGCCGGCGAAGAAGAATTCGCTGGTTCGATCACGCTGGGCTCCTCGAAGGTGACCGCAGGCAAGAAGCTGCAGGTTGCAGGCGAGGGGTACCTGGCTGGCGAGACCGTGCGCATCGAACTCTTGCCCAAGAAGGGCAAGCCCGTCGATGTAGGCACTGTTACCGTCGCGGGTGACGGATCGTTCAACACACAGGTCACTGTCCCCAAGAGCGCCCCATCGGGAAGCTACACGGTTTCTGTATCGCAGGAAGACGGAGACGCGGCAACCGCCGCGGTGACCGTAAATCGTGCTGGTGGATTCTTCGGGGCGATTCTGGACTGGCTGTGGAACCTTCTGACCAGGTGGTTCTGACCTAGATTCAGCTGAGTAATACGAAGGCCGTCGGGAGCAATCCCGACGGCCTTCGTCATTGACGGGAGGGTAGCTACGAGGTAACCACTTCTACCTCGGCCTGAGCGAGGGCACTCAACAGCGGTTCGGCGGGCGGTGCGTCGCTCACGAGCACGTCTGCACGATCGAGTGGGGCCACTTGAGCGAACAGGCGGCGTCCGAGCTTGGAAGAGTCAGCGAGGATCGCCGTGCGCTCTGCCCGTTGAATCATCTCCGCCATCATCGCCGCATCTCCGAGATTCGACGTGGAGTACCCGCCCTCGTCCACCGCACCTACGGCGATCAGGGCCAGGTCGCAACGAATGTCTACTTCGGACCCACCAGGGGTCATGGTGAATGCCACCGGGCCAGTGGTGGCCTGGGTGATAGCGCGCACCGCGCCGCCGAACACATAGAGGTCACGGAACGCCGAAGGGGCGATTTCCGCCGGGATGCGGAGGTTGTTCGTCGCGATAGTGAGATCTTGATGGTTGCGCAGCGCTCGTGCCAGCGCCAGCGTGGTGGTGCCAGCGTTGAGCATCACCACGGCACCGTCATCGATGAGGGCAGCAGCGATCCGTGCGATCTTCTCTTTCTCTTCGGTCTGCAGGCGCAGGCGAACATCGAGTGCTCGATCTTTCAGCTGACCGCCGGTCGCGCTGACGGCGCCGCCATGGGTCCGGATGACCACTCCCTCCCGGTCGAGCTGATCCAGATCGCGTCGAATGGTGTCGATTGAGACGTTGAAGTGGGCGGCCAGGTCACTGACGGTGACCTCTCCCGCTTGCTCGACAAAGGCGGCAAGTTCCGCCTTGCGTCCGGCGGGGAGGCGTCGTCGATGCGTTGACTCTGATGCGACCATGCAGACATCTTTAGCACAGTATGTGGAGTAACTCCGCAGACTTCCGCAGGAAACAGCATCTCTGCCAAGCTGGGTGTTCCCGATTCTCGCTGATTTCTCGCTCGTTAACCCTCTTCTCACGGAATTCAAGCCTTGACGACTCGCAAATGTCGGCATAACATGGCTTAAAACCGCACGAACAAGCAATAAAGCGCGTTGTGCGGCACGATCTCAAAGAGGAGAAGTGATGAGCACAGTGGTACGCGGGCAGCGGCGAACCCGAAAAATCGTCGGCGCCGGTACAGCGGCGGTTGCCCTTCTAGCCCTGACGGGTTGCGCGGCTGGGGCCGAAGGTGGAAGCGAAGGAGATGGCGGCGATGTCACCATCGAGTTCGCCCAATGGTGGGAGCCGGAACTGCCTGATGGTGAGTTTCGTGCTCTGATCGACGGGTTCGAGGATGCCAACCCCGGCATCACCGTTGAGCTCGTCAGTGGGCCGTACGCCTCGACTAAAGAGCAGCTGTTCGCCGGAGCAGCATCCGGCACGATGCCCGATGTCGTCGGCCTCGACGGTGCGTGGGTGAATGACTTCGCCTCGCAGGGGGTGATTGCCGACCTCAGTGCGCTGATGGACGAAAGCGGCTACGACGACAGCGAGCTCGCCAGCCAAATCCAGGTTGACGGCAGCACCTACATGATCCCGGTAGTGAACTTCGTCTACCCGATGTTCACGAACGACGATTTGCTCGCTCAGGCGGGCGTAGATGCACCTCCCGAAACGCGGAGCGAGTTCGCCGATGCAGCCGCCGAGGTATCTGCTTTGGGCGATGACATCTCCGGCTGGGTTCTGCCGCTCTCGCTTGAGTCGCCGAACGGCGTCCAGAACGACGTCATGTCGTGGGTATGGGCCTCTGGTGGGTCGATGCTGGACGAGGGTCAGCCCGACCTCACCAACGACGACGTCACATCCGCTGTGGAGTACATCGGCGGGCTGTGGGACGACGGCGTCATCGCCTCTGGCTCCTTCACGATGAAAGAGCAGGACAAAGTCGAGGAATTCACGAACGGCCGTGCCGGAATGATGATCGACTCGCTGGCGCACATCAACCTCATCCGTGAGACGAATCCTGATCTGAACTTCTCGATCTCGGCGATCCCTGCCGAAGACGGCTACAGCGGTGAACGTGGCATTCCGTACGCGTCATGGGGCATCGGCGTCGCTGAGAACTCCGAGAACAAAGACGCTGCGTTCAAGCTGGTGGAGTACCTGATGAGCGAGCAGACCAACTCCGAGCTTGCGACGATGGCGAAGGCATTCCCCGGTAACGCGAACTCGGTGCCGGACTTCGTGAGCGACGACGAGTTGTTCAAGGCAGCTTTCGACATCTACCAGGAGGGGTACCCCGCGAACGAATTCACCGGGCTCCCTGTCGCGGAAGATCTCATGCGACAGCTCGGCGAACAACTGCAGGCCGCGCTTGATGGGCAACAGTCGATCCCCGACGCGCTCAAGAACGCGCAAGCTTCGTGGGAAACGGAGTTCTGAGCCTCCGTCTCTCTGCCTGAACCGGGTGCCGCACTGCGGTTGCAGTGCGGCACCCCACCAAACAAGGAGCTCGAGTTCCCATGAGTATGAGAACGTCAGACGACACTGAGGTGATCGTCACCGGAGTGGCGCAGTCGAGGCGGCGCCGGCAGCTACGCAAAACGACTGAGTCGTACGCTTTCCTTTCGCCGACGGTCATCCTGCTGTTTGTGCTGATGATCGTGCCGATCGTGATCGTGATTGGGTACTCGTTCCAAGACAACGTCATCCTGAACAAATCACCGGAGTTCGTCGGCATCGCCAACTACGTCGAGGTGCTGACCGATGGTCGGTTCTGGAAAGCCACCAGCAACACTGTGCTGTTCACTGTGGCAAGTGTGGCGGCACACCTGGTGCTCGGGCTCACGTTCGCGATGATGCTCAACAGTCCGCTTCTTGGGCGGTTCTCCCGCTCAATCTTCCGTGCTCTCTACGTTCTTCCATGGCTGTTCACTGTCGCGGTCATCGCCGTGTTGTGGCGCATGCTCCTTGCCCCCAACGGCGTAATCAACTTTCTCCTCAACACCGACATCGAGTGGCTGGCATCTCCGCAACTCGCACTCGGCACAATCATCTTCATCAACATCTGGGCGGGGTACCCCTTCTTCATGGTGAGCTTGCTGGCTGGGCTGCAGGGCGTCCCGGTTGAACTGCACGAAGCAGCGACCGTCGATGGGGCCAGCGCTATCCAGCGCTTCTGGAACGTGACCATTCCGCAGCTGCGACCGATCATCGTGAGCTTGGTGCTCCTCGACCTCATCTGGACGTCCCAACAGTTCGCATTGATTTGGATGACCACAGGTGGGGGACCGATCGACGTCACTGAGGTGCTCAGCACCTTCACCTACAAGCTGGCGTTCGCTAAGTACGACTTCGCACTTGCTTCGACATCCGCCGTGCTCGTCTTGCTGATGTCGATGGTGCTCGCTGTCTTCTACGTCCGTCACCAGAAAGCGAGGGACTGATCATGGCTCTTACCGCCAGGACCCAGCGCCGCGTCAGCAAGACCGGCCTCATGATCGGCCTCCTCCTCGGCGCGGTGTTCTCTGCCGGGCCGGTGCTGTGGATGTTGTCCAGCTCGTTTAAATCGAACACGCAGATCTTTGAGTTGCCGCCGCGGTTGGTGACCGACACCTTTTCGTTCGACGCGTACGTGGCGATCTTTACCAGCCCAGAGACAATGCGGTTCTTCTTGAACAGCTACATCGTCGCTGGATCGGTCACGGTACTGACGCTCGTGGTGGCAATCCAGGCGGCCTACGCCTTCAGTCGCTTCGATTTCCGAGGCAAGCGCGTCCTGAACGTTGTCATCGTCAGCGTGCAGGCAGTGCCGCCCATCACGTTGCTCATTCCATACTTCGGTCTGATGGTCGCCCTCGGCCTCTACAACTCATACGCCGGCCTGATCCTCACCTACATGGTGTTCACGCTGCCGTACGCCATCATCATGATGACCGGGTACTTCAACACTCTGCCGAAAGAACTCGACGAGGCTGTGCGGGTCGATGGCGCCGGGGCGATGACAGCTCTGTGGCGGATATTGGTGCCGATCTCGGTGCCAGGCATCGTCTCTGTCGGTATCTACACCTTCATGATCGCGTGGAACGAATACCTCTTCGCGTTGACGCTGACCCGCACAGTCGACATGCGCACCGTCCCGATCGGCATCCAGCTTCTTATGGGGCAGCACTCTTACGAGTGGAACCAGATCATGGCGATGAGCGTGCTCGGATCGATCCCCGTTCTTATCCTTTTCCTCTTCTTCCAGCGGTACTTCATCAGCGGTCTCGCGGCCGGTTCTGTGAAGAGCTGAAACGCCCGTACCGGGCGCCAACCACCACGAAACAGGAGATTCACGTGCTGTACACAGGCAAATCCATCCTCGACGTCGCCAATGCGAACAATTTCGCGATTCCAGCCTTCAACATCAGCGACTGGGCGATGTTCAACGGCGTTATGGATATCAGCGAAGAGAAGAATGCACCGGTCATCATCGCGATTCACCCGGATGAGGTTTCGCACATCACGACCGATTTGATCGCAGCGATGCATTCCAGGGCCCACCGATCCAGCGTGCCCGTTGCCATCCACTGGGATCACGGCGGCAGCTACGAGCAGATGATCACTGCGATCAAAGCGGGCTTTACCTCGGTGATGATCGATGCATCGCTCCTTCCTTTTGACGAGAACGTTGCTCTCACCCGCAAGGTCGTCGAAGCGGCGCATGCTGTGGGGATTCAGGTCGAGGGAGAGCTCGGAACCATCGGGGCGAACGATAGCTACGGTGAGTCGGGTGCGGCGGAGATCATTTACACGAACGCTGCTGACGCGGTGCGGTTCGTCGAAGAGACAGGCGTCGACAGCCTCGCCATCGCCATCGGTACCTCTCACGGGCTGTACCCCGCAGAGAAGAACCCGGAGCTGCGCCACGACCTGTTGGAGGAGATCAAGGCGGCTGTCGGAATCCCTCTGGTACTGCACGGCGGATCGGCGAACCCGGACTCGGAACTGCGCCGCGCGGTGGAACTGGGCATCAACAAGATCAACATCTCTAGCGACATCAAGGTGTCGTACCACAACCGCATGCGTGAGATTCTCGGCACAGACGAGCGACTGCGGGAGCCCAATGCGATTCAGCCGGAGCCGATTATCGCTCTCAAGGCGACCGCGGCTGAGAAGATCGAGCTGTTCGGCGCAGACGGCAAAGCCGGACTGTACTGAGGCGTAAAAGAACACTCGAGGGTGAGGACGATCGGCAATGGGTGATGTCGCTGAGCGACAGTTCGTGCTCGGGCTCGGAGGAACTGTCGACTTCGAGTTGCAGTGGGATTCGGCGGTGCTACAGCGCCTGGCCACCCACCACAGTGTGCTCCGGTGCGAGTTGACAGCCGATGCACCGATCAGCGACGAGAGATCACTTGTGGTGGCCGTCCTCGCCCTCGTTGACGCGGGGGCGGGTGCGGAACGCTTCGTTCTTTCTTCAGAGGTGATTCGGGCGTTCTCCGCGCACTTCGACTACGCCGTGACCCTCGGCGGGACCGGCGTGCGTGCCGGTCTGGTGATGGACAGCTTGGGCATACCGAGCGTGCAGCACCTCGTGAGTATCGATGAGAATGTGCGCCGCCTGCTCCCATCGCGCGTCTCGTTCATCTGCTCAGCGATCGCAGACTCGCTCGATCCACACCTGATCGTGCAGTATCCGGCAGGTGCTCGTATCCGTCTGTCCGATGGTGAGGTCGTTTCCTCTGATGCGAACCGGCTGATCTTCGCCAACGACCCGCCCAACAGGGAGATGCGTCTCGCACCCGAGCTCGGGAAGACCCTGGCGAATGCCTCCGTGTTCCTGGTGTCTGGCTTCAACACGATGCAGGACCACGCTCTTCTCGAGCAGCGGTTGGAGGAGTTACGCCATGCGATGGCGACGTTGCCAGACGACGCGCTCGTCTACTACGAGGATGCGGGCTTTTACACGCGGGCCTTCGCCGAGACCGTGCGTGCCAGACTCCTCTCCGAGATCGATGTCTACAGCCTGAACGAGGATGAGCTCCAGGAATACGTTGGCCGCCGTGTTGACCTGCTGAACTCGGCAGAAGTGTCTCGTGCGCTGGCAGAGATCCGGGTGATCATCCCTGTCCCTGTCCTTGTCGTGCATACCCGTTACTGGGCACTCGCTGTCGGAACTGATGCCGCTCGCCATCGGACCGCACTGGAGAGTGCGGTGCGTGTGGCCGCCACCCGCTTTCGGCTGGGCGATGGGTGCACTGCCGCACAGGTCGCGGAGACTGCGGGGATGCCCCGACACGTGGACGGTGCACACGTCGTCGATGCGGTCGAGGCCGCAATGGCTGACGCCGTCGGCGTTCCCGCTTTTGATCTTGCTGTCGACAACCCCACAACCATCGGCTTGGGGGACACCTTCGTCGGTGGTTTCCTTGCCGGTCATGTTTCGAAAGAGGGCATAATTTGAAACCCGTCCGCCTCGCCTCCAATCGTCCAGCGGATCGCTTTTACCGTGGGGGCGCCCAGATATCCGACTTTCGTGGGGAGGCGATGTCCGCTCCCAGGCAGCCAGAAGATTGGGTGGGATCGACCACGACAATCCGCGGGGAAGAGCGACTCGGGCTTACGACGCTGCCCGATGGTCGATTGCTCCGGGATGCCGTTGCCGCCGACCCGGTTTCTTGGTTAGGAGTCGATCACGCGCAGTGTTGGGGCGACGACACTCGTTTGCTGGTGAAGCTGCTGGATGCCGGACAGCGGCTGCCAGTGCACGCGCATCCGCATGATGATTTCGCCGCGTCGCACCTCGGCCGTGCGCACGGCAAGGCAGAGGCCTGGTACATCCTTCGCGGGGGCACGGTCTACATCGGCCTGAAAGAGGATTCGACGGGAGATGCCCTCGCTGACCTGGTGTCGCGGCAAGATACGGAGGCACTGTTGGGGCTCCTGCATGAGGTTGAAGTGGAACCGGGCGACACTGTGTGGGTTCCGCCCGGCGAACTCCACGCGATCGGTGCCGGGGTGTTGCTGCTCGAGCTGCAGCAACCGGAAGACCTTTCGATCCTGCTGGAATGGGACGGGTTCGAGATTGATGGCCCAGGTGAAGGGCACCTCGGTCTGGGGTTTGAGCGCGCCCTGGCCGCCGTGACCACCGCGGCGCGCAGTCGCGCGGAACTCGCCATGCTCGTGCAGCAAGCGCCTGCATCCGGGTCCGTGTTCCCGAGCGCTGCCGATCGCTATTTTCGGCTCGAACGGTACCAGGTCAACGGGGAGACGGTGCTGGAGCGCGGATACGCGATCGCGATCGTCTCTCGTGGAGCCGTTGACATCGACGGCGAACCCCACCCAAGAGGCTCCACCATCCTTTTTCCCGCCAGCGCGGACTCGATCCCGATCAGTGGTGATGGCGAGCTTCTCGTGGCACGGCCCCCGGCTGTCGCACACTGACAGCGGCGAACGGAGCGCGCGGGAGCGGCGGCTAGACTGGGAGGCATGCCCGAACCGAAAGTCGCCAGCTTTCCGGCGATCCGCGGTGCGCTGAAGTTCTACCAGATCGCGTCGATCATCACAGGAGTCATGCTCCTTCTGCTGCTCGCCGAAATGGTGCTGAAGTACACGCCGATCCATCTCGAGCTTTTCATAGGAGGTTCCGGAGGGCCGCTGTGGTTCGCCGGTGTCATTGCGGGGCCCGACTGCCTATGGTGGTCGCTCTTTGCCCCGTGGTCGAACTCGTGTGAGATGACTTCGCTCGGCGACGGGTTCAACGTGTCGTTGTTCATCCTTGTCGCGCACGGCTGGTTCTACGTTGTCTACCTGTTCGCCTGCTTCCGCGTGTGGAGCTTGATGCGCTGGCCGTTCCCGCGCTTCATCTTGCTTGCACTCGGTGGCGTCATCCCGCTGCTGTCGTTCTTCATGGAAGCGATCGTTGCGCGTGAAGTGAAGACCTATCTCGCCACCAGGGAAGCCGCCGAGGCCGCGAAAGCCTCTCCGACTGACCCGAAAAATGCCCCGGAAGGTGTCCGTTGACCGAGCAGTCCGAGACCCAGCAGCGCCCCGCGCTGGTTGTTGACTTTGGTGCGCAGTACGCGCAGCTGATCGCCCGCCGAGTGCGCGAAGCTGGCGTGTACAGCGAGATCGTGCCGCACACGGCTACGGCGGAAGAGATCGCAGCGAAGAATCCCGTCGCGATCATCCTCTCCGGTGGCCCTTCGTCGGTATACGACGAAGGCGCCCCGCGCCTTGACCCGGCGGTCTTCGACCTCGGGGTGCCCACACTGGGCATTTGCTACGGCTTCCAATACATGGCGCAGACGCTCGGCGGTGAGGTCGCGAACACAGGCCTCCGCGAGTACGGCGCAACAGATGCCGTTATCACCGGCGACGGCGGAACGTTGCTGGGCGGCCAGCCAGCTGAGCAAAACGTCTGGATGAGCCACGGCGACCAGGTCGCCAAGGCCCCAGAAGGATTCCAGGTGCTCGCAACGACCGATGCGACCAAGGTAGCGGCGTTCGCAAACGACGAGCGTGGCTTCTACGGTGTGCAGTGGCATCCAGAGGTGAAGCACTCTGACCACGGCCAGCGCGTGCTGGAGAACTTCCTGCATAAGGGTGCTGGACTTGCCTCTGACTGGAACAGCGGCAACGTGATTGCCGAGCAGATCGCGCGCATTCAGGAGCAGGTGGGCGACGCTCGCGTTATCTCTGCGCTCTCTGGCGGCGTTGATTCCGCGGTGTCGACGGCCCTCGTCCACAAGGCGATTGGTGACCAGCTCACGGCTGTTTTTGTTGACCATGGTCTTCTCCGCAAGGGGGAGCGCGAGCAGGTCGAGAAAGACTACGTCGAGTCCACTGGCGTGCGCCTGATCACTGTCGACGCTGCTGACACCTTCCTTGGACACCTCGAAGGCGTGACAGACCCGGAAGAGAAGCGCAAGATTATCGGTCGCGAGTTCATCCGCGCTTTTGAGAAGGTGCAGCTCGATCTGGTGGCTGAAGCAAAGGCTTCAGGCGGCGCTCCGGTGAAGTTCCTCGTGCAGGGCACGCTCTACCCCGACGTTGTCGAGTCTGGTGGCGGAGCAGGTACCGCAAACATCAAGTCGCACCACAACGTGGGTGGGCTTCCTGACGACCTCGACTTTGAGTTGATCGAGCCGCTGCGCGCGCTGTTCAAAGACGAGGTACGCGCAATCGGTCGTGAACTCGGCATTCCAGAGGCAATCGTCGGACGCCAGCCGTTCCCCGGTCCAGGCCTCGGCATTCGCATCATCGGTGAGGTGACCGCTGACCGCCTCGAGATCTTGCGCGAAGCTGACGCTATCGCTCGTGAGGAGCTCACCAAAGCCGGCCTTGACCAAGAAATCTGGCAGTGCCCTGTGGTGCTTCTTGCCGACGTTCGTTCGGTGGGCGTGCAGGGTGACGGCCGCACCTACGGTCATCCGATCGTCCTGCGTCCCGTCTCCAGTGAAGATGCAATGACAGCCGACTGGACGCGTTTGCCGTACGACGTACTGTCAAAAATCTCTAACCGCATCACTAACGGGGTCCGCGACGTGAACCGGGTCGTGCTCGACGTCACGTCGAAGCCGCCGGGGACGATCGAGTGGGAGTAGGGAGCGAGATGCTCCCCGACGCGGCGCCGGTTCTTCCCGACGCCGAGTATCTGGTGCTGTCGAGCCGGCTGATCCCTGGCTTGGATGGCGGATACACAATCGCGACGATGGGGCGCGCCCGCCAACTGGCTGGTGCTGGTGTTGCCGAGGGCGCGGGGCCGCAATTGCTCACCTTCGATCCAGGCTCCGTGACCGACCACGCGGCACACCGGCGCACCTTCGTCGAGCAGGGGGCGCTGGTGGATGCTTCCCGGATGCGCAATCTGTTCGATGAGGCAGTTGCCGACGGTGGGGGAGCGACCGGCTGGGCGCGCGACGCCGCCGACGACGCGGTAGATCGCGATCCTGACATCGAATATCGGGCGCTGACGGATGTCGAGGGCCGTCCGTTTCTGGCCCTCCCTGTCATTCCTGGCAATCCCGATTGGCATCTGACTACCGAGCCGGTGCTGGTCTACGACGCAGCGGGCGCCGTCGTGGGCGCGCTGCACGGCTTCCGTGGACTGTATATGGCCTGGTTGCAGCACGTGGTTGCGGGGTTCGGTGACCGCCCGGTGGTCGTGATCTGCGAAGCGCGCCAGCTGGGCGAGCTCATCGCCGACTGGTCCGACCCGCGGGTGCGCATCCTCCACACGATCCACACGATGCATGTCGAGGCGCCGTATACGCCGGATGCCTCGATGAACACGCTGTGGACACGCTGGTTCCGCCTCTCCGATCGGTTCGATGCGGTGATCTGGCCGACAGCGACGCAGCGCGACGATGTCGTCGCCCGATTCGGTACTGCGGCTTCACACGTCGTAGTCCCCAACCCGATCACGCCAGTGGCGCGTCGTGACGACCTGCGCGAAGACGGACTCGTGGTGGTGCTGGGAAGGCTCGCCCCAGGAAAACGCGTCGAGCAGGCCATCCGTGCCTTTCTGACGGCAGATGTCTCAGGCGCACGGATGGAGATCTGGGGCGGCGGGCCGGAGCAAGAAAAATTGCACGCGCTTATCGAGGATCTCGATGCCGGAGACCGCATCGTGCTCGCTGGCTACACCGATTCCCCGGGAACGGTGCTTGATCGAGCTTCCCTCGTCGTTACCGCGACTGCGTATGAAGGGCAGCCGCTGTCGATTGTCGAAGCACTCCTGCACGGAGCCCCTGTGGTCTCGTACGACGCTCGTTACGGCATCCGCGACGTGTTGCAGCAGGGCGGCGGCGTGCTGGTGCCCAGTGGTGACGTTGACGCGCTGGGTACAGCGATCCGCGACGTGCTGACGCAGCCGGGGCGGCTTGCCGCGCTGAGTGCCGAAGCGCCCGCAGTGGCTGCGGCGTGGAGTCCAGAGCGTTCGCTTGAGGCACTGACCACGGTTATCGCTGCGGCGGTAGCGGCGCCACCGCGCCGCTGATCCCTCCCGCCCTTCCCGGCCTGCCGCGTTTCCCTCTTTGCTCCCGTCGCACTTTCTGTCGCTTTCCCGCGATCCGAGCGACAGAAAGTGCGACGGGAGCGGATAGAGCGGGAGGGGGGGATAGCAGGGGGGGACGGGAAGAGGCCCGCCTCCCTGGGGAGACGGGCCTCTGGTGCTGCGGAGTCTGTGCGGTCAGTTACTGCCGCGGACGATCGCGATCATGCGCAGGATCTCGACGTACAGCCACACGACGGTGACCATGATGCCGAAAGCGCCCATCCAGCCAAGCTTGCGAGGTGCGCCGTTGCGTACGCCCTGCTGGATCTGGTCAAAGTCCAACACCAGCGAGTACGCCGCCATGATCACGACGAGAACGCCGATGATGAGGCCGAGCGGGATACCCATGATCGTGCCGCTGAGAAGCCCGAAAGCGTTGTCGTTGATGCCGGTCCACATCAAGACCACGTTCAGCAACGAGAAGACCATGTAGCCGATCATCGCGATCATGAAGACCTTGGTGGCCTTCTTGGATGCGCGGATCTTGCCGCTGGCGAAGAGGGCGAGGGTCACGCCGACGACCGAGACAGTCGCGAGCGTCGCCTGAACGACGATGCCGGGGTAGATGACCTCGAAGAACGCTGAGATGCCACCGATGAAGAGACCCTCGAACGCGGCGTACGCAAAGATCAGCCCTGGACGGACCTTCTTGCGCGAGGTGAAAATGATCGCCATGGCGAGCACGAAACCACCGAGCGCTCCGGCGATCCACGGCAGCATGTTCGGCTCGAAGGTCGAGTTCGGGCTGTAGGCCGGCACGTCGAGACCGCCAAGGGTCACGACCCAACCGATCGCTGCGGTGACGAGAAGGATGCCGAACAGGCCAGCGGTCTTCCACACGGTGTCTTCGACAGACATCCGGTCGGTCTCGATCGAGCCTGCAGAGGGAGATGCGTACACACCCTCGAGGTGTGCGTTGGCGGCGGCAGCCGTCGCTCCGTTCTGAAGCGAGGCGCTCTGCGCGGCGCCCTGAGCTGCCTGCGGTCCGCCCGGGTACGTCGCGACATTGCGCGGGTCCTGCTGCTGGAAGGCAGGGTTGTTGAAAGCGAAGTTGCTCATTGGTGGGCCTCACTCCAAAAGGGGGGTAGTAGGTCTTGACTCAAGGATACTCGGGAGAGTGCCTTGCTGGCGTGTTCTACGCTGAGAGCGTGCCCAGCAAAAGCCCTCTCGTCATCGGGCACCGCGGTGCGCCCGGCTATCGACCAGAGCACAGCCGCTCATCGTACGAACTCGCCCTCGCTATGGGGGTGGATGCCGTGGAGCCCGACGTGGTGGCGACGAAAGACGGTGTCTTGGTCGTGCGGCACGAGAACGAGATATCCGGGACCACAAATGTCGCGGAGCATCCGGAATTCGCCGATCGCAAGACGACGAAGCGTATTGACGGGCAGGCGCAGACCGGCTGGTTCACCGAAGACTTCACCTGGGCGGAGCTATCGACCCTGCGCGTGCGCGAACGACTGCCCGAGGTGCGAGCAGTGAGCGCGAGCTTCGACGACTCGCAGGGGATTCTGCGTCTGCGTGACCTGCTCGACATCGTGCGTGCGGGATCAGCAGAGCATGCACGCGAGATCGGTGTTGTGTTGGAGGTCAAGCACGCGACGTATTTCGCGAGCATCGATCTCGACCTGGTTCCTCTCATCGAGCGCGAGCTCCACGAATCGGGATGGGCGAACGGTGACCGTCCGCTGATCATCGAGTCGTTCGAGCCCACGGTTCTCGGAGAGTTGCGCGCACGCGGCATCGCGGCGTCTTACATCTACCTCATCGAAGCCTCCGGGCGCCCTTATGACCGTGTGGTCGCCGAGGGGAAGCAGGCTCTCACCTACAAAGCGACAGTCTCGCCGGCGGGGCTAGACGGACTTGTCGGCCAGGTCGATGGCATCAGCGTCAGTAAGAAGATGCTGCTCGCCCACGGCAACACGATCATTAAGGATGCGCACGCACGGGGCCTTCAGGTGTTCACGTGGACCTGCCGGCCGGAGAATATGTTCCTCTCCGCGGAGTTTCGAAGCGCAGGCGCCCGCGAGGCGCACGGTGACTACGAAGCGGAATGGGGCGTGATCGCAGGGCAGGGCATCGACGGAGTTTTTGTGGATCACCCCGACCTGGGCGTTGCATTCTTCCGCAGCTGAGCTACGCGGTCAGAACGAGCCTCGCCGGGTGGAGACGATCTCTTTCCCCAACGGCATGAGCGAGATGGGCACCATCTTGAAGTCGGCGATGCCCATCGGGATACCGATGATCGTGACGCACAGCAAGATTCCGGACACGATGTGGCTGATCGCGAGCCACCAGCCGGCGAGCACGACCCAAAGCACATTGCCCAGAAAAGATCCGACGCCAGCGGTAGGCCTACTGACGACTTCGCGGCCGAACGGCCAGATGGCGTAGGCGGCGATGCGGAAAGAGGCGATCGCCCAGGGGATCGTGATGATCGGAATGCACAGCAGAAGCCCCGCCACAACGTAGCCGAGGAAAAGGGCCCATCCGGCGAGGAGGACCCAGATGATGTTGAGGATCGTGCGCATGAGTTGATTCTGCCACCACTGTCTTAGAGATCCCCTCCCATCTCATTTTCTGTCGCTGGAGCGAGCTCACGGCGACAGAAAATGCGACGGGAACGAGGGGGAGTCGACAGGGGTGGGGGAAGCCGACAGGGGTGAGGCTAGAGGCCCAGTACTGCGCGGGCACCAGCGGCATCGGCCTGCGTGTATTCCTCGGCGAGTTGCGCTGCACGTTCGGAAGACTGGCGCAGGATGCCGGCGTGCAAACGCCACTGTGCATCGAGCGCCGAAGATCGGCGGGCGAACGCATTTTGCGACTCGCCTGACCAGCGGGTGGCGATGTCGCGCGCAGAGCCCGACAGAAAATCCAGCGAATCAACAATCGCCGACGCGGAAGCGAGCGCGCTCGCTGCGGTTTCGGCGAGGCGATCAGGATCGACTTTGAGATCCATGTTTCTCAACGTTCCATTCCGCTAGTGGGGTAGCCGTGTTGTGCATCCGATTTGAGATTCATCGCGATGTCGGAATCTGCTCCGAACAGTTCCGCGCTTCGCTCTGCGAGCGTCGACATCGCTTTGTGTTGCGCTTCTGCGATTGTTTCGAGCGTGATCCGTGCCAGCACCGGTAGTGCGATACCTTCGGAGGCAGGGCCGAAATCGAGGCCAACGAGTGTGCCCCCAACCTTGGCGCGCACAATAACCTCGCCGCGCGGGCTGCGTACCGACTCGACGATCGATTCGACGTCGGTGGTGAGCGCTTGCGCTCGCTCCCGATTCTGTTGCGCCTGGCGATTGACGTTGTCGAGCAGGTTGCGAGCTGCGGCGAAGCCCTCGTCGATACCGAAGGTGTCATCGTTCACGGTGTTCTCTTTCACTTACTGGCGGTTACGCCGGTGGGTATCTCTGGGGCATCTCCCGGCCAGGGACCGAGCCGATCACGGTTGTGAGCGCCCCATTCTTTGTCTGCCGTCAATACGATCGCCACGTCGCTGAAATCCTGCGGGTTCGGCTCGCGGCTGGCGACCCAACCGGCCTCTGCGGCCGCAGCGACCACGTCGTAGCCCTCGGGTGAGGACGTGGAGACGCTTATCGAAATTTGGGAGTTAGGCATGTATCCGTCGCGTACCGACCAGACAGACTCGACGACGAAGTCAACGAAGGCCGCACCATCGACGATCGTACGATCTGGGTCGACGTCAAAGGTGAGGGAATATCCAGTATTGCCTTTGAGGTTCGGTCCATCGCTGGAACTCAGGCGAGACACATGCACGCCAGGGAAAGCTTCTACCAAAGAGGCGTTCATCTCGTCGAGGGTTTGGCCGCCGGATTCCGCATCGTGAGGGACGACGTCCCTCGAATCGCTTTTCTCGAACGAGCACCCTACGAACACGAGCAGGCTCACTGCGACGAGGGAGACAGTAAACCAACGTTTAGCGGCCATGGTGCATTATATCTTCCCGTCGATATTGCATGTCGGACCAGATGCTGACATCGGAAACGCCAGCGTACTTGCGCAGTCGCGTATCTCTAAGGTGAAGAAAGGACTCTCCGATGCAGAGTCTTTTGCTCGCCAGGGCAACGACTTCGACTTCGACTTCCTCATAGGTTAAACGGGGTGCCTTTGACGTTGTCGAGCAGGTTGCGAGCTGCGGCGAAGCCCTCGTCGATACCGAAGGTGTCATCGTTCACGGTGTTCTCTTTCACTTACTGGCGGTTACGCCGGTGGGTATCTCTGGGGCATCTCCCGGCCAGGGACCGAGCCGATCACGGTTGTGAGCGCCCCATTCTTTGTCTGCCGTCAATACGATCACAACGACGCTGAAATCCTGCGGAGACGGTTCGCGGCTGGCGACCCAACCGGCCTCTGCGGCCGCAGCGTCCACGTCGTAGCCCTCGGGTGAGGACGTGGAGACGCTTATCGAAATTTGGGAGTTAGGCATGTATCCGTCGCGTACCGACCAGACAGACTCGACGACGAAGTCAACGAAGGCCGCACCATCGACGATCGTACGATCTGGGTCGACGTCAAAGGTGAGGGAATATCCAGTATTGCCTTTGAGGTTCGGTCCATCGCTGGAGCTCAGGCGAGACACATGCACGCCAGGGAAAGCTTCTACCAAAGAGGCGTTCATCTCGTCGAGGGTTTGGCCGCCGGTTTCCGCGTCGTGAGGGATGTCGTACCTCGGACCGGGGTCCTCGAATGAGCACCCTACGAAGACGAGCAGGCTCACAGCTGCGATCGGGAGAGTAAACCAGCGTCTAGCGGCCATAGCGCATCATATCTTCCAGTCGATATTGCATGTCGGACCAGATGCTGACATCGGAAATACCGGCGTACTCCGGGTTCGTATCACCGGAAAATCCCATGCGGGAGAGGATCGTCTCGTCGTAGGCACCCGTGACCTCGAGAACTCCTCGGCCATCAACATTGCGCAGTCGAAATGCGACTTCGCCTGGGTACTCCGGATGCCCTTCCTCCGCGGCGATCACGAAGCCATCGTCTGTCACCTGCTGCACGACGATGGCACCGGACGTAACCTCGGGTATTCCTAACCCGAACAGTGACGTATCTATGACCTGACCCTTACCCGTGAGCCGCGTGTTGAGTTGTGAGTTATCACCTACGCGAGAGGGGAGGAAGATATGGCCGAATTCCCCCTGAAGCATCTTATTTAGCTCCTCTGTTGTCATATCGGTAAAACCCAAATCGTATTCATGGGAGTAACCAAGATCGTATGTGCTCTCAAATATGTGCTCGGAACCCTCGTAGGGGCGCGAATTTGGTTTGTAGGTTTCCCCCATGTCTTCGGGCAGAAACTTGCTCACTTGCTCCGCCAGAGCGTCGAGACCCTCTCCGGGAGGATATTGGTTGAGAAGTGAACCGAGTGCATTTTCAAGCGCCTGGTGGAAAGGGACAATTGCGCGGTAAAGATCGGTCATGAGCCGCACCATCTCGCGCAGTGCCTGTAAAGCGCGGTCGATGTTCGCGGTGACTTCGGCGATGACCTGAGCGCAGTTTTCAGCGAAGTCCTGGATTACCTGGGCCTTCTTTTCGAGTTCCCACGGCCAGCCCTCGAAGATGATGTCTCGGATGCTGCCACCTATCGTGGGTAAGAGCTCAAATGCCGCGCACACAAGCGATCGCATCACCTCGACGGCCCGCACGCACAGCTGTAGCGCCTGGCTCTGCACCTTGCACCAATTTGCGATCGAGTGCGTAGCGTCAATGAAAATTCTCAGGGAGAGCAGTGTCGTTTCACCGGTCATACCTTGCACTTTGCCGTCGAGCTGTGTGTGCGCCCGCTGAAGGAAATCCGAGACCGATTGCACGTCGCCGGCGTATGACTGCCAGGCATGCGACGCCTGATACAGTCCCGCAGGATCTCCCACAACCTGTTCATATAGTTGCTCCAGCGGGCGGAGGAACTGCATTAGTTCGGCGGCAAAGCCGTTTAGGCCGCTGCCGCAACCGTCGCCGGAAGACCCGCCCGCAGGGAGCTGCCTGCTCCATCCCCCTGCTGCGAGAGCGGAGGCCGCCGAGTCAGCCTCCGCGAGAAATGCAGTAGACACGTCAGCCGTCGACAGAAATGCGCTCGAGGTCGGCACGGGCGTTCTCTTCGATCGTCTCAAATCGATCCACGGCCTTTTGTACACCGTCAGCGGTACGCTGCGAGATGGTCGCGACGGAGCTGGAAGCGCCTTCTACGGCACCTCCAACTGCGTTGAGAACCGGGGGGATAAAAGCACCGATCTGGCCGAAAGCCATGCCAGGCACTGCCGAGGAGATTTTGTTTTGCGCAGATGAGAGCTGGTCTGCCGCCTCTGTAAGCGCGCTACGCGCCGCGGCGTACGCCCCGCTGTCAACCTCAATCTCTGCCATGTGATTGATTTCCTCGTGATGAACGCAGCGAGTCTGCACTATCTACGCGCTGACTTCAACAGGATGTGCTGAATGGCCCGATGGTAATCCGGCGCTGGAGCGATATCAACTCGCGCACAGACCGGTCAGGAGCGGGTGGCGTCTGCTGCTTCGGCGTGTCGCTGTGTCGGCAGTGACGCATAGACTCAGAGAGCCATGACCGAAGCTCCTCTCATCGTTCCAGGAAACGACAACCCTCGTCCCTCGGGGGCAAATAATCTCCTCGCCGGATTGAACCCTCAGCAGCTCGAAGCTGTCACCTACCGCGGGCCTGCTCTGCTGATCGTTGCAGGCGCTGGGTCGGGCAAAACCAGCGTGCTCACACGGCGGATCGCGTCGTTGCTGCGAAGCCACGAAGCATGGCCTAGCCAGATTCTTGCGATTACGTTCACGAACAAGGCCGCTGGCGAGATGCGTGAGCGCGTCGCTGGTTTGATCGGTGATGCTGCTCGGGGCATGTGGATCTCGACCTTCCACTCCGCGTGCGTCCGAATTCTGCGCCGCGAAGCTGATCAGTTTGGCTACACCAAGTCGTTCACGATCTACGACTCCGGCGACTCGCGTGCGCTGCTTAAGAGGTTGGTCAAAGACCACCAGGCAGACGCGTACGGGCTCACGCCAGCAGCGGTGCAGTCGCGCATCTCCAAACTGAAGAATGAGCTCTCAGACGCCGAGTCGTTCGCGCGTCAGGCCAACATGAGTGATCCGGCAGAGCGAGTGTTCGTCGAGGTTTTTGCCGACTACCAACGGCAGTTGCAGAAAGCTAATGCGTTTGACTTCGATGACCTCATCGGACAGACCGTGTACTTGTTCCGAGCATTCCCCCAGGTCGCCGATGCCTACCGTCGCCGGTTCCGGCATATTTTGGTCGATGAGTATCAGGACACCAACCATGCGCAGTATGCGCTGATCCACGAGCTGACGCGTCCTGTCTCGAACGCCGCTGGCGCGGCACCAGAGCCATATGCCTCCAACGGCATGATGATCTTCGAGCCTGACCCTTCGACAAGCTCAGGGACCCAGGGTGGCTCAGGGGCCCAGGGTAGCTCGACGGACGACGGGGGAGCATCGCTCACCGTCGTGGGTGACTCTGACCAGTCCATCTACGCCTTCCGGGGCGCCGACATTCGTAACATCAGCGAGTTCGAGCGTGACTTTCCCGGCGCACGCGTGGTGATGCTCGAGCAGAACTACCGCTCCACGCAGAACATCCTCTCGGCTGCCAACGCGGTGATCGGCAACAACTTCGATCGCAAAGAGAAAAAGCTCTGGAGCGATAAAGGCGACGGCGACAAGATCATCGGCTTCACCGGCTACTCGCAACACGACGAAGCGCAGTTCGTGGCGGATGAAGTCGAAGCATTACACCGCGCGGGTATGGCCTATTCAGAGATGGCGGTTTTCTACCGCACCAACTCGCAGTCTCGTGCGCTTGAAGAGATCTTCATCCGCTCGGCAGTGCCATACAAGATCATGGGCGGGACGAAGTTCTACGACCGCGCCGAGATCAAAGACGCACTCGCATACCTCGTTGCCGTCGCGAATCCGGCAGACGATATGGCTGTGCGGCGCATTCTGAATAAGCCGCGACGGGGGATCGGCGACGTCACAGAGACGGCCATTGCACGCTTTGCCGAGACGAATGACCTCAGCTTCCGCGACGCGTTGTCGATGCCAGGTCAGCTGGGTGTCGGGCCCAAGATCCAGGCAGCTATCGCACAGCTCGATGCGGTTCTTACCGAGGCAGCCTCGATCATGACCCCGGCAACGGGTGAGCTGCCGCCGCCCACAGCGGTCGCTGATGGTCTGAGCGTGCTGCTGTCGAAGAGCGGTTACCTCGATACGCTGCGTGCTAGTCGCGACCCGCAAGATGAAGCGCGCGTAGAGAACTTAGACGAATTTGTTGCCGTTGCCAGAGACTTCGCGCGCAACAATCCCGAGGGCACGATTGTCGACTTCTTGACCGAGGTGGCATTGGTCTCGGACGCCGATGATCTCGATGACGAATCCGGCTCGGTGTCGATGATGACGATGCACACCGCTAAGGGGCTCGAATACGACGCGGTTTTCGTTACCGGTGTCGAAGAAGACCTCATCCCGCACCGCATCTCGGCGGGCGAGCCTGGGGGACCACAGGAGGAACGTCGACTCTTCTATGTCGGCATCACTCGTGCCCGCAAGCGCCTGCACCTGTCTCTCGCGATGACACGGGCACAGTTTGGCGAGGTGACGGTGGCGATGCCGAGCCGTTTCCTGCAAGAGATTCCGGCAGGCCTCATCGACTGGCGCCAGTCTCCCGGCGACGTGAATTCGCGAGGCGGCATGCAGTCTCGCGCGCTGAACGCACGACGGCAGGGCGGCTTCGGCGGTTCGGGGAATGGTGCGAATGATCGGTTCGCGGTTAAAGCTCTCCCGGGGCGCGACAACCTCAAGCCGCTCTCGACCGCTATGGATAAGTTCCCCAACCGTGTCACCGCCAAGATGCGAGACAACGGCGACCTCGAACTGGCCACAGGAGACCGCATCCGTCACGTCGACTTTGGGGAGGGACGCGTCGATGCGGTGACCGGTGAAGGTGCCAAGCGCATCGCTCACGTGCGGTTTGACTCCGCTGGGCAGAAGAAGCTCCTCATCAAAGTTGCACCGATCGAGAAGATCTAACGACTCAGAAAACGTTGCGTCTGCGGCGGAACCTGCGCCGGATTGCCGGTTAGGCTGGCTGATATGGCCCTCTTCTCTCGCCGCAAGAAGTCCGATGACGACGCCACCGCCCCGGAAGCAGACACAAGTGTCGTAGCCGACCAGGGTGTTACCCCCGATGTTTCGTCGCAGGTCGCCGCACCGTCGATTGGCATCTCGGTGCAGGCGTTTCGTGGTGTGGGGGAAGCAGCAGGTCCAGAAGTGACCTTGCCAGACCCCGACGCACCGGCGACCACCGCGCCTCGTCAGGCACAGCAACAGCAGCCACAAGCTCAGCAGCAACCGAAAAACCCGCCAGTGCAACCAGCCGCACCTCAGGAGCGTCGTCTGCCGCTCGCGCCCGTTCTTCCGCCTGAGCAGACAGAAACTGTCGCGGGGATGAAAGACAATGTCTTGCTGCGCGAGGCGCTCACGGAGATTGAAGCGGGCGCGACGAACGACCAACTTCTCGGTGTGATGCGACAGGCATTGCAAGGGCACATGTACATCCGCGTGAACGGTGACGCGCGCGCCCAGATCAGCGAGGGCAAGCCGCTATCGGTCGCCGTCGTGCGCGACAACGACGACCGTCAGTTCATGCTCGCCTTCAGCTCTGCCCGCGCCGTGCGCGACTCTGTTCAGCAAGAGGCCGACCCCGCAGCGACTTCCGCCGTCGCGCAGCCGGTGACTTCGGTACTCCAGCAAGTAGTCTCTGGGGACTTCGCCGGTCTGATCGTTGACAATGCGTCGGCACCGAATCGTGTTGTTTTCCCGACGGAGCTGTTGCAGAAGACGCTCGAGCAGGCCGATGTCGACATGACTGTGAAGACACTTCTGGCGACTCCACGTGAGCAAGACACCGCAGCGAAGGTAGGCGAAGCGCTCGCTGTGAAGCGCATGTGGGTCGCGGTAAACGACGGCTCCGGCAGCGGTCAGGTGGGCATTGCCGAGGCGCAGACCCCCGATGGACGGCGCTTCCTCCAGCTGTTCTCGCACCCGCTGGAGGTCATTGCTCTCGGGCGCGGCGATCGTCCGCTTCCGTTCGAGCCAGACCAGCTGGCAAAGGTGCTCACCAGCCATGCCGAGATGGCTGGCGTGATCATCGACTCCGCTGGTCCGTCGATCATCGTTGAGCGGGATGCTCTCACGCCAGTGTTGGTGCTCGCCGTCGACCTCGGCGACTGACGAGAGCTGGCAGGGAACCTGGGGCGCGCGGGGGTTCCGTCTGTCCCAGGTGCGCTCTAGGGTCAGAGCATGGCTTCAGAACGGGTGACTCTCACAGTCGTTGATGCAGACGAAGAACGCGACGTGGTGCTCTCCAGCCCGAACAAAGTTGTGTGGCCAGATCTTGGCATCACCAAGGCCGAGCTCGCCGAGTACTCCCAAATCGTGGCCCCCGCCTTTCTCGCGTCAAATGGCAACAGGCCGGTGTCGCTTGAGCGGTTCCGGGATGGGGTGGGATCCGCCGAGGGGTTCTTTTCGAAGAACCCGCCTAAAGGCACGCCTGGCTACGTGGATGCGGTCACGGTGACCTACAACAGTGGGCGTAAGCATCCGCAGATCGTGCTCAATCGCACAAGTGCGATCGTTTGGGCAGTGCAGATGAACACGATCGTGTTCCACCCGTGGGCTTCGCTTGCGACCGACGTCGACAACCCGGTTGAGTTGCGAATCGATCTTGATCCGCAACCAGGAACCGACTTCGCGGATGCGGTCGTCGCCGCAAACACACTGCGAGAGGTACTGCGGGAAGCAGGGCTCGAAGCGTTCGCCAAGACCAGCGGAAACCGGGGGTTGCACGTCTTTGCGCCCATCGCGCCGACGCATGAGTTCTTAGATGTGCGGCATGCGGTAGTTGCGGCAGGGCGCGAGCTGGAACGACGAATGCCCCATCAGGTCACCACCAATTGGTGGAAAGAAGAGCGAGGCGAGCGCATCTTCGTCGACTTCAATCAGGCCAATCGAGACCGCACCATGGCCGGGGCGTATAGTCCCCGGGCGATTCCTGGCGCGACAGTTTCGACGCCGGTGCACTGGGAAGAGCTCGAAGATTTGGATCCGCACGCGTTCACGGTGCGTAGTGTTCCCGACCGCCTGCGAGACATCGGCGATCCGTGGGCCCAGATGCACGCCGAGAGTGGGCGAATCGACACTCTGCTGGAGTGGTGGGAACGCGATAAAGAGAACGGCCTGGGAGAGCTTCCTTTTCCTCCAGACTTTCCGAAGATGCCGGGGGAGCCGCCCCGAGTGCAGCCCAGCAAGAAGGTTGCCGCGCACTGGGAAGCCGATGGAACAGCTACGGGCAAGAAGTAGGCGACATCAGCGCAACACGTCGGCGAGATCGTATCCGGCGACCGTGTCTAGCTGCTCGTACGTGCATGATCTCGCATCACGGTCGGGGCGCCAGCGCTCGAACTGCACGGTGTGGCGAAAGCGGGTGCCCTCGAGTTGGTCGTACCGCACTTCTAACACGAGTTCTGGCCGAAGGGGAACGAACGAGACATCCTTCGATCCGCTGAAGCGGGACCGCTCGCCCTCTGCGGTGGCGATCTCGCCTTCTGCGTTTCGCTCCACCAGCGGTGCGAGTTCGTCGATCAGCTCCTGGCGGCGTGCATTGCTCCACGCCGCTACTCCGCCGACCTGACGCAGCACGCCTTCGTGATCGAAGAGCCCCACAAGCAGTGATCCGACGCCTGATCCGGACTTGTGGACGCGGTAGCCGAGCGCGACCACATCGGCCGTGCGTGCATGTTTGATCTTGAACAACGTGCGCTTGCCGGGAGAGTACGGCTGATCCAGCGGCTTCGCGACGACCCCATCAAGACCTGCACCCTCGAACTCAGCTAGCCAGCGCGCGGCCGTGTCGCGGTCGCGGGTCGTGCGGGTGAGGTGAAGCGGGTGGTCAACGCCCGCCATCATCGTCTCGAGTCGCGCGCGTCTCGCTTCGAAGGGGTGCGCGAGCAGGTATTCGTCATCCACCGCCAGAAGGTCGAAGGCAATGAACATGGCTGGTGTTTCGGTAGCCAGCTTTGCGATGCGTGTTGCTGCGGGGTGGATGCGCTGGCTCAGGGCCTCCCAGTCCAATCGTTCGGAGCCGGATGAGCCGCGTGCGACAACAATCTCTCCGTCGAGAAGGCATGGTCCTGGTAGGAGCTCAGGAATAGCCTCCACCAGCTCTGGGAAGTACCGGGTGAGGGGCTTCGCCCCTCGGGAGCCGATCTCAACATTCTCACCGTCCCACGCGATGAGCCCGCGAAAGCCGTCCCACTTCGGCTCATAGAGCAGGCCACCCGGGGTTTTTGTCGGGTCTGGAACCGCCGGAACCGATTTTGCGAGCATTGGCGCAGGGATTTCGTACCGCATGTTCCCATCCTGGTCGTCGGACCAGGCCGAAGGAACCCCGGCGTCGGCGTTCATATCTCAGGAAAACCCCGAGGCCGCCAGGCTGCGGAGCCGGTATCCGGCCGGTTTCCGCCGCTCCGGCAACAGAATTCCTGAGTTGTGAACCGGGGGAGATGCACACCAGCACGGATGAGCGCAGGTCAGCCGAACAGGTTCTCCAGGGTGACGGATTCTCCGGCGTCGCGCAGGGCGGTGCGGGCAGCGTGCCAGCCTGCCATCCCATTCACAGAAGGACCGGGAGGGGCCGATGCCGAGGCCAGGTAGACGCCGCGCATGGGCATTCGCCACGGGGCGGGGGAGACCACGGGGCGTCGCAAAGCCTGACGAATGTCGAAAACTCCGCCCGAAATGTCGCCTCCGATCTCCGCGGGGTTGATCGCCTCGCGTGAAGAGGCCGGTATTGCCCTGTGCGCCAGGATGAGGTCGCGGAAGCCCGGCGCGAATCGCTCGACCTGTGCGGTGATGAGTTCGGTGGGATCAAGCGTCGACCCTGCAGGCACATGGATGTAGGCCCACAGCACGGCTTTGCCGGCAGGCGCACGGGAGTCGTCCAAAACCGATGGTTGTACGGCGAGCACGTATGGGTTCTCGCTCACTCGGCCAGCAGTGACAGCGTTTTCGCTGGCCCACACCTCGGCGCGGGTGCCGCCAAGATGCACCGTCGGTGCCTTCGCAACCTCGGGGTTAGTCCAGGGCACAGGTCCGTCGAGTGCGAAATCGACCTTCGCGACCCCAGGGCCATACCGGTAGCTGTCCAGTGCACTGGCGTAGTGGGTGGGCACATCTGGATGCGTGAGGGCCAAGCGCGGCGAGGTGTTCAAGAACAGCAGATCGCCTCGACCAGGATCGCCCCAGTCCAGCGTGCTCAGATTGGAGACGGGCGTGCGCGTCTCCAGAGTGCCTCCGTGCGCCTCGATGTCGGCGACCAGAGCGTCGGCGATGCGCTGCGCACCGCCTCGGGGATACGGCCAACCGCCCGCATGTCCATACGCTGCGAGGAGGAGTCCTGCTGCAGCTCCGGCGAGAGACGGCTGCGGCGAGTTGGCATGAGCCACCACACCAGACATGAGTGCTGCCGCCTCCGCAGTGCGGAATGTGCGCGCGGCGAGTGGAGTGCCCTGATCCAACATTCTGATCGCGTAGCGCACAGCCGTCATCGGATCGCGAGGCATTCGAAGAAGCTGGTTGGTGGTGAAATCGACAACGCCGTCGATATGGACACTCAGCGGGCGCAGACGTGAAAGCCAGGCCGCCCCGTCGACCCCCAGATCGGCCGCGGTGCGATCGATATCGCGCCAGGCGATCGCCGCGCGTCCGCCATCGAGCGGATGCGCGTATGAGGCCTCAGGGTGAATCCACTCCACACGCTGATCGAGTCCGAATGCCTGATAAAACGGCGAGGCAATCGTGGCTGGATGAACGGCAGAGCACACGTCGTGCCGGAATCCAGGAAGAGTGGATTCGTGGGTGCGAACGCCGCCGCCGATGGTCTCTGCGGCCTCCAAAACGCGCACCGCGTATCCGGCGCGCGCGAGCGTCGATGCTGCTGCGAGCCCGTTCGGGCCGGAACCGATAATCGTTGCCTGCGCCATACCGCCAGTTTTGCATGTGCTGAAGGCGAAAACGGTCGAAAGGTACCCTCCGGGCGTGCGATCCTGGAACTGATGAAAGAAGTACAGGGGCCCACCCCCGCAGGCACCTCCCGTCCATATCGTTCGCTCCCGGAAGCACTTCGCGCTCACCGCATCGATCCGTCGAACCATGCGTTCATCGCATCGATTGTTGAAGCGGTCGGCATCAGCTCGTTTATCGATCGAGGTCGCTACATCGAGGCGATCCGTCGTGGTGAAGGGGCGTCTTTGCACATCGGCCGTACCTACACGAACGGCTTCACGGAAGACGAACGCCTCGTCGTCGGGTCCGCTCCACTGCGCCTACAGCCGAGTGAGGGGCGCGCGCCGTATTTCTACGTCAGCCACCCCAGCGAGTTCATTCCGCTGACGCCACCGCGTGCGGCAAAGCGTGCGACCACTCCTCGCGTCTCTGCCCCTCGTTCGCCCTCGTCGAAGCCCGTCGAAGAGCGCGACTATGGCGTCTGCGACGTCTGCTTCATGGTGAAGACGCCATCCGGCGGCTGCGGCTGCGATTGATCTAAGCGAAGGCGCTCATGCCGGTGATGTCACGGCCGAGCAACAGCGCCTGCACGCTTTCCGTGCCCTCGTAGGTGTGGATGGCTTCGATGTCGGCCATGTGCTGCATCACGCCGTTTTCCAACAGAATGCCGTTGCCCCCCAGCATGTCGCGTGCTGTTGAGGCAATGCGCCGCGCGGTGCGTGTGTTGTGGAACTTCGCGAGAGATGCCTGAGTGGGACGCAATTGGCCAGCCGTCTCGAGGTCGGCCATCCGCCGGCAGTACAACTGCATGGCGGTGAGATCTTCCAGCATGTGGGTGAGGCGTTCCTGCACCATCTGGAACTTTGCGAGTGGTTTCCCGAACTGTACCCGCTGGGTCGCGTAGGCCAGTGCAGCTTCATAGCAGGCGGTCGCGTGCCCGAGTGCCGACCACGCGACGCCAGAACGGGTGGCGTACAACACCGTTGACGCATCCTTGAAGCTCTTCGTTCCCGGCAGCACGGCATCGAGCGGCACCCGCACATCGTCGAGCACAATGTGCGCCTGATGGATCGCGCGGAGCGACGCTTTGCCGCGAATCACGGTGCCTGTGTATCCGGGAGTCTCTTGCTCGACGAGGAAGCACCGTACGGCGCCGTGCTCTTCTGCGCCATCGTCGTCGATGCGTGCCCAGACGAAGGTGATCCCTCCGGAGGCACCGTTGCCGATCCATTTCTTCGTGCCGCGGAGCACCCAACCATCGCCGTCGCGGCGAGCTACCGTCTCCAACGAAACCGAGTCCGAGCCGTGGTCTGGTTCTGTCAGCGCAAACGAGCCCAGCACAGACCCATCGGCGAGAGCGGTCAGCCACTTGGCTTGCTGCGCAGGCGATCCAAACAGTGCGAGCGTGCGTAGTGCGAGGCCGCCCTGCACCGCGAGAATCGTGCCCAGTGAGCCGTCGCCGCGGGAGATCTCCATGTTTACGAGCCCGGCTGCGAGCGGGGAAAGCTGGGTAAGAGCGGGGTGCTGAATGCCGTCGACAACCAGATCCATCTCGCCCATGCGTCGCGCCGCGTCGAGCGGATACTCCGCGCGGTCCCAGGCATCCGCCATCTGAGGAGCCACCTCGTCGATGTACGACTTCGCGCGGTCCCACGCGACTCGATCCGCCTCTGGAATGTCGGTGAAGACGGCGTAGTAATCGCTGTCTTGCCGCCCAGTGACGTCGTAAGACGAGACGCGCTCGCCGGGGAACGGGGAAGCTTCAGTGCTCATGGGTGCTCCTTCGTGACACCAAGTATCGTACGCCTTGATACTCGGTTTCACTAACCCCTTAGGTCTCGTCGAGTTCAGACTGCAATCGTCGAGTTACCTCAGCAATCGGCATCGACCGAGGAAAGACCGCCACAACGACGTCATCCGGTGCCGACTTCGCGTCTTCAGCCACGCCGTAGCGACGGCGAACGTCAGCGAGGGCCTTCTGCAGCGTCGCGAGTGGCACCTTGTTATCCCCGCGCAGAAGTTGGCGTAGTACGTGGTTGTGCACGGCGGTCACGAGGGCAGCAAATCCCACGGCGTCCACGGGATCGACTCCGGGCAGTGACTCCCGCAGGTACTCGTCGAACAGTCTTTCGTAGCGGAAAACCGTGATGATCTCGCGTTCCCGCAGCACGGGCACCTCGCGCACGATTTGGTAGCGACGGCGAGCAAGTTGCGGGTCGTCGGCGAAGTGCGCGAAGACCGACTCCGATGCCGCACAGACGGCCGTCCACGGATCGGGGTGCCCTTCATCGAGAAACTCCCTCAGCTGCTCAAGGAGTACCTCATGGTCGGCGAAGACGACATCCTCTTTGCCGCCAAACTGGCGAAAGAATGTGGAGCGGGACACACCGGCAGCCTTCGCTATCTGTTCTACCGACGTTTGGTCGAACCCCTGGGCGCTGAAAAGTTCGAGCGCGGCGGCGACAACGCCGGTGCGCAGTTCTGCGGATTCGTGCATGGCGAAAGCCTAGACCCGAGACCGTTGGGGTTTTGTCGCGACGCCCATCGGCCTATCTTTGTGGGCGCAGTCCGCTGATGCGGTTCCAGAGTTCTACCCGGTGGGTGAAGTCAGTGAGGGCGTCGTTTTCTTCGGTGAATGTGCGCAGCGAGCCGCTGATGAGTTGGGCGCGTTCGTCTTGGATCCAGGATTGGAAGCCGTTTCTCGCGGCGGAGAGAACGATGACGTTTTGTTTGCCGCGGGGGTCTTCGAAAAAGCAGTACCCGACGTACCCGCGAACCTGGAGGTCGGCCTGAACGGTATTGCGGTTCATCGGGGCACTCCGGGGATGTTGAGTTCACGGACGAGGCCGAGGCGCAGATAGAACGACAACGGCAGTGGCAGCAGGAGCTGGATCGCGCCACCGGGGTCACCGAATGCGGGAGCAACAGGGCCGCTGTAGATCGGTTCGTCCCAGCGGTAATAGCCGATTTCGACGAGGTCCTCGAGATCGCGGCGGAGGGTGGCGTCTTGAGAACGTTCATAGGCGTCACGAATTCGGACGCAGTCACCGATGACGACGAATTGGTGGTATGCCGCAGGGTTCTCGACCCAGGGGAGTGAGCGCTGGGGGTACGGGGCTGGCTGCCCGTTTTCAACGACGTACACATAGCGGGTGTTGAGGGGACCATATAGGTCCCATACCGCGGCACCTGCGGGAATGGGCTCGCGGGTGAGGACCTCTCCGTTTGGTCCGATCCATAGCTCAGTCATACGGAATCTCCTTAGATTCTTCGCACAGCGGTGGAATCTCCGCGTTTGTATCCTCGGGCGAGCTTGAGGAAGTGATCGAGCGCTTCGGCTTCTGAACCGTAGCGGCTGAAGTTGTAATGGACGGCGCGTTCGTCGGCTTCCCAGACGACCCATTCGTCTCCGTCGCGGTCAATCCATGCCGAACGATCGGAACGGCCGGTGGGGCCGTACCAGTTTGCGGTCGCGGTGAGCCACTCGTCTTTGATGATTCGTTGCACTTCGTCAGCGGTCAGATCACTCAAACGCAATCTCCTTAGATTCTTCGCACAGCGTTGGAGTCTCCGCGTTTGTATCCTCGTGCGAGTCCCAGAAATGTGCCGAGCGCTTCGGCTTCGGAGCGGTAACGCCTGAAATTGTACTGACCGGCGCGTTCGTCGGCTTCCCAGACCACCCATTCGTCGCCGTCGCGGTCGATCCATGCCGAAAGGCTGTTGCGGCCGGTGGGGCCGTACCAGTTTGCGGTCGCGGTGAGCCACTCATCTTTGATGATGCGTTGCACTTCGTCAGCGGTCAGATCACTCATACGCAATCTCCTTAGATTCTTCGCACAGCGTTGGAATCTCCGCGTTTGTACTTCCGTGCGAGCTTGAGGAAGTGGTCGAGCGCTTCGGCTTCTGAATCGTAGCGGCTGAAGTTGTAATGGACGGCGCGTTCGTCGGCTTCCCAGACGAGCCATTCGTCTCCGTCGCGGTCAATCCATGCCGAACGATCGGAACGGCCGGTGGGGCCGTACCAGTTTGCGGTCGCGGTGAGCCACTCATCTTTGATGATGCGTTGCACCTCGTCAGCGGTCAGATCACTCAAACGCAATCTCCTTAGATTCTTCGCACAGCGGTGGAATCTCCGCGTTTGTATCCTCGTGCGAGTCCCAGAAATGTGCCCAGCGCTTCGGCTTCGGAGCGGTAACGCCTGAAGTTGTAATGGACGGCGCGTTCGTCGGCTTCCCAGACCACCCATTCGTCTCCGTCGCGGTCAATCCATGCCGAACGATCGGAACGGCCGGTGGGGCCGTACCAGTTTGCGGTCGCGGTGAGCCATTCGTCTTTGATGATGCGTTGCACTTCGGCAGCGGTCAGGTCACTCACGTGATCTCCTTCAGTAGTCCCAGAATGATGAGGTGATCGGAGCGGAGGGGAAGTTGCACCTGCACTCCGCCGCCAGCCGAGCCGAAACCGGGAGCAATATCTCCACGATATCCCTGCGCTGACAGGTAGTCGGGGTTGAATTCGTTAGCCAGGAGGTCGTCTTTCACCTGCTGCGAAGCGCCCTCGTATGCCCCGCGCAGGTCGGACATATCGCCGGTCACCTCGTAGCGGTGGTACTGACTCGGGTCCTCCACGAAAGGGAGGGATCGCTGATCGTAGGCGTATGGGCTGCTATCCGGAACGGGAGAGGTGTATCGGCCATCAGACGGACCATAGCGGTCTAACACCTCCCCCACCTGTGGGGTGTACGGAGCCTGGATGGGTTTGCCGTTTGTATCGAGCACGTAGCCGCCACCGGGAACCTGGCTCCAATCGATGCTCCCGTCTGGCAGGAGTACTTCTGGCCCCTTGGGGATCTGGACGTCGGACGGGAGGGTGCCGAAATTGGCGAAGTCGTCGGCGTAATCCGGGTAGCGAAACTCGAGGTACCCCTGGAGTTGTTCGTCGGTGAGAGTGCTCTGACTGCGGATGCTCGGGCCAACGGATGTAGGCCCGTTGGTATGCGGGCTGCCCGGTGGAGAGGTACTACCGGGGTCGCGCGGCGCCCCGCTGCCGGAAGGGGTACGCCCGCCGCCGGGCCCCTGGGAGAAGAGATCGCTGAGTTGCCGAAAAAGCGCCTTGAGCTTGTCCAGATGCTTCGCGAGATCTGCCACCGCGTCAACGAGCTTGACTACCGTGCCGGAAATTCGCGCGACCATGGCTGACACACGGCTCGTGGCCTGCGCGATGACGTAGGGCGTAGCTAAACCTACCGAGACGACGAGCGTGCTCGCATAAGAAATCAGAGACCCCACCAATTGGGAAAGAGTGTCCCGAACAAGCTCATGAACAATCTGCACGATCATGGATGCCATCTCCATGCCCGTCTTCATCCCGCCAGCCCACGAGGCTGCGGCGGAGATGTGAGCTGCAACATCGCCTTGAAGCCGTCGGTAAGCATCGATAGCTTCGCCCGACATCGAGCTCACATCGGCAAGCCGGGAATCGAGCGTCGCGCCCGCCTGCGAGAGATGCTGGGAGATGTTGCCCCAGGTCGCCGCGAACCCGGCAACCTCTCCGGCATCCCCAGTCAGGTCATTGAGCCAGCCCTTGAGTGGCTCCAGATGGTCCATGAGCCAGCCGAGCCCCGCCGCGATGAGCGACCCCAGTGGATCTAACGCCGTCGCGACCGTGTTTGCAAGAGCGGAAAATGACGCGAGTCCACCCGCTATCCAGTCACCGCTCTCGATGGCGTTCACCAGTTCATAGCCGTCTTCGAGCAGCCCGGTGCCGCTGAAAGGTGTTGTCGGATCAATCGGGCCCGACACCAGAGAGGTTGGCGGAGTCACCCTCCCGCCCCATCGACAGATCTGATCAGAGCGTTAATCGTGTCAAGCTGCTGCTGCTCTCCTTCATCGAAGTCATTCGCGAGCCCGCGTAGTTGCTCTTCTGACTGCTCCAGCATCGTTGCTGCTGCGGCTATCGTGCTTGCGGCGATCGAGGAGACGAGCTGAGCGGGTGGCACAAGAAACGCGCACATTAAGCCGAACGCCCCACCGCCGACGTTCATTGATGCAGCGGCGTTCTCGGCAACTCGCACATCAGAGGCGATCTGGCCAACGCGCTGCGCGTGCCTGCGAACAGTCTCCGTGTCTACGGCGATGAGGTCTGCCATCAGCGGTACTCGATCTTCGGCTGGCCGTCTTGGCTCGGATCAGGAAGCTGCGCGATCTCGTCACGCAGGTGCTCAACGACCGCGTCTTCTGCTCCGAAGGCATCGGCCGCGATCGAGACGGCTCGCTCGCCGGCCTTGCGTTGTGCCTGCCCGGCGAGGGACACAATCAAAGCGCCCAGCGCCTCGGGAGAGCGCCCGAGTGCGGCATCTGTCAGCTTCACTTCCGCGAGCCGCCCTGAACTATCCACGGTCACAGCGACGTCGCGTCCAGGGGATGTCGCGCGCTCGCGCACACTAGCGATATCGTCGCGTACCTGGGCTGCCTGTGCAGCGCGACGCTCAGCATCTTGCACCTGTTGCAAGATGCGCTCTCGCGTCGCGATCGGATCCGAGAAGTCGAAGGTGTTGGTCATGTGGCCCCCCCCATTCTTGACATGACGGATAATACCCGCACCGAGCAGAGTGCGGTTCTGATGCACAGAAGCAGGGCCTCGTACGCCCTCCGCCCGCGCACACAGCCGTAACGAGCGCAGCTGAACTGACCTCAATCCGATATGCGCTTCCGGTGGCCGTCGGATAGCCGGAAGCCTTCAGTTCGAGGTAGTAGGCTGGGCCACTGTTCGATGTCTCGACATCGAGAGAATTACCAGACAGCAGCCCAGTGAAGGAACCACAGTGGATCTGTACGAGTACCAGGCACGAGACGTTTTCGAAAAGTACGGGGTGCCGGTTCTCGCCGGCATTGTCGCGGACACTCCTGAAGAGGTGAGGGCGGCCGCCGAGAAGATCGGTGGAGTCGTCGTCGTCAAAGCTCAGGTGAAGACCGGCGGCCGTGGAAAGGCGGGCGGCGTCAAGGTCGCTAAGACCCCAGACGAAGCATACGAAGCAGCGAAGGCCATTCTCGGCCTCGACATCAAGGGCCACGTCGTCAAGCGCGTCATGGTCGCGCAGGGTGCGCGCATCGCAGAGGAGTTCTACTTCTCCGTGTTGCTCGACCGCGCCAACCGCTCCTACCTGAGCCTGTGCTCGGTAGAGGGTGGCGTGGAGATTGAGGTGCTCGCAGTTGAGCGCCCCGACGCTCTCGCACGCATCGAAGTCAACCCACTGACGGGTATCGACAAAGAGAAGGCCGTCGAGATCGCTCGCGCGGCGAACTTCCCCGCAGAGCTCATCGAGAAGGTCTCCGACGTTTTCGTCAAGCTCTACGACGTGTACAAGGGGGAAGACGCCACACTCGTCGAGGTCAACCCGCTGGTGCGCACCGAAGATGGCGAC
This sequence comes from Microbacterium sp. NPDC076768, assembly GCF_040687205.1. Classification (NCBI taxonomy): domain Bacteria; kingdom Bacillati; phylum Actinomycetota; class Actinomycetes; order Micrococcales; family Microbacteriaceae; genus Microbacterium; species Microbacterium sp. NPDC076768. Next base: position 190,605 of record NZ_JBFBMU010000003.1, read on the forward strand.
ATCATCGCGCTCGACGGCAAGGTCACCCTTGACGACAATGCCTCTGAAATTCGTCACCCAGAGCACGAAGCGCTCGAAGACAAGGACGCAGCTGACCCCCTCGAGGCCAAGGCCAAGGAGTCGGGACTCAACTACGTGAAGCTTGACGGCGAGGTCGGCATCATCGGTAACGGTGCAGGACTCGTTATGTCGACGCTCGACGTCGTCGCCTACGCGGGGGAGAACCACAACGGCGTGAAGCCGGCGAACTTCCTCGACATCGGTGGCGGAGCCTCTGCAGAGGTCATGGCGGCAGGCCTTGACGTCATCCTCGGCGACCCGCAGGTCAAGAGCGTTTTCGTCAACGTCTTCGGTGGCATCACCGCGTGTGACGCTGTTGCAAACGGCATCAAGGGTGCGCTCGAGACGCTGGGTGCCACGGCATCCAAGCCGCTCGTCGTGCGCCTCGACGGTAACCGCGTCGACGAGGGTCGCGCGATCCTTGCCGATTACGCACACCCGCTCGTGACCCTGGCCGCCACGATGGACGAGGGCGCCGACAAGGCAGCCGAGCTCGCCAACGCTTCGACAAGCTCAGCGCAAGCGATCTGATTAAGGACTAGAAGAATGTCGATTTACCTCAATAAGGACTCCAAGGTCATCGTCCAGGGCATCACCGGTGGCGAGGGCACGAAGCACACCGCGCTCATGCTCAAGGCCGGCACCCAGGTGGTCGGTGGCGTGAATGCTCGCAAGGCCGGCACCACGGTTTCGCACACGGCCCAAGACGGCAACGCCGTCGATCTGCCTGTTTTCGGATCGGTCGCTGAGGCGATGAAGGAGACCGGCGCTGATGTGTCGATCGCTTTCGTGCCTGGCGCGTTCACCAAAGACGCGATGATCGAGGCTATTGACGCCGAAATCCCGCTGCTCGTCGTCATCACCGAGGGCGTGCCCGTCGGCGACTCGGCCGAGGCATGGGCCTACGCCCAGAGCAAGGGCAACAAGACCCGCATCATCGGACCGAACTGCCCCGGCGTCATCACCCCCGGTGAGGCGCTTGTCGGCATCACGCCGGCGAACATCACAGGCAAGGGACCGATCGGCCTCGTGTCGAAGTCGGGCACCCTGACCTACCAGATGATGTTTGAGCTGCGCGACTTGGGCTTCTCAACCGCCATCGGCATCGGCGGCGACCCGGTCATCGGTACCACGCACATCGACGCGCTTGCAGCGTTCGAGGCTGACCCCGAGACCAAGGCGATCGTGATGATCGGTGAGATCGGTGGAGATGCTGAAGAGCGTGCCGCTGACTACATCAAGGCGAACGTCACGAAGCCGGTCGTCGGCTACGTCGCGGGGTTCACCGCCCCTGAGGGCAAGACCATGGGCCACGCTGGCGCCATCGTCTCGGGCTCCGCAGGTACCGCTCAGGCCAAGAAGGAGGCCCTCGAGGCCGCCGGTGTCAAGGTCGGCAAGACGCCGTCTGAGACAGCAGACCTGATGCGCGCGATCGTCGAAGCGCTCTAATCTGAGCTAAGCTGTAACTGAAGGCCCCGGACTCCACTCTGGGGCCTTCTTTTATGCCCAGGCGCATGCACCCCGGGCCCTCGTCTCTCTTCACATGCATGACTGATCCACACATGCATGACCGCCGCCGCGTGTCGGGTCATGCATCTGTGATCAGGTCATGCATTCGGTGCGGGCATCAAGCCGGGGAAGGGTGGCGGAGCGTCCGCGAGTAGTCGTCGACGAAGAGCGCGCATGTGTACTTCCGCCCAGATCGCCCAGACCGCCCAGATGATGAAGAGGGCTGACGCGCCAAACATCAGAAGGACCAGGAAGAGCCCACCACCGGCGATGTGCTCCACGATGGTGCCGATGCCCAAGACAACGAAGACGAAGACAAAGAGAACCGTGGCGAAAGCGAGCCAGAGCGCGGTGGCAACCCAGAGCAATATTGCGCCGGTTCTCCCCCGATCCAACAGCTCAGTAATCGTCAAGCGCGCGCCGGCCGGCTTCATCGGGGCGGCCGCGATGAGGTGCTCCGTCCACTGGGTGCCGTCCCACCACCGCAGCATCGATGGGTTGTGGAACGAGATCAAATACCACCCAGCCACGGGGTGCCGCTGCTGCGCAGCTAAGTGTGACTGATGTCCGTCTGAGCTAAGGCTTGTCCCGTCTAACACGGGACATAAGCTATCAGCCTCATCGTCGTCGTGGATCCTGGCGTGTTCGGCCCCATGGCCTGCCGCATGCATGACTGTCTGACGCTTGCAGGACGATACGGCCGCCGTCGGTCATGCATTTGGCGGATGCTCATGCATGTGACGCACGTGGGGGACGGAAAAGGGGCGGATGCCGCAGCATCCGCCCCTCCGGTGGGGGGGTGGGGGTGGGGTTAGATTCCGACGCCGAAGAGGGCCTCGATCGGACCCCTGGCGAAGAAGATTAGGAACCCGGCGCCGACGACCCACAGCAGCGGGCTGATGGTCTTGGCCTTGCCGGAGAACGCGTGGATGAGAACCCAGCTCACGAATCCCGCACCGATGCCGTTGGCGATCGAGTAGGTCAGCGGCATCACAGAGACCGTAAGGAACACCGGCAGCAGCACCCGGAAGTCCGCGAAGTCGATGAAGCGGATCTGCGCCATCATCATCGCACCGACGATAATCAGCGCGGCCGCGGCGATCTCGGTCGGGACGATAGAGGTCAGCGGCGTGAGGAACATCGCGATCAAGAACACGACCCCTGTCACGACGTTGGCGAGGCCGGTGCGCGCACCTTCGCCAATGCCCGCACCCGATTCGATGAAGACAGTGCTGGACGAAGAAGAGGTCGCTCCACCTGCGATAGCACCGACACCCTCGACCACCAGCGCCGACTTGATGCGGGGGAAGTCACCATTGTCGTCAGCGAGGTTCGATTCTTTCGCGAGGCCGGTCATGGTGCCCATGGCGTCGAAGAAGTTCGTGAACAGCAGCGTGAAGACGATCATCACGATCGCGACGAGGCTGACCTTGCTCAGGTCGAAGCTGAAGTCGACCGCGCCAATCAGGCTCAGGTCGGGAATGCCGACAGGTGAGCCGCTCAGCGCAGGAACGGTGAGCCCCCAGCCGCCGGGGTTGATGACGTTGCCGGCGTCGTCGAACCCGCGGGGGCCGATCTGCCAGATCGCCTCGACGAGCACCGCCAGCACCGTGCCGCCGATGAGTCCGATGAGCATGCCGCCCTTGACCTTGAGCGCGACCAGGATGCCGGTGATCAAAAGGGTGATGACGAATAGCAGGCTGGGAACGGTGGCGATCGAGCCGTTCACGCCAAGCCCGACGGGGGGAGACGAAGCGCCGGTTGCCGTAACGAACCCAGAGTTCACAAAGCCGATGAACGCGATGAACAGGCCGATGCCAACCGTGATGGCGATCTTGAGCTGGAACGGCACGGCGTCGAAGATCGCCTTGCGCAGGCCAGTGGCTGCCAGCAGAACAATCACGATGCCGTTGATCATCACCAGCGCCATGGCCTCTGGCCACGTCACCTGCCCGACCACGGAGAACGCAACGAACGCGTTGATACCGAGGCCAGCGGCGAAGCCGAACGGCAGGCGGGTGACCACTCCGAACAGAATCGTCATCACACCGGCGGTCAGCGCTGTGGCGGCACCCACAGCATTGAAGTCGAGCATGTTGCCGGCGACATCGGGCTTGCCGGACAGGATGATCGGGTTGAGGATCACGATGTAGGCCATCGTGACGAACGTCACCAGGCCTCCTCTGACCTCAGTGCCAATCGTGGATCCGCGTTTGCTGATCTCAAAGAAGCGGTCGAGTGAGTTCTTAGGCTCTGTGGATGCCGGGGTGGGCGGGGCAGTTGTCATCGGGAGACCTCCGGAGAAAACGCTATCGTGTCGCCGCGCTCGCGCGCGCCACGAGAAGGTCAGTGGCAACACGTCGTAGTCTCAAGAGGCTATGCAACGCCTCCTCGTCGCGCTCCTCGCTGCTTTCGACGCCACCATCGCCGCTGCGGTTGGTCTCGTCGCGCTTTTGGCACCGTTGACGCTGCTGTGGACGCTCGCTTTCGGAATCACAGCGGATTGGGGAGCCCTCTGGCCTCTCACCGGGACGCTGTGGGAGTTCGGTCACGGCGTACCGCTCGCCGTCACCATCCCTGACGAGTTACTGGTGGCGCTCGCGATTCCCGCTGAAGGGGCGGCCTTCGCCGTCACCGTCACGCCGCTTGCGTTCCTGCTGTTCACTCTGTTCTTCGCCGCTCGCTCTGGAGGCAGGGCGGCGACGGCGGGAACCTGGCTGCTGGGTGCGCTGTCTGGCACTGCGGTCTTCGCGCTCATCTCCGCAGCGGTCGCGCTGACGTCGGGGCTCGCGGCTGTGCAGACGCCGTTCGTGCTCGCGGTGCTGTTCCCCGCGGCGGTGTACTTCGTTGGAGCGGTATGCGGAGGCGTTCGCATCGCGTGGGAAGACGGGGACGGCGGACTGCTCGACCGTCTGCATGACTGGCTCGACTCGCATCAGGAATGGGCTCCCGTTCCCGCTGCGATCGTGCGCGGTGCGGCATTTGTGCTGGTCGCGATGGTCGGAGCATCGGCCCTCACGCTGGCTGTCGCCACGGCATTCCGCGGCGGCGAGATGGCTGCACTGTTCCAAGCGGCGCGCGTCGATGCGCTCGGGGCAACGGTCCTCACCCTCGCGCAACTGGCCTACTTGCCGACGCTGATCGTCTGGACTGCATCCTGGCTTGCTGGACCAGGTTTCGCTGTCGGCGCCGGCACTGCTGTGTCGCCCGCTGGCATCCAGCTGGGCGTCGTGCCCGGCATACCCGTGTTCGGGCTGCTGCCGGAAAACAGCTCGATGTGGATGCTGATCGTCATATTGGTCCCGGTCGCCGCCGGCGCAGTCGCTGCCTGGGCAGTGCGCTCCCGCCTCGTCTGGGAGGGCACACCGCTGCGGCTCCCGCAGCGTGCGGTCATCGCCTTCGGTATTGCGGTGGTCAGTGCGGGATTCGCTGGCTTGGCCGCAGAGCTCGCCAATGGGTCGATGGGGCCAGGCCGATTGGCTGTGGTCGGCCCTGCCGTGCTGCCGCTTGTGCTGTCGCTGGGGCTGGAAGTTCTCATCGGAGCCACGATCTTGCTGCTGTCTCCGCGCAACCGAGATGAGCTGGCGGAAGAGCGTACGGACCGCTGGATCGCCGAAATGACGGAGTTTGATGCGGATGGTGTTCCGGTGCAGCAGCCCTCATCTGCAGCACCCGACGCGCCCCGGTAGACTGGGCGCGTGCTCACGGTCGCCGTTCTTATCTCGGGCACCGGCTCGAACCTTCGTGCCCTCCTCGAGGCCGCTCGTCATCCCGATTTTCCCGCCAGGGTGATCGTTGTCGGCGCTGATCGCGAAGCTGCCGGTCTCGCCCACGCCGAAGAATTCGGCATCCCCAGTTTCACTGTGCCGTGGCGCCAACATGAGACGCGCGAGGCGTGGGGGGAAGAACTCGCAAACCAGCTCGCGGTCTGGAAACCCGACCTCGTCGTGCTCAGTGGACTGATGCGGTTGCTGCCACCGTCGCTCGTCGCCACATATTCGCCGCGTCTGATCAACACGCACCCTGCGTTCTTGCCGGAGTTCCCCGGCGCGCACGGCGTCCGCGACGCTCTTGCCTCCGGTGCCGCAGAGACGGGTGCCAGCGTGATTGTCGTCGATGACGGCGTTGACACCGGTCCGATCCTCGCTCAAGAGCGGGTGCCGATTCTCGATGGCGACACCGAGCACAGCCTGCACGAACGCATCAAACCCGTCGAGCGCCGACTGCTTATCGACGTGGTGCGCGGGATCGCCACTGGCGAACTCGCCCTCAAGCCCTCTTCCTGACCCCCCACCAGACGCCCCCGCACGAAGGAGCCCACATGGCCGGCCCCCGCCACGACCCCACGCTCTACCGCGATCGCAACACCGTGCCTATTCGGCGCGCGCTCGTTTCGGTGAGCGATAAGACTGATTTGCTCGTCCTCGCCGCCGCTCTTGCGGACTCCGGGGTAGAGATTGTCTCGACAGGTTCAACGGCCGCGACAATTCGCGATGCCGGGTTCCCCGTCACCGATGTCGCTGCGGTGACGGGTGTGGCCGAGATGCTCGATGGTCGGGTCAAGACGCTGCACCCGAAGATCCACGGTGGTCTGCTTGCCGACCTGCGTCTCGAAGAGCACGAACGTCAGCTCGCTGAACTCGACATCACCCCGTTCGAGCTCGTCGTGGTGAACCTGTATCCGTTTGTAGAGACAGTCGCTTCCGGTGCGATGGGCGATGATGTCGTCGAGCAGATCGACATTGGTGGGCCCGCGATGGTGCGTGCGGCGGCGAAGAACCACGCCAACGTCGCTATCGTCGTCTCGCCACAGTCCTACCCCGGCATCGTCTCGGCCATCGCCGACGGAGGCACCACTGTGTCGCAGCGTCGCGAGTTGGCAGCACGCGCGTTCGCCCACACCGCCGCGTACGACACCGCTGTCGCTTCCTGGTTTGCTGAAGGCACACTGCAGGACGACGGCGACCTACCCACCCACCTCACGATTCAGGCTGAGCGCCTCGCGACCCTTCGCTACGGCGAGAACTCGCACCAGCGCGGTGCGATCTACACGCGCGCCGGCGGGCACGGCATCGCTCAGGCGACGCAGCTGCAGGGCAAGGAGATGTCGTACAACAACTACGTCGACGCCGATGCGGCTCTTCGTGCCGCGTACGACATGATCAAGCCGGCCGTTGCCATTATTAAGCACGCCAACCCGTGCGGCATTGCAACGACAGCGCCCAATGCACTCGACCCCATCGCCAGTGCGCACTTGCGTGCGCACGAGTGCGACCCCGTGTCTGCATACGGAGGGGTAATTGCCGCCAACGGCACTGTCACGCTGAAGATGGCGGAGAACCTCAAAGACATTTTCACCGAGGTCATTGTCGCCCCGTCGTTTGAGCCGGCAGCACTAGAAGTTTTCAAGGCGAAGAAGAACCTGCGCCTGCTGCAGCTTCCAGAAGACTGGCGCCAGGAGCGCATGGATGTGCGTCTGGTCTCCGGTGGCTTGCTGCTGCAGGACGCAGACCGGTTCCCTGACGACATCGTTTCCGTTGCAAAGAACTGGGAACTCGTCTCCGGTGAGCGTCCGAGTGACGAAGCGATGGAGAATCTGATCTTCGCATGGAAGGCCTGCCGCGCCGTCAAGTCGAACGCCATCGTGCTCGCCAAGGACAACGCCACGGTAGGTGTCGGCATGGGGCAGGTCAACCGCGTCGATTCGTGCCGCCTCGCCGTCGAGCGAGCAGGGGAGCGCGCGACCGGATCGGTGGCGGCCTCTGATGCCTTCTTCCCGTTTGCCGACGGCGCTCAGGTGTTGATCGATGCGGGCGTGACCGCGATCGTGCAGCCGGGCGGATCGGTGCGCGATGAAGAGGTGGTCGACGCTGCCCGCAAGGCCGGTGTCACGATGTTCTTCACGGGTGAGCGCCACTTCTTCCACTGAGAACAGTCGTGTCCGATTTCCGCTAGTCGAGGTCGGTGGCGCGTGACAGAGTGGAGGCATGAGCCTTCCCGTCACCGACTTCGATGAGCGGTACCGTGCCATCAGCGCACGCGATACGCGCTTCGATGGGCAGTTTGTTACGGCTGTGAGCTCGACGCGAATCTACTGTCGTCCCAGTTGCCCTGCGCGCACACCCAAGCCGCAAAACGTGACCTTTTATCCCACGAGCGCGGCCGCGCACGAAGCGGGCTACCGTGCGTGCAAGCGGTGTCTGCCAGAGGCCGCGCCGGGCTCTCCCGCATGGGACGTGCGCGGCGACACGGCAGCGCGAGCGATGCGTCTGATCTCCGACGGCGTTGTCGAGCGCGAGGGCGTCTCGGGCCTTGCCGCACGACTTGGCTACTCCTCCAGACACCTCACCCGTGTGCTGGCCGCCGAACTCGGCGCTGGCCCGCTCGCGCTCGCCAGGGCGCACAGGGCGCATACGGCGCGGATGCTTTTAGTCGGAACAGATCTCTCTGTTTCTGACGTGGCGTTTTCTGCTGGCTTTGCCAGCATCCGCCAGTGCAACGACACGATTCGTGAAGTGTTCGGTCTTACCCCCGGCCAGCTGAGGGAGCGTCGGCGCACCTCATCCGTGGCAGCGCCTGGTGCCATCGAGCTTGTGCTCCCGTACCGAGGGCCGCTGGATGCGCGTGGAATCTTCGCGTGGATGGCTGCTCGCACAGTGCCGGGTATTGAAGAGGCCACAGCTTCTTCGTTCTCGCGCCACCTGCAGATGCCGGGTGGTCCCGCGTGGTTCGAAGTGAGACAAGACGAAGACAATCGATTGCGACTCCGCGCCAAAGTTGCGCGGCTGGGCGATCTGGCGCCGCTGGTATCGACGGTGCGTCGCATCTTCGACCTGGACGCCGATCCGTTAGCAATTGACGAGGCGCTGTCCGCTCACGCCGAGCTCGCCCCACTCATCGCGCAGACCCCCGGCATGCGAGTGCCAGGGTCGGCCAATCCGCACGAGATGCTGATCCGGGCGATGATCGGACAGCAGATCACCGTCGTCGCCGCTCGCACTGCTCTCATTTCCCTCGCCGAGGCGCTGGGGGAGCGGACGGAACAAGGGCTCCTGTTTCCCACGATGCCTGCCATCGCCGCGCATGGGGCTGAAGTGTTGCGAGGCCCTACCGCGCGCATTCGTGCGATCACTGGCGCGGCCGCAGCACTGGCAGACGGCTCGCTCCGACTGACAGTCGGGGATGACAGCAGAGAGCAACGCGAAGCGCTTCTGGCAATGCCGGGCATCGGTCCGTGGACGGCAGACTACGTCCGCATGCGAGTGCTCGGCGATCCAGACATCCTCCTCCCAGGAGACGTCGCACTTCGCGCAGGAGCCGCAGCTGTCGGGTTGCCAGCAGAAGCGCGCACGCTCACCGCGTGGGCGGAACGCGCGGCACCCTGGCGGAGCTATCTGAGCGCGCACCTCTGGCGGTCAGCGCCACTGCGACCTTCTCGCGCTCGCCGCGCCGAACAGACGACACCGAAGGAAATCCCATGACTGCCACTGTCCAGACCATCGACACCCAGGATGGCCCTTTCACTGTGCTCGTCGATGAGCGCCAACGAGTGTTGGCCTCCGGGTGGACGGCCGACGTCGAGGCTCTTCTCGGCCGTCTCACGCGGGCGGACTCCCTCGAACGTGTCACCGAGGGAGAGACCGATGCCGCTGCCGCCGCATTGGCGTACTACGCGGGCGATCTTTCCGCGATCGGATCTGTGGAGGTCACGCAGAAGGGCACAGCTTTGCAGGTTGCCGGATGGTCTGCGCTTCGAGCGATCGAACCGGGGGAGCCGCTGACCTACACCGGATTCGCGGCGCGGTTCGGTAATCCGAATGCGGTGCGCGCGGCAGCATCTATCTGTGCACGAAACGCATCGGCTCTTTTTGTGCCCTGCCACAGGGTGCTCCGTGCCGATGGCAGCCTTGGTGGTTTTGCCTGGGGAGTAGGCGTAAAAGAGAGCCTGCTGCAGCGCGAAGCTGCAGCAGGCTCAGGCGCCAGCTAACGGAGGTCGTTACGGACGCGGAGGGCCGCCCATGCCTTCCTGGCTGGCGCTTGCGACACCCTCGACGACGGTGCCAGCGGACTGGCCGCCTACGGTGATCGAGTACGTCGCCGCGTCTTCGAGACCCGCGTCGGAGAGCACCACAGACTGGAAGGTCTTCACCGACGTGAACTCCGCAATGACTGAGCCGCTCTCATCGAGCACCTGCACGTCTTCTCCTGCACCGTAAGTCTGGTCGAGGGCCGCAGAGAACCATCCCTGGGCAGAGGAGTCATCCGGGAAGACGGCCATCCCCGTGGTGCCGACGGCGAGGACAGTTCCGCCATCGACAACGATCGAGCCGTTGGCGTCGAGTGCGCCCTCCCTGTCGCCCGAAGAGCCGAACGCCGTGAGCGTGCCGCCCGTCACGAGGGCGGAGCCATTGGTGTCTACTCCATCGCCCTCGGCGGAAACGGTGATCTCACCGCCGGTGACGGCAAACATCGCTCCATCGTCTTCTTCGACGACGCCGCCGATATCGGTGGTCGTGCTCGTGCCGCTGGTGGCGTTGATGCCGTCGTCTGTCGCCTCGACGCCGAGTGTGCCGTCTTCCACGGTGATGTAGTAAGACTCGACGCCCTCGTAGGAGCCGTTCACGGCGGTGGCTCCGCCAGAGACCACCAGGTTCACCTCTGACTTGAGCCCATCGTCTTCGGCGACCAGAGCGGTTTCGCCTCCGGTGATTACGAGGTCGGTCTGCGCTTGCATGCCATCATCGCCGGCGGTCAGGTTGAGCGTGCCCCCGGAGATATGGATGTACCCGCGGGTCTCGTCTTCTTCCTGATCTGACTTCAGCGCGTCACCTGCGGCATCGACAGTGAGCGTGCCGCCCTCGATCACGAGGGAGTCTTTGCCGCGGACTCCGTCATCTCCGGCAGTGACGGCAATGTTGCCAGACAGGATCACCAGGTCGTCGTGGCTTGTAATGCCGTCATTCACGCTGTTCACCGTGAGAGACCCGTCACCGGAGATCGTCAGATCGGCGTCGCTGAACAGGGCGGCATTTGCTTCTTCGTCCTCACCGGTGGAGGTCAGGGTGCTGGAGCCTGCGAGTGAGACGGCGACATCTTCGGCGTTCATAATCGCGATGGCAGCGCCTGTCGAGTTCGTGATGTCGACGCCATCGAGCACGAGCGCAACGACCTCCTCATCATCGGTGTCGACCACGATCTGACCGTCGAACTGCCCGGATATAACGTATGTTCCCGCGGCCGAGATGGTCACGGTCGAATCGGCGACCGTCACCCCCTCGCCGTCGGCCGAGGCGGTGGTTCCGTCGAGAGAGATCGCGACAGCTCCGTCCATGCTCCATTCGTCACTGTTCACGGTGGTGGAGTTCGCGTTGGCGGCCAGGACCTCAGCCGCGACGACTCCCATCGTGGAGCCAGAGGTGTCGGCAGTGGTTTCGGTGGTGACGACAGGGGAGGAAGTGTCGGTCGTTGCCGCCGTCGAGGCGCACCCCGCAAGCAGGAGCCCGCCGATCAAGAGCGAGCTGCTCGTGGCGGTGAGGAGGTACTTCTTGGTCTTCATGCTGTGCTCCTTGTGGATCGTCGTCGCAGGATTACCACTGTGCAGGTGCTTGCTACGCTCGTCCTTTGGGTAAGCAATGAGCTTCCTATGTGTCCTGAGGTGTAGGAGTTTTTCCAAGGTCGGAAATAACTCTTGTGTCCAGCTGGTTCACAGCAATAAGCTGATGGGCTGTCGCGCCAACCGGACGACATAGCCGAGCCCCTGAGGAGGACACCATGATTACGATCGCCGCTGCGCAGATCGCCACCCTCGGCTCGGCCCTCGCGCGCTCGCTCTCTTAGAGCCCCCGCGACCTCTTCGCCGGATGCCGGACTCTTTGAGTCCGCTCTGACATCCGCCCACTTCCGCAACCGCGTTCCTAAGAAATTCGTCTGAGAGACATGTCTTCCTCGCCCTCCGCGCAAAATTCCTCGCCCTCTTCTTCCCTATCAACGCCCGCTGCCCTGTGGCGGCTGAAGCCCTTCGTGTTGCCCGTCATTTGGCGGCTCGCTGGCGGGGCTGCCAGTGCTCTGGTCGCCGCGATCATTGCGCTGATGATCCCGATCGTCCTCGAACAGATCATCAGCGGCCCGGTGCGCACTGGCGAGATCAGTGCCATCGCGTGGGGCGCCGGTGCCGTCTTTGCTTTGGCGCTGGGTGAGGCGCTGATGGTCTGGTTGCGTCGTCAGTTTGTGCTCAATCCTTCGACCCAGGTCGAGTACAAGATGCGCACGGAGCTGTACTCGCGCCTGCAGTCGCTGCCGGTCTCGTTCCATGACCGCTGGGGATCAGGCCAGCTGCTCAGCCGCATGATGCAAGACATCGGCCTCATCCGCCGCTGGCTGGCGTTCGGGCTCGTCTTGCTCGTTGTCAATATCCTCACCATCGTCATCGGATCGCTGTTGTTGTTCCGGTGGCACTGGCTGCTGGGGACAATCTTCCTTGTCACCGCGATCCCGCTGTGGATTCGGGGATACCTTTTCGAGAAGCGCTACGGCGCGCTCACTCGTCGCAGCCAAGACCAGGCCGGCGACCTCGCCACCAGCGTGGAAGAGAGTGTGCACGGCATCCGAGTGTTGAAAGCATTCGGTCGGGGCTCCCACGCGCTTGGACGCTTTAGCCGTCAGGCCGAAACGCTGCGTGAGACGGAGATGAGCAAGGCCAGGGCAATCTCCTCGATCTGGTTCTGGCTCGACCTCATGCCGCAAATCGCGTTCGGACTGAGCCTGATATCTGGCATCTGGTTGATCTCCCAGGGGCAGATCGACGAGGCCGAACTGTTCGCGTTCTTCGCGATGGCTGTCGTGCTGCGTTGGCCGATCGAATCGATTGGCTTCCTCTTCTCTTTCATGCTGGATGCGCGCACGGCGACAGACCGAGTGTTCGACATCTTCTCGGAGATCAATACCATCACCGACCCGGAACACCCGGTACACATCGAGCAACCGCGCGGCGAACTCGCCTTCGAAAATGCGCACTTCCGCTACCAAGACGCCACAGCGCACGAGCGGGATCTGCTCGACGGCATCGACCTGGTACTGCGTCCTGGTGAGACCATGGCGCTGGTCGGACTCACAGGCAGCGGCAAGACGACACTCACCACGCTCCCGACCAGGCTGTACGACGTGACGGGCGGCAAGGTCACCCTCGATGGTGTGGACGTGCGCGATCTCTCGCTTTCTGAGCTCCGCACGCACATTGCGATGGCGTTCGAAGACGCCACGCTGTTTTCAGCCACGGTACGAGAGAACGTGTTGCTGGGCCGTGCCGACCTCGACGTGCATAGCGAAGAGGGAGAGCGCGTGTTGCGTGAGGCGCTTGACGTCGCGCAGGCCGCGTTCGTTGACCAACTGCCTGAGGGCGTGGAGACCGTGATCGGTGAGGAGGGGCTGAGCCTCTCCGGCGGACAGCGCCAACGGCTTGCTCTGGCACGCGCGGTGGCGGCGAACCCCAAGGTGCTGGTGCTGGATGACCCGCTATCGGCGCTCGATGTCGACACCGAAGCTCTGGTCGAGGAGGCGCTGCGACGCGTTCTGGCCGAAACCACCGCCCTGATCGTGGCGCACCGTCCTTCGACCGTCGCGCTCGCAGACCGGGTCGCTCTGCTGGAAGCCGGAAGGGTGACAGCGGTAGGAACGCATTCGGAGCTTCTGAAAACCAGTCGGCACTACCGTCACGTCATTTCCAGCCTGGAGGCGGAAGAGGCGGCGCGCACCGGCGCGATCCCCGTGATTCGAGATGAACAGGTTCAGGACGAAAAGGAGGTGCAGCGATGAGCTCCGCCATCACCGGTACTCAAAATGAAGACCGCTCGCAGTACACCCGCGAAGAGAGCAAGACGATCCGTCGACGGTCGCTCCGCTTGCTCGGGTCCCTGGTCAGCCCTCTGAAGCCGCAGATCATCCTGGCCGCGACGGTTCTCGTCATCTCTACCGCTTTGCAGGTTGCCGGGCCGATTTTGATCAGCTTGGGTCTTGACCGCGCGCTTCCTGCGGTGCTGGACGATGCCGATTGGATGCCCACGTTCATGATCGGCGGGATCTACCTTGCCGCAGGAGCGTTGGCCGCCGTGATGATCGCGTGGTACGTGCTCATCGCCGCCAAGCTCACCCAGGCCGTGCTGCTGGATCTGCGCAAGCGCATCTTCTTGCACACCCAGCGGTTGAGCTTGGAATTTCACGAGTCGTACACCTCTGGCCGCATCATTTCTCGCCAGACCAGTGATCTTGACTCGATCAAAGAGCTCCTCGACGGCGGACTGAACGAGCTCGTTTCGGGAGTGCTGTTCGGCCTCTTCACCTTCATCGCCCTGTGCTTCTGGGACTGGCAGTCAGGGTTGATTCTCGCCATCGGCGGCATCCCGCTGTTCTTCTTGATGCGGTGGTTCTATTCGCGTTCGCAACTGGTCTACCGCGAGTCGCGGGTGATCAGTGCCAAGGTCATCGTGCAGTTCGTGGAGACGATGACAGGAATCCGCGCCGTGAAGGCATTCCGCAAGGAGCCCCGCAACGACGAGGCCTTCCAAGACATCGCGGGGGAGTATCGCAACGTCAACCGCCGGTCGATGCTACTGTTCGGAACCTTCGAACCTGGCCTGATGGGGGTGGCGGCGCTCGTGCTCGGCGTCGTGGTGCTCTGGGGCGGTATTCGTGTCTCTGAGGGGGTGCTCACGGTTGGTGTGCTGCTTTCTGCTGTCCTCTATGTGCGTAACTTCTTTGCTCCGATGCAAGAGATCGCGATGTTCTTGAACTCCTACCAGTCGGCAACCGCTGCGCTGGAAAAGGTATCTGGTGTGCTGGAAGAGGAGCCGAGCGTTCCTGACCCTGAAAAGCCTGTCGACCTTTGGGAGGCGCAGGGGCACGTCGAGTTTGACGAGGTGACTTTCGGGTACAACGGCGAGAAGACGATTCTTCCGAACTTCTCGCTCGACATTCCGGCAGGGCAGACGATCGCCCTGGTGGGGACGACGGGGGCAGGCAAGTCCACGCTCGCGAAGCTCATCTCGCGCTTCTATGACCCTTCTGCTGGCAAGGTCACCCTCGATGGGGTGGACCTTCGCTCGCTGCACCCGAAGGATCTCCGTCGCGCCATCGTCATGGTCACGCAAGAGGCCTATCTGTTCAGCGGAACGGTCGCAGATAACATCGCCCTCGGAAAGCCAGAAGCGACGATCGAGGAGATCAAAGCCGCGGCGCGTGCCGTTGGCGCCGATCAGTTCATCGCTGCGCTGCCCGATGGGTATGCCACTGACGTCAATAAACGAGGTGGACGAGTTTCTGCTGGCCAGCGTCAGCTCATCTCGTTTGCGCGCGCATTCCTGGCTGATCCTGCAGTGCTGATTCTCGATGAGGCGACGGCCTCGCTCGACATCCCCTCAGAGCGCCTGATTCAGGACGCACTGCAGACGCTGTTGAAAGACCGGACGGCGATTATCATCGCCCACCGACTCTCGACAGTGGCAATCGCCGACCGCGTTCTGGTGATGGAGCACGGCAAGATCATTGAAGACGATCTTCCAGCCACCCTCATCAGCGGCACAGGCAAGTTCGCTCAGCTACACGCGGCCTGGCAGGAGACACTGGTCTGAGAATGCGAAGTCCGAGACATGAGGGAGCGCGCGGGGTGTCAAGCGTAGGTAGCATCGACCTATGGATCCCTTATTGCTCGCCGCGGAGTGGTGGTGGGCTGTGCCAGCAGCTGTCGCCGCTGGCACGGTGGGTGTGATGGGGATTCGTCGGCGGAGTAGTACGACAAGCGGGCGCCGGCTTGCGGTTGATGCTGCTCGTCATGACCTCAGAGCAGCGCAGATCGCCGCGGCAGAGCGGCGCACTGCGGTGAAAGTGGCGCGTGCTGACCTCGCCAGAGTCTCGGCTGAACGGTCAGCTCAGCGCGCGACTGCGGAGCAGGTTGCCAGCGCGCGGCGAATGTTGCGCGAGCGGGAACGCGATGCCAAGGCCGCGTTCGCCGATATGCGGGCCAGGCAGGTCAGGCTCAACGCCGCACGCGCAGCCATCCCTTCGTCTTCTGAGCCGCGTCCGTTGGAGCGTCTGTATGCCGCTCACGACTCGGTAACCGCACGGTGGATGCGGTACGAGACCGACCCGGCGCTGCAGATCGCCTACCCGGCGATGACAGACGTCAAGTGGCCGGCAACCGCCGCCTACCTTCGCGCCTCTGGCCACGCCACAGACATGCGACGCGCAGCGTCTGGGCGGATCACGCCGGCGGAGTTCGCCGCGTACCGGGATGCCGTGGGAGAGCTCGAGCGCGCCTTCGAATCGGCGGAATACGCCGCCAAGGTTCAGGCGGGGGAGCTGCCGCCGACAGCCGCGTGGCAAGACGCCGCGCAAGACATGTTCAGTCGCTCTGCCGAAGCGATTGACCGCGCAGCGACGGCAGCGGCTGCGGCACTATCTACGTGGACAAATCGTCGCAAGCCCGATAACACCGAGTAGGCGATCCTCGTCGCTCGGCCGCCGATCGGATTACGGCGTGATCTCGCTGCGGCGTGATCTCGCTGCGGCGTGATCTCGCTACGACGTGATCGAGCTACGACGCGATTTCGATGGACGCGATGACCTCGGAGTACTCGGTTTCCCCTACCGGGGTGAAACCCACGCGGTGGAAGAAGCTCTCTGGGCCGTCTGTCCCTGCTTCGTAGATAACGTCAACGTGATCGACGCCACGCGTGCGTGCTTCATCGATGAGGCGCTCGACGGCGTAGCGGCCGACGCCGCGGCCCTGGTCGTCTGCGTCAACGTTGATGCGCCACAGCACTGAGCGGAAGTGTTCTTCCGGCGCCTCCGAGTCGAAGTTTGCACTCACGAAGCCGACGACCTCTTCGCCATCGAGGATGACTCGCTGCCACGACGTCTGAGGATTGATGACGGTCGCTGCGATCCCGTACGAGACGGGAGCGAGAAACTGCTCCTGTCCGGGCTTGAGCGACAGGTTGTTTACCGCAACGATCGTTGCGGCGGAGAGTTCGACCATGCGCAGTTCGGACATGCTCCCAGGCTAACCCCTCTTGGCGAATCGAACACGTATCCGTTGAAGATTTCACCGCAAAGTGGACTTTTGTTACCCCACAGTGGCCGGCTCAGAAACATCCGAGGCCGCAGGCGCGAAGCGGCTCAGGTATCTTGGTATCGAGACAAATAGCCCCGCGAACGGAGAACCTCCTGGTGACCGACGACGCCATCATCTACACGTACACAGACGAGGCACCGGCACTGGCCACTGCCTCTTTCCTCCCGATCATTCAGGCTTATACCGGCCAGGCCGGTATCGAAGTCGAGACGCGCGACATCTCACTCGGTGGCCGCATCCTCGCCGCATTCCCGCAGAAGCTCTCCCCGGAGCAGCAGGTGAGCGACTCGCTCGCCGAGCTCGGCGGATTGGCCACGCTGCCAGAGGCGAACATCATCAAGCTGCCGAACATCTCGGCATCGATCCCGCAGCTGAAGGCCGCTATCGCCGAGCTGCAGAAGCAGGGATACGACATCCCCGACTTCCCAGACGACCCTTCGTCGATGGAAGAGAAAGACGCGCGTGCGCGCTACGACCGCATCAAGGGTTCCGCCGTGAACCCGGTGCTGCGTGAAGGCAACAGCGACCGCCGTGCTCCGCTCGCGGTGAAGAACTACGCCAAGAAGCACCCGCACCGCAACAAGCCCTTCGTCGAGGGGTCTAAGACTCGCGTGGCCACCCTCGGGCACGACGACTTCAAGAACAACGAGCGCTCCTGGGTCGCCGCCCACGACGACGTGCTGAGCTTCCGTCACATCGCAGAAGACGGCACCGTCACGGTGCTCAAGGAGGGCCTGAAGGTTCTTCCGCGCGAGATCATCGACGCGACCTTCCTCTCTGCCAAAGAGCTCGATGCCTTCTTGGCCGAGACACTGCAGGCGGCGAAGGCCGACGATGTGCTGTACTCCGTGCATCTGAAGGCCACGATGATGAAGGTCAGCGACCCGATCATCTTCGGTCACGTCGTCAAGGCATTCTTCGCCGATGTGTTTGCGCAGTACGGTGACAAGCTCGCCGCCGCTGGCCTCAGTGCGAACGACGGCCTCGGCTCGATTCTCACCGGTCTGTCCAACGTCGCGGACGGCGCAGAGATCGCCGCCGCGTTCGAAAAGGCGATCGCCGAAGGCCCGCGTCTTGCCTACGTCAACTCCGACAAGGGCATCACCAACCTGCACGTGCCAAGCGACGTGATTGTCGATGCGTCGATGCCAGCACTCGTGCGCAACGGTGGCCGGATGTGGGGCGCAGAGGGTGAAGAGGCAGACACACTTGCCGTCATCCCCGACTCGTCGTACGCGAGCGTCTACCAGGCAGTCATCGACGATGTGATCGCGAATGGTCCGCTGGACCCTGCCACGATCGGCACCGTCCCCAACGTGGGACTGATGGCGCAGGCTGCTGAGGAGTATGGCAGCCACGACAAGACCTTCGAGATTGCGGACGCAGGCGTCGTGCAGGTTCTCGACAGCGAAGGCACGGTGCTCATCGAGCACACTGTCGGCGCTGGCGACATCTGGCGTGCCACCCAGACCAAGCACATCCCCGTGATGGACTGGGTCAAGCTTGCCGTCACCCGCGCACGGGCGACCGGCGACCCCGCGGTGTTCTGGCTCGACGCTAACCGCTCGCACGATGCGCAGATCATCGCCAAGGTGCACCAGGGTCTCGCGACGCTGGACACCAAGGGGCTCACGATCACGATCCTCGCGCCGGAAGAGGCGACGCGTTACACGCTGGCGCGCATGCGTCACGGGCTCGACACGATCTCTGTCACCGGCAACGTGCTGCGTGACTACCTGACCGACCTGTTCCCGATCCTCGAGGTCGGTACCAGCGCCAAGATGCTGTCAATCGTTCCGCTTCTCGCGGGCGGAGGACTCTTCGAGACCGGCGCAGGCGGGTCTGCCCCGAAGCACGTACAGCAGCTCGTTGAGCAGAACTACCTCCGGTGGGACTCGCTGGGCGAGTTCTTCGCGCTCGCCGCGTCGCTGGAGCACTTCGCAGATCGCAACGGCAACGAAAAGGCTCGTGTGCTGGCTGAGACGCTCGACGCGGCCACCGGCACCTTCCTCGAAGAGGACCGTTCGCCTGGGCGTGCGCTTGGCACGATTGACAACCGCGGTAGCCACTTCTACCTGGGGCTGTACTGGGCCGAGGAGCTGGCGAAGCAGACGAAGGACAGCGAGCTCGCTGCGGCCTTCTCTTCTATCGCTGCCACTCTGTCGGAAAACGAAGAGACGATCGTCTCTGAGCTCAACGCCGTGCAGGGCAAGCCGGTGGAGATCGGCGGATACTACCGTCCGGACGATGCACTCGTCGTTGCGGCGATGCGTCCGTCTGAGACGCTGAACGGTATCGTCGACGCGCTTCGCTGATCTAGGGGCATGTTGATCTAGACATAAAGAAAGGGGCGGATGCTATGGCATCCGCCCCTTTTTCGTGCCCCAGCGAGAGTGGGTTAGTTGTAGACCGAGATCTCCAGCCCCACGGGGGACCAGTCGTAGACGTACTTGGCGAGATCAATGGGGAGGTTGACGCAACCGTGGCTCATCCGCTGCCCGAAGTTGTTGTGCCAGTAGGTGCCGTGGAAGCCGATGTTCGGAGCGAACCAGGTGATCCATGGCACGTCTTCTGTGCAATACGGTGCGCCTTCGAAGCAGCCCATGTCTTGCATCTCTGTGTGCGCAAAGACCTTGAAGTTGCCGGTGGGGGTCAACGTTCCAGGTAGGCCGGTAGATACGGCCCAAGAGTTGACGACCGAGTCGTTCTCGAACAGGTACGCACGCTGGGCGCCCAGGTCGATCTCGATACGGCGGAACACGTTGACGGTTTCGAAAGCTGTTTCAGTAACCGGCAGCGCAAATGCTCCGTCGCCCGCTGTCAGTTGCAGGGCAAACTGGTCTGCCGTCTCAGATGTGTCGCCCAATGCTCGCCCGGCGACACCTTCCTTTTCTGTGCGCAGGTTTGTGCCAGCAGAGTCGACGATGTTGCTGGCATTCACTGCTGCCCGGTCAACCAGCTTCGGCAGGGTGTCGACGGTGGCCTGAATGACCTGGGGGTCGGCATCGATGCGCAGCTGGCCATTGTCATCAACCACCGTGATCCATGTCGCAACGACGGCGGGGGCGACCGGTACTGTGCGCTCTTCGCCGACGTAGAAGCCGACGGTGGGGAGCATCGTGTTGAGGGTAGAGGCGGTGGCAGTCGCGGCATCGTCTGAAATCGCAGGAAGTGCCTGCGCGGGATCACCGGAGTACTCCAGTGCCGTATCTCCGTCGGCAACGGCGGAGGTGAATGCCGTGCTCAGATCTTCGACATCGATTCCTGTGCCGGTTTCGGATGGCGTGATGACGTAGTTCCCGCCAGCGGAATCGAAGACGACTCCCGCGTTGACCGGTTCGGTGAAGCTCGCGGGCACTGCACTGCGCAAGGCGGCTGATGCTTGTTCGGGCGCGAACGTGATGTCGGCCGGGACAGGGTCGCCCATCCACGTGCTGAGGTTCCACAGTGGCCGTTCGGCGAACGCTGCCTCTGCGAGCGCCGTGGCGTCGGCGCTCACACCCAGGTCGGCCCCGGTGAGGACGGCGCCTTCTCCCGCACCCGTCAGGGTGACTGTTGTCTCATTGAGGTGAGAGCCGACCGCTTCTGCGGCGGCCCCAGGAGTCATAAAGCCGACAGGGATTCCTGCAACCGTCGTGCCTGGGGCGATGAGGATCATCGAAGCAGCTCCGGCACCGAGAGCGATGACGCCAGCGCCGAGACCGAGCCAAAGGCCGAGGCGGCGCTTCTTGGGCGCGGGTTCGATCGGTGCCCAAGCCAGCGGCTGCTCGCCGGTGTGCAGCGGAGCAGTTTCCATGCTCACGGAGTCGTCTCCGTGTGTACCGTCTGCTGTGCCCGGTGCGGAAATCAAATCGGTCACGAACTTCACCCCCCGGGCTCTTAAACGTGCCTTGACTCTTTATGGTACGTGATCGGAGGTAACGAGAAGGCAACGGTCCGTGATATTGTGCCTCCCCGCGCTGAAGACTTAGTCGATGATGGCGATGCCGTCGATCTCGACGAGCATCTCTTCGCGCGGCAGACCGGTGAAGACCGTGGTGCGTGAGGGAAGAACGCCGTTGCTGGTGTGTGCCGTGACAAAAGCGCCATATGCCTCGTTCATCACAGCGAAGTCTTCGCGCTTTGTGAGGTAGACGCGCAACATCACGACGTCGTCGAATGTCGCGCCAGATGCCTCGACGATGGCCTTGACGTTTTCGAGAGTGCGCGTCGTCTGCGCGGCGACGTCTCCCGGAAAAAGGTACTCGTTCGTTGCGGGGTCTACCGGGCCCTGGCCCGAAACCTGCACGAAGGGTCCCTTTCGAATACCCTGCGAAAAGGTGTGGGCTGGCGCGGGGGCTGCGTCGGTAAAAACGCGGATCTTCTCGGTCATCCCGTCAGCCTAGTAGCCTTGTTAGATGCCTCTACAAATTCCGGATCCCGTCATCGGCGCCTGGACGAAGGGCTTCCAGGCGAACGCCGCTGGGCTCCGCCTTTCGGAGGTTGGTGCGGCTGGCCTCCATCTCTCCGACCTGGGTACCCCCGTGCTGACGGTGCACAGCGATGCGCTCAGGCACAACGAGGAGACCGTCTTCGCCTGGGCGCGAGAGCAGGGCGTTTCTCTTGCGCCGCACGGCAAGACCACCATGGCTCCTGCTCTGTGGCAGCGGCTTTTGGATGCGGGGGCGTGGGGAATTTCCGTAGCCACGCCATGGCAAGCAGAGGTGGCCATCGACGCCGGTGTGCAAACGGTATTGATTGCGAACGCCGTCACCGATGCCGTAGCTGCCGGACGACTGGTCGGATTGCTCTCTGCCAATGAGGGACTCCGGGTGCTCTGCTGGGCTGACTCGCTTGAGGGTGTGGCGATCCTCGAAAAAGCGGTGCGTGAAGCGCAGAACGCTGGACACTCACACTCTGGCCACTCTCGGCCGCTCGATGTGTTGGTGGAGCTGGGCGGCGCACAGGGCCGAACGGGAGCGCGCACTGTCGACGAAGGCCAAGAGATTGCACAGGCGATCGCACGCGCGGCTGGGCTGCGGCTCGCAGGGGTCGCGGGGTACGAGGGGCCATTTGGCCCTGACCGATCGGACACGTCTATTGCAGCCGTTGATGCCTATCTCCAGACGATCGTCGAGCTGCACACCCTGTTGCACTACCCGGCGGATGTGAAGCCGGTAGTGAGTGCGGGCGGCAGCGCCTTCCCTGACCGCGCGGCTGCTGTTCTCGGGCGGCTCGGCGGCGAGGCAGAGGTTGTGCTCCGTTCCGGTGCATTCCAGATTCACGACGATGGTTTCTACTCTCGGATGTCGCCGTTCGGCCCCGAGATCGGTACCGAACCGCTGCGCTCCGCGATGCACGCATGGTCGCGAGTCGTCTCTCAGCCAGAGGCGGGCCTTGCGCTCCTCGATGCAGGACGTCGCGATGTGCCCTTTGATCTGGGGCTTCCGGTTCCGCAATCGACGGAGGGGGAGATTACCGCACTGAACGATCAACATGCTTTTCTCCGCCTCGCCGACGGTGCGTCAGTGCGCGTGGGGGATGTGGTGCGACTCGGACTTTCGCACCCCTGCACTGCATTTGATAAGTGGCGGGTGGTAGCGGTGATTGACGATCCAGATGCCGCAGACCCCCGGGTGATTGACGCGGTCGCCACATGCTTCTAAGCGCAGAGAAAGCAGCGAATGGTCTCGTGCGGGTCTACCGCGATGCAACCGTCATCGATGGCACGGGGGCGCAGCGCTACGTCGCCGATGTTGCCGTTGAGGGCGCCAGAGTGGTCGCAATCCTGCCACGAGGGGAGAACAGGGTTGATCTCGGGCTTCCTGATGGCGCGGTAGAAATTGATGCCACAGGGCTGTTCCTGGCCCCCGGGTTCATCGACATGCACGCGCACAGCGAGCTCGCCGTCCTGAGGGGGGCCGCCCATGAGGCGAAGATCCGCCAGGGGGTTACCACCGAGGTAGTTGGACAAGACGGCTTGGGCTATGCGCCACTGGATGATGCCTCTGCTGCGGTGATTCCGGCGCAGATCGCCGGGTGGAACGGCACGCCGACCGACGCTCCGTGGCGCACAATGGATGATCTGCTTGCCGCAATCGATGCGGCAACGGTCGCGCACGTTGCCGTGTTGGTGCCGCAGGGAAACCTTCGCATGATGGTCGTCGGCCATGAGAACCGACAAGCGACTCCTGCCGAAGTGTCATCGATGGCGGAGCTGCTGGGCCATGCGCTGGATGCGGGCGCATTCGGTATGTCAAGCGGTCTCACCTACACGCCGGGAATGTACGCAGACACCGCAGAACTCGAAGCGCTGTGCCGTGTCGTTGCCGAGCGCGGGGGGTACTGGTCGCCGCACACGCGCAGCTACGGCGGGGGAGCGCTGGACGCGTATCGCGAGGCGCTCGACATCGGGCGCCGCACCGGCTGCCCCGTGCACCTCACCCACGCCACCATGAACTTCGTCCCGAATCGAGGGCGGGCAGACGAGCTTCTCGGGCTGATCGATGAGGCCATCGCGGATGGAGCGGATGTCACCCTCGACAGTTATCCGTACCTCCCAGGGGCGACGACCCTTGCTGCGCTGTTACCCAGCGCACTGGCTGCGACAGGCGACCTGCTCGGAGCCATTGCGAACCTGGATGAGACAGGCAGGGAACACGTACGTGTCGAGTTGGAGGAAGTGGGCTGCGACGGCTTCCACGGAGAAAAAGCGGATTGGACGCAGATCCAAATCTCCGGCGTCGTGAACCCCACCCTTGCGGGACTTGTCGGGCGCACCATCGCAGAGATCGCGCACGAAGGCGGACGCCGCGCCATCGACGTGGTCCTTGACACCATCGTTGCTGATGCCGGGGCCACCGGCATCCTGATGCACGTAGGTGACGAGCAGAACGTGCGCACCATCATGCGCCACCCGCAGCACGCGGGCGGCAGCGATGGGATTCTGATCGGAGCACGCCCGCATCCGCGCGGAAGAGGCACTTTTGCCCGGTACCTCGGGCACTACGTGCGAGACCTCGGCATCCTCTCCTGGGAGGAGGCGGTGCGGCACCTCTCGGCCACTCCCGCAAGGCGCTTGGGACTGGACAGAGGAGATGCACCGCGGGGTGTGATCCAGCAGCACGCTGCCGCCGATCTGGTGCTCTTCGATCCGGCGCGTGTCGCCGCCGGTGCGACCTTTGACGAGCCGTTTGCTGCCCCGCACGGAATCATCGAAGTACTGGTGAGCGGGGTGCCCGTCGTCGCTGATGGTGAGGTGACAGGACGCACACCAGGACGCGCGTTGCGGATGCCACCGCCGCCACACCGCGCGACCGTTCCGCTCATCGCCTCCGTCATCGAACCGGCTTCTGAGGGGTTCACCTGGTCGGACGAGACGCCAATCCAGGCCGCAGCGGGACTTGAAGCGTCGGTCGCACGGTTGGGGCCGCCCACGGGAGCACGAACGATGCCCCCTCTACGTTTGCGTATAGACGAAGCCCTCGCGCACGCGGCCGAGGCCCAGGGCCGAGTCGGCGAAGAAGCATTCAGGGTGAGCGTCAGTGCCTCCTCGATCGACATCAGCGGCGCGAGTGCTGCTGGCGTGTACCGCGGCGCGACCATGCTGCGCCAGCTGCGCGCTCCTGAGGAAACGGCGACGCTTATCCCCGCCGGAGTGTGGGAAGGATCGCCCGCTCACCGCTGGCGCGGGGTGATGCTCGACGTAGCCAGGCACTTCCGCCCGGTCGATGAAGTGCGCCGCGTGATTGATCTCCTCGCCGACCACCAGCTGAATGTGTTGCACCTGCACCTCACAGACGACCAAGGATGGCGCTTCGAGGTGCCGGGCTTTCCTCGGCTCACCGAAATCGGATCGCGACGGAACGCAACACAGCTCGGCCATGGTCCTCTCGCCACCGTAGAACCAGGAGTGCACGAGGGGTTTTACACAACCGCCGAGCTGCGTGACTTGGTCGCCTACGCGCGCGACCGATATGTGACGTTGGTGCCTGAGGTCGAGCTCCCTGGGCATATCCAGGCAGCGCTCGCCGCGTACCCGGAGTTGGGAAACCTCGATGTTAGCGAACCGGCGGTTGGCCCCTGGGAGCAGTTTGGGGTGAACGCCCGCACATTGGCTCCGACGGAGGCTTCGCTGGCGTTTGGTCGGGCAGTGATCGATGCGCTCTGCGAGGTGTTCGACTCGCCCTGGATCGGGATCGGCGGAGATGAGGTGCCTGTAACCGAATGGGCCCAGAGTCCCGCAGCGGCAGGCCAGATGCAGGTACTCGGCCTCGCAGGCCCGCACGACATTCAGCCGTGGTTTACGAGGCATTTCGTTGCGCATCTTCGAGACCGTGGTCGCACGGCGCTGGCTTGGGACGAAGTACTAGAAGGAGATGTGCCAGACGGGGTGCGGATTCTCGCGTGGCGCGGCCCCGTCGCCCTGCGCAATGCTCTGCGTCGTGGCATTGAGGTTGTGGCGTGCCCTGACCTTGAGGTGTATCTGGATTATCCGCAGTCTGAGTCGACGGAGGAGCCGATTAGGGTCGGTCCGCCGCTGACGATGGAGCGCGCCTACGCGCTGCGCATTGAAGATGGCGCTGTGGGTGGCCAGGCGAATGTCTGGAGCGAGCATCTGCCCACGCGGGATCGCGTGGATTTCGCGATGTTTCCTCGGCTGACGGCGATTGCCGAACGGCTGTGGGAAGGGGGCGAGCCGGCAGCGTATGCAGACTTCGAACGTCGGCTCACTACTCATCTGCGGCGTCTCGCTGCTGCCGGCGTGCGGTATCGCCCGATCGATGGCCCGACGCCAGAACAGCGCCGCCCTGGAGTGCCGGGAAAGCCGCTCACTGTGCAGGCGCGACAGCAGATTGTGGCCGGGTTGGTGGAGCGGTTGGTTGCACGTTCCCGCTCCGCCGACATGGGGGACGCAATGTAATGTAACGTTTCGATAAACCTCGCCCAGCGCTCGCGAGCCTGGGTTGCGCAAATCTATGTTCGTAAGGTCTACTAACAAACATGTCCGTATCGGGTGAACCGCGTTCCGCATCGTCTTCAGAGCATGCGGGCGCGAATACGCATGCCTTCGGCCCAGGCCGACACCTGCGCTCACGGTCCAAAGTTCTTCCCGAGCAGGCACGCGGACACAACCGCGCTCTTGTGCTGCAGACGCTCTATCACGCGGGGGCGATGAGCCGCGCCGACCTGTCTCGCGAGACGGGCCTCACCCGGGTCACCATCTCAGATCTGGTCGCGGAGTTCATTGCCGATGGCATCGTCATCGAGATGGGCGTGCGCGAGGCCGTCGGTCCGGGGAAGCCGCCCATCCTGATCGACATCGATCGCGCGGGCCATCAGATTGTGGGGCTCGACCTCTCCGGCCCCAACGCCTTCACAGGGGCAGTGCTCAGCCTCGATGGCGACGTGATCGAGCGGCGAGAGATTGCACGCCCGGTATCTCCCGATGGTGAGGCGGCGTACGCCGCGTTGCGCCAGCTTGCAGAGCAGCTCGTGGCTGCAGCCACTCGTCCAGTGCTGGGCGTGGGAATCGGAAGCCCCGGTGTTGTGCGCCCCGACGGTGTCGTGCTGAGTTCTCCGAACCTCGGATGGACGAACTTTCGCCTCGAAGCAAAACTGGGCGTCGATCTAGACCTGCCGGTGCTCGCGCGCAACGACGCGAACGCTGCTGTGCTTGCCGAATACACCTTTGGCGAGGCCAAAGCAGACTTCATGCTGATCAAGATCGAACGCGGCGTGGGCGCAGGCCTCATCACCGGCAGCCAGCCGCTGCTGGGGAGCCGCTTCGCCGCCGGAGAGATCGGTCACGTCGTTGTCGGCACCGACGGCGGTCCGCGCTGCGCATGCGGCAAAGACGGATGCCTCGAAGCCTGGCTCAGCGTGACCAGACTCCGCGAAGCGATCGACGCTGACCCCACGGCAAAAGACGAGATTCTTCGCGATGCGGGAACACGGATGGCCATCGCGATTGCGCCGATCGTGGCCGCACTCGATCTCTCAGAGGTCGTGCTCTCCGGTCCAGCAGACCTGCTTGACGGCGCCCTGATCGACGCGGCGATCGACACGCTTCATGCACGCACGCTCGAGGGCGTCTTCGAAGACGTTGTTGTGCGATTGACACACCAAGAAGACATCGTTCTGCGCGGAGCGGCTGTGATGGTGCTCTCCGGACAGCTAGGAGTGTCGTGAGCGACATCTCTTGCACTGTCGGCGCCATGCGGAGCGGTATCTGATGACGAATATCAGTCTGGCCGACCCTTCAGGTCGGCCGATTCGCGTCGGCCTGGATGTCGGCGGCACCAAGATCGATGCGGTGGCGGTCGACGCGTCTGGACGCATCATCGGCCGACTTCGCCGTCCCACAGGGTGGGGCGATGACGCGGTCGTGGAGAGCATCGTGCTGGCTGTCGCTGCGCTCGCTGACGAAAACAGTTTTGCGATATCCGAGGTCGGCTCTGTCGGAGTGGGGATCCCAGGACTCGTCGATGCGGGAGCAGGCAGAGTCGATCACGCTGTGAACCTCGGGGTGGAGTCGCTGGATCTCGCCGCCCGCTCCGAAGAGGTCCTTGGAGTGCAGTTTCGGGTCGAGAACGACGTCAAGGCTGCTGCCCTTGGCGCCGCAGCGCTCAACGGCGTCGCAGGGTCGATGGCCTATCTGAATCTCGGGACGGGCGTTGCCGCTGGCATCGTCATTGACGGACAGATCTGGCGCGGATCTCGCGGAACGGCCGGCGAGGTGGGCCACCTCTCGGTTGATCCGCGTGGCCGCCTGTGTGGGTGCGGGCAGCATGGCTGCATCGAAACATTCTGCGGCGGCGGTGCCCTCACGAAGGCCTGGGGGCGGCCAGGGGCTCTTCCCATCAAAGATCTATTCGATGCGGCAGACGCGGGTGACCCTCTCGCGCTCTCGCTCCGCAACGATCTGTACCACGGTGCCGCTGCCGCCGTACGAGCACTTGTGCTCTCGGCTGATGTGGAGACTGTCGTTATCGGCGGCGGACTCACAGCGCTCGGCGAGCGACTGGAAAACGGCGTTCGTGCTGCGCTGCGTGCCGGGGCAGAGGCATCGCCGTTCATGCGTTCGCTTCGCCTGGATGAGAGAATTGAACTACTCCCGGCGGGGTCTCCCGCTGCGGCTTTCGGCGCCGCACTTGTCGGCGCATCCATCACCGAGAAGGAGATCGTTTCGCATGGCTGAGGTTGTCATCGTCAAAAATGCCGAGGCCGCTGGCGCGTTGGTCGCTACAGAAATCCTTGAGCTGATCGAACGTCGTCCAGACGCCGTTCTTGGCCTTGCTACCGGCTCCACGCCGTTGCCTGTCTATCAAGCACTGCGCACGACACTCGCGGGCCATGACGTATCCCAGGTGCGCGGCTTTGCGCTCGACGAGTACGTCGGCATCGACCCAGCGCACCCCGAAAGCTACAGGTCTGTGATCACCCGCGAAGTGGTGGAGCCGCTGGGACTCGATCCGCAGCGGATTCATGTTCCGAACGGCGCTCAGGCGACGATTCAGCATGCGGGTGACGACTATGAGAAGGCCATCGAGGGTGCAGGCGGTGTGGATCTGCAGATTCTCGGAATCGGCACGGATGGACACATCGGCTTCAATGAGCCTGGATCGTCGTTTGCGTCTCGCACGCGCGTAAAGACGCTCACCGAGCAGACCCGTGAAGACAACGCGCGCTTCTTCGACACCATCGATGACGTGCCAATGCACTGCATCACGCAGGGGCTCGGCACCATCTTGAAGGCACGCCACCTTGTGCTCCTCGCATTCGGTGAAGGCAAGGCCGAAGCCGTCGCCGCCGCGGTCGAAGGCCCGCTCACGGCGCTTCTGCCCGGATCTGCTATTCAGCTGCACCCGCATGCGACGATCGTGGTCGATGAAGCGGCGGCCTCGCGCCTCACGCTTAGCGATTACTACCGCTACACGTTTGCGAACAAGCCAGCATGGCAGGGCATTTAGGCAAGCTCTCGCGCCTGATTTAGGCCGATTGCGTACCCCACGCAAGCGGCAACAAGTGCTCGGTGCTCAGCGGTGCCAGCGGCAAAGTCGCAAGATCAGCGGCAGTGATCCAACGCAGTTCAGCGATCTCTGCCTGAACAGCGACGCCTACTGGATCGATGGTGACGGCAAAAGCTGCAGCGACCACCCGGTGCCCAGGTTCGTTGGCCGCCGCGGAAACAAAGGTGCCCAGCGGTGCGAGATCTGACTCCTCGAGGACGAGTCCTAGCTCCTCGTGTAGTTCGCGGATCAATGTCTGGGCAGCGGACTCGCCTGGCTCCGGCTTGCCGCCTGGTTGCATGAACCGGGTGGTTCCGCGCTTGCGAACGACAAGCACGCGGCGTTCTTCGTCGACGATCACCGCCGCACTCACATGGATATCAGGCACCAGTGACGAACACCTTTCCGGGGTTCATGAGGCCGAGGGGGTCGAACACAGCCGCGATCTGACGTTGGAGCTGCCACTGGTCGTCGCCCAACTCGTCTGCGAGCCAGCGCCTTTTCAAGACGCCGATGCCGTGCTCGCCGGTCAGCGTGCCGCCCAGAAGAATCGCGGCGCGGAAAAGCTCATCTGCCGCGGCCCACACGTGATCTGGGGTCTCTGGGCCCTCAAAGATGAAGTTCGGGTGCAGGTTTCCGTCTCCCGCATGCGCCACTGTAGGGATCGTGAGTCCGTACGCCGATTCAATGCGGGCGATCTCGTCGAACATCGCTGGCATTGCGCTCCGTGGCACAGAGACGTCTTCGATGAGCGTTGTTCCGAGCGAGGCCATCGCCGCGTGCATCGAGCGTCGAATCGCGAGCAGACGATCCCCCTCTTCGCGGTCGTGGGAGACGGTGGTCACTCCGTCGTGCGTGCGGAGTATCGCCGCGATGGCATCTGCCTCCGCCGCAGCCGCTGGGCCGTCGGTCTGAATTGTCAGCTGCGCGGCACCTGGCGCGGGAACCGGCAAAGAAAGAAGCGCGTGCACGGCGGAGAGGCTGGCAGCATCCATCAGCTCCATGATCGCTGGTTGCACGCCGGCAGCAGTCACCGCCGCTGCGGCAGCAGCAGCGCTTCGTACTCCAGGAAAAACGGCGGTAACAGTGCAGGTCTCACCCTGCACGAGCCTGCGGAGCTTGAGAGTGGCACCCACGACAACGCCGAGTGTCCCTTCGGAACCAATCACGAGAGCGGTGAGATCAAGGCCAGTGACGCCTTTGACGCTGCGATGACCGAGATGCATCAGTCGTCCATCCGCGAGCACAAGGTCGACCCCCAGGACGGCGTCGCGCACGACGCCGTACTTCGCACACAGCAGACCGCCCGCTCCGGTGGCGATGTTGCCGCCGACGGTTGAGATGTCGCGGCTGGCGGGGTCCGGCGCCCACCACAGGCCGTGCGTGGCGAGCTCTCTGTTGAGATCGGCGTTCAGAATGCCCGGCTCCACCACGGCAAGGAGATCGTCGGAGCTCACCTCGTGGATAGCGGTCATCCGGGCAAGCGACAGCACGATTTCGCCGGTGCCCGCGTTTGCGGCGCCTGCGAGGCCGGTGCCTGCGCCGCGCACAACCACAGGTGTGCGGGTGGCGGTGGCGATGCGCATCGTTTCCTGGACATGCTCGACGCTCTCTGCGTGCACAACGGCGAGCGGTGTGCCCTCAGCGGCGTGACCAGAGCGATCGGCTCTTGCGACTTCAAGCGAATCGTCACTTACATCGACGATCGGTCCTAAGGACTCGCGCAGGAGTGACAACACCTTCATCGGCGCACTCATCATGAAGCTCTCACGATGAATCGCTTAGGACAGTGCGCGTCGGCCGCTGAGCACCCCGGCGACGACGGCGACGAGCGCGAACGCAGTACCGATCAGCGCCTGTCCCATCGACCACCAGGCGATAGTGACACCGACGTAGATCATGAGTTCAACGACGGCGCGAAGAAAAGGGTGCACCCGGAGTACAGGTCGTGGTGACAAAAACAGTGCCCAAATGAGGATGACGACGACCGGAGCGCCGATGCCGACAACAATGCTCCACGGGGTATCCCAGCTTGCGAAGCCCCACAGGGCGAGCGAAGCCACCGCCGCGATCAGCACGACAGCGCGCACGATATCGAGGGCAGAGAAAGCGGGGCGGTCGACGCCGGGAACAGGAGCGGAATCCGAAGTCATGGATTCAGTCTATTCGGCGGTTTCTGCGCCTTCCGCCGACTCGAGAACAACTGGCTCTGGTGCTGCGGAACGAGCTGCCTCTTCGACGGGTACTTCTTCAAGAATCTCATCCTCGCCCGGCGGGGTCTCGCCGGGCGGGGGAGTGTCGTCGGTCGCCGGTGTTGCATCGTCCGCAGGTGGAGCGACGTCCTCCGGCGGCGTGATGTCCTCTGGAGACGTGCCGTCCTCGGGAGATGTGCCGTCCTCGGGTGCTGTGCCGTCACCTGGGGGTGGAACGTCCGGGAGGCCGGAGTCGATGGGTAGCTCGCCGAGTCCGCCCTCGGGAGCAATCTCGTAGAGCGTCGTCTCCACCGACGGGCCAACGCCGGAATCGAGCAAGTATTGGATGATGACGCCGACAAACTGTGCGCTCGCCTGCTGGGGTTCGCTCACCTCGAAAACAATCACTCCGGTCCCGGCTGCATCGAGCACGACGCTACCGCCGCTTACATAGCTTCTGCCGAAGTCGAAGACGTCCTGGATCAGCACCTCGACGGTGCTTCCTGCGACACCTTCGACCGGCATGGTGTAGATGTAAAGAGCGTCGAGGCCGACCGGCGGCTCGACGGTCGCTTGCGACCAGCCGGGAGGGTCAGTGGGCACTACCGGCTCTGGATCCGGCTCTGGTTCGGGCTCGGGCTCTGGCTCCACGGGTGTGGTGGGCGCGACAGGAACAGCGGGCGCGACCGGTGCTGTCTGCGGCGGCGTCACATTCGGAGCGGCCTGCTCGGCAATCGGCGCAGGAGCAACCTCTTCGACGGGAGGAGCAGGTACGACCTCGGGCTCCTTGATGGGAGCCTCGACGGCGACAGGCTCATCTTCCTTCATCGCCTCATCCGGACCTACCTCGGCGGCGATCGCCGAAGAATCTTCACTTGCGGCGCTGGCGAGGGAGGCCGCAGACTCTGCGCCTACGAGGCCGGGAACAATCGCCGCTGCGGCGACGACACCCGCGACGACCAGTGCGGCAGAGCCAACACCTACGAGGGCGCCGATACCTGTGAAAACTCCCCCTGATGCGGCGGCGCCGCCCGCTCCGCCTGCTGCGCCACCGGCGGATCCGCCAGCGCCAGCACCGGAACCAGCACCGGAGCTAGCACCAGATCCTGCGCCGCTGCCCGCGCCGCCACCGGCGACGGTGAGGCTCGTCGCAGCGCTTCCTGCGCCCATGTCTCCGCCAGCGAAGACAGCGCCGGGAATGCTGGAAGAACCTCCCGCAAGTGCAACGATCGGTGCGCCGGAACCCTGCAGTGCGGCGATGTAGCCCGAAGCGCCAGTGACGCCGAGTACCAGAGGCAGCAGCACCATCGCGAGACGCATCGACACGTCTTTTGCTTCGGCTGCGACGATGATGCACCGTGCACAGTCTTCGAGGTGTAGCTCAAGTCGCTTGTGGTCTCGGGTGCTGAGGTTGCCGCGCGAATACGCACCCAGGTGTTCAATCGACCACTGGCAATCTGAGCCTTCTCCTGCGCTTCGCAGATGCGCCTGAATCCAGGATTCGCGCAGACCCTCTCGGGCACGGAAAGCCAACTGCGACACCGCTCCGGCCTTCATCCCGAGAAGCGGGCCGACTTCTTGCGGCTTCATCTGTTCGATCTCGGTGTACCACAGCACTTCTTGCCAACGGGTGGGCAGGCTACGGAATGCCTGCGCCGTCAGGCTGCGGTCGAGAGCTTCGCTCGTGGCCTGGTCTGTGGTCTCTGGGTCTGCCACCGTGTCGAGTTCGTCGATGGCTGTTTCACGACGCGCACGCCCCCACCCAGCTGCGGTGTTGCGGATGCTGGTGAACAGGTAGGCGCGGAAGGAACCGTTCGGCCCGCCGCCTTTGAGGATCGCCTGGTAGATGCGGGTGTACGACTCTTGCACCAGGTCATCCGGGTCGATCGAAGAAGTGATCGACCGGGCGACGGTGAGTCCAGAGGGATAGTGCCGTCGCCAGAGCTCACCGAACGCCTCCGTGTCGCCGGAGCGGGTGCGGAGGATTAGGTCGGCATCGCCGATCAGTTCTTCGTGAGTCGTGTTCTCTTCTTGCACAATCATCCATCTGTCGTGGGGCGTTCATACGCCTTCACATGAAGAGACGCATCTAATCGCCTCTCATCACGCGGATATTCGATTCTCTCGCGAATCTCCCAGGTAAACCACCCTCCCCGCGGAACTCCAAGCCGATACCCGGGTTCAAGTGGGGTGGCACCGAGTGTATCCGGGGGCGCATGAGGATCTTCTGAAAAGTTTTTTGGGAAGTTGCGTAATAAATCCCGTGGCGCATCGTCTCATCCCATAGAGACAGCCGTACGAATTCCACCGGGGGGCGGAATTCAGGCGCTGGTGCGGGGGGTATCTGCACCGGCCGGGTGGGTCTGGAGCCTCGGGGGAGGAATACCAGACCCGCCCAGTCTCAAGAGGGGAAAAGAGGCCGCCGGTCTGGGGAGCGGCGGCCTCCCACACTTTCGATCTGGGGAGATCGAGGAAATTTCGAGAAGTTTTCGGAAGTTGCGTAATGAATCGGGATGAGCATCGTCTCATCCCATAGAGACAGCCGTACGAATTCCGCCGGGGGGCGGAGTTCAGGCGCTGGTGCGGGGGGTATCTGCACCGGTTGGGTGGGTCTGGAGCGCCTGGGGAGGAGTACCAGGCCCATCTGTTTCACGAGGGGAATGAGGCCGCCGGTCTGGGGAACGGCGGCCTCCCACCCTCAGCAACTGAACGACTGGAGAGCGCAGAGCTGCGCGTCGCGCGCCTTGTTGTTGCTTAGGGGAGCAACCGTGGGCCTGACCATACGCGCGCGACGTGCAGTTTCGAATCCAGGAGCACGGCGTCACCGAGCATGCCTGGTCGCAGGCTGCCCAGAGTGGCGTTGCGGCCGATCGCCCGCGCCGGTGTTTCCGTAAGAGCGCGCACCGCCTCAGGGAGGTCGGCACCCGCGGCTACGGCACGTTGCAGCGCAACGTCTTGGGTGAGTGTGGAACCGGCGATGGATCCGGTGTCGTCAGCTCTCGCCACACCGTTGTCTACCGTCACGCTCACCGTGCCGAGGTCGTAGTGCCCATCGGCGCTGCCTGCGGCCGCCATCGCATCGGTGATGAGGGCGACACGGCCAGGAGCCGAATCGAACACCAGCTTGATGACGTGCGGATCGAGGTGCACATTGTCGGCGATAGCTTCCAGCACGACGCGATGATCTGCGGCGGCGGCCAGCACCGGCCCCGGCGCTCTGTGGTGGATTCCTGGCATCGCATTGAACGCATGGGTCAAGATCGATGCGCCGGCTTCGAACGCAGAGACTGCCGTCTGCGCATCCGCGTCCGTGTGGCCGACGGCGGCCGCGCAGCCGGCGGCGACGATCTGCCGAATAGCGTCGAGGCCGCCGGGGAGCTCTGGCGCGATCGTTACCTGGCGGATTGTGCCGCGCCCTGCTTCCAGCAAGAAGGCGACGTCGGCCGCGACAGGATGGCGGAGCAGCGACAGCTCGTGCGC
The DNA here is from genome assembly GCF_040687205.1 of Microbacterium sp. NPDC076768. Lineage (NCBI taxonomy): Bacteria > Bacillati > Actinomycetota > Actinomycetes > Micrococcales > Microbacteriaceae > Microbacterium > Microbacterium sp. NPDC076768. Next base: position 224,960 of record NZ_JBFBMU010000003.1, read on the forward strand.
CCCATGATGGCCGGGGTCAAGGAACGGGCCCTCGAGGTGCGAACCGAGGATGTCGGGGTCCGTCTCTGTCAGGTCGGCAATAACCGCGACGTTGCGGGCCAAAGAATCAAGAGATGCCGTCACCAACGAGATCACCGCGCGGGTAGTTCCGTGCGCTCTGTGCAGCTCTCGACCGGTACGGATCGCATCGACGCCGTCATCAAACGCCGCTCCTGCGCCGCCATGCCCGTGAATGTCGATGAAGCCGGGGGTGAGGATCGCTCCAGCTCCGGCAGTCTGCGCGGCGTCGACGACGGTATCTGCGGGCAGCCAACCTGATCCGGTTCCACGATCGGCAACCGTGCCGTTTTCGATGCGCACCCAGCCGTTCTCCACCACTTCGCCGCAATCAATGATTCTGGCGGAGTGAATAACCAGCGAACCGGTCACAGAGGAATGGGTGCTCAAAGTGCGCTCCAGGAGATCTCGTCTGCAGGGTAGAAGTCGACACCCTCAGCTTTCCACAGAGGAGCGAGCGAGCCGAGCCGTACGCGGAATGACTCCCAGCTGCGCTGTGGTGCTTCCCGCGGCGACCACGCCACTTCGGCCTGGGCCGCAGCGCGTGGAAAGACAAGCTGTTCCACATCGGCAAACGTGCGAGTGGTTTCCGACCATAGTGGGGCCTCAATGCCAAGAATCGCTGCCTCAGGGACGTCGAGCACGGCTGTTGGCTCCCACTCGTAAGCGGACCGAACATCGATAGTCCCTGCCCACGTGAGGCCGAGCGGAAAGCTGTCGTCGTACTTCATGTCGAGGTAGGTGGCGTTTGCTGCCGACATGATCAGTGCACCGCCGCGCTCGACGAAATGAGCGGCCTCCGCGGCATGCGAGCCACCGGGAGTCGTCATGCCCCAGTACTGTCCGACGGTGCCTTCAGCGATGAGAGGAGCCGCGCCCATCTCGTGCCAGGCGACGGGCACCTTGCCTGCTTCGACGACGATCGCCGTTGCTCGCTCGGCGAACAGATCGAAGTCGGACGGCGATGTGCCCAACGACTCGTCGCCGCCGATGTGGATATACGGCCCCGGGGTCATCTCGGCGAGTTCGCGCACCACATCACGCACGAAATCGTAGGTGCGCGCTTCATGAATACGCACGCTGGAATGTCCAACGCCCCAGCCGGTGTACGGCTCGCCTGCAACCGGAAGTTGCTGACCAAGGCGGGCAGATTCTGCCACCAGGCTGTCGTTCAGCACCGGGGGCTCGACCAGTTCGGGATACGCCACACCGATCGCGTGCGTGTGACCAGGCAGATCGATCTCTGGAATGACGACCATGTGGCGGGAGGAGGCGTACGCGACGATCTCCTGGTAGTCCGCTTTCGTGTAGAAGCCGCCAGCGTCTCCGCTGGCGGCTGTCGCTGCAGCGCGTTCCGTCAGCAGCGGCCAGGAGTCGATGTGCACGCGCCAGCCCTGATCGTCGCTGAGGTGAAGATGCAGATGGTTGAACTTGAGTGCGCTCGTGCTGTCGATGAAACTCTTGACCTCATCGACTCCGAAGAAATGCCGCGCTACGTCGAGCATCACGCCGCGTCGAGCGAAACGCGGGGCGTCTTCGATGTGAGCGGTGAGAAGCGACCATCCTGAATCGTCTGGGCGCAGCAGCTGCAAGAGCGTGTGGGTGCCGTAGAAGAGGCCAGCCTCGTCCGCGCCGACGATGAGGGCGCGGTCATTGACGGTGAGGACGTATCCCTCTGGTGCGGCAACAGAGGAGTCAATCCGCAGTTCAATCTCGGTGGCTTTGGTCGGCGTGCGCGCACCCGCTTCTGTACTGATTGCAGCTTCGGGGGACAGGCGCATGCCAGTGCGGCGCGCGACAGCCTCGACGAAGACGGTTGTCGCGGCGGAAGGGCCAGAGACGCGGGTCGCTGCAGTGATCGGCATTCGCCCTTCGCCTGCCGTTGCCGATGCGGGCAGGGGCACGAGTGGAAGCGCATGAGGAAGGACCATGAACAAAACCTACCGGTCCTGCCGGCTCGACGGTATGAGATTGTAGAGACGAGTTGGTCCGCCGGAGCAATTCGTCCCTTCGTGCGGGGGCTCGTATCCGCTATGCTCGTAAGCGTCGCGACTGGCGTCTGGGTGGACTACCACCGGGGAGCGACTGACCACGGAATTCGACCGCGCGCCTGGGCCGATTGGAACACCCCTTTCGAATCCGTAGTCAGAGGAGCATGTCACTATGACCGACCGTTACTTCAACGCCCCGCTTTCCGAGGTTGACCCGGAGATTGCCGACGTTCTTGACCGTGAGCTGAAGCGTCAGCAGACGTTCCTCGAGATGATCGCGTCTGAGAACTTCGTCCCTGTCTCGGTGCTGCAGTCGCAGGGATCCGTTCTCACCAACAAGTACGCCGAGGGATACCCCGGCCGTCGTTACTACGGCGGCTGCGAAGAGGTTGACGTCGCAGAGTCGCTCGCGATCGAGCGGGCGAAGAGCCTGTTCGGTGCCGAGTTCGCGAACGTTCAGCCGCACTCCGGTGCGTCGGCAAACGCCGCAGTACTGCACGCGATTGCGCGTCCTGGCGACAAGCTTCTCGGTCTTTCGCTCGACCACGGTGGTCACCTCACCCACGGCATGAAGATCAACTTCTCCGGGCGGCTGTACGACATCGTCGCTTACGGGGTTGACCCTGAGACCTCGACCATCGATATGGCGGAGGTGCGTCGACTTGCTGTCGAGCACAGGCCGAAGGTCATCATCGCTGGCTGGTCGGCGTATCCGCGCACGATGGACTTTGCGGCTTTCCGGGCAATCGCTGATGAGGTCGGAGCGCTGCTCTGGGTAGACATGGCACACTTCGCTGGCCTCGTTGCCGCGGGGCTGCACCCGAACCCGGTGCCTCACGCTCATGTGGTTTCTTCGACGGTGCACAAGACGATCGGTGGTCCCCGTTCGGGCTTCATCCTCACCAACGATGCCGATATCGCGAAGAAGATCAACACCGCTGTGTTCCCTGGGCAGCAGGGTGGACCGCTCATGCATGTGATTGCGGCGAAGGCGACAGCGTTCAAGCTCGCGGGTACTCCCGAGTTCAAGGAGCGTCAGGAGCGAGTGCTGCGCGGAGCTGCACTGCTCGCAGAGCGCCTGTCACAGCAGGATGTCAAGGACGCCGGTATTGCGGTGCGCTCTGGTGGCACCGATGTGCACCTGGTGCTGGTTGATCTGCGTGACGCCGAGATCGATGGCAAGCAGGCAGAGGATCTCCTGCACGATATCCACATCACGGTGAACCGCAACGCAGTGCCGAACGACCCTCGCCCGCCGATGGTCACCTCCGGTCTGCGCATTGGTACGCCGGCTCTCGCTACACGCGGCTTTGGCGATGCCGAGTTCACCGAGGTGGCTGACATCATCGCCCTCGCCCTTCTCCCCGGCGCTGACGCAGCGGCGCTGCGCACCCGCGTAGACTCCCTCGCCGCCGCCTTCCCCCTCTACCCCCACCTCCAGCAGTAACCCCCCCACCCCCCCCACACCCCCGCACCCCCCGCACCCCCCACCCACACCTCCGCCGAGTGCACGGGTTCGTGCCGAGTGCACGGCTTGTTCACGTGAATAAGCCGTGCACTCGCACCCAAGGCGTGCACTCGGCGACGGGGGAGAGGGGGAGAGGGCGGGGGAGTTCAGACGTTGAGGAGAGGAAAGAAGAGGAAGAGTATGGTTGCGACGATTTTGGATGGAAAGGCCGCTTCGGCGGCGATTCGGGCGGAGCTTTCGGAGCGGATTGTCGCGCTGAAAGAGAAGGGCGTGACGCCGGGCATCGCTACCGTGCTCGTGGGAGCCGATCCGGCGTCCCAGCTTTACGTCGGCATGAAGCATCGGCAGTCTGAAGCGATCGGCATGAACTCGATCCAGCGCGAGCTGCCGGCGGATGCCTCACAGGCCGATGTCGAGGCGCTGATCGATGACCTCAACGCCGACCCCACCTGCCACGGCTACATCGTGCAGCTGCCGTTGCCGAAGCACCTCGACACCGACGCGATCCTCGAGCGGATCGACCCGGCGAAGGATGCCGACGGCCTGCACCCCACGAACCTGGGGCGGCTGGTGCTGAACGTGAACAGCCCGATCGACACTCCACTGCCCTGCACGCCGCGTGGTGTCATCGAACTTCTGCTACGTAACGGGTACGACCTTAACGGCAAGCATGTGGTCGTCGTCGGCCGAGGGGTCACCATCGGCCGTTCGATCGGACTGCTGCTGACCCGCCGCGACCTCAATGCCACCGTGACGCTCACCCACACAGGCACGGTCGACATGCCATGCTACCTGCGTGAGGCCGACGTGATTGTGGCTGCGGCTGGGGTCAAGCATCTGATCCGCGCAGAAGACGTCAAGCCAGGTGCCGCTGTACTCGATGTGGGTGTGACCCGCGAAACCAACGAAGAAACCGGCAAGAGTGTCGTCTTCGGCGACGTGCACCCCGATGTCGCCGAGGTCGCAGGCTTTGTCTCCCCGAACCCCGGTGGGGTCGGTCCGATGACGGTCGCGCTCCTTATGACGAACGTCGTAGAGGCGGCAGAGCGCCTTATCTAGTGGAGAGAGCCGCTGAGCGGTTACGCCTGACCGTTCAGCGTGCTTTCGATGCCGCTGATGCGCGCGTGCTCATCGAAGAGGAACGTTGCGGTGCCAGTGTCATCAGAAACCGTGGCTCCGGAGAACGCCTCATCTGTCCAGCTCAGGGTCCAGCCAGCGAGCCGCGCGAGATCCCAGACTGCTGTGCGCGCGTCGGTGAGGTTGACCGTTGCCAGCACGCCAGGCAGTGCGACGATCGCATCGGCGAGCGTCAATGGAGCGATCGGGGCGTCGAGGAGGAACACAGCGCGGGTTCCATTGCCGACGGGGGCGGAGTAGTAGGGAGAGCGTCCTGTGAGCTCGACTGCGACGCCGCCGACGGTGTGCGCAGCCTGCGCGATCCACTCATCATCACCGGTGGCATCGGTGGGGAACGGAAGCTCGGAAGCCGTCAGCTCTTCGATGCCGTGATCTGTCCCGTACGCCTGCAGCTGCGCGGCGACGCCGTGCGGGTCGCCGCTCGGATGCGCCCACGCCCAGAGGAGCGAGCGGGGCCCCGGAGCAATCGTCGCGACAAGATGTGCGCGCGTCACAAGCTGCCGCGTGGGATCGTCGTGCGCCGTAAAGGTGAGTGTTCCGGCGGCGGTGTCCGCATCCCAACGGTGCTCGCCGAGAGCATCGGCAGCAGCAGAGAGAGCGTCCTGTCGGAGTGCCACAAACAGGGCGGCACGGTCGGCGAGGGGCTGGAGCGCGGCGAAGGTCATGCCGACAGTCTCTCGGGAGTTGCTATGAATCCGCTAGTCGAACCTCATCTGGTGACGTCAGTAGCTGGCGCGGTCAGCACCGGTCGTCCCGAGAAAGCGAGCGGCCAGGGCCTCAGAGGCACGCGCCAACAACGCGACATCGGCGCCCACGGCGACGAAGTCCGCTCCAGCGGCAAGATAGGCATCTGTTGCTGTGGGGTCGAACGTGTTCACGCCGACGGGCTTGCCCGCAGACTTCACCGCCGCAAACACCGCAGAGACCGCGGCGGTGACATCCGGGTGGGCCTGCTGTCCGAGTAGTCCCATTGACGCTGACAGGTCGGCAGGGCCAACAAAAACGGCATCCACGCCATCGACCGCAGCGATATCGGCCGCTGCCGCGACACCGGCGGCCGTTTCGATCTGCACCGTCAGCGAGGTGTGCTGCGCGGAGTCCTGGAGGTACTGATCGACACGATTCCAGCGGGCGCTTCGCGCCAGCGCACTACCGACACCGCGCACGCCCTCCGGCGGGTAGCGCGTGGCGGCCACTGCCGCTGTGGCCTCTTCGACAGAGGACACCATCGGAACGATGAGGTTCTGCGCACCGAGGTCGAGCACCTGCTTAATCACGACGGTGTCGTTGGACGGCACACGCACGAGCGGCGTGATGGGGTAGGCCGCGATCGCCTGCAACTGGTGGAGCACCGAATCGAGCGTGTTGGCGGAATGCTCCATATCGATGAGGATCCAGTCCAGCCCTGATCCTGCGGTGACTTCGGCGAGGAGCGGGCTGCCTGAGCACACCCACATGCCGATAAACGGATGGTCGGACGCCGCCAGCTGTTCGCGGAAAGAAGGTGCTAAACGAAGCGGCATGTGATTGTTCCCATCGGTCCGTAGTCGCACAGCACTTCATCGCCGCGCGACACCCACATTGGGCGTGTGAATGATCCTGCCAGGATGATCTCCCCGGCCTCGAGACGCGCGCCGTGCTGGTGAAACTTGTTCGCCAACCAGGCAACCCCTGTCGCCGGATGACCGAGGACTCCCGCCGCAACACCCGTCTCTTCAATCTCGCCGTTACGAGAAAGAACACCAGGCACCCAGCGGAGGTCGATCTCATCCGGGCTCTTGTGGACAGACCCCAGCACCATCGCTCCATACGCGGCGTTGTCGCTGATCGTGTCGATAATCGTGCGCCCTTCGAGCTCAATGTGCGAGTTGAGCACCTCGAGAGCTGGCACGGCGTAGTCGATGGCGGCGAGGGCATCGTCCAAAGTGCAGTCAGGACCTTCCAGCGGGTGCTTGAGCACGAAGGCGAGCTCCACCTCGATGCGCACATTCGAGAAGTGATCGACCGGGATCGCCGCGCCCGATTCGTAGACCGTGTCGTCGAACATCACGCCGTAGTCGGGCTCGGTGATACCGGTGGCCTGCTGCATCGCTTTCGAGGTGAGTCCGATTTTGCGTCCGACAAGTCGTCGCCCCGCTGCGACCTGCGAGTCGCGCCAGACACCCTGGATCGCATAGGAGTCCTCGATTGTCGCATCGGGATAGCGCTGAGTGATGCGCGGGATCACCGAGTGCGTGCGGTCGGCTTCTGCCAGCTCTGCCGCAAGTAGCGTGATCGTTTCTTCTGACAACATCCGTGTCTCCTTGTGTGTCCTTCGACAGGCTCAGGAACCCATCGCGGGGACTGTCGTCCCCACGCCGGGGCCGCTGAGCTTCCCGGGGCCGCTGAGCTTCCCTGGGTCGCTGAGCCTGTCGAAGCGTCGTTCCATCTCGGGTCGCTGAGCCTGTCGAAGCGTCGTTCCATCTCGGATCGCTGAGCCTGTCGAAGCGTCGTCGGATTAGAGCTGGTGCCCCAGCTTGTACTCGCCCTGCTTGTATTCGGGCATCGAATCTTCGCCCTCGTCGGCGCGGGTATACGAGAAGCCATCAGCGCCGATCGTCACCGCCATCTCGCTGGAGTCGGTGCGTGCGATCACGGGCTGCGGGTTGCCGTCCAGGTCAAGCACGAGGGAGGCGTCGGTGTACCAGGAAGGTACGACGGGGGTTCCCCACCAGTCGCGGCGCTGGTTGTCGTGGACATCCCAGGTGACGACCGGGTTGTCTGGGTCGCCGGTGTAGTAATCCTGGGTGTAGATCTCGACGCGGTGGCCATCTGGATCGCGCAGGTAGAGGTAGAAGGCGTTGGACACCCCGTGGCGGCCAGGGCCGCGCTCGATCGCGTCGGACCGACGCAGCGCACCGAGCTTGTCGCAGATCGCGAGGATGTTGTGCTTTTCGTGCGTCGCGAACGCCACGTGATGCATGCGCGGTCCGTCTCCTCCGGTGGCTGCGGTGTCGTGGACTGTGGGCTTGCGACGCATCCACGCGGCATAGACGGTGCCTTCATCGTCTTGGATGTCTTCTGTGACGCGGAAGTCGAGGTCTTGGTAGTGACGCACGGCACGAGGGACGTCGGGGGTGACCTGGTTGAAGTGGTCCAAACGCACAAGTTCGCCAGGGGTGTGCAGGTCGTAACGCCAGGAGAGCCGCTCGACGTGCTCGGTGCCATAGAAGAATTCGTAGGGGAATCCCAGCGGGTCAACAACACGCACCGAGTCTCCGATGCCCTTGACGAAGCCATCCGCGTTGCGGCGCACATCGCATCCGAGTTCGGTGTAGAAATCGACAGCACGGTCGAGGTCTTCCGGCGTGCGCACGCGGTAAGAGAAGGCGGCGACAGCCGCGATCGGGCCTTGGCGCAACACCAGGTTGTGGTGGATGAACTCTTCGGTCGAACGCAGGTAGATCGCCTGCTCGTCTTCTTCGGTGATGTGCAGGCCGAGAACGTCGACGTAGAACTGGCGCGAGGCGGCCAGATCGGTAACGACAAGCTCCATGTAGGCGCATCGCAAAATATCTGGCGGCGTGCTCTTCGGTGTCGCTACGGGATTGTCTGACTGGATCTGGGCCTCCTGCGAGACGTAGTACCCCGAAGAGGTCAGCGTCTTGCCCGTGTTGCCTGTCTTGCCTGTCGAGTCGGTCATATCAGCGTCCTTGCGTGATGGTTTCCGTCGCACTTTCTGTCGCTTGCACGGCGCCGGAGCGACAGAAAGTGCGACGGGAGCGGAAAGGTGGGGGAGGTTTGGGGGAGGGGAAGGTGGGAAAGGTGGTGGAGGTTTGGGGGATGGAGAGGATAGAGGGAGGGGGGTCAGTGCTTGCCGAAGGTGGGGTTGTGGGAGGTGGCGGCGAGGGTGATGTGCACGCTCTGCTGATCGGTGTAGAAATCGATCGAGCGGTAGCCACCCTCGTGGCCGAGACCGGAGGCCTTCACTCCACCGAACGGAGTGCGAAGATCGCGCACGTTGTTGCTGTTCAGCCACACCATGCCGGCCTCCACTGACTGGGAGAAGTTGTGTGCGCGCTTCAGATCATTGGTCCAGATGTAGGCGGCGAGGCCATATTTGGTGTTGTTCGCGAGGGCCAGCGCCTCCTCGTCCGAATCGAACGGTGTGATTGCGACGACGGGGCCGAAGATCTCTTCTTGGAAGATACGAGCGTCAGGGGCAACATCGGCAAAGACTGTCGGTGCGACGAAGTTTCCCTCCTCGAAGCCTTCAGGGCGACCGCCTCCCGCAACCAGGCGGCCCTCTGTCTTGCCGATCTCGACGTAGCTCATCACCTTGTCGTAGTGCTCTGGATGCACCAGCGCGCCGACTTCGGTCGCTGGATCGTGCGGGTAACCGACCTTCACCCGCTGGGCCTGGGCGGCATACCGCTCTACGAACTCCTCATAGATGGAGCGCTCGACCAGGATTCGTGATCCCGCAGTGCAGCGCTCGCCGTTGAGGGAGAACACACCGAAGATCGTCGCATCCACCGCGGTTTCAAGGTCGGCATCAGCGAAGACGATAGCGGGCGACTTGCCACCCAGCTCCATCGACAGTCCTTTAAGGAAGGGGGCGGCATTGCCGAAGATGAGCTGTCCTGTGCTGCTCTCGCCCGTGAACGAGATGAGCGGCACATCTGGGTGCTTCACGAGCGCATCGCCCGCGTCTTCACCAAGTCCGTTGACGAGGTTGAAGACGCCCGATGGCAGTCCAGCTTCTTCGAAAATTCCGGCCCAGAGTGATGCGGAAAGGGGCGTGAACTCGGCCGGCTTCAGGACAACCGTGTTGCCAGTGGCGAGCGCAGGACCGAGCTTCCACGACTCCAGCATGAACGGTGTGTTCCACGGCGTGATGAGGCCGGCGACGCCGATCGGTTTGCGGTTGACGTAGTTCATCTGCCGACCAGGAACCTTGAAGGCGTCGTCTGACTGCGCCACGATCAGGTCTGCGAAAAAGCGGAAGTTCTCCGCGGCGCGGCGGGCCTGGCCCAGCGCCTGCGTGATCGGAAGCCCGGAGTCATACGACTCCAGCTCCGCGAGACGGGCATCGCGGGACTCCACGATGTCGGCGATGCGGTGCAGAACTCGTGAACGCTCACGCGGGAGCATGCGCGGCCACGGGCCCTCGTCGAATGCACGCTTGGCTGCGGCGACGGCGAGCTCAATGTCGGCCTTCTTGCCTGCAGAAGCTGTGGTGTAAGTCTTGTTGGTGACGGGGTCGAGCACATCGAACGTGTCGCCGTCGACGGAATCAACGAATGCGCCGTCGATGTAATGCTGGATGTGGTCTGGCAGGTCGGCCGGGATGCGTGACGCGGTCATGACAGTTCTCCTGAGGCTTGAGCGGTACGGGTATGTAGGGCGTCGAGGAACGCGTCCCTCGTGCGCCAACGGTGGTTGCGTGCGGCGAGTTCGATGTCGATCGACTCGGCACCTGATCTGATGAGTTCGAGGATCTGGGTGTGCTCGTCGACCGAATGGTGTGCGCGTCCTGGTACGTACGCGAACGTGGAGTCGCGGATGCCGGAGAGGCGGGCCCACCCGCGGTGCACGAGATCGAGGAGATGCGGGTTCGGGCACGGCAAGAACAGCACGGAGTGAAAGCGGCGGTTCAGCTCGGTGAAGGTGTGCGGGTCGAAGTGGTCGAGAAGGCGCGTCATCTGCTCGTTCACCTCTGCCGCTTCGGCGATCGCATCGGCGTCAAGAAACGGGGCGGAGAGGGCAGTCGCTGCCCCTTCGACGAGCCCGAGTGTCTGCATCGTGTGGGCGTACTCGCTCTCGTCGACGAGTGTGACCCTGGCGCCGACGTTGCGTTCAAATGTGACGAGCCCTTCGGCTTCCAGTCGGCGGATCGCCTCGCGCACTGGAACGACGCTCATGCCGAGTTCGTCGGCGATGGAGCCGAGCACCAGCCGGTACCCAGGGCCGAAAGCGTGGCTCGAGATGCGGGTGCGGATCCAGGTGTAGGCCTGTTCGGACTTGCTTGTCGTGACCAGCGTGCTCATACCGTGGTCCGCTCGGCCATGGCCGCGTTGTAGCGGGCGCGCCATTCGGCGTTCAGGGGGAAGAGCCCGTCGACGGGGTGGCCAGCGGCGACCTGCTCTGCGATCCAGGCGTCTTCGATCTCCTGCGCGACGGCGGCGGTGGCAACTTCATCGGCGAGAGCTGGGGGGATGACGATCACGCCGTCGCTGTCTCCGACGATGATGTCGCCGGGCTGGACTGTCGCGCCGCCGCAGGAAACGGTGACATCGACATCCCACGGCACATGCTTGCGTCCGAGCACAGAGGGGTGGGCGCCCTGGGAGAAGACGGGTAGTCCGATTTCGGCGACGGCATCGAAGTCGCGGACTCCACCATCCGTGATCACCCCGGCGGCCCCGCGGGTCTTCGCGCGCAGAGCGAGAATGTCCCCCAGTGTGCCGGTCGTGGCATCGCCTCGCGCTTCGATCACGATGATCTCGCCGTCTGCGACAGCGTCGAATGCCCGTTTCTGCGCGTTGTAGCCGCCACCGTGCGAAGCGAACAGATCTTCGCGGAACGGGACGAACCGCAGCGTCTTCGCTGTGCCGACGATCTTGGTGCCGGGGATGTTGGCGGAGACTCCATCGATAAAGCAGGAATGGTGCCCGCGTTTGCGCAACTGGGCGGAGAGTCCGGCGGTGGGAGCTTCCATCAGAGCAGCGTGGAGTTCGGGGGAGAGGCCTGCGGGCTGCTCTGCAGGAGGGAGGCCGGCTTCTTCGCGCGACCCCCATGCCTCGGTGCGCTGCAGGTCGTCCACTGCGGGCAGTGAGCCGAGGTCGCCGTCGAAGGGAATTTCCCCCTGTGTCACCGTCGTGATCAAGCGGCCCGAAGTAGGGGCGCCAGGGGCATGGGGAGCGTCAACTTCGATCTCGACCGTGTCGCCTGGCACGATGACCGAGGAGCCGGCTGGGGTGCCGGTGAGGATCACATCTCCCGGTTCAAGAGTGAAGTGCTGGGAGAGGTCGGCGACGAGCTGGGCGAGGGGAAAGATGAGCCCTGCCGTCGTGTCGTCTTGGCGCAGCTCGCCATTGACCCACGAGCGTACGCGCAGCGCTGCAGGGTCGATCAACTGGGCGTCGATGACCGACGGCCCGAGAGGGGTGTAGCCATCGCCACCCTTTGAGCGGACGTTGGAGCCCTTGTCGTTCGCTCGTAGATCGTAGAGTCCGAGATCGTTTGATGCGGTGACGCCGCCGACGTGCTTCCATGCGTCGTCGAGCGAGACATGACGCGCTGGCGTGCCGATGATGAGGGCGATCTCGCCTTCGAACGCGAGCAGTTCTGTGCCGGCAGGACGCTCGACCGTGCCACCAGTGACCGCCACGGAACTCGCCGGCTTGAAGAAGTAGGAGGGGGTGGCTGGGCGCCTACCGCGCTGGTCAGCACGCGACGCATAGCTCAGGTGGATCGCGATGATTTTGCCTGGGCGGCCAATGGTCTCCGTCATGGGGCGACTCCTCGCGCTCGTCTTCGTTGTCGTGCTGGACGCCTTGTGCGTCATATTTGAAATCATATATGATCCTGTCTATCGTCGGCAAGCATCGGATTCACATCCATTGCTTGCCGTGACAATGCCGTCACAATCAAAGGAGACACCCCATGAGTGGGCAGTCAGAGGGTGGGTTCACGCCCACCGGAACCATCGCGACAGCGGCCGACCGGCGCCGCGTCGTCTTTGCCACCGTCGTGGGAACCACGGTCGAGTGGTACGACTTCTTCATCTACGCCACGGCTGTCGGTCTGGTGTTCGGACAGCTGTTCTTCGAACCGCTCGGCGCCAATAGTGCGCTGATCGCCTTCGCCACCGTCGGTGTCAGCTTCCTCTTCCGGCCGCTCGGAGCTTTCCTCGCTGGTCACTACGGCGACAAGCTCGGGCGCAAAACAGTGCTCATGTGGACGCTGATCCTGATGGGGGCGGCGACCGCGCTCATCGGTGTCCTTCCCACCTACGAGACGATCGGGATCACGGCTCCGATCCTGCTGGTGTTGCTGCGCATCATCCAGGGAATCTCGGCGGGCGGTGAGTGGGGCGGAGCTGTACTGATGGCTGTTGAGCACGCTCCCCGCAAGAAACGCGGCCTTTTTGGTGCGTCGCCGCAGATCGGTGTGCCGCTCGGGCTGCTGCTCGCTTCTGGCGTGATGGCGCTCATGACCCTGATCGCCCCCGGTGACCAGTTCCTGTCATGGGGATGGCGGGTGCCGTTCCTCCTCAGTGTGGTGCTGATCTTGGTCGGCTACTACGTGCGACGCAAGGTGGAGGAGAGTCCGGTCTTCACCGAGCTCGCCGCACGTAAAGAGAAGGCGCAGATGCCGATCGCGCAGCTGTTCCGCAAGCACCTGTTGCTTGTGATCATCGCGGCCCTCGTCTTCGCAGGCAACAACGCCGTGGGGTATATGACCACTGGCGGATATATCCAGGGCTACGCCACGAACCCGGACGGCCCCATTGGTTTCGAGCGCGGCCCAGTGCTGTGGGCCGTGGCTGGGTCTGCGGTCACCTGGCTACTGACGACACTCATCGCCGGGTGGTTGTCTGATCGCATTGGTCGCCGCACCACGTACATCCTCGGTTGGGTGATGCAATTGGTTGGGGTGTTCACGCTTTTCCCGTTGGTGAACTCCGGTGAGATCGGTCTTCTGTTCGCGGGTCTCGCCATTCTCACCATCGGACTCGGGTTCACCTACGGGCCGCAGGCGGCGCTCTACGCAGAACTGTTCCCCGCCAGCATCCGGTTCTCTGGTGTGTCGATCTCGTATGCGATTGGTGCCATCGCCGGTGGGGCATTCGCGCCGACGATTGCGACGGCCATTGTGAGCGCAACAGGCTCGACCGATGCCGTCACCTGGTACCTGGCCGGTATGACGCTCCTCGGCCTCGTGGCGACGCTGCTGCTCCGTGACCGTTCCGGCATTCCGCTCGGACCCGACCACGAGGTCGAGCAGACCGTGAGCCCGATCTACGGTCTCACGAAGGCCTGACGCCCCGCCGCCTTCTTCCCCACCCCATCCCCTCCCATCCCATCCCATCCACCCCATCCACCCCATCCCCATCCCCATCCCCATCCCCATCCCCATCTGCTCCCGTCGCATTTTCTGTCGCTTGGCAGCCACGAGAGCGACAGAAAATGCGACGGGAGCCTGGGTATGGGTGGGTGGGTATGGGGGAGGGAGGGGGAGGGAGAAGGGGTGGGAGGGGGGTTAGCCGTCGAGGGCGTGGCGGATGAGGGCGGCCGAGTGCTGCAGTCTGGTGGCGATCGCTGCGTCGTCGAGGTCGCTGGCTACGTGCACGACGGCGATTGCTGACGGTCGTTGCCCGCGAAGTTGAAGGGGGACGGCAACGGACTGCACCGTCGGGATGACCTCGTCGTGACTTGTCGCGTACCCGTCGGTTGTGGCTGCGGCGACAGCGGCACGCAGTGCTTCAGATGCAGCTTCTGGCCACTGCGCTGCTGGCACCTGCGTGAGGATCGCTTTTCCAGGAGCACCGACGGTCACGGAGTGCCTGGCGCCGGGCCGTTGGGCAACGCTTGCGACCGCATGTCGGGGCTCGACGCTTGCCAGTGTGATGCACTCTGCGCCATCCAGCACGGCGAGAAAACACGTCATCCCGAGCTCATTCGCGACCGCGGTGAGTTCGGGGAGCGCTTCTGCCTGGAGATCGTGGGCAACTCCAGCCGCGAGCGCTGCCATCCGCGCCCCGAGACTCACCGTTCCTGCCGCATCGCGAGCAATAAGTCGGTGATCTTCAAGTGTTCGCAATAGTCGATAGGCGATGGAGCGATGCACATCGAGACGCTTCGCGATCTCGTCGATTGTCAGTGGTCCACGCGCGTCTGCCAGTACTTCGAGTATTCGGATGCCGCGGCTCAGGGTCTGTGAGGCAGGGGAGGGCTTTGAGGTCTCTGGCATGCGTGTGCTCCCTTGCGAAGGCGGATCCGTCAGAATATGATCTGTTCAATAGTAGAACGGCATGTTCGAATATAGAACACGCTGTCCCGGATGCAACACCTGTCCCGGATGCAACACCTGACGAAGACGTCTGGAAGGAATCGACGACGATGCAGTTCCACAACCACGGATATGTTTCTGCGGACCCCCGAGTGCAAGACGCCGCCGGGATTGGAGAGAATCGCCCCGCCGATCTTCCCGATGAGATCGACGTGCTGATCGTCGGTTCGGGCCCCGCAGGGATGCTGCTTGCCGCTCAGATGGCCCAGTACCCCGACATCTCCAGCCGCATCATTGAAAAGCGCGATGGCCGGCTGCCGCTGGGGCAAGCTGACGGCATTCAGCCGCGCAGCGTCGAAACTTTCCAGGCATTCGGCTTTGCCGAACGCATTGTCGCCGAGGCGTACAACATCGGCTGGATGAACTTCTGGGGCCCCAACCCGCAGAAGCGTGACGAGATTGTGCGCACATCCCGCACTGCCGATTACGCCTATGACATTTGCGAGTTTCCGCACCTGATCGTGAACCAGGCACGGGTGCTGGACTACTTCGCCGAGGCAGCGGCCAATGCCCCGGGACGCATCGTGCCTGACTACGGTGTCGAGTTCCTCGGACTCACCGTGCACGACGAAGGCGAGTACCCGGTTGAGGTGCGGCTGCGCCACGCTGCGGGGGAGCGCGCCGGCACCGAACGCACGGTGCACGCCAAGTTTGTTGTGGGTTGCGATGGAGCTCGTAGCGGGGTGCGGCAAGCGATCGGACGCACACACGTCGGCGCGTCCGCTGCCCACGCATGGGGCGTCATGGATGTTCTCGTCAACACTGACTTCCCCGACTGGCGCACGAAATGCGCCATCAATTCGGAGGCAGGAAACATCCTGCACATTCCACGCGAGGGCGGATATCTGTCGCGCATGTACATCGACCTCGGCGAGGTCGCAGACGATGACGACCATCGGGTGCGGCAGACGCCGATCGAGGAGATCATCCGCAAGGCCAACGAGATTCTGCACCCGTACACGCTCGACGTGCGCGAGGTGGCCTGGCACAGCGTCTACGAAGTCGGGCACAGAGTCACCGACGGTTTCGACGACGTGATCGACGACTCCGGTCGCACGCCGCGGGTGTTCCTCACCGGTGATGCCTGCCACACCCACAGCGCCAAAGCGGGCCAAGGCATGAACGTTTCGATGCAGGACGGTTTCAATCTCGGCTGGAAGCTCGGCTCTGTTCTCACCGGCCGTGCGCCCGAGACGCTGCTCGCCACCTACGGCGCAGAACGGCGCCCGGTAGCGCAACAGTTGATCGACTTCGACCGCGAGTGGTCGACCCTCATGGCCCGCAAACCAGAAGAAATCTCTGACCCCAGCGAACTGGCTACCTACTATCTGGCCACCGCAGAATTTCCCTCTGGATTCATGACGCAGTACACCTCGTCGATGATCACCGGCACTGACGCGCACCAGGCGCTCGCCGCCGGGTATCCCCTGGGCAAGCGGTTCAAGTCAGCGGAAGTGGTGCGCGTCGGTGACGGCAACGCCGTTCATCTGGGGCACCACGCCAAGGCGGACGGACGCTGGCGGGTCTACGCTTTCGCCGACCGCACCGGAGAGGCGCTCGCCGCCTGGGCGGCGCGGTCTGAACCCGTGTTCGCGCGACTCACTCCTGCGGCAGCAGATGTCGACTCCGTCTTCGATGTGAAGGCGGTGTACCAGCAGCCGTTTGAAGAGGTGGAAGTGACCGCGGCTCCGCAGCTGTTCCAACCCAAGACGGGACCACTCGGGCTCACTGACTGGGAGAAGGTCTATGCGGCTGGCCCCAGCAAGTGGACGGAGACGGATATCTTCGCGGCGCGGGAGCTGTCTCGAGATGGCGTGGTTATCGTGGTGCGCCCCGACCAGTATGTGGCGGCAATCCTGCCGTTAAGCGACAAATCCGAGTTGGAGAGCTTCCTCGCAGGAGCATTCCTGCCCGCACGCTGAGAAGCGGCGAGTTGAGAGACGTCGAACGGGGAGACGGCGAGTTGATCTTGCGGGAGCCAAGGCGCCGAGAATCCGGGAGACTGGAAGAATGACCCACTCTTCCGTGGAGCGGCCGACCACTCGGGCCGACGCACGATTAGCAGCCGCCGAACCGATCGATGGACCTCTCGCGCTGGAACTCAGCGCTGTGACGCGACACTTTGGCGCCGGAGATCGTCGCGTGCAGGCGGTCAGGGGAATCGATCTGTCGATTCGGCGTGGTGAGGTTGTCGCGCTCCTGGGGCCAAATGGGGCCGGGAAGACGACCACGCTCGACATGTTGCTCGGGCTGACGTCTCCCAGTAGCGGCACTGTTCGTGTGCTGGGGGCGAAGCCAGAGCAGGCCGCCGCGAGCGGTGCGATTGGCGCGGTACTGCAGACGGGTGGGCTCCTCAGTGACCTGACCGTGGGGGAGACCGTTCGTCTTATCGCCTCCCTGTTTGGTGCTGAGGCTCTGGGTCGCGTAGACGAGGTGATGGCTCGCGCTGACCTGGAGCATCTCGCTCGTCGGCGGGTGTCGAAGTGTTCTGGCGGAGAGCAGCAACGGGTCAAGTTCGCGATCGCAATGGTTCCTGACCCCGCCATTGTCGTCTTGGATGAGCCGACGGCAGGCATGGATGTCACCGCCAGACGGCATTTCTGGGACTCGATGCGAGCGGATGCCGATGCCGGACGCACGATCCTTTTCGCCACGCATTATCTCGAAGAGGCCGAACAATTCGCGCATCGGACGGTGGTGATGCACCGCGGCACGATCGTCGCCGATGCCCCGACGGCAATGTTGCGCGCGAGCCTGGGTCAGCGCACTGTCTCTGCGACAGTGCCCGCAGATTCGCACCAACTCGTTGAGCGCCTGCAAGCGACCGAAGGGGTCACTGCCGTGCGGTTGGACGGCGATCGGTTGAGCCTGCGCGCCGCCGATTCCGATGCGATCGCCCGCCTGCTTCTCGATAGCGGTGCTTCGTATCTTGAAGTTGCTGCCCCCAATCTTGAGACGGCCTTTACGGCCCTGACGGAGGACTGAGATGCTCGTCTCACCAACCATGCTGCGCATCGAAGGCGTGCGTCAGCTGCGCAATCCCTACACGCTCGGGTTCACGCTCGGCATGCCTGTCGCGTTGTATCTTCTGTTCGGCACCGGCGAGGACTATGACACACTCTCGGCGGGAAACGGAAACCTGTCGTTCTATGTGATGACCTCGATGGCCGCATACGGAACGGCCGTCGCGATGAGCACACTCACCTCCCTCGCCGCCGCCGAGGCAAAGCAGGGGTGGGGGCGCCAGCTGGCGATGACTCCGCTGACCACGGCAGGGTACGCGTTGACCAAACTCCTGACGGCGGTTACTTTCGCCGCCCTCGCTCTGGTGGCAGTGTTTGCGGCAGGGTTCCTCACGGGAGCGGCAGCCGACGACCTATGGCGTTGGGGGGCCACCGCGGCCATCATCCTCGGAATCGGCCTGATCTACGGACTCTTCGGGCTGGGGGTGGGACTCTTTTTCGGATCGGACCCCTCCGGAACTCTTGCCTCAATCTCGATGACGTTCTTCGCGTTCTTCGGCAACGTCTTCATGCCCCTCGACGGCGTGATGCTCGACATTGCACACTTCACCCCGCTCTATGGCTTCGTCGCCCTCAGTAGGTGGCCGCTCACTGAGGGGCTGCTCACGACAGGCCAGACCGACGAGATGTGGATGCTGATCCTCAACGTTCTCGTGTGGCTCGCGCTGTTTGCTGTGCTGGTGGTGCTGGGGGTGCGGCGCTCGCGGGCACGTCAGTAGAAGCTGACGTGGCACAGAGGTGCACCCCGAGCGAGGAGCAGGCTATGCGCCGGGTTTCATGCTTGTGAAGATCTCTTCGGCGTGGGTGAAGATGATCAGATGACCCTCGCTTGGATAGCGGACGAGTGAGGCATGGGGGATCTTGTGTTGCATGGATTGTGCCCATTGGAGGGGCACGTTGTTGTCGAGTTCGCCCTGCCAGAATGTGGCGGGGACATTTATCTCTTCTAGGTCGAATCCCCAGTCTCTGACGAGAAGGTGTGAGATTTCATAGGCGACGCCATCGCTGCCGTTGCGGAATGCTTCGGTGAACATTTTGGCGATGACGTCCATGACCTGAGGGTTCTGCAATACGGCTTGGTCAGGAGCGCTCATGATTTTCAGAAACCCGCGGAGTGCTTTGTCGGGGTTTTTGTGGAGTCCAGCGGCTTGGGTTTTCAGCATGCTTTTCAGGAGCCACGGTGCCGAGCGTGCGAGCCCGAGCATCACTCGCACATCTTTGCTGAGATGTTCTCTGCTCTCTGAGGTGTAAGGGGCGAAGCCGCTGATGATCCCGACTTTGCTGACCTTGTCCGCATGAAGGTGCGCGATGCCGAGCGCGAAAGGGCATCCTGCGGACATGCCGACGACGGCGAAGTCGTGAACATCGATGGCTGCCATGAGCTGACCGACATCGTCAGCGAAGCTCAGAATCGATCCGGTGGGATTGAGGTCAGAGAGCCCGTGCCCTGGGCGATCGACCGTGATGATGCGAAGGCCATGATCGGCAGCGAAGGCCATGTCGTAGTGCATCTCTAACCGCGAGCTTTGGGAGCCGTGGCAGTAGAGCACCGGGTACCCGGCCGGATCACCGTGCTCGGCGTACTCCAGAGCCCGGTCGTCGCTGAGTGTGATCTTCATGCTTTTCATCCATCTTTCTCTGTTATCGCACTCGGATAGTGGCACTATCTTAGAGCGAGTTGATGTGAACGGGGTGCAGTGGGTGTGCGCCATTTGTGGGTGGGGTCCCACCATCCGGGTCCTTGGATTTGGGGGATGCCGTGTTTCATGCGGATGTGCCATCCGCTGGTGTCGAGGGTGCGGTGGTGGTGCCAGCAGAGGGCGACGCCGTTGTCGGTGTGGGTGGGGCCGTTGTTGGTGTGTTCGGTGACGTGGTGGATTTCGCACCAGGTGGCCGGGACGTGGCATCCGGGGATGAGGCATGTGTGGTCGCGGAGGGTGATCGCACGGCGTTGGTGGGCAGTGAAGATACGGTCGGTGGTGCTGATGCCGATGATGCGTCCTGCGGGGTCGAATAGCACTCGTTGTACCCCACCGGCGCAGGCGGTGTGGGCGGCGGTGCGCACAGGGACGGGGGTGTCGATGCCGTCGATGTGTGCCCAGCCGGAGTTCGCGGCGTAGTCTTCTGCGGTCACCGACACGATCAGGGTCGGGGCTGCACCACCCAGTCGGGGCATGTCGTCATGTCGGGCCGCGATCCCGAGTGCTGCCGCGAGCGTGTCGTGCTGTTTCTGTGCACGACTACGCGGGTCCACCATGTGTCCTGGATCGCCTTCGGGCAACAACCCGGCTTCCATGTCGTCCGTGTCGTCCGTGTCGCCCCGAACGCCGGAATCCGTGTCGTCTGAGGGGCGGAAGGTAACGCCGGGGAGTGGGGGGCCGTCGACTTTGGGGTTCAAGTACGCGTCGAAGATGCGTTGCAACTGCCCCGCCGTCTCTGGGAGTAACCCGCCTCTGATCGGGATGACACCATCTTTGGCGCGTCCGAGCACAATCCCGCGGGCACGCATCGCAGTGTCTTCGGCGGGTTCTGCCCCGTCAGGATCCAGGTATTGCACGATCACCAACGACAGCACCCGCAAATCTTCCGGCGTCGCCACCGGCCCCGCACCACTGTTCGGATTATCTTCTGCAGTGTCGAGGTCTGCAACAAGCCCCCGCGCATGCGCAGCAAGTTCCACGTCGGCCCGTAACCGGTCCTCGACACGAACCCGGGCCCCGGCCTGCTCCACAGGCCCGATTGCCGCCAACACGCCCGTGACCCCGACAACACCATCGACCATCGCAGACCGCAGTGCAGGCCACCGCGCCGGCAACCACTCCCCAGAAGAAATACAGATCTCGCGGCGCACTGCTTTCGCGGCTTTCACTACCCGACCCGCACCGGCTGCATCGACTCGCAACACCCGTTGCAACAGCTCGCCGACGCTCCGGCAGCCAAACAGCCCGCAGAAACCAGCTTCACCCGACCCCGCAGGCCGCGCATCTACCGACGCCACCGTCTCAACGATGACCGCTTCCACGCGACGTTGCACCTCACCAGCCGCACGCAACAACTCCATCTTCGCCGCCACCGACAACCCGGCAACCACGTCAGAACGCAACACCACATCAAGGTCAGACGAGACCTTCTCAAGAAGCTGCACCGGGTTGCTCATACCCCTCAGTCAACACAGGGCCACCGACATTCCCACCCCAATAACCCCAGCTCAGAGCAATATTCCAGCACACGCGAAAGAACCCACTCGTCCTCCACAAACGCGCCGAACAGCACCGACCGAAACGATCCAGGGAATGGTCAAAAACTGGAGGCTTGAGGGAGCAATTCCGGCGCTCCAACGGGGAACAACGGTCGATCTCCGGTGAGTACTTCATTGAAGGGGAACCACCGCACCGGGCTGCCCTCGTCGAGGATGTGCAATGTAGCGTCAAGCGGAATCGCATCGAGCTCGGCCGAGTGAAGTGCGAAGATGTGCGCAATCTCGTGCCCAGCGACGCCTTCGTACGTGAAGATGTCCTCGCGCACTCCGAGCAACTCGACAGCATCGAGATGAACGCCTAGCTCTTCCATGAACTCCCGATGAAGAGCGTCTTCTGCGCGCTCTCCGAACTCAATTCCGCCGCCGATTGCGCGGAAGAAATTGAGTCCGCGAGCATGATCGGTGCCTTCGAGAGCGAGTACGTGACCCTGTTTACAGGGGAGCCCCACGGCGATGTTGCGAATAGTAGGCACCCGGACACACTATCTGCGCTGCCACGCTCACCACCGTGCGGCTACGAGTTCACGCGAATGATCTCCTCTTGGTACGGCGCGATGACGTCGCCAGATATGCGCAAGTCAAGCAAGAGGAAGCGGCGGGAGTTCGGGTCTTCTTCTGCCCAGGTCGCAAGGCGCTCAAGATCGGCGAGAGTGCGCACCGCCACGCCTTCCGCTCCGACAGCGGCACCGAAGGCGGCGAAGTCCACCTCGGGGATGCGCATCGGCCCGTCGGCCAGCCCCTTCAGGCCGTAGAGGTTAACCTCGGCGCCGTAGGCTGCGTCATTCCATACGACCGCGATACCGCGCCCGCCAGCCGCGCGGACCGCCGACTCCAGGTCGGCAATCGCCATCAGCCCTCCGCCATCGCCGGTTGTCAGCACGACCGTCGACTCGCGGCGAGCGAGCGACGCACCCACAACGCTCGGCCAGCCCAGCCCGATCGACTGGAAAGCTGTGCCGACCATCATCATGCGATCCGGCGCCGCGACCGGCCAATACATGTTGGCCCACCCGATGAAATGTCCGCCGTCTGAGACGACGACCCTGTCTTCCGGGAGCAGCTCAGCTATGCGACGGGCAGCGGCCCGAGGGTCCAGGCGGCCATCGGCAGCGAACTCCTCGCCGGCATCGTAATTCCGCGCGCCGGCGACATCGACGCTTTGGCGCCAGGGAGTCGCGGGGGCGTCGTGCTTCGCTGTGTCCGCACCGACGCGAGAAACGAGAGCTTCTGCGGCGAGGCGGGCATCGGCCCGCACGAACCCGCCGACGTGCGCGTGGGTTGCAGCGGGCGTGACATCGATTTGGAAGACGCGTGTTGTGGGAGCGAAAAGGTCGCCGAACCGCATCGTGAACTGGTTCAACGCGGCGCCAAAGACGACAACAACGTCGGCTTCACGGATGAGCTCCATGGCGCCATGCGCTCCAAAACCTCCGGTCACTCCGAGGTCATACTGCGTGTCAGGAAAGACGCCACGACCGAGTGCCGTCGATGCGGTCAGCGCGCCTGTGAGGGTAGCCAGCTCGCCGAGCGCGGCACTTGCGCCAGACAGCCATGCGCCGCGACCAGCCAGGAGGAAAGGCCGTTGTGCGCCAGCGAGCGTTTCGGCAATCTCGTCGAGCATTCCCTCCGCGAACTCGCCGCGCGGAGCGAGCGGTGCGGGAACGCGCGGAGACGGTGCCTGGGGCACTTCTCCGGCCTCAAGGGCAGCAACGTCGTAGGGAATTGCGAGCACCACGGGGAGGCGGTAGGTGAGGGCGTGCTCGATGGCGATGACCGTCGTTGCCGCGGCGTCGGCATGGCCGACAGTGTAGGTGCGGGCTCCGACGGCCGAGGCCAGGGCGATCTGGTCGACGTCCCAGGGGCGGGGGCCAGAGGTCGGCTCGTCGCCGACGACGAGTACGAGCGGCACGCGTGCCTGCACCGCTTCAGCAAGCGCTGTCAGCGTGTTCGTGAATCCTGCACCATAAGTGGAGGTGCCTGCGGCGATGCGTCCTGAGGCGCGAAAGTGGGCATCGGCCGCGACAACAGCGCCCTGTTCATGCCGGACCGCCGTGAACACTGCGTCCGTCTGCGTTTCAATGGCATCGAGAAAGTAGGCGTTGCCATTGCCCATAACGCCGAAGACGGCATCGGTGTGCTGGGCGAGAGTGAGGGCGACATGCGCGGATACGTTGGGCATACGAGAGCCTTTCGAGACAGGGACGGAATAGCGGAGGATCCGTATGTGTCTCGCCTTCGCGCCTACGCGAAGATGCTTCGTGCCTCTTTTTCAGGCACCGGCAGGGCCGGACTGGCCCAGTATACCGGCGGAGGGCTTCGCAGTATGGGGGAGAATGCAGGAATGACTGATGCAGCGATCGAGCGGGAGACTCTCACCTGGGACGGCTTTGGGGAAGCGACGCGTGACTTAGCGCGGAACATTCTTGGCAGTGGATTTGTGCCGGAAGTCGTCGTGGCGATCGCGCGCGGCGGACTTCTCCCGGCAGGAGCAATCGCTTACGGGCTTGGCGCCAAGAATTGCGGCGCGATCAACGTCGAGTTCTATACAGGGATTGGCACCGTGCTCGATGCTCCAGAGGTGCTCCCCCCTGAACTGGACATGGCCTATCTTGACGGTCGCCGCGTATTACTCGTCGACGATGTCGCTGACTCGGGCCGCACCCTGGCTCTCGCCGTGCAGCTTTTGAAAGACAAGGGCGCTGACGTGCGTTCGGTCACGATCTATACCAAGCCGTCGACGATCATCCAGCCAGATTTCGCGTGGAAAGACACCGATCTCTGGATCAACTTTCCCTGGTCGTTTCGCGGCACGGTCGCGGAAGAAGATCAGGGGCTCGATCCCTCCGCCTGATCCGATTCACCTACAGCCAGCCTTACTCGCGCAGCAGCGCACGAAGAGTCTGAATCGTGTCGGCTTCTGCCACGGTCTTGTCGGGGCGGTACCCCTTGACGCGCGCGAACCGCAAGGCGATGCCACCGGGATAGCGGGGCGAGCGTTGCACACCATCGATCGCTATCTCGACGACGATCCCTGGGCGAAGAAAAACAGTGGATGCTGTGCGACGGGACTCATGCTGGGGGAACTCTTCGGTTTGCCAACGCAACAGCGCATCGGTGAGCCCTTTGAACGTCTTTCCGACCATGACGAATGCAGCGGGATCTCCGAATTCACCGGACGGATCGCGGGCGCCGAGGTGCAGGTTCGAGAGCAAGCCGCTGCGGCGGCCTGAACCCCATTCCGCGCCCAAGACGACGAGGTCGAAGGTCAGCACAGGTTTCACCTTGACCCATGACTTGCCTCGACGTCCCGCCATGTACGGCGCATCGATGGCCTTCACCACAACCCCTTCGTGACCGGCCTTCAAGGCGTCGACCGAGAGCTGTTCTGCGGCGGCGGGATCTGCGGTGACGATGCCGGGCATGCGCCACTCTCCGGCTACCCGATCAAGCTCGACCAGCCGTGCGCGGAGCGGCTCGTCGATGAGATCCCTTCCGTCGATGTGCAGTACGTCAAAAAACCAGGGGCGCAGCACGAGCTCGCGCGCGGCATCTGCGCCAAACCGAGACATGGTTTCTTGGAACGGCCGTGGTCCGCCGTCTTCATCGAGCGAGAGCGTCTCGCCATCGAGGATGATGTCGTGCACAGGCAATGAGCGCACGATCTCGACCAGCTCAGGTACCCGATGTGTAACGTCGGCAAGGCTTCGGGTGAACACCCTGACCTCTTCGCCATGCCGATGCACCTGGATGCGGGCTCCGTCGAGCTTGTACTCCACAGACGCGATGCCCGTGATCTCGAGCGCTGCAGACGCGGTGGCCGCCGAGGACGCCAGCATCGGCGATACCGGACGCCCTACCTGAAGACCGACAGCACTCAGCTCATCTTCCGAGCTGTGGAGGGCGACCAGCGCGGTCTCGCCGAGGTCTCCGGAGAGCATCGCCGCGCGCCGAACAACCGCGATCGGTCGATTCGATGCGCGGGCAATCGCGTCAAGCATCACCCCAGCCAGTGCGCCGGTTCGCAGCTCACCGAGCATCGAGCGGGAGAGGAAGTCCCATTCGGCCGTGGTAGCGCGAGCGGCGAGTTCGCCAAGCACACGACTACGCGTGACAGCGGATCCTGAACCTGAGGTGGACACGAGGGCGTTGAGCGACTCGTCGACGTCGGCGATAGTGAGCGAGGAAGTGTTTGCGTGCGTGACAGTGAGAGCTTCAAGGCCGCGCCACCCCACGCCGAGCTTGCCCTGTCGAGGAGCCGCGAGAAGTAGACCGACCACAGCGGTGACTTCTGAAGGCTGAGCGCGCGACAGAACTTCTGCGATGGCCTCGATTTTGGCAAGTCTCGACGGCGTCGCGGCGACGCGATCGGCGGTGGAGACGAGCTCGGTGAGCTTCATCTTTGTATTGTGGCACCGGCCTCCGACATCCGGTTCTGGGGCCGGATCGCCTTCTAACGCCCCTGAAACTCTGGCTTCCGCTTCTGCTGAAAGGCGGCGAAGCCTTCGCGGTAGTCGTCGGTGTCGCAGAGGGCAGCCTGTGCCGCATTTTCGATGTCGACGGAATCCCAGAGCGCCAGTCGCTCATCTCTCATGCGCGCGATGAGGTCCTTGCTCGCGAGGAATGCCGCGGTGGCCCCTCGCGCCGCGTTGGCTGCGGCCTCTGTCGTTGCGTGCACTACTTCTTCATCGGGGAAGACCCGCGAGAACAGCCCAGAGGTGACGGCTTCGGAACCACTCATCAACCGACCGGTGTAGATCAAGTCGAGCGTTTTATGTGCGCCGAGACGTTCTAAGAAGAGCGCATGCCCTCCGGAGTCGAGCGTCGCGCCGAGCGCAGCGAAAGGCGAGCCGATCTTTGCCGATTCAGCGACGTACACGACGTCGGTGGCGATGAGGAGGCCAAGGCCAACACCAAGGCACGCCCCGTGGGCGACGGCGAAGGTGGGAGCAGGGAATCTCGCCATCCGCTGCAGAAGGGGAGTAACGAGGCCGCCGAGGTAGCCCTGCACATCGTCGTTGCGGGGATCGACGCCAGAGATGTCGCGTCCGGCGCAGAATGCTCGCCCCTCGCCGCGCAGCATGAGGGCACGCACGCCGGCAACCTCTGCCGTTTCGTACGCCGCGTCTAAATCGACGAGCGCCTGCTCGTTGAGTGAATTCAGCTTTGTGGGTGCATTCAGCACAACGGTCGCGACGTCGTCGGCGATGGTGAGGTCGATCATGAAATCTCCTGTTCAAACGCCGTGTGTTCAGACGTCGTGTGTTCAGACGTCGTAATCGACAACAACGCGTTCGCTGGTCGGGTGCGACTGGCAGGTGAGCACGAAGCCGCGATCGATTTCGTCTGGCTCCAGCGCGTAGTTCTCCGTCATCGTGACGCTGCCCTCGATGACGCGTGCCCTGCAGGTGCCGCAGACGCCGCCTGCGCAGGCGAACGGCGCATCTGGTCGCACGCGCAGCGCCGCGTTGAGTACAGACTCGTGTGCGTCAACTGGGCTCTCGACGGTCGATGAGACACCATCGAGCGTGACCTCGATGCGGACGGTTTTCTCGCCTTTTCGCACTTCTACCGGACGCGCGGTTCTGGCTGGTTCGTCGCCGGTGGTGAACAGCTCGAAGCGGATGTGGGAGCGATCGACATCCATATCAGCCAGTACCTCGCGGCAGAGGTCGACGAGAGCCAGGGGCCCGCACAAGAACCACTCGTCCACGCTCGCTGGCGGGATGAGGCCAGCGAAGATAGTCCGCAACTTCTCTTCGTCGATGCGGCCAGAAAACACAGGTGCCGTGCGCTGTTCGCGCGACAACACGTGATGAAGGACAAGGCGAGTCGGGTAACGGTCTTTCAGATCAGCGAGATCTTCAAGGAACATCACATCGAGGGTGGCTCTGTTTGTATAGAGCAACGTGAACCGTGATGTGTCTGACCTGGTGAGAACGGTGTGGGCGAGTGACATCAGTGGGGTGATGCCTGACCCCGCCGCGATCCCCACGATGTGCCGGTTGTCGAGGTCATCGAGCGTCGAAGTAAAGGTGCCTTGAGGGCTCATGACATCGATCTCGAAACCGGCGTGGAGCCCGGTCTGCGCCCAGGTGGAAAAAAGTCCGCCTTCATCGCGTTTTACGGCGACGCTGAGTCGAGTGTCTCCACCGTCGTTGCGATGCTCCGGTGCGCGGCACAGGGAGTAAGAGCGACGCACTTCGACGCCGTCGAGCGTGGTGCGCAAGGCGACGTACTGACCGGGGAGATGGTCGTATTCGTCGGCGAGTGCCGCGGGCACTGTGAAGGTGACTTCGACCGAATCGTCTGTCAGTGGTCGCACGTCTTCCACGGTGAGAGTGTGAAAGCGGGCGCGCGTGCGAGCGGCGGCGGTTGGGGTTGTTGGTGCTGTCGTTGCTGCTCGTGGTGGCGTTGTTGCTCGTGGTGGCGTCACGGGCGCCGGAGCTGAAGTGAAGAGTGGCATGTCAGTGCACCTTGAAATGGTCGAAGGGCTCGAGGCACGCGCGGCACTCGAACAGCGCCTTGCACGAGGTGGAGCCGAAGTGTGAAACCTCACGAGTGTCGAGCGAGCCGCAACGGGGGCACCGCACGCTCAGCGCGAGCTTGATAGGACCATTCGTGCCCCGGGATCCGACAGCGGCGCTGCCAGAAGGCGGCGCGATTCCATAGGCTGTGAGCTTTGCTTTTCCGGCGTCAGACATCCAGTCGGTCGTCCACGCGGGGGAGAGGACGAGCCGCACATTGACCTCGTCGTATCCGGCAACCGTCAGAGCGAGAATGACATCGTCACGGATGGTCTCCATCGCAGGGCACCCGCTGTAAGTGGGGGTGATATCGACGTGAACGCGTGCACCGTCGACGACTACCGCGCGGAGCACCCCGAGGTCTTCGATGGTGAGGACTGGCACTTCGGGGTCTGGCACAGCCGCCGCAATGCGCCACGCCTCGGCCTGGCTCGTGGCTTGTGAGTGGGCGGGGGTCACCATGATGCCCCCGGGTGCCGCCGCGCGAGCACCTGCATTTCGGCAAGAATGTGGCCGAGAGGCGTCGCGTGCGCCCCCTGCCGTCCGCCGGCAGACGAAGCAGCGATCTTTGCGAGACCGAGGGTTTCATCGAGAGTGGCCTCGGAGAGAACGGTGTCGACGACCCGATCGAATTCCACGCGCAGGCTGGAGGGTCGCACCGCAGCGTCACCCAGACGATCGATCAGATCGTCGTCGCGGAACAATTCCTCGACGTATGGCCACACATCGCGAAGCGCACGAATGATGCGCGTGCGCGATTCTTCGGTCCCGTCACCGAGACGCAGCACCCACTGCACAGCATGGTCGCGGTGGTAGTCGACCTCTTTGAGTGACTTCTCTGCGATTGCCGCGAAGGTCTCGTCGCTGCTGCTTCGCAGGGCCGAGTACAGCTCGAACATGTAGCTGGCGACGACGAACTGCCTGGCGATCGTCTGCGCGAAGTCACCGTTTGGCTGCTGCACGATCCATGCGCAACGGAACTCTGGTTCATCGCGAAAGAAGGCGAGATCGTCTTCGCTGCGCCCATCGAACGAGCCAGCGTAGTGCAGAAACGAGCGCGCATGGCCGAGAAGGTCGAGGGCGATGTTGCCCAGCGCCACGTCTTCTTCGAGCTCAGGGGCGTTGGAGATCCAGGCGCCCAGCTGTTGGGAAAGGATGAGGGCGTCGTCGCCCAATCGCAGCGCGTACTCGGCGATATCGGCTGATGCCGCAACCGCACCGGTCCCCGAAAGCTCCTGTGCGAGGCTGAGCGCGTCGACAGCCACATCTCCGTGGATGTCGAAGTCTTCGCCTGCGGCGTCGTCCGGTCCCTGAGCCTGTGCGATTTCGTCCGGTCCCTGAGCCTGTCGGACTTCGTCCGGTCCCTGAGCCTGTGCGATTTCGTCCGGTCCCTGAGCCTGTCGAAGGGTCATAGGTGAGGCACCCCCTCCGATGCCGTGTAGTACACGGCGTGGCGGTAGTTCTTACCCGCAGGGCTCTCGAAGTATGCGCCCTTGGCGTCGGGGTCGCTCGTGGTGATTGCCTCGGCTGGAGCGACCCAGATGGATACGCCTTCGCCTCGGCGCGTGTAGAGGTCGCGTGCGTTGCGGATCGCCATCTCGGCATCCGGCGCATGCAACGATCCGACGTGCACGTGGCTGAGCCCGCGGTTGGCGCGCACGAAGACTTCCCACAGTGGCCACGGTTCGCGTTCGTCTGCGCCGGGGGTCGCCATCATGCCACCACCTTCGACGTCGAAGAGCGCTTGCGGGCGTATTCCGCCGCGGCCTCGCGCACCCAGGCGCCTTCTTCGTGTGCGGTGCGTCGGCGCTCAAGTCGCTCGGCGTTGCATGGCCCGTTGCCGCGCAGAACTTCATAGAACTCGTCCCAGTCGATTTCGCCGATCTGGTATTGCCCCGTCGTCTCATCGAAGCGCAGGTCAGGGTCTGGCAGGGTGACGCCGAGCATCTCAGCCTGCGGCACCAGCATGCCAACGAAGCGCTGGCGGAGTTCGTCGTTCGAGAACCGCTTGATTTTCCACTTCATCGACTGTGCCGAGTTGGGGGACTGGTCATCGGGCGGCCCAAACATTGCCAGGCTCGGCCAGTACCAACGGTTCACCGCGTCCTGTGCCATCTGACGCTGTTCTTGCGTGCCCTGCATCAGGGTGAGAAGGATCTCGAATCCTTGACGTTGGTGGAAAGACTCTTCTTTGCACACCCGCACCATCGCACGACCGTATGGTCCGTACGATGCGCGACAGAGCGGAACCTGGTTACAGATCGCCGCTCCGTCAACGAGCCAGCCGATCGCGCCCATGTCGGCCCATGTCGGGGTGGGGTAGTTGAAGATGGACGAATACTTCGCCTTGCCGCTGATGAGCTGGTCCATCATGTCGTCGCGGGTGGCGCCGAGCGTCTGAGCAGCGGAGTACAGGTAGAGGCCATGGCCCGCTTCGTCTTGCACCTTCGCCATCAGAATGGCTTTGCGCTTGAGACTGGGTGCACGGGTGATCCAGTTTCCCTCCGGCTGCATACCGATGATCTCGGAGTGCGCATGCTGGGAGATCTGCCGCACGAGGCTTTTGCGATAGGCGTCTGGCATCCAGTCGCGTGGTTCGATGCGTTGCTCGTTCGCGATGAGTTCGTCGAACAGGAGCTCCTCATCGGAGACCTCGCTCACCAGGGACAGGTCTGCGGGACTGGTCATCATCGACTCCTCAGAATCCGGCCTACTTTACTGACCGATCGTTAGGTAATTCTGACACAGAGCACGACGCTATTCAAGATGCGGTTTAGCGGGAGCGCGAGATCAGTTCCAAAAGCGCTTGTCCGTAGGCCTCAGCGGGGTCAGGGTGCTCAAACACGAAACGTGTGTCTGCGATCTCGATCTCCACACTGAAGGTGTCCTCCAGGCGTACGAGCGTTCGAAACGTACCGCGCAGCAGGTCACGCAACTGGTCTTCGCGGGGTAGCCAAACGGCGTCAGCGAGCGTGACCGCATCGAGCGCCCACTCGGTGGTCCCGTTGAAGGCGAGATCAGTGCCGCTCGGCGTCTGGCGTGCCTCAATCGTCATCTCGCTGACGGTGAAGACGTCGGCCTCTGCCTCCAGCTCCACCTCTTCCGGCAGATCCAGCTGGAAGCGGTCTCCTTCGGCCGGGTGCCAGATCAGCCCGGATTCTCGGAGGGCGACCGCTAACTCGCGCGTGATCATCCTTTTACGCTAGACGACTGCGGCCACCCCAAGGTCGGAGGAACGGGGACAAACAGCGTCGGCATGTCGGTCGTCTGAGGCAGAGTGGGGGAATGAGTTCCACAGCCGCAACCGACACGCGTGAGGCAGCGCTCGCCGCACTTCGTGAACTCGTCGGACGCACAGACGTCGACTTTCATGATGGGCAGTTCGAGGCGATCGAGGCGCTGGTAGAGAGCCGCCGCCGTGCGCTCGTGGTGCAACGCACCGGGTGGGGCAAATCTGCGGTGTATTTCGTGGCGACGCTGTTGCTGCGAAGGCAGGGCGCGGGGCCGACGGTGTTGGTGTCGCCTTTGCTGGCGCTGATGCGCGACCAGATTGCTGCCGCAGAGCGGGCAGGCGTCCGCGCGGTCGCCATCAACTCCACGAATGCGCACGAGTGGTCTGATGTGTTGCAAAAACTCGACCGCGATGAGGTCGACGTACTTCTGGTGTCGCCAGAACGACTGAACAATCCTGCGTTTCGTGAGCAACAACTCCCCGCCCTTGTGCGTCGGATCGGGATGTTGGTGGTCGACGAGGCGCACTGCATCAGCGACTGGGGTCATGATTTTCGTCCGGACTACCGGCGGTTGCGCGACCTCATCGCGCAGATGCCGGCCAACGTACCGGTGCTTGCGACAACGGCCACAGCGAACAGTCGTGTCGTCGCCGATGTGGCAGAGCAATTGGGCAGTCTTTCCGACGAGGGTGCCGGGACGGCGTCTGTCTTGACGATCCGCGGGCCACTCGCGCGCACGTCATTGCGGATGGGGGTGCTCCGGCTTCGTGACTCGGCGAGCCGCTTGGCCTGGCTCCTCAGTCACCTCGACGATCTGCCTGGCTCTGGCATCATCTACACGCTGACCGTTGCCGCTGCGGTGGATACCGCGCGACTGCTCCGCGATCATGGCCACGAAGTGCGGGCGTACACGGGTCAAACAGATACCGAAGAGCGCGCAGAGTCAGAGGGAATGCTCAAGCGCAACGAGGTGAAGGCGCTGGTGGCCACCAGTGCGCTGGGGATGGGGTTCGACAAACCCGATCTGGGATTCGTGCTGCATTTGGGTGCGCCGTCGTCTCCTGTGGCGTACTACCAGCAGGTCGGTCGTGCGGGGCGTGCGAGCGAAAGCGCCGACGTCCTGCTGTTGCCCGGCGTTGAAGACCGAGACATCTGGCACTACTTCGCAACCGCATCAATGCCGGATCGTGAGCGGGCGGAGCGCGTGATCGGCGCGCTCGGAACTGCCCCGATATCGACCCCGGCGTTGGAAGCGATTGTCGATATTCGTCGCACACCGCTGGAGCTGCTCCTGAAAGTGCTCGACGTGGATGGTGCGGTGCGCCGGGTGCAGGGCGGCTGGGTGGCAACGGGGGAACCCTGGAGTTATGACGCCGAGCGCTATCAGCGCATCGCCGCAGAACGCGTCGCAGAACAGCAACACATGATCGAGTACGAGCAGACAGACGCATGTCGGATGGCGTTCTTGCAGCGTGCGCTCGATGACGACACAGCCGCGCCCTGTGGTCGCTGTGACAACTGTGCTGGCGGCTGGTTCCCTCGCGAAATCGGAGAATCAGCGAGCGCTCAGGCCGCAGAGTCGCTTGACAGGGTGGGGGTTCCGATTGAACCGCGTCGTGCGTGGCCGACCGGTGCAGAGCGCCTTGACGTGCCGGTCAAGGGACGCATTCCCGCAGGAGAACAAGCGAGTGAGGGGAGGGCGCTCGCACGGCTCACCGATTTGGGGTGGGGCGGAACGCTCCGCGAGCTGTTCGCGGCTGGTGCCGCAGACGCCGCCATCACGCCTCAGCTCCTTCAGGCCTGCATTCGGGTGCTCGCGGGGTGGGAGTGGCAAGACCGGCCAGTGGCTATCGTCGCCATGCCTTCACGTTCGCGGGCATTGCTTGTCGACTCCCTCGCTCGTGGCCTCGCCGAGGTCGGACGCCTGCCGTACCTCGGGGCACTCGAACCTGTCGATGGCGGACCCACGGGGCAACCGGGCGGAAACAGCGTTTTTCGGCTGGCAGGCCTCTGGGGGCGTCTCGGCGCCACCCACCTCGAAGTACCAGCGGGACCGGTACTACTGGTTGACGACTTCGTCGACAGTCGATGGACGATGACCGTCGCCGCACGCACCCTTCGCCAGGCCGGAGCTTCGGAGGTATTGCCGTTCGCCCTCGCCTTACGTGGATAACGCCGTTCGCGAATAACGCCGTGCGGCCTAGTCTTCGGCAGGGGCGACGCGTGGCGGCCACGAGGTTGCGCCGAGTTCACGGGAGATGTTGCGTGCCGTTTCCCTCAGCGCGTTGAGAACTGCGTCGGATGCGGGTGTCTGTGATGTCGGGAGAACCACCGCTACCGCGGCCACAATGTCGTTCGACGCGTCGGCGACTGGCGCGGCGATCGACGATTCCCCGAGCACCGCTTCATCGAATTCTCCTGCGGTGCCCCGTTCGGCGATTGCCGGGAGTTCCAGCGTCAATCGTGCGATATCGGTGACGGTGTCACCGGTGAGGCTGCGAAGAGGCGCGGCAAAGACAGTGTGCTGAAAGCCCAGGTCGTAGGCGAGGAGCACTTTGCCCATCGCCGATGCGTGCGCGGGAATAGCCACGCCGGTTTCGAGCATCTGCTGGCTGTCATCCGGGCGCAAGTTGTGATGAATGACGAGCACATCCGCAAAGTGCGGAGCGCCGAGGCGCACCGAGAGATTGGTGCGGCGCGCAAGCTCCTGGGTCCATCGCATCGCCCTGGCGCGCACATCGAGCGTGTCGAGATAGACGTTGCTCAGCCGCAGAAGTGTCGGACCGAGCATGTAACGCTGGCCACCGCGTTCCTTGGCAACCAGGCCATGCGATCGCAGTGATTTCACCAGCCCGTGCACAGTCGACGGCGGCAGGCTGAGTGCAGCCGCAAGGTCGGTAATGCCGAGGTGGCGTGCTCCCTGGAGCAGTTCGAGGATCTTTGCCGCGCGATCGATTGCCTGAATCACGGTCCCCTCCTTCCGGTGCGTCTTCGAGCCGGGGTGAATTCTGCCGGGCTTCAGGATTGATCTTGACAACCAGGCAGGCTCCGAGCATATTCGACATTAACGAATTGCTTTCCGATTTTTGCGAAAATCATGATGGATCAAAGGAGATCGAACGATGAAAAAGCTCATCAACGCCCCAGAAGACGTACTCGTCGAGTCGCTGAAGGGCGTCGCGCTCGCTCATCCCGAGCTCTCGGTCGACCTGGAAAACCACGTCATCACGCGCACGACGCCGAAGGCTCAGGGCAAGGTGGCGATTGTTTCCGGCGGCGGATCCGGGCACGAGCCACTGCACGGCGGTTTCGTTGGCGCCGGGATGTTGGATGCGGCTGTGGCTGGCGAAGTCTTCACCTCGCCGACTCCTGACCGCGTGCAGGTGGCGACGAAGGCTGTCGATCGAGGAGCCGGCGTCCTGCACATCGTCAAGAACTACACCGGTGACGTGTTGAACTTCGAGATGGCGGCCGAGCTCGCCTCGATGGAGGGCATTGAGGTCGGCAGCGTCGTGGTTGACGACGACGTCGCTGTGCAGGACTCGCTGTACACCGCCGGGCGCCGCGGAGTGGGGCTCACCGTGTTGCTGGAGAAGATCGTCGGCGCGGCAGCAGAGGAGGGTCGCGACCTCGCCTCGATCGTGGAACTGGCCAAGAAGGTCAACGGGCAGGGGCGCTCGATGGGCATGGCGCTCACCAGCTGCACCGTGCCTGCGGCAGGAAAACCCACATTCGAGCTGCCAGACGACCAGATGGAAATCGGTATCGGCATTCACGGCGAACCCGGCCGTCACCGCGAACCCCTTGCCCCGGCATCAGAGATTGCACGACAGCTCGTCGAGCCGATTCTCGCGGACCTCGATGCGAAGGGCCCCTCGATCGTCATGATGAACGGCATGGGTGGCACACCCCTCATCGAGCTCTACCTGATGTACAGCGAGGTAGCGGCGATCCTCGAGAAGTCCGGCGTACAGATCGCCAGGAACCTGGTGGGTAACTACATCACGTCCCTCGACATGGCCGGTTGCTCTGTCACTGTGCTCAAGGCGGACGACGAGCTGCTGCAGCTGTGGGACGCGCCAGTGAACACGCCAGGACTGCGGTGGGGCGCCTGATGGCCGCTGTTGACACTGCTGTCCTCGCTGACTGGGTTTCCCGTTTCGGCGCTGCTGTGACGGAAAAACGCGATTGGCTGACCGAGCTTGATTCCGCGATCGGCGACGCCGATCACGGAGCCAATATGGCGCGCGGGATGGGCGCTGTGAGCGAAAAGCTCGCCGCGGGAACACCTGCCACCGTCGACGAGTTGTTGAAGACCGTCGGGATGACGCTTGTGAGCTCGGTTGGCGGCGCAAGCGGACCGCTCTACGGCACATTCTTCCTCCGGATGGGAATGGCATCTGGTGCCGTCACAGAACTCGATGGGCCAGCGTTGGGAGCATCGCTGCGCGCAGGCCTCGACGGCATCGTCGCCAGAGGCAAGGCCGAGGCTGGCGACAAGACAATGTACGACGCGATGGCACCGGCAGTGGATGCCTTCGATGCGGCGCTCGCCGCGGGGTCGTCTCTTTCTGATGCCGTTGCAGCAGCGTCGGACGCTGCCGCATCTGGTCGCGATGCCACCCTCGCGCTTGTCGCTCGCAAAGGCAGGGCGAGCTACCTCGGAGAGCGCAGCGCCGGGCACCTCGATCCAGGCTCTGCATCGACGGCAATCCTCTTCGAATCGCTCGCAGCGGCGGTCGTTGGTAACGCCTGATGATCGGGATCGTCGCCGTCTCCCACAGTGCACGACTGGGTGAGGCAGCTCTGGAGCTTGCCATGCAAATGGTCCAAGGAGGGGGAGCGCGGGTGCTGGTCGCCGCAGGCGCTGGCGTCGATGCAGACGGCGCACCTATCCTCGGCACCGATGCGGTAGCGGTGGCGACAGCGATCGACGAGCTCGCGGCGGACTGCGACGGAGTGCTGGTCTTGATGGACCTTGGATCCGCTGTCCTCAGTGCCGAGCTTGCCTTGGAACTGCGCGTCAGCGATGTGCCGGTACGGCTCGCGCCAGCTCCGTTCGTTGAAGGATTGCTGGCGGCCGTTGTCGCCGCTGCCGCTGGCGGAGAGCTTGACGCCGTCGCGGCAGAGGCGGGTGCTGCTCTCGGTGCGAAGGCCGGGCAGCTCGACGTGCCAGAAGCTGCGCCGGAGGCTGAACAAAGCACTGCGCCGGATACTGCACCGGATGTAGCGTCGGATTCCGCCGCAGCGGGGACCCTTGTGCGGCGTCTCGTCGTGCGCAACCCCTTGGGGATCCACGCGCGTCCTGCGGCGCTGATCGCCGAGGCTTCGGCCGGTGCCGATGTGCGTCTGCGACGACTTCCCGATGGTCCGGATGCCCCGGCCTCAAGCCTCTCTCGCGTGCTTATCCTCGGCGCACGACAGGGCGATGAGTTGGAAGTGACAGCGACAGGGCCGCACGCGGTAGCTGTGCTCGATCGGCTGAGTGAACTGTTCGTCGATGGGTTTGGTGAGGGCACAGAAACCGTCCGTACGAAGAGCCAGAAGGCGGCGCCATCGGCGAAGTCGCAACAGACAGCACCGCCACTGCAACACAACGCCCCGGTGGTGGAGGCGGGGACTGTGCTGCGCGGACGTGGCGTGAGCCCAGGGCGGGTGGCGGCTCCCGTCGTCTATCTCGCACCAGCCGTGGGGGAACCCGATGCGAACACCCTCGTTGCCGAGCAAGACCGCGACGCCGAAGTGTCGGCAATCGAGTGGGCCGCTGTTGCCGTGGCCGATCAGCTCCGCGTTCGTGCAGAGCAGGCGACAGGCGAAGCCAAAGATATTCTCGATGCGTCTCGGTTGATGGCCGCTGATCCGGAATTGGTTGCAGAGGCAGCGGCTCTCGTTCGTTCCAAGGGGCGCACCGCCGCACGCGCTCTCTGGGAGACCGCCGCAAAACACGAGCAAGGACTCGCCGCACTCGGTGGGCGAATGGCGGAGCGTGTCGCTGACATTCGCGATGTCCGAGACCGCATCGTCGCCGAGATTCTCGAAGTCGATATGCCGGGGGTGCCAGAGCGCGACGAACCGTTTGTGCTCGTGGCAACCGACCTCGCGCCTGCCGATACCGCTTCACTTTCTGGAGGCCAGTGCGTTGCACTGGTGACGGAGCAGGGCGGACCAACGTCACACACCGCGATCATCGCGCGTTCGCTGGGGTTGCCCGCTGTGGTTGGCGCCACGGGGGCAACGGGGATTCCCATCGGAATGACTGTTCTCGTCGATGGCAGCGACGGCACCGTCGAGGCCGAACCGACGGAGTCGCGTATTGCCGAGGCAGTTGCCGCCGCCAGAATCGTCGAGTTCGACGGCGCGGGAACCCTTGCAGATGGGCACCGGGTGGCATTGCTGGCAAATGTGGGCGGAGCCCCAGATGCGGCCAACGCCGTCGCCGCTCGCGCAGAAGGCGTGGGTCTTTTTCGCACAGAGTTCTGCTTTCTTGATCAGACAGAAGCGCCGTCTGTGCAGGAACAGGCCGCGGCCTACCGGGGGGTAGTCACGGCCTTCCCCGATCGCAAGGTGGTCGTGCGCACCCTCGATGCCGGGAGCGACAAGCCGCTCCCGTTTGCGAACGACGATGAGGAAGAGAATCCGGCGCTGGGTATCCGCGGACTGCGTATCGCTCGTCGCCGTCCCGAGCTGCTGCACGACCAACTCGCTGCCCTCGCATCAGCCGCCGCAGGGCAGTCAGCGCACGTCGAGGTCATGGCCCCGATGGTGGCCACAGTCGACGAGGCAGCGGAGTTTGCCGAGCGTGCGCGTGCTGCCGGGATCGAACGGGTCGGCATCATGATCGAAACACCCTCGGCCGCACTGCTCGCCGCAGAGCTTTTTGAGGTGATCGATTTTGTGAGTCTCGGCACCAACGATCTCGCCCAGTACACGCTTGCGGCAGATCGCATGCTCAGCGAACTCGGTGATCTGAACGACCCGTGGCAACCCGCCGTCCTTCGGCTCATCGGAGTCGTCGGTGACGCCGGGCGCGCAGCGGGCAAGCAGGTAGGGGTCTGCGGCGAAGCCGCAGGCGATCCGGCGCTGGCAGGTGTGCTCGTGGGACTCGGTGCGACCTCGCTGTCGATGACTTCGCGCTCACTGGGGCGAGTGGCTGAAGTGCTCGCGGGAGTGACGGAGGCGGACTGCCAACGCGCGGCAGAGGCTGCTGTTGCCGCGCCGACGGCAGAGAAAGCGCGAATGGCTGCGCGAGCGATACTCGGAGCGGCGGCCGGGGCGCAATAGTGATATATGCGGCGGGTGGAATCCGTTGTGTCTCGTTCGGATATCGACATGCCTCCACGCGCTTTATTCACTTCGATGGCGTCTACGATTTTCCCAATGGCTCGTTCGTGCCATTGGGAACTCCGGGGGGAAACATGTCAAAGTCGATGCCGTTTGTGCGAGGTCTCCTCGGAGCTCTCACGGTAGGAGCATTGGCGGTAGTCGCCGGGTGCGCGACCACCCCTGAGCCGCAGGCTACTTCGACGCCCTCTGCATCGGCGGCGCCAGAAACACCGGAACCCTATGCGGGGCCCATCGCCTTCGTCGGCGACGAGCTGGAGTGGTTTCTGTTCAGCGCAGACGAAATCACTGCCATCTTCCCCAACGTGGGGAACGTGAATGCGCCTGACGCGGCTTTCGAGCAGATTTCTGACGGTGGGGGACCGAACCCCGATCCGGAAATCTGCAGTGCGCTCATCGCTGAGCCCTCGCTGGGTTCGATCGGTACGCGGTCAGTGAGCTGGACCAGTTCCGCCTCAGACGACCAAGACGGAAGGCTGGAGGTGCTGCAGTTCGCCGACGAAGAAGCGGTGCAATCCCGTATGGATCAATACGTCAAAGCGGCGTCGCAGTGTGGCGAGTTCCGTTTCAACAACGCCTCGACCTTCGATTCGACCGTTCTGGATTCGGAAGA
This sequence comes from Microbacterium sp. NPDC076768, assembly GCF_040687205.1. NCBI lineage: Bacteria > Bacillati > Actinomycetota > Actinomycetes > Micrococcales > Microbacteriaceae > Microbacterium > Microbacterium sp. NPDC076768. Next base: position 263,662 of record NZ_JBFBMU010000003.1, read on the forward strand.
CGGCGTGCAAGCGATTGCTGGATCCCTGGTGATCGATTCCGGCTCGTACCAGTCGTATCAAGGGTATGCCGCCGTCGGCAACGTCCTGGTGAGTTTCTGGCAACCATTCACGGGTGATTCTGCCCTCGATAGCGATGCGGTGGCGGCGTCGTTGATGGAACGTGCCAGTGAGGCAAAGACGAAGCTGATTGACGAGCTCACAGCTAACCCGCCTGTGCCAGCCGAGGTTCCGTCCGAAGTCGACGCGTCTGCTCCCTGGAGCGAGTGGCAGATCACCGCGGCAGGAGTCGGACCGATCCGTCTGGGAGTCGAGTTGGATGAGGCGATTGCTTCCGTTCCCGACGCGCGTGTCGAAGAGCCGGAGTGGGAGGGCGGCCCGACGCGACTGGTCTCTCCAGACGGCAATGCCTCCGTTGTGCTGCAGCGTGCAGAGGGACAATCTGCCGTCTCGGCGATCGCGGTTGGGTTTGCAAACGTCGCTGGCGATAGGAACCATGACGGCGCCGCGCTCCCTTCGGCAGACGGTGTTCGCGTCGGCGATCCCGTTGCTGCCGCCGTTGAGGCGTTCCCGGAAGGCACGATGCTGCGCGTCGTCTCCTCGGCCGAGGACTTCTATGTCTGGTCTACGCGTGAGGGCGTGCTGTTGCGTTTTCGTGCTGATCGTGACGTGACAGAGGAAGGCGCCGTCATCACAGGGATTCAGGTAGAAGACGCCACTCTTCAGAAGGCCCCTGTCTTCGGGTAGCTCTTTCGCGTCACCGAGAACTTCTGCAAAAGACTTCTTTACTGACCGATCGGTCGGTTAGTATGGGCGCACGGGCGTCGCTGTTGCGGCGTCCGTGCGACAAGGAGGTCGACGATGGCAGAGTCTGCAGAAACAACGGAGACGGCAACGCACTCCACGCGTGCCATGATGCAGCGTGATCGTGCATCGGCGTCTCTGGGACTCGTCGTCGAGCGCGACGATGCCGGCCACGCCGTCGTGTCGATGCTCGTGCGAGACGACATGACCAATGGATTCCACATCACGCACGGCGGATTCGTCTTTGCGCTGGCAGATACGGCTTTCGCTATCGCCTGCAATGAAGACGAGAGGGTGACAGTCGCCGCCGGAGCAGACATCTCGTTCCTGAAGCCCACGACCGCAGGCCAAAGGCTGACAGCCACCGCGATACGTCGTTCTCGAACGGGGCGCTCTGGCATCTATGACGTCACCGTCACCGATGAGCAGGGCGACCCTGTGGCGGAGTTTCGAGGTCGCTCACGCACCACCAACCAGACCTTCTGACCGCACACCGACGTACGGAGCAATCGTGTCAACGACGACCGCAACAACCTCCCGCATCCACCCGCCCGTCGCCGATGAGCTCGACGCCGCTGAGCGGATGAGCCGCGCAGAGATCGAAACGCTGCAACTGGAGCGGCTTCAGCAGACGGTGCGCCACGCCTACGCAAACGTGCCGCTGTACACGCGCAAGTTCGACGAAGCAGGAGTGCATCCTGACGACATCCGCTCGTTGGATGACGTGCAGCGCCTCCCGTTCACGACCAAAGAAGACCTGCGCGAGACATATCCGTTTGGGATGTTCGCCGTTCCGATGGCCGACGTCGCGCGCATTCATGCGTCCAGCGGCACAACGGGGCGGCCGACCGTGGTCGGGTATACGAAGGGCGACCTCGAACGGTGGGGGTCGCTCGTGGCGCGCTCGCTGCGAGCCAGCGGTATCCGTGCGGGCATGAAGGTGCATAACGCCTACGGGTACGGGCTGTTCACCGGAGGACTCGGCGCACACGCGGGGATCGAGTCGTTGGGGGCCACTGTTATCCCGATGTCGGGCGGGCAGACAGCGCGCCAGGTGCAACTGATCTGTGATTTCGAACCAGACGCCATCCTGTGCACTCCCAGTTACTTGCTCACCATTGCCGATGCGATGGCCGCGCAGGGTATCGATCCTCGTTCCACATCGTTGAAAGTCGCTGTCCTGGGGGCAGAGCCCTGGTCGAACGAGATGCGGAAGGAGCTTGAACAGCGCCTCGGCATCGATGCGCTCGACATCTACGGCCTCAGCGAGGTCATGGGCCCTGGTGTCGGAAGCGAATGTGTGGAGACCAAAGACGGCCCGCATTTGTGGGAAGACCATTTTTTGCCTGAGGTCATTGGCGCGGAGACGCAGAGCGCCCTGCCGGACGGCGAGTTGGGTGAACTCGTTTTCACCTCTCTGACCAAAGAGGCTTTTCCTGTCATTCGCTACCGCACCCGCGATCTCACCCGGTTGCTCCCCGGCACTGCTCGTCCAGGGATGAGGCGGATGGAGAAGATCACAGGACGCAATGACGACATGATCATCTTGCGCGGTGTGAATCTGTTCCCCACCCAAATCGAAGAGCTCGTGTTGGGGATCGAGCAGTTGACGCCGCACTTCATCCTGGAGCTTTCCAGGGAGGGGCGGATGGATGCTCTCACGGTCCGCATTGAACGCCACCCTGAGCTCTCTGTCGAGACGTGCCAAAGCGCTGCAGCGGTCCTCGCACAGCGGATCAAGATCTTCGTCGGATCCACGGTTGCTGTTCATCTGGAAGAGCCGGGGGCGCTGCCTCGCAGCGAGGGCAAGTACAAGCGGGTCTACGACCTGCGGTAACTCTTTCTGGGAGACTGAGGGGTGATGTCAGAGATGCAGAGCACGCGACGCGGCCGCCCCGGTTATGACCAGCAGGGAATCCTCGCTGTCGCTATTGCCGCGTTCAACGAGTACGGATACGACGCGACCTCGATCGGCATGCTCGCTGAGCGCCTCGGCTTGTCGAAATCGGCGATCTACCATCACTTCGGCTCGAAAGACGAGATGCTTGCGCTCGCGCTCGACTCCGCCCTCAGCGGGCTCGAAGCCGTCGTAGAAGATCCGTTACCAGCCACCGCAGATGGCGAGGGTGAAACCAGCGCCGTCGATCGGCTGGAGGATGTCCTGCGCGGCGCCGTCCACGTCTTAGTGGAGCAGTTGCCAGCGGTCACGCTTTTGCTCCGGGTGCGGGGCAACACGGAGGTCGAGCGCAGCGCCCTGCTGCGACGACGCGCCTTCGACCGCCGCATCACTGCGCTTGTATCCGAGGCGCAAGACGAAGGAACTCTGCGTGGCGATATCGATGCGAGTGTTGTGGCACGTCTCGCGTTCGGAATGATCAACTCCATCGTCGAGTGGTATCGGCCTGGCGGACGCGAAGGCGCTGACAGGCTGGCCGACGACGTGGTCGCCATCGCCCTTGACGGACTCCGCAAGCGCGGCGGCGCAAACGCCGAAGCCCCGGTCAGCTGACCGAGGCCTCGACTCCGCGTTTTACGCCGTCTGTTCCTTCGCGACCAGGGTGAGCACGTCGTAGGTGGCGACGGTGTCGTCATGCTGGTTCTTCAGCACCGCATCCCAACGCACCTCGCCATACTCATCCGTCTCGCGAGGGGTAATCTGTTTGGCCGTGAGCTCGACACGAATCTCATCACCGGGGGAGACTGGGGTCATAAACCGCAGGTTCTCCAGCCCGGAGTTTGCGAGGACAGGGCCTGGTGCTGGTTCGACGAAGAGGCCAGCAGCCCACGACACCAACAGGTAGCCGTGCGCGACGCGTCCGGGGAAGAACGGGTTGGCCGCCGCCGCTGTCTCATCCATGTGCGCGTAGAAGGTATCGCCGGTGAACGCGGCAAAGGTCTCGATGTCTTCCAGCGTGACGGCCCTGGAACCACTGGCAACCTGGTCGCCCACATGGAGTTCGGCGAGCGACTTGCGGAAGGGGTGCACCCCACCACTCTCCTGATACGGGCGTGCGGCCGCACCCTGGTGCCAAACTCCGGTGAGCGCAGTGAGCATCTCGGGAGACCCCTGCACTGCGGTGCGCTGCATGTGGTGCAGCACGGCGCGAATGCCACCGAGCTCTTCGCCGCCGCCTGCGCGGCCAGGGCCACCGTGTACGAGGCCAGGAAGAGGGGATCCGTGCCCGGTAGAGCTGCGCGCATCGTCTCGGTCGAGGAAGAGGATGCGCCCGTTGTACGCCGCCATTCCTTCGGCTAGCGCAACCGCGACCTCTGGATCGTGTGTGGCCACGCTCGTCACGAGTGATCCGCCGCCGCGGGCAACCAGAGCGCTCGCCTCTTCGACGCTCCGATAACCGACAATGCTGGAGACCGGCCCAAAAGCTTCGATCTCGTTGACGGCGTCGCTCTCGGCATCGCGAAAACGCAACAGCATCGGCGCAACGAAAGCCCCGTCTGGTGCGGGTGCCTCACTCCCGTCGAGGTGACGAACGTCGGGGACGTCGGTCGTGCCGATCACCAGCTCACCGCCGCCAGCCTGCAACCGGCCCACCTGACGCAGCACCTCTTCGCGCTGCGCTGTGGATGCGAGTGGTCCCATCGTGACGCCTTCCGCGCGCGGATCACCCAGAACCACGCGCTCCGTGAGACGTGCGCGCACTGCTTCGATCACCTCGTCGACGGCATCCGCTGGTACGATCGCTCGACGAATGGCTGTGCACTTCTGTCCGGCCTTCGTCGTCATTTCTGCGACGAGCTGCTTGACGTAGGCCTCGAACTCCGGTGTCCCCGCAGTCGCATCTGTGCCGAGAATCGATGCGTTGATCGAATCTGTCTCACTGGTGAAGCGCACGCCTCCCGTCTGCACAGCGTCGTGGGAGCGCAGGCGCTCAGCAGTCGATGCAGAGCCGGTGAAGGCGACCAGGTCACCCAGACGCATCTCATCGAGGAGTCCTGGAACGCTCCCAGAGACAAGCTGCAGAGATCCGGAGGGAAGAAGCCCGGATTCGACCATCACGCGCACCATCGCCTCGGCGAGGTAGCCGGTTGGCGTGGCAGGCTTCACCACAGTGGGCACACCGGCGAGGAACGCGGGAGCGAACTTCTCCAGCGAACCCCACACCGGAAAGTTGAAGGCGTTGATCTGTACGGCGACACCTTTGAGTCTTGAGTAAATATGGCGCCCCAGGAATGAACCGTCTTTGGAGAGGTTCTCCACTGCGCCGTCGACGTACACCTTCGCGTTCGGCAACTCTCGCCGACCCTTGCTGGAGTAGGCGAAGAGCACACCGATGCCGCCATCGATATCGACCCAGGAGTCTTGCTTCGTGGCTCCGGTACGGCTCGAAATCTCGTAGAGCTCCGCCTTGCGCTCGGTGAGTACCAACGCCAGTTTCTTCAGCAACACAGCGCGCTGGTGGAACGTCAGTTCACCGAGCGATGTCTGACCCACCGTCCTGGCATAGTGCAGCGCACCGCCAAGATCGAGTCCGGCTGTCGATACCCGTGCGACGACCTCTCCGGTGGATGCATCGCGCACCTCGGCGGCCTCAATGGAGTCAGCAGCGGAGTCAGCGGTAGGCGTCCACCACTCTCCCTGAACGTAGCTGGGGAGGATCTCGGTCATCTCAGTTCCCTTCATCAGGCGTCCCATTCATAAAATCCGCGCCCGCTCTTGCGGCCAAGGTGGCCTTCAGCCACGAGCTGGCGTAGCAAAGCGGGGGGCTCGAAGCGCTCGCCGAGGTGGGCGGCGAGATACTCGGCAATACCGAGGCGTACATCGAGGCCCACGATGTCGGTGAGGCGGAGCGGCCCGATCGGATGCTTGTACCCCAGGGTCATCGCGGCGTCGATGTCTTCTGCGCTGGCGACGCCCTCTTCGAGCATGCGGATTGCTTCGAGTCCGATCGCAACGCCGAGCCGCGACGACGCGAAACCTGGAGCGTCGGCGACAACGATCGGAGTCTTTCCTATCGACTCCACCCATGCGCGCGCCGACTCCATGAGCACAGGGGCGGTTGCAGCACCCCGCACGATCTCGACCATGGTCGACGCGGGTACCGGGTTGAAGAAGTGCATGCCCAGGAACCGCGCTGGCCGTTCGAGCACTGCCGCGAGCTCGTCGATTGAGATCGAAGAGGTGTTGGAAGCCAGTACTGTTTCTGGACCGATCTGTGCCTCGACGCGAGTGAGCGCTTCGATCTTGAGGCCAAGGTCTTCCGGCACCGCCTCGATGACCAGGTCGCAGGAAGCGAATTGTGCGGCATCGATGCCTGTGCTGAAGCGCGTGCGGTACGAATCCAGCGACTCGGTCGCGGTGCCGCGGGCGATTGATGAATCTACGGATGCGAGAACACGAGCGGCTGCGGCCGCCGCCGCGTCATCGTCGCGCTCGATCACCACCACCTCGCATCCGGCAAGGAGAAAGGCGTGGGCAATACCGGCGCCCATTCGGCCGCCACCCAGCACTCCGACGTGCGCGGGGGCAGCGGGAGGAGTCGTACTCATCGTGATTTCCGCTCCAAAAAGTCGGTCATGCGTCTGAACTTTTCCGGGCTCTCGAACAGCTCGGCCTGTGCCTCCAGATCGACGGCGGGGTGCGCGGCGCGCGGCGCGCGGAACACCCGTTTGGTGGCGATCGTTGCTGCCTGGTCGTTGCGCGCGACGCGGTCAGCAAGAGCGTGCGCTGCAGTGAGAAGTTCGGTCGGCTCGTACAGCGCGGAAACGAGGCCTATCTGCAGAGCTTCCGCGGCTTTCACCGTGCGCCCTGTCAGCAGCAACTCCATCGCTCTGGCGTCTCCGATGATCTCTTTCAGGCGCCAACTTGCTCCTGCCGCTGCGAGGATTCCTAAGCCTGTTTCCGGGTTTCCGATGGCGAGCGACGAGGTGGCGATGCGGATGTCTGCGGCGTAGGCGAGTTCGGCGCCTCCGCCGAGGGCATAGCCGTCGATGGCCGCGATGACAGGCATGGGAAGCTCGGCAAGCCGCACGAACGCGTGGGCATTGATTCCTCGCAACGCATCGGCCGCTCGGCGTTCGCGGAGCTCAGCGATGTCGGCGCCAGCGGCAAAAACACCGCCGGCGCCGGTGAGGATAAGCGTGCGAGGATCCGACTCGAGCTCAGCGCAGAGCGTGTGCAACGCATCGATGGTGGCTTGGTCGATGGCATTGCGCTTGTGCGGACGGTTGAGCGTTGCGATCACACGGTCGCTCTGTCGCTCGATGAGCAGGGGATGCTCAGAGGGAGAATCTTCTGGCATCACATTTTCTCCACGATGAGGGCTGCGCCCTGTCCGACGCCGACACACATGGTCGCCAGACCGTAGCGTGACTCTTCGCGTTCCATGCGGCCGAGCAGCGTGACCAGCAGGCGGGAACCAGACGAGCCGAGCGGGTGCCCGAGGGCGATAGCGCCACCGTCAAGATTTACACGCGATTCGTCGATCCCCAGGCGGCGCATGCAGGCGATCGACTGGGTGGCGAAGGCTTCGTTGAGTTCGACGGAGCCGATGTCATCGATGGTGAGTCCCGCTCGGTGCAACGCCTTTTGCGTTGCGGGGACAGGGCCGAGGCCCATGATCTCCGGCGCGAGACCTGCGCTGGTCCCCACCACAATTCGCGCACGTGGCACAAGGCCATACCGCTCAACAGCGTCTGCGCTGGCGACGACGATCGCCGAAGCGCCATCGTTGAGCGAGCTGGAGTTGCCGGCTGTCACCACCTGCCCTCCCGCAACGACGGGTCGCAAGCGCGCGAGCGCCTCCATCGTGGTCTCAGGGCGAGGCCCCTCATCGATGAGCACTTCGTCGGACGCTCCCGAGGTGCCCACCGAAACTCCGACGATCTCCGATTCAAACCTGCCGCCAGCGATAGCTGCTGCAGCGCGTTGCTGCGATCGCACCGCAAAGGCATCTGCCTCGTCGCGGGTGATCCCGTCGACCCTGGCGACTTCTTCTGCGGTCTCTGGCATCGAGAAGGTGGCCTTTTCTCGCGCGATCAGCTGGGGGTTCGGAAACCGCCAGCCGATCGAGGTGTCAAACGTTGCGCCGGGTTTTGCCCATGCCTTCTCCGGCTTTGCCTGTACCCAGGGCGCGCGCGTCATGGACTCGACCCCACCGGCGAGAATGAGATCGGCATCGCCAGCCCTGATCGCTTGGGCGGCCATCGTGATGGCAGACATGCCAGAAGCGCAGAGGCGATTCACGGTGATGCCAGGGACGCTATCGGGAAGACCGCCCAGCAGCACCGCCATCCTGGCGACGTTGCGATTATCTTCGCCTGCCTGGTTTGCTGCGCCCAGGATGACTTCGTCGATATCGGCCTGGTGCTGATCGATCCCCGCTCGCCGCACCGCCTCGCGGACGACGAGGGCGGCGAGATCGTCTGGACGTACGCCAGACAGAGCGCCGCCGTATCGCCCGACTGGCGTGCGAACGCCTCCGACGAGGTATGCCTCTGCCATGCGGATCTCCTGACTGCGTTGTCTCGACGGTGGCCCGTTGCCCTACCGCTCAATCCTGAATTGATGAACGTCAATCCTGAATTACTGAACGATCGTATAGTAATTATGACATAGGCGCGGGGCCACCGCTGTGGCGAGTTTCTCTCTGCTGTTAGGAGAAGAGGTCGACGTCCTTCGTCTCCTTGACCAGTGACACTCCGATAAGCGAGATCACGGAGGCGACGGCGATATACACGCCGATGGTCCAGGCCGCTTCAAAGCGGTTCAGCAGAAGCTCGGCGATTGTCGGAGCGAAAGCGCCACCCAGAATCGCACCGAGGGCGTAGCCGATCGACACGCCGGAGTAGCGCACGTTCGCCGGGAACATTTCGGCGTACAGCGCAGCCTGTGGTCCGTATGAGAGGCCGAGTGCAAACGTCATCACAAACAGAGCGACGAAGTACCACAGGATGTTGGCCGTATCGATGAGGAACCACATGGGGACCGCCCACACCGCGAGTGCGATGTAGCCGATCTGGAAGGTGCGGATGCGCCCGAGTCGATCAGAGAGGTGGCCACCCCACAGGGTGAAGATCAGCCATCCGAACGATGCGAGCGTTGTCGCCAGCAGTACCGGAGGGCGGTCCATGCCGAGGGCCGTGACAGCGTAGGTCGCGAAGAAAGCGATGAGCAGGTATCCGGCTGCGTTGTTGGCGATGAAGATGATGGCCGTGAGGATGACCTGCTTGCTGTTGTTCTTGAACAGGCGACGCAACGGAGCCGAAGCTTCTTTGCGGCGACGCTGGAGATCTTCGAAGACCGGGCTTTCATCAACCGCACGACGAATCATGTAGCCGACCGCGATCAGCACGATCGACAGCAGGAACGGAATGCGCCAGCCCCACTCGAGGAACGCTTCGGGGGACATCGAGCTGGTGAGTACCCACAGGGTTGACGTCGCGAGGATCATGCCAACGGGCACGCCGATCTGGGGGAAAGCGCCGAAGAGGCCTCTCCGGCCACGCGGTGCGTGCTCGACGGCCATCAGCGCGGCACCGCCCCACTCGCCACCAGCAGAGAATCCCTGCAGGATGCGGAGCAGGATCAGCAGAATCGGGGCTGCGACTCCGATCGCGGCGTACGTCGGCAAAATGCCGATGAGCGAAGTAGAAAGCCCCATCATGATGAGGGTGAAGACGAGCATCTTCTTGCGTCCGAGTTTGTCGCCGAGGTGGCCGGCAACGATGGCTCCGAGCGGACGGAACAGGAAGGAAATGCCGATCGTGGCGAACGAGATCACCTGGGCAAAGCCCGGGCTCTCCTCTGCGATGGGAGCGAGAAACAGCGGGGCGAGTACGAGCCCGGCCGCCTGGGCGTAGATGAAGAAGTCGTACCACTCGATCGAGGTGCCGACCAGGGTGCTGGCAAGCACCCTCCGCTCTTCGGCTGGCATCCGTCCGGTGGATGGGTTTTCGGAGACTGCTGACGTCATGCGAACTCCATTGTTCTGCGATTCGGGAAAGGTGACATAGCACCGCGGGTATTCATAACCGAATGATCGGTCAGTAATTGCCGAGCGTAGCGCATCGACCCCATCGAGATCGAGACTTTTTGGCGGATTCGATCAGACTCTCCCGAACGCGCGCAGTGGATGTTCGATGAGCTCGGTGACGCGACGGATAAAGCCAGCCGCGTACCCGCCGTCACACACGCGGTGGTCGAAAGCGAGCGAGAGCTGCATGATGCGTCGGGGCACGATGGCGCCCTCCACCACCCACGGGCGTTCGATAATGCGGCCGATCCCCAGAATCGCAACGTCAGGGTGATTGATGATCGCGGCCGACCCGTCTACTCCGAGTCCGCCGTAGTTGTTCAGCGTGAAGGTCGAGCCGCGCAGGCGCTCTGGCGGCATGCTTCCTGCGCGCGCGGTAGCGGCGAGTTCGCGGAGCGCTGCATCGAGCTGCTCCACACTCAACGCATGTGCCTGAGGAATGACGGGCACCATCAGGCCGCGTTCAGTGTCGGCGGCGACCCCCAGATTCACTCCCTCGAAAGAGATGAGCTCGTCGCCGTCGTCGCTCAGCCGCGATGCCAGCACGGGGTAGTCCTCTAGCGCCAGAAGCACAAAGCGAGCGAGCAACGAGGTCACAGACGGCGCCTTTTCTCCTGCGGGAGCCATCTCTGAGCGGAGATCCCACAGCGCAGTGGCATCGACATCGACCCACACCGTCGCCTCGGGAATCTCTGACCGGCTGCGGGTGAGTTTTGCGCTGACGGCTCGACGCAGCGGCGACATCCGCTCGCGTGAGACCACAGGGAGGCCGTCCACGACGTGGCCAGCTCCCGCCGCGGAGCGGTGCTGCTCGTGCGCGCCATCGACCGCCGTGTCGACGGCGGCGCGCAACACATCGGCGCGGGTGATTGCACCGTCGGTGCCGGTCGCGGTGATGCTGCGGACGTCGACGCCGAGGTCTCGCGCAAGCCGACGCACAATGGGAGAGCGAACGGCGATGGGGGATCGAGCGGCGATGGGGGAGTCCGTTCGCTCCACGGGAGCTGGCGCTGACGCAGCAGCATCGGGGCGGCGTTCTCTGCTCGAAGATACGGCGGGACGCCGTCGTCCCTTTGTGGTGTTGCTCGTGGTGCCGTACCCGATCAACACATTGCCTGAGCCGGCGCGTTCTTCCTGGCGATAGTTTTCGTGCTCCACGTCGGCTGCGTCTGCGGCTGCGGCTGCGGGATCAGCGACTTCCAGAACGGGAGCGCCGACGTCGATGGTGTCGCCAGCGTCACCATGCAACGCGGTCACGACTCCGGCGAACGGCGATGGCAACTCGACGATGCTCTTCGCCGTCTCTACCTCAGCGATGGGCTGGTCGGTGGTGATGGTGTCGCCGACAGCGACGAGCCACTGCACGAGCCCTGCCTCGGTGAGCCCCTCGCCAAGGTCGGGAAGACGGAAAACCTTCGCGGTGCTCTGCGGTTTTACGTGGGTGCTCATGCGTCCTCATCAAAGTGCAGCGTGTCGATCGCATCGAGTACGCGATCGATGTCTGGGAGATACCAGTGCTCGAGCTTGGGGGGTGCATATGGTGTGTCAAAACCCGTGACCCGGCGTACCGGTGCTTCAAGAAACTCGAAGCACCGCTCGAACACCCGTGCTTGAATCTCGGACGCCACGCTGACGTAGCCTGGCGCTTCGGCGATCACAACAGCGCGGCCAGTCGACTTCACCGCCGCCATCACCGTGGCGTCATCGAAAGGCGAGAGCGAGCGCACATCTACCACCTGCACGCTTCTTCCCTCACTTTCCGCGACCTCGGCCGCTTCGATCGCAAGTGATACGGCTGCCCCGTAAGCAAGCAGGGTGACGTCTGTCCCCGCACGAGCGATGCGAGCCGTGCCCAGCTCGGCCGTGACCGAGGTGTCGACTTCGCCCTTAGTCCAGTAGAGCTTTTTCGGCTCAAGAAAGATCACAGGGTCGGCAGACGCAATAGCGGCCCGCAGCAGCGAGTATGCATCTTGCGGTGTGGAGGGGCTGATCACCGTGAGGCCGGGAGTGTGCGCGTAATAGGCCTCAGACGAATCGCAGTGGTGCTCCACTCCGCCGATGCCGCCGCCGTAGGGAATCCGGATAACCAGCGGCATCCGCATGCCGCCTCGTGTGCGGTTGCCGAGTTTGGCCACGTGGCCGACGATCTGTTCGAACGCCGGCAGCGCGAAGGCATCGAACTGCATCTCGATGACCGGGCGCATACCGTTCATTGCCATGCCAACCGCGGTGCCGACGATGCCAGCCTCGGCAAGGGGCGTATCGAAGCAACGCTCTTCACCGAACCGAGCAGTGAGCCCATCGGTGATCCGGAAGACACCACCCAGTGCCCCGACGTCTTCTCCAAAAACGACGACGTCTGGGTCATCGGCGATGGCGTCGGCGAGTGCCCTGTTGAGTGCCGCGGCCATGCTCATCGTGGTCGTGTTCATAGTTCCGATCGCGCTGTCGGTGCGAAGGTCGTCCTGGGTCCTCGTCATCACTTGCCTCCCGGAGCCGTGGCGTCTGCATCCGCGAGTTGCGATCGCTCGATCTCGTCGCGGAGCAGCTGCCACTGCTCATCGAGCTGCGAGGAGCGCTCGGCGGTGACGAAGCGGAACAGATCTTCTGGGTCGAGGTCGGCATCGGTGTTCAATGCCGCCCGCATAGCTGCGGCGATCTCTTCGGCGCCTGCGGCGAATCTCTCTTCTGTGGCGGTGTCAAGAGCGCCAGCGGCGGTGAGGTGCGCTCGGAGGCGAAGCAATGGGTCGCGGGCAATCCATGCCTGCACCTCATCGCGCTCGCGGTACCGCGAGTCGTCATCTGCATTGGTATGCGCCTGCATCCGGTAGGTGTGCGCTTCGACAAGCGAGGGTCCGCCGCCTGAGCGAGCACGGTCGACGGCTTCTCCGAGGACTGCCAAAACGGCGGCGACGTCGTTTCCGTCAACACGCTGTCCCGGCATTCCGTAGCCGATCGCCTTGTGGGCGAGGGAGGGGGCCGCGGTCTGACGCGAGAGGGGAACGGAGATCGCAAACTCGTTGTTTTGCACGAAGAAAACAACGGGAACGTGGAAGACGGCGGCGAAGTTCATGGCTTCATGGAAGTCACCCTCGCTGGTAGCTCCATCGCCGCAGAGAGCGAGCACTACGGTGCCTTCGCCGCGATACTTCGCCGCTTGGGCGAAGCCGACGGCATGAAGAAGCTGTGTGGCCAGTGGAGTCGCCTGAGGGGCGACGCGGTGCGCGCGCACATCGTAGCCAGAATGCCAATCGCCCTTGAGGAGCACGAGCGCATCTGCCGGTGCGACTCCGCGCGCAATCACGGCGACCGAGTCGCGGTACGTCGGAAACAGCCAGTCCGCATCTCCGAGAATCATTGCCGCACCGATCTGACACGCTTCCTGTCCGTGTGATGACGGGTAGACCGCAAGGCGTCCCTGGCGCACCAAAGCGCCAGCCTGATCGTTGATGCGTCGTCCCTCGACGAGGCCTCGGTAGGCGGCGAGCAACGTCTCGGTGTCGGGGAGTGCGTAGTGTGCGTCCGCTACCGTCTCGCCGTGCTCGTCGATCAGTCGTACCGCTGTGTCTCGCGGGAGTAGATCTGGGTGCTGCATGCGCTCGCCTTCCTTGCCGAACTCGATGAAGACAGCATGACTCCGACGCGACAGTCATCCAAGATCTTTCGGTGAAGTATGGATAGAACGACACTTTGTGATGCATTCTTGAACGAAGTGTCAGAAATACTGCGCTGCGGGGAGGGTGTCATGGTCGCTCTGGACGACACAGATCGCGCGATTCTCGAAGAGTTGCGGCGCGATGCGCGTGCGTCGATGACGGCGGTCGCTGAGGCCGTGCATATCTCGCGTGCAGGCGCGCACGCCAGGATCAAACGACTCACCGACGCGGGTGTTATCACCGGATACTCGGTGCGCACCGACCCCGTGCTGCTGGGGCATCATGCGAGTGCCTACGTAACTTTGGCTATCGAGCAAGCCACCTGGCAATCAGTGAGTGAGCGGTTGCGGGCGATCCCTGAGATCGAACATATGGCGCTGGTCGGGGGCGACTTCGACGTGATTCTTCTCGTGCGAGCCAACGATGCCCGCGATCTGCGGCGCATCGTCTTAGAAGACATTCAGGCGATCCCGTCGATCCGTTCGACCAGGACGACCCTCATTTTTGAGGACTATCCGCGGGACTAACCTTCGTCTAGCTGGGTATCCAAGGCTCGGGCGTATCGATAGCTCCCCACATGGGGAAGCTGAGCAAGAGCGCGGTGAATATCCCTGAGCTCGACACCGCTCAGCGCTCGAATAGAGATCTCTCGAACGCCTCGATCTGCAATTGTCAGCCGAACGCGATTGGTGGGTATCCAGCGTCCGAAAACACTCCTCACCGACTCGTAGTGCAGGATCGAAGACGCGCGAAAGATCAACCTCTTGTGCACCTTCAGGCCACGCTGAATCTCGACGAGGTCTTCGGGGCCAAGCAAGAATCGCGATCTGGTTCGTATGGCCCACAGCACCATAAGCGCCCCAGTGATAAAAACAGCGGAGAGCGTCCATGCGTTGCGAAACAATGCATGGCTGATTACGGTGACCGCGATCCACGGCATGCTCACCAAAATGAGGCCAACGGGTGAGGAAGCGCCGAGGTTCTTGGTTCGGCGGTAGTCAGAGAAAACAGACCGCACGAGTGCGGATGTTTCTCTTCTCGTCGAATCCAAGGAGAGAAAATAGGGGGTTTGACCGTCTCCAGAGCCGCCTGACACGAGCACAATAGAACGACGCATCATCCGGAAAAGGAGTGGTCGTTGCACTTCCACGACGGTGACATCGCTGGTTTTGATGGTTCGAGTTCGAGTGGAGATGAGCCCCTGCCGCGTCTCGATAAGATCCGATGTGTGTCGCACTCGAAAGTTCGCCATCTGCGCAGATTTCGAAATGTAGCCAATTGTGAGCGCTACACACAAGACGCCGAGGGTCGAGAGCACGATAACGGAGGTTTGCATCGCGACCAGTCGCTCCCACACATAAGTGGAAGTCTGCAAGAGATCTTTCTGCAGCAGCCGAGAGAGGAGCCCGAGTATTGCGACGAGAAGAGGGAAGATGAAGTACCACTGGGCGTGCGCAAAACAGTACAGAGACGTTCTCACGTATCTGAATTCGCTCGTCTCTTGCGAGGAATCGAGACCCTCTACCCGCCCGTTCTCAATACTTGTACGCAGCTCGGCCACTTTCGAGGCACTCAGCGCCTTGAGGTGAATTTCGCTCGCGCGACCAGCGCCATGCATTATGCGCACTTCGGAGCGCCGCCACACGCGCAGCAGCCATGGTGCTTCGACGTGCATGCCTCTGACACTCGACCACGGAATGTGAAGCGAGGTGGAGTTGAGTCTGCCTGATCTGTACTCGAGTTCTGCGTTGTGAATTTCGTATCTCGTTGTCCACCATTCTGTGATCACCAAGATGAGGCGCACAGTGAAGGCGAGGGTCACGATTGCATAGACGGCGAACGGCACGGGCCTCTCGACGAGCGCGCCGATGGCAAGGGTGGCTCCCACGCCGAGAGTTGCGCTCAGGAGCGACCGTGCGGCGACGGTCCCGACCATCGCACGGCTGTTTCGCTCAACCACGGTCGTGCTGGCTCAGGATCGAGCGGACTTCTTCTTGCAGCACAGCAAACGCGTCTTCAGTGACCCCGTCGATGTCGACGAACGTGCCCGGTACCTGTAATCGAATGCTCACGAGTCCGTAGGTGCGCAGAATCGGTCCCTGGTTCTTCTCGATCACCAGGAGTTGCTGCATCGGGACGAAGCAAGTCTTCGTGGTGAGTACGCCCGAAGAGGTATGGATGCCATCCAGCGCTACCGTGTAACGAAACCGTCGCACAGCTGCGGGTGTGAGCAATACGAGCTCAACGATGATCGCGAGAGAGATTAGCCCCACCACCGCATAGGTGAGTGTCCCTTGCAAAACGGGGAAGAATATGACGATGGTTGCCATGAGAATCATCAGCAGAAGGGCGCTAAACACGCCTCGCCACGTTCTTACCACGACAGCTTTTGGTGCGAGTTGCATTTAAGTATTTCCTGTTTGCGCACACAAATAAGTGGCGCCTGTGAGTAAATCTCACAGGCGCCACTTATAAGGAACTAGCCAATCACAAAGTACGTGGCTACACGCGAAACTTCCTGAATACCAGCGCCAACGATTCGTGCCAAATAAACCAGCATGCCAACCTCCCCCCGGTTGTCTACTAGGCCTCCCACAGACCTGACTTTGTCACTTATTACACATTTGACTAGGCCACATGTGCATGCTGCCCGCTACCTCTCCGGACGTGATTTAGCCTAGCGGCTGGGATTATTCGATTCACTTTCTTTGTCATTGTTTAGCCGCAGGTCATGGCTTCTCTTGCAGACCCTGCCTCGTGATTCTGGCCGAACATGCAGACTGTCAACCTTCGTCTAAAGGGCGATGCTCGGATGTTGGGGAGATAGCGGGGCGCGCTCTCTTTCGGTACAACTTTTCGCCAGCGAGGTCGTGTGCTGGAATATTGCTCTGAGCTGGGGTTATTGGGGTGGGAATGTCGGTGGCCCCGTGTTGACTGAGGGGTATGAGCAACCCGGTGCAGCTTCTCGAAAAGGTCTCGTCTGACCTTGATGTGGTGTTGCGTTCCGACGTAGTTGCGGGGTTGTCGGTGACGGCGAAGATGGAGTTGTTGCGCGCGGCCGGTGAGGTGCAACGTCGCGTGGAGGCGGTGATCGTTGAAACGGTGGCATCGGTAGATGCGCGTCCTGCAGGGTCGGGTGAAGCTGGTTTCTGCGGGCTGTTTGGCTGCCGGAGCGTCGGCGAGTTGTTGCAACGGGTGTTGCGAGTCGATGCGGCAAGTGCAGGCCGAGTAGTGAAAGCGGCGAAAGCAGTGCGACGCGAAATCTGTATCTCCTCCGGGGAATGGTTGCCGGCCCGGTGGCCTGCCCTGCGGGCGGCGATGGTCGACGGGGTTGTCGGGGTCACCGGGGTGTTGGCCGCGATCGGGCCTGTGGAGCAGGCCGGGGCCCGGGTTCGTGTCGAGGACCGGTTACGAGCCGACGCAGAACTTGCCGCGCATGCGCGGGGGCTTGTTGCAGACCTCGACACTGCAGAAGATAATCCGAACAGTGGTGCAGAGGTGGGGCCGGTGGCGACGCCGGAAGATTTGCGGGTGCTGTCGTTGGTGATCGTGCAATACCTGGATCCTGACGGGGCAGAACCCGCCGAAGATATTGCGATGCGTGCCCGCGGGATTGTGCTCGGACGCGCTAAAGACGGTGTCATCCCGATCAGGGGTGGACTGTTGCCGGAGACAGCGGGGCAGTTGCAACGCATCTTCGACGCGTACTTGAACCCCAAAGTCGACGGACCCCCACTCCCCGGCGTCACCTTCCGCCCCACCGACGACACGGACGACACAGACGGCGCAGGCGCCGGGTTGTTGCCCGAAGACGATCCAGGACACATGGTTGACCCGCGTAGTCGTGCACAAAAACAGCACGACACGCTCGCGGCAGCACTCGGGATCGCCGCCCGACATGACGACATGCCCCGACTGGGTGGTGCGGCCCCGACCCTGATCGTGTCGGTGACCGCAGAAGACTACGCCGCGAACTCCGGCTGGGCACACATCGACGGCATCGACACCCCCGTCCCTGTGCGCACCGCCGCCCACACCGCCTGCGCCGGCGGAGTACAACGAGTGCTATTCGACCCCGCAGGACGCATCATCGGCATCAGCACCACCGACCGCATCTTCACTGCCCACCAACGCCGCGCGATCACCCTCCGCGACCACACATGCCTCATCCCCGGATGCCACGTCCCGGCCACCTGGTGCGAAATCCACCACGTCACCGAACACACCAACAACGGCCCCACCCACACCGACAACGGCGTCGCCCTCTGCTGGCACCACCACCGCACCCTCGACACCAGCGGATGGCACATCCGCATGAAACACGGCACCCCACAAATCCAAGGACCCGGATGGTGGGACCCCACCCACAAATGGCGCACACCCACTGCACCCCGTTCACACCTACGCGCACACACGCACGGTCGTTCAGCGCTCTCGCTGCCCGTTGAGGAGGAGACTCGGCTAGCTGGCGACGCCCACGAAGAACACCACTGCGACGATCGCGATGGCCAGGGCGCCGAACACAGTCGCCAGCAGCGTTAGGGCGAGAAGCATCCCCGCGCCCGGCGGTCTCACAGTCGGCGATGTTGCCTGGCGGTCACCGTCGATACTCGCGTGGGGTTCAGACATTGTTGAACCCAACCAGGCCGTCAGTTGCGCCTGTCGGCGGCGGGAGCCAAACCAGAGAGCGCAGGCCGCGACTAACCCAATCGCCCCTGGCAACAGCCCCCAGTTCGCAGCGTTTTCCGGCAACATCAGCGGGAAGATTCGCAAAGAGACCAGAGAGCCGACAGCAATCGCGAGGGCAGTGCGACGCCATGCCAGTTCAGTGCGCTCCGGTTGCAGTCCCGGATCAAGCGGACCCTGGCTTGTCACCGCCAGAGCACCCCTGCGACGACGAGCAATCCGACAGTCGCGACGACAACAGCAAGCACGACAGAAGAGAACGCGCCAGGCAAAGGGCGTGACTGGCGCATTGCGCGCTCGGCTCGCATCCATTCCCACCACGCCAGCGGTGCGACAGCGGTGCCAGCGATGATCAGCAGAAGAGACGCCGCGAGCCGCAGCCCAGGGTGCAGGTCGAGACCAAGTACCTCAAGCGCGACGCCACCGGCGATGAGGGCGAGTCCCGTGCGGGTCCACGCGAGGAACGTGCGCTCGTTCGCCATGGAGAACCGCGGATCAGGCTCTTCTCCTACGCCAAACACCGAAGCTGGAAAACGTCGCATCGACTCATCGTAGCGGCGCAACGAGTTCTCAGAATCAGCGCGTTGGCGACAGTGCTAGCTGATCGTCAGCTCGAAGCCGTCCGCGGCCGCTGCGACCGAAACTTGCGAGAGGTCACGGACGAGCACCGTCGGATGGTGGGCAGCAGCGTGCGGGCCGACGCCCACCACGCGCATGCCAGCGGCAAGGCCCGCCTGGATTCCTGCACCGGAGTCTTCGAAGACAATGCACTCAGATGGGGTGATTCCCAACATCTTCGCTGCGCGGAGGAAGCCCTCAGGATCGGGCTTCGACGCGGACACATCTTCGGCCGTCACATGGAGCGCCGGCACAGTGAGTCCGGCTGCACCCATCCGCGCAGTCATCAATGCGAGGTTTGCTGAGGTGACAATCGCATGGGGGTAGGGGAGTAGCGCATCCAGCAGCTCCCGTGCTCCGGGGATTTCGATGACACCGTCGACATCGCCCGCTTCATTCGCGAGCATGACATCGTTCTCGCGTAGGTTCACCGCATGATCGCGCTCCGGGAGCATGATGGCCATGCTCTGATGGCCTTGGCGTCCGTGTACCGTGCGCAACACCGTCTCTGGGTCGATGCCGTGCGGCTCGGCCCAGGCGAGCCAGAGGCGTTCCACGACGGCGGTCGAGTCGACAAGGGTGCCGTCCATGTCGAGAAGGGCAGCGCGTGCGGAGAGAGTCTGGGTCACCACGCCAGGCTACTGCGAGAGGCTGAAACCACCATCGCTGGTGAGCACCTGCCCGACTATCCAGCTTCCGGCTGATGTGGAAAGCCATCCGATTAGCTCCGCTGGATCAGCAGGCACCCCGAATCGTCCGAAGGGGGTTGTCGCCAAGTACTGGTCGAGCTCGCCCAGTGGCCGATCCGTCGTCTCCGGGTCCATGTAGCCAGTGTTCACTGGTCCGGGGTTCACCGTGTTCAAGACGATGCCGAGTTCCAGCAGTTCAGCGGCGACCGAGGCGGTGACCCCCGCGAGGGCCGCTTTGCTGGTGGCATACGCGATCTCCCCACGCATCGGACCGTGCCCTTGTCCTGAAGTCATCCAAAACACATGACCCTGGGGTGCAGTGAAGGGCTTCTGGCCGGAAAGTCGCTCTCCCGGGCGTCTTGCCGTGTCTGCGGCGGAAGTCTTGCGTCGCGCAAACTCAGCCGTCAGCAGGAGAGTTGATCGTGTATTCACATCCCAGAACGCGTCGAGCCGCTCGGGAGTCATGTCGAGGATGCTGCCGTCGTCACCGCTCTTTGCATGGTTGCAGACCAGAATGTCGATCGAGCCGTTGAGGCCCGCGGCGGTTTCAACGACCGACGAAACGGACGCTTCGTCGGCGAGGTCCGCTCCGACGTCATCGATACGGGCGTCGCCGACAAGGCATGTGCGGATGCCCTCTCGCACGGCGGAGAGATCATCACCGCCCCACGGCTGGGCGAGGTCGTGTTCGTGATGGTGCTGAAACACGACGCTGGCCCCGAGAGAGGCGAGTTTCGAGGCGATGCCGAAACCGATACCTCGACGACGGGAGACGCCGGTGACGAGAGCAGTCTTGCCGCTCAGAGGAAAATTCTCATGCATAGGTGAACCCTTCAGACGCGCCAGAAGACGGCGCACGGACGTGAGGAGAAGGCGTCACAGGCATTTCATGAAGACGATGCTAGCGCGGAGAACCCTCGCCCACGTCGGTGTTCCGCGCAGGGTCACCTACTCTGGAAGGAACATGGCACATCTTCTCGGGGCAGAAGCCCTCCACCTCGAATATCCGACCAGAGTCGTTTTTGACTCCGTGACCCTCGGCATCGAGGAGGGGAATCGTATTGGCATCGTCGGTCGCAACGGCGACGGCAAGTCCAGCCTGCTGGGAATGTTGGCTGGCATAAAGGAACCGAACTCCGGACGCGTCACCGTGCGCAAAGGCACGACTATCGGTGTCCTTGACCAGGCAGACAACCTGCCAGACGACCTCACCATCAGCGCCGCAGTTGTCGGCGACACCCCGGAATACGAATGGGCTGGAGACGCGCGCATCCGCGACGTGATCGACGGCCTTCTCGCTGACCTCCCCTGGGACGCGGAGATCGGTTCGCTCAGCGGCGGACAACGACGCAGAGTCTCGCTCGCCAAACTCCTCACCGGGGATTGGGACGTGATTGCCCTCGATGAGCCCACAAACCACCTCGATGTCGAAGCCATTACCTGGCTCGCAGGACACTTGAAAAAGCGCTGGCCCACGAACTCAGGTGCGCTCATGGTCGTGACACACGACCGGTGGTTCCTCGACGAGATCTGCACCGAAACCTGGGAAGTGCACGACCGCCTTGTCGAACCTTTCGAGGGCGGATACGCCGCATACATCTTGCAACGCGTTGAGCGCGACCGGATGGCGGCGACCGTCGAGGCAAAGCGTCAGAACTTGGCGCGCAAGGAGCTCGCCTGGCTTCGCCGCGGAGCCCCAGCGCGGACGGCCAAGCCGAAGTTCCGCATCGACGCCGCCAACGACCTCATCGCCGATGTGCCGGAGATTCGCGACAAAGTATCGCTGCAGTCGCTTGCTGTTTCGCGCCTCGGCAAAGACGTCGTTGACCTGCTCGATGTGGGGGTGACTTACCCTTCGACAGGCTCAGGGACCGGGGGCTCAGGGACCGGGGGCTCAGGGACCGGGGGCTCAGGGGAGAAAGTGGTGTTGCGCGACGTGGAGTGGCGCATCGCGCCGGGGGAGCGCACCGGCATTCTCGGCGTGAATGGTGCGGGCAAGTCCACTTTGCTCGGGCTTATTTCCGGCACCGTCGAACCGACGGTTGGTCGGGTCAAACGAGGCAAAACCGTCAAGGTGCAGACGTTGACGCAGCGGCTCGATGAGCTTGACCAGTACTGGAAAGACCCGGTGCGCGTCGTCATCTCCGGACTCCGCACCTCCTACACCCTGGGTGCGGGATCGAAGGCGCAAGACCTGACGCCAGGCCAATTGCTCGAGCGGCTGGGCTTCTCCTCCGCGCAGCTGTCTACGAAGGTCAAAGACCTCTCCGGTGGTCAACAGCGCCGACTGCAGCTGCTGCTTGTGTTGCTTGAACAGCCGAACGTGCTGATCCTCGACGAGCCGACCAACGACCTGGACACCGACATGCTCGCCGCGATCGAAGATCTTCTCGATTCGTGGTCAGGCACTCTGCTGGTGGTGAGCCACGATCGGTATTTCCTGGAGCGCGTCACCGATCAGCAGTACGCGATCCTCGACGGGCAGCTCCGGCACCTCCCCGGCGGAGTGGACGAGTACCTGCGTCTTCGTCAGCTGCAAGATGCTGCCACCACGAAGCAGACCGCTACCGCTGCGGCGACCGAGACCACCACACCCAAGGGGCTCGACGGTGCTGCCCTGCGCACGGCGCAGAAAGAGATTTCTTCGCTGGAGCGACGCATCCAGAAACTCACCCAGCAGATGAATGCAGCCAAGACTGCCCTCGCTGATCATGATCAGGCCGATTATGAGGGCCTCGCTGAGCGCATGAAGAAGATCAGCGATCAGCAGGCAGAGATTGAAGAGCTGGAGATGCGCTGGTTCGAGCTGACCGATGAGGTTGGCTAAGAGCCAAGGGCGACCATGTGAGACCCCCTCTGACTGATATGCCGGTCGGCTGTGACCCTGTGTGACGAACGATTCTCTGTGCGCTGAAGCCTCTGCGTAACGTGTTCCCGTCCGCCAGGAAGGAACCTCACATGTCACGTCGCACTCTCTCCGTTCTCGCCACGCTCGCCGTGGTCCCCTTTGCCGTCACCCTCGCGGGCTGCGCGTCTGCATCCCCCGACTCTGGAGGTGAGAGCTCGGCTGAGAACGAGACCGTAAGAATCGGTGTCGTCAACGACGGGGACGCGCAGTGGGCGCCGTTTGTGGCGGCAGCAGCTGCGGAAGACATCAGCGTTGAACTCGTCAACTTCGGTTCATACGAGCAGCCGAATCCCGCGCTAGCCGAGGGGGAGCTGGATCTCAATCAGTTCCAGCACATCGTCTATCTCGCCGAGTACAACGAAGCATCAGGCAACGATCTCACCCCCATCGGTTCCACAGCGATCTACCCGCTTGGCCTCTACTCAACGAAGTTCGATGATGTGAAGAGCATCCCGAAGAACGAGACCGTTGCTGTTCCAGACGACGCCTCAAACCAAGCGCGCGCGCTGCTGGTGTTGCAATCAGCGGGGCTCGTGGAGCTGAAGAGCGGGGGCACGATCTTCTCAGACCTCGCCGACATCGACACCGACAAGTCGAAGGTGAAGGTCACCGCGCTTGAGGCCGCCCTCATCCCTACGTCGCTCCCGGACGTTGCCGCGGCGATCGTCAACAACGACTTCGTCACTGACGCGGGTCTCACGTTCGACGATGCGCTCGCACAGGACGACCCAGAGGATGCAAATGCTCTGCCGTACGTGAACATCTTCGCTGCGAAGGCAGAAGACGCCGACAACGAGACGTATCTCAAGCTTGTCGAGATCTTCCAGACAGATGCGGATGTCCAGGCAGGGCTCCAAGAATCATCGGGAAACGTCGCGGCTGCCGTGCAGGTTCCTGCGGAAGATCTGGTCGACTCGCTCGCGAAGGTTCAAAAGGACACCAGAGCGCAAGGCTGATCAATCCGCGATTTCGTCCCCCTGGGGTCTTTTTCTTGAGCTGTAGACCGGAGCTTTCATGCCGATCGTGACGCTATCGAACGTGTCAAAAACCTACCCGTCACCGAACTCTGGCGGGCAGGAGATGGTTGCCGTTGACGATGTGACCCTGGAGATCGAGAAGGGCGACGTTTTCGGCATCATCGGCTACTCGGGTGCCGGTAAGTCGACACTCGTGCGGCTGATCAACGCGCTTGAGCCGGCAACAGGGGGAACGATCACCGTTGATGGCGTAGACATCACCGCACTTCGCGAGCGTGAACTGCGCAAGGTGCGTGGCGGTATTGGCATGATCTTCCAGCAGTTCAATCTGTTCTCGGCTCAAAGCGTGCGAGCAAATGTGGCTTACCCGCTCAAGCTCGCAGGCTGGGCGAAGACAGACATCGATGCCCGCGTTGCCGAGCTTCTGGATTTCGTTGGACTTTCCGACAAAGCCAAGTCCTACCCAGAGCAGTTATCGGGAGGCCAAAAGCAGCGTGTCGGTATCGCGAGGGCTCTCGCCACTGGTCCGTCGATTCTGCTCGCGGATGAGGCGACCAGTGCGCTCGATCCCCAAACGACTCACGAAGTGCTCGACCTACTGAAACGTGTGAACGAGGAGCACGGTGTGACCATCGTCATCATCACTCACGAAATGGACGTGATTCAGACAATCGCGACCAAGGTGGCAGTGATGGAGGCAGGCCGGGTCATCGAGCAGGGCGATGTGTACGAGGTCTTCTCCGCCCCGCAGAACCACGCATCGCAGCGCTTTGTGGGCACCGTCGTCAAGGGAGTTCCGTCGCCGTCAGAACTCGCCGTTCTCCGCGAGCGGCACACCGGACGGCTGGTCACCTTCTCCTTCCGCGACGGAGACTCTTCCCAGGCTCAGGTGTTCGTGGACCTTGCGACTGCTGGTCTCGACTTCGAGCTGGTGTACGGCGGCATAAACGACATTCGCGGTCGGGCCTTTGGGCATCTCACCCTCGCGATTCGCGGGGAAAACGCGACGGTCGATCGGGTGCTTGCAGAAATAGGTGCGCGCATCGAAGTTACTGAGATCGCCGGAGAGGAGACGCGCTGATGGAGCGTCTTGTCGAATTGTGGCCCCAGTTCTGGGTGGCAGCGCTGGAGACCCTCTACATGACCTCGGTCGCCCTGCTGTTCGGCGGCATCGTCGGTCTCCTCTGGGGAGTCATGCTCTACATCACTCGGAACGGAGGCATCCTGCCTAACCGTCCGATCAATGTGGTCGTGAACACCATCATCAACATCTTCCGTCCGATCCCGTTCGTCATCTTCATTGCTGCAATCTCGCAGCCGCTGGCGCGTGTGGTGATCGGTACGGGAATCGGCACGAATGCCGGTGCCTTTGCGATCGGACTTGCGGCGTCTTTCGCCATCGGGCGCATCGTCGAGCAGCACCTGGTGTCCGTCCCCACCGGCGTCATCGAAGCAGCTCGGGCGATGGGGGCAGGGCCCTGGCGGATCCTCTTCACTGTGGCTATTCCGGAGGCGCTAGGGCCGCTCATCCTGGGCTATACCTTCGTGATCGTCGCGCTGATCGATATGACCGCGATGGCAGGACTCATTGGAGGCGGTGGCCTCGGTGCCTTTGCCCAGGTCTATGGCTTCCGTCAGTTTGAGCCGGTGGTGATGTGGGCAGCGATCATCTTGATCGTCGTATTCGTCCATCTCGTGCAGCTGTTGGGGAACCGACTCGCGCGCAAGGTCATGCGTCGCTGACGGGATCGCCCTCGGAGGGGGCTTCTCGCAGGGCGCGCCGCGTGGTGAACACCCGATCATGGCCGCTCAAAGGGTCGACAAAACGCAGTTCCCTGGCGAGCAGCTGCAGCGGCTTGTCGAAATCATCCGGCATGTCTGCCAGCAGTTCGGGATAGAACCGATCGTTCAAGATGCCGAGACCGAGTGCGGCAAGGTGCACGCGCAACTGATGCATCTTGCCGCTGTGCGGTCGAAGCAGCGTATGCACCACGTGGTCGTCTCTGCCGAGGAGTTCGATGAGCGTTTCGGAGTTCGGCTCCTTGGCATCGTCGACCTGCACGCGCACTTGACCGCGCAGCTTCAGGATGTTGTTGCGGTAGACGAGCGGAAGCGACGGTAGCGCGCCGTCCGTCGGAAGAGCGGAGACCGCCTCGTACACCTTCTGCACCTGTCTGTTTTCGAACAGCAGCTGATAGGCGCCCCGCGTGGCCGGCCGCGTCGAGAACATCAGCAGACCGGCTGTCGCACGGTCGAGGCGGTGGATCGGCGCGAGATCTGAGTTGCCGAGCAGATTGCGCAACCGCACCAGGGCAGAGTTCTGCAGAAATTTCCCCCCCGGGGTGGTGGGCAAGAAATGCGGCTTGTCCACCACGAGAAGGTCATCGTCCTGGTGCAAAATCTCGACTTCGAAAGGAATTCGCGTTTCGGGCGGCGGATCCCGGTAGTACCAAACGAACTCCACACTCCCCAGCGCGGCGTCGCGGGCGACCGATGATCCGTCACTGGTGACGACATCTCCGCGGTCGAATCGCTGGAGCAGGTAATCGGGGTCAAGGTGAAAAAAGCGCTCCACCATGTAGGCCGACACCGTGGGCCAGGGGCCTGCAAGCGGCACATGCAGGCGCGTGGCACCCACGCCATCGCGCACGGGTAGAGGGGATGGCATGCCCATCAGTCGACCCCGTTCACTCGTCGAAACTCAAACTCAGCTTGCGCAAAAGTCCAGCCAGACGATCCCGATCTGCGCGGGGGAGAGCTTGCAGAAGGTCAGCCTCCACATCGACGAGGCGAGTGATAGCGGCGTCTACCCGCATGCGGCCGTCATCGGTCAGCGTGACCAGCACGCTCCGGCCGTCGTCGGGATCGGCTTCTCTCCGCACAAAACGACGACCGACGAGCCTGTCGATTCGATTGGTCATCGTTCCGCTCGAGACAAGGGTCTGTTGGAGCAACTGTTTGGGCGAGAGTTGGAAAGGGGATCCTGCGCGACGCAGCGCCGAGAGTACATCCCACTCCCACTGCTCCAGATCACTGCGCCGGAAGACATTCCGGCGAGCGCGGTCAAGATGCCGTGAGAGCCGGTCCATGCGGGACAGCACTTCGAGAGGAGAAAAATCGAGGTCGGGGCGCTGGGTGTTCCACGCGCCGACAATCCGGTCGACCTCATCCGCCTCGCTCATTCGCCCATTATCGCGTGTATGCCCGTGAGGGGCTGGCCACCGCAGGCAACGCGAGCATCATGAATGTGCTGTCTCAGAATCGTGTTTCCGGAGGGTCACAGACGTGGTGTCGCCAAAACCGGTGCTGGAGCATGGCAGAATTGGTGCGTGGCGCCCTCCGGGGAGCTACGGTCCGCCGTGGTGTAATGGCAGCACGACAGCCTTTGGAGCTGTTAGGTCTAGGTTCGAGTCCTGGCGGCGGAGCATGACTGGGAACAATCTCGCGATCGTCGTCCTCGCCGCAGGACAGGGCACGCGTATGAAGTCGCGGCTGCCGAAGGTGTTGCATCGCATCAGCGGTCGCCCGCTGGTGGGACACGTGCTCACCACGGCAGGTCGGTTGCAGGCAGCCCACGTCGAGGTGGTTGTGCGGCACGAGCGCGACCAGGTTGTTGCTGCGCTCGCCGCTGACTACCCAGACGCGATTTTTATCGATCAGGACCATGTTCCAGGCACAGGCCGTGCGGTTCAGGTGGCGATCGACGCGCTCCCCGGTGATTTCGATGGCGACGTGCTGGTGCTGTCCGGCGATTGCCCGCTGGCCGACTTCGACACGCTTTCTGCTTTCGTGGCGGAGCACCGCGAGTCCGGCGCACCGGCCACCCTGATGACGGCGTTGGTTGATGACCCCACCGGCTACGGACGAGTAGTGCGCGATGCAGACGGCGGAGTCGATCGCATCGTGGAGCAGAAAGACGCCACTGCCGACGAAGCAGCGGTGCGGGAGATCAACGCAGGGATGTACGTGTTCCGCGCGTCGACCCTGCGTACCTACCTGCCGCAGATCGGCGTCGAAAACGCCCAGGGCGAGATGTACTTGACGGATGTTCCCGGGCTCCTGCGTCGCGATGGTGACCGGGTAGCTGCTTCCGTTGTCTCCGACGTGTCTGTGACTTTTGGGGTGAACGATCGCGCTCAGCTGGCAGAGGTCGGGCGGTTGCTTAATCAGCGCATCGTCCGCCGTTGGCAGCTCGAAGGCGTTACGGTGATCGACCCCTCCACCACCTGGATCGATGACGACGCAAAGCTCTCACCCGATGTGACTGTTCTGCCGAACACTCACATCTTGGGTGCAACCGTGATCGCCCCCGGTGCGGTCGTTGGACCAGACACGACCCTCGTTGACTGCGAGGTCGGTGAAGATGCGAGCGTTCGTCGCACAGACGCCACGCTTGCCGTGATTGGCGCGCAGGCACAGGTCGGCCCGTTCTCGTTCCTGCGACCGGGCACGGTATTGGGCGCCAGAGGCAAAATCGGTGCGTACGTCGAGACGAAGAACGCCGAGATCGGTGAGGGAAGCAAGGTCCCGCACCTGTCTTACGTGGGTGATGCGACGATCGGCCGTGGAGTCAACCTCGGCGCGAGCACCATTACGGCCAACTACGACGATGTGCACAAGCACCGCACCGAGATCGGCGACGAAGTGCACACCGGTTCTCACACCGTCCTTGTTGCGCCCGTTAGGCTGGGTGCAGGCGCGAAGACCGGCGCCGGCGCGGTGGTCCGCAAGGATGTTCCGGCCGGAGCGTTGGCCATGACCGTTGCACCCCAGCGCAATGTCGAGGGTTGGGTCGAGAAAAACAGAGCAGGGACGGGCGCGGCGGATGCTGCCGTCCGAGAACGATCAGCGGAATAGGCAGGCCATGGCGCGCAAGAAGAAGACTGTCGATCTGGATCGGGACAACGGGGTAGCCCCCGGAATCATCGCGAAGACGAAGAAGCGGCTCGTCGTCGCTGGCGGGCGTTCGCACCCCGCCCTGACGGCAGCTGTCGCGGAAGCGTTGGGCACCGAGATCGCCCCTGTCGAGCACCGTACCTTCGCGTCTGGAGAGATCTATGCGCGTTTCGAGGTTTCGATCCGTGGCGTCGACCTCTTCCTCATCCAGACCTTCGGCGAGCCGGTCAATGAGTGGCTGATGGAAACGCTGATTATGATCGACGCCGCCAAGCGTGCGTCGGCCAAGCGCATCACCGTCGTCGCTCCGTACTATCCGTATTCTCGGCAGGACAAGAAGGGCCGCGGTCGCGAGCCGATCAGTGCTCGCCTGGTAGCTGACCTGCTGAAGACAGCCGGCGCAGACCGCGTGATGAGCGTCGATCTGCATGCGGCACAGATTCAGGGCTTTTTTGACGGACCAGTCGACCACCTGTTCGCGAAGCCTGTGCTGCTGGACTACTTCCAGAACACGCTCTCGGCGGAGGACCGTGAAATCCTCACCGTCGTCTCCCCGGATATGGGTCGAGTGCGCGTTGCAGACACCTGGTCAGACAGCCTCGGCGCCCCGCTTGCGATCATCCACAAGCGCCGCGACCCGAAGGTCGCGAACCAGGTTTCGGTGCACGAGATCGTGGGTGCCGTCGAGGGGCGCACCTGCCTTCTTGTCGACGACATGATCGACACCGGTGGCACGATCGTGAAAGCGGCTCAGGCGCTCAAAGCAGCTGGTGCTCACCGCGTCATCGTCGCCGCAACCCACGCGATCTTCAGCGACCCGGCGTCTGACCGACTGCAGGACTCGTCGATCGATGAGGTTGTGATCACCGACACGATCCCGCTGACGGAGTCGCGTCGATGGGAAAAACTCACGATTCTTCCCATTGCGCCGCTGCTCGCACGCGCGATCCACGAGGTCTTCGAAGACGGTTCTGTCACCAGCATGTTCGGCGGCGACGCGTAACTCATCGCTGGAGCACAGCCTTCGCATAGCCGCGGTACTTACGGTCGAAGTGTTGAACTTCTCACCGAAAGACACCGAGCCGGGAGGGCTATTATGCTCCGCACGACCGCACCGACCTCTGTCCGTACTGGCTCAGCGCTTCTCGGGGTAGCGGGGGTGTTTGTCCTTGCGGGTTGCGCGGGTACAGCCGACGCCAGCAACGTTTCGACAGATACCGGAACGGGGTCAACCGCCGAATCATCGACGAGTGCTGCGGGCGGCGACGCGGCAAACTACGCCGATGGCACCTACACCGCAGAAGGCTCGTATCAAACGCCGGAGACGGTGGAGCAGGTGTCCGTCACCCTCACACTCGCCGACGGCGTGGTGACCGACGTTGAGGTGACCGGCGAGCCGAGCAACCCAGAGTCGGAGCAGTACCAGAGCCAGTTCATCGCCGGCATTTCGGACGAGGTCGAAGGTGTGGCGATTGATGATCTCAACGTGACGCGCGTCGCTGGGTCGTCTTTGACCAGCGGAGGTTTCAACATCGCCGTCGATGCGATCAAGGAGCAGGCAGCCGCATAGGCGCCTGACACGGTATGGCAAGCTGGCGCTTCGAGGCAATCGGAACGCTCTGGGAGATTGAAACGACCGACACCCTCAGCGAAGTCATGCGTGATGCGGTATCCGCAACGATCGCTGAGTTCGATCGCACGTGGTCGCGGTTCCGCGAAGACTCAGAAGTCGCTCGCCTCGGAAGAAGTGGCGGTCGTATCGTGTCAGCGGATGCGGCGCCCATGCTCGATCTCTATGCCGACCTCACGTCTGCCACGCAGGGCGGTGTCAATCCGCTGATTGCCGACAGCCTCAGTGCGCTGGGGTATGACGCCGACTACTCGCTTGTCGCTCGTCCTCCGGTCCAGGCTCCTTCCGGTTGGGACGAACAGCTGTCATGGACGGAGACCGGAGTCTCGGCATCGTCTGCCTCGATGCTGGATATTGGAGCGCTCGGCAAGGGCCGGCTGATCGACCTGGTGATGCAGGTGCTGGCAGACCTCCCCGGCGACGTGGTGGTGGATGCGGGGGGTGATATTCGCCTGCGCGGAGCGGGTGTGCGTATCGCTCTGGAGCATCCTTTCGACTCGCGGAAAGCGATTGGAGTCATCGAGGCGCGCGACCAGGCGCTGTGCGCCTCTGCCATCAATCGGAGGGCATGGGGAGAGGGACTGCATCACGTTCTCGATGGCCGCACCGGCCTGCCTGTGCGCACATGGGCAGCCACCTGGGCGGTGGCGCCAGAGGCAATGCGGGCTGATGCCGCTGCCACAGCACTCTTCTTCGATGGCGGCGCACAGCTCGCCAACGAGTGGGAGGTCGACTGGGTGCGGATGAGCACAGACGGGCGCGTCGAATACTCCGCGAACTGTCCGGCTGAGCTGTTTCTTACCGGTGGCAACACCAGGCCAGCGCCAGAGAGATAGGGGAGAGCGGAACACATGACCACCTTCTTCACCGCCGCACGGCAACGGGTTCTTGCGGTGCTTGGCGGAGTCTCGATGTACAGGCTCGTCGTGTGTGCACTCGGCGGGCTCGCGGTGGTCGCGCTGATCCTGTCCCTTTTTGGCGTGCTCGTCTCGCCGACGCCCGCTGAGCTGCTGGCGTCATTCTTCGTACTCGCCGTCGTCGTGGTGGGCGTCGACGCGGCGGCCCAGCGCATCCTGCGGCTCCCGTTGCGGGTGGAGTCTTCCCTTGTCACCGCGCTCATCTTGCTGTTTGTGCTGCGCCCAGGAATCGAGTTTGGCGCCTTGGCGGGGCTCGCCCTGGCGGGGGCTCTCGCCAGTGTGTCGAAGTATCTGATCGCGTGGCGCGGCCGCCACATCTTCAACCCCGCGGCCTTTGGTGCGGCGGTCGTCTCCATCCTCGGCGCATTTGGAGCGTTTGCATGGTTGGGAACCTCATCGTCGTGGTGGGTCGGCACGCCCCTGCTGACGATTCCCGTCGTGCTTCTGGGATTGGCGGTGCTGTGGCGCACCGAGAAGGTGCAGGTTGTTTCCGCGTTCTTCCTCGTTGCCGTGGGTACTTCGGTGGTACGTCAGGCGGTGCAAGCTACGCAGTTCGGCATCGGGTTCGATGTGGCAACAGCACTGCAGTTTGCGGTGCTGCAGTCGCCGTTCCTCTTTCTCGGTGCCTTCATGCTCTCTGAGCCACTGACGCTTCCTCCACGTCGTCGGCAGCAGTTCGCCGTGGCAGTCGTTGTGGGGCTGTTGGCCGGCTGGCCTATCTCCGTCGCTGGCCTTTTCACGCTCGGGCAGGAACGTGCGCTTCTTGTGGGAAATCTGCTGGCGTTCGCCTTCGCCCTCCGGGGGTCACTGAGCCTGGTGCTGCAACGTCGCTCGTTCATTACTCCTCGCGTGCAGGAGCTCACTTTTGACGCCAGGGGGAAGATTCGATTTCTGCCAGGGCAGTACCTCGAGCTTGATGTTCCCCACTCGCGACCAGACGCTCGAGGCACACGCCGGGAGTTCAGCATCGTTTCGGCGCCGGCAGACCTCCCGACGTTGCGCGTTGCGTACACGAGCAGCGCGCCCACACATCCGTCGAGCTACAAGCGCGCCTTGGCAGCAGCGCAGCCGGGCGCGCGGCTCGCCGTTACGGGCACCTGGGGTGATTTCGTCCTTCCGAACAACGATCAGCCGGTGTTGATGGTTGCCGCTGGCATCGGGGTGACGCCATTCGTCTCGCAGCTCCGACAGCTGCAGGCGACCGCGCAGCATCGCGATATCGTGCTCGTCTATGTGGCGTCTGAGGCCAACGAACTCGCCTTCCGGGAGGAGATTGCATCGACGGGGGTGACGGCGATTGTCTTCACCCCGGATGAGCCGACGGATCTCCCCGCCCACTGGACATGGGCGCAGGGAGCCCGTGTAGACGCGGCAACGCTGCAGCGCACAGTCCCCGACCTCTCCATCCGGCACGCCTTTATCTCCGGTCCGCCACGCCTGATCGCCGCCCTTGCTCCTGCACTGCAGAAAGCACGCTCCCTCACCACCGACGCCTTCGCCGGCTACTGACCCCCTCCCGCCCCCGGCCCCGCCCCGGCCCCGCCCCTCCTCCTCTCGCCGACCCCCGGTGCATTTGTCGGGAGAAAGCCCGGATGTAGGGAGGTTTCCGCGCATGCGCGCGTGCCTGAAGGATTCTCCCGACAGGTGTGCTCGCTGTCCGTTCCTGCACACTTAGCGCTTCGGAGTGGATTCGCTCGCAGCGCGCCTCAGACGGAACCGGAAGACGAATGCGCAGCCCAGAATCGACGGATGCTTAGTGCTGCGTTTATTGCTGGCCAACACGGTGGGGTCGTGCGGGGAACCCTGCTTCGGACGTACGGGATCACCCGCCGGATGAGCGCGGCCGCGGTGCGCGGCGGCTCTCTCGCTCGGGTGAGAGCAGGGGTCTTTGCGGTGGTCGCCGCTGACGCCGCGATTGTGGAGGCGGCGGCCCACGGCGGAGCGCTCACCTGCGCGCATGCGTTGCGGCTGTATGGAGTGTGGTCTCTTGAGGCCGACGGGCCGGTGCATGTCTGGTTGGGAGGAAAAGGGCGCCCGCATCATGTGCGTTGCGAGTGTGTAGGGCACTACGACGCTGGCCGCGCAGGGGTTGGGCTCGCTCCGCTCGAACAGGTACTGATCCACGTGTACCGCTGCGCGGGGGAAGAAGCTTTCTTTGCCGCACTCGAATCTGCGCTCGCTCAGCGACTGATCGTGAGCACAGCACGGCGACGAATACGGCAACGTCTGCCCGCAGGCGCGCACTGGCTGATCGACCTGGCGCGGTCCGACGCAGACAGCGGACTAGAGTCTCTGCTTCGGCTACGACTCCATCTCTTGGGCATCAGTTTGGAGTGCCAGGTCGCGATTCCCACGGTCGGAAGAGTGGACTTCGTACTCGGTGGCCTCTTGATCCTGGAGACAGACGGCAAAGGCAACCACGCGAGTGCCGCACACCGGCACAAAGATCTTGTGCGTGACGCGGCTGCCTCGGCGCTCGGATACGAGACGTTGCGGTTCGACTACGCGCAGGTGATCCACGACTGGGCCTCGGTCGAATCGGCGATCGTTGCGGCCGTTCGGCGCCTGCAAGAGCGCAACTGACCGCCGCAACTGACCGCCGCACACTGTCCACTTGTCGGGAGAACGTACGGATGTCGGGCCAAACCGTGCGAGAACTGGCGCAGCAGGGCAATCTCCCGACAAGTGGACCTGGTCAGGGGGGAGCTGGGGGAGTTAGGGGGAGTTGGGGGCGTTGGGGGAGTAGGGGGAGTTAGGAGGTCTTGGCGGGTGGGGTGGTCGGGATGCGGACAGTGAAGGTCGTATCGCCCGGTTCGCTTTCGACAGAGATAGAACCGTGGTGGCCCTCGACGATGGCTTTGGCGATGGCGAGCCCGAGGCCCGTTCCGCCGGTCTGGCGGGCACGGGAGCTGTCGCCCCTCGCGAACCGCGCAAAAAGTTCCTCGCGGATTGCGGGATCAATGCCCGGTCCGTCATCGTGCACACGCAAGACCGCGTCTGCGTCCTCTTGCGCCACGCTCAGCGTGATCGTGGTGCCTGCCGGAGTGTGCGTTCGTGCATTGGCGAGCAGGTTCGCGACCACCTGGTGCATCCGTCCTGCGTCACCGAGAACAGTGACAGGCTCTTCGGGCACCTCGATGTTCCAGTGATGCTCAAGCGCAGTCGGACGTGCATCTGAGAGACCTTCCAATGCCAGCTGGGTGAGATCGACAGTGCCGTGCACGAGTTCGCGCCCTTCGTCGAGTCGTGCCAGCAGAAGGAGGTCTTCAACGAGGCTTGTCATTCGTAGCGACTGCGCCTGAATGCGCTCGAGTGATGACGTGGTGCCATCGATCACCTCGGGAGATCGGCTCTGGCCAAGCGCGCGGAGCGAAAGTTCGGAGTAGCCGCGAATAGAGGCGAGCGGGGTTCGTAGCTCGTGGCTGGCATCGGCTACAAAGCGCCGCATGCGTTCCTCGTTCTGCTGCCGAGAGGCGAGAGAAGTGTTCACATGGTCGAGCAGAGTGTTCAGGGACGCCCCCACAAGGCCGGTCTCGGTGCGGGGGTCGGCCTCAGATGCCGGAACGCGTTCGGTGATCGTGACCTCACCGCGATCGAGCTGTTGATTCGCCACTCTGGTCGCCGTCGTGGCGACAGCGCGGAGCGGCCGGAGCCCCACTCTGATGGTCACAGCAGTGGTCAGCGCCAGCAAGATCAGGCCGCCGACGGTTGCAAGGGCGATCACAGTGAGGAGCTTTGCGAGCAGGTTCTGGATCTCGGCGCGGGGGAGTCCTGTGACGACGATGACGCCGTTATTCGTTGTCGTGGCCACGACCCGGTAGGAACCGAGTCCATCGATCGAAACGGTGGTCGGGGTGTTGCTGCCTAGACCATTGATGAGGTTGTGAAGCTGCTCGGTGCTGAGCTCCTCTGGGGTGCCGCCGAAGTCCTCTTGCGAGTCATTGAAAGCAACGCCTGTCGCACCAGTCACCGGACTGGCGACGGCGAAAAGCAACCCAGGAATCCGTGGGTCTTCTCCGAGGAGGAAATTGTCGACGGTGGCCTGATTGGCCGGCACTCGCTCCACCAACTGTGAGGTAATGCGGGCGTATCCGACAAGCTTCTGATCGAGGTGTCGCTCAAGGGTGGTGCCCAGCGTCGCGCTGGTGATAACGGCGACGATGATGAGGATTAGGGAGACGAACCCAATGACGGCGGTCATCAGTCGCGTCTGCAGGCTCATCGGCCGTCTCACCATCGTCGCGGACCTCACTGCGGGGCCTTGATCATGTAGCCGACACCACGGACGGTGTGCAGCAACGGGGTGCGACCCGCATCGATCTTTTTACGAAGGTACGAAATGTAGAGCTCGACGACCGATGACTTGCCACCAAAGTCGTAGCTCCAGACCCTGTCAAGGATCTGCGCCTTCGACAGCACCCGTCGCTCATTTCGCATGAGGTAGCGGAGCAACTCAAACTCGGTGGCGGTGAGCTCGATCTCGGTCCCATCGCGCTCGACCTCGTGGCTGTCTTCGTTGAGGGTGAGGTCGGAGACACGCAGAATCGACTGGCCGTCATCGGCGGTGGCGTGTCCAGTGCGGCGAATGATTGCGCGCACACGGGCAATGACCTCTTCGAGGCTGAACGGTTTCGTGACGTAGTCGTCACCGCCGGCGGTGAGGCCAGCAACGCGGTCTCCCACGGCATCCTTAGCGGTGAGAAAGAGCACGGGGACGAGGTTGCCGGACTCGCGGAGTCGCTTGAGTACCGACATGCCATCGAGGTCGGGCATCATGATGTCGAGCACGAGTGCGTCTGGTTCGAACTCGCGTGCGACCTGCAGTGCCTCAAGGCCGGAAGACGCCGTGCGCACTTCCCAACCTTCCATGCGGAGCGCCATGGAAAGCAGATCGGTCAGCATCTGCTCGTCGTCGACGGCAAGCACACGCAAGGGGGAGCCGTCGGGGCGGCGCAGTTCGGGAAGATCGCTGGTCATGTCTCTATTCTGCGGAGTCTCCTATGTAATTTCTATGGAGCGAGCTATGCGTTGTCTGAGAGATAGGTGTTTCATAACCTGCTCTTCGATCTCCCATATGTGCGGCTTCTAGCGTCGTTCTCGCCCGCGATGGCCGCGGCAGAAGGAGAACGATGTACGGAACATACCTGCGGCGCGAACTCGCTGGTCGCAAAAAACAGACGGCGATAGTCGCGGTCGGATTGGCAATCGCCATCGCGCTCGTCATCATCGTTAATGCTCTGACCGCCGGAGTGCGTGACGCGCAGGCTCAAGCGCTCGAATCGGTCTATGGCGTCGGAACCGACCTCACCGTGACCGGTGCCGCTGCTGAGCCTGGGGACCGCGGTGGCGCGCGTTTCGAGTTCGATGCGGATGCGGGCGAGACAGATGGCGAGACCACCACGCTTGACCAGTCGACGTTGCGCACCGACCTTGCTCGCGGCACCCTCGACGCTGAAGTGCTGAACACCGTGGCGGCCGCTGATGGCGTGTCGGCGGCGGCTGGTGCGCTCAGCCTCACCAATTCGACTTTCTCTGGTGAGTTGCCAAGCGGCGGCTTCGGCCAGCAGGAAGAGACGCAAGACGGTACGCAGGGCGGCACACCGGGTGAGGGCCAGGCGCCCCCAGAGGGTGGTCAAGGTCGCGGAGGGGCCTTCGACGTCGACTCCTTCTCGGTGCTCGGTATTGATCCGGCAGCGACCGCGATCGGCCCACTGGCCTCCGTGGAAGTCAGTGACGGTCGCGGGTTCGACACAGACGACAGTGACGCGCTTGTCGCTCTGGTCGACAGCACGTACGCCACCACCAGCGAGATCGCGGTCGGTGACACCATCGACGTCGCCGGCTCCGATGTCGAGGTCGTCGGTATCCTCACCGCCACAGCGGATACGGCAGACACCGCAGCGAATGTGTACCTACCATTGGCGACAGCGCAGACGCTGGCTGGTGTGGGAGATGTGATCTCGACGGTTTATGTCCAAGCCGATTCCGCAGCATCTATTGACGACGTGCAGGCCGCGCTCGTCGAAGAGCTCCCCGAAGCCACCGTCACCTCGCAGGCGGAGCTTGCATCTACGGTTTCTGGATCGCTGTCCAGCGCAACAGCCTTGATCACGAACCTCGGCACCTGGCTCTCGATCATTGTGCTTGCCGTTGCCGTGCTGCTCTCCGTGCTGCTCACGCTGTCGGGGGTGGGGCGTCGCACGCGGGAGTTCGGAACTCTGAAGGCCATCGGGTGGTCGAACGGTCGCGTCGTGCGCCAGGTGGCGGGGGAGTCCATGGTGCAGGGCCTCATCGGTGGTGCCGCAGGTCTCGCGCTCGGGGTAATCGGCATCGTTGTCATCAACGTCCTGCAGCCCACGGTGTCTACGGCTGCGGAAACCGCCGCGAACACAGCGGGTCAGCCAGGTGCACCTGGCGGTGGAGGTGGCGGCCCAACCGGCGGCGGCGCACTTGTCTCGGCAACTTCCAACGCCGACATCGTGCTTCAGGCACCGTTCACACCGGGCGTCTTTGTTGCAGCGATAGGTCTCGCTGTGCTCGGTGGCCTCATTGCGGGCGCGTTCGGCGGCTGGAGGGCAGCGCGCCTCAGCCCGGCAGAAGCACTGCGGTCGGTGGCATGAGCGCCGCCTCATCTCGTTCGCCACGCGAACAGCCCCACACATCTGATCAGAAGGAGACTCTTATGACCGCTGCAGGCCTCGCACCTGACGCGCAGCATCAGCGCGATGAAACGCCGCTCTACCGCGCGACGGGGGTCACCCGCACCTACACGCAAAAAGGTCGCATTGTGAAGGCGCTCACCGGCGTCGATCTTCAGATCATGCCGGGCGACTTCGTCACAATCCAGGGGCCAACAGGTGGCGGAAAATCAACGCTGCTGCAGCTTCTCGGTGCCCTCGATTCCCCGTCCAGTGGTTCACTACAACTGGATGGCCGGGAGCTGTCGTCTGCGTCGGTAAAAGAACTGGGGCGGATCAGAGCGGAAGAGATTGGATTCGTCTTCCAAGGGTTCAACCTGATTCCCACGCTGACCGCATCAGAAAACGTCGACATGGCTCTTGAGCCTTTACATCTCGACAAAGAAGAACGACGCACGAGGGTACTGGCAGCGCTCGCGCATGTGGGGTTGGATGACCGCGGGGATCATCTTCCTACCGAGCTTTCCGGCGGTCAGCAACAGCGTGTCGCGATCGCTCGCGCGATCGTCAAGCGGCCACGAGTGTTGCTCGCCGACGAGCCGACCGGCAATCTCGACGAGAGCATGCGCGATGAGATTCTCGCGTTGCTGGAATCGCTCTGCGCCGATGGCATCACGATGATTGTCGTCACACACGACTCCGCGGTGGCTCGCCGCGCCACGCGGCGCCTTCGCCTGTCCAAGGGCACGGTGCAAGACATCACGCGCTGAGGTAAACATAAAAGAGGGGGCAGCCGCGGCTGCCCCCTCTTTTATGTAAAAACGTCAGTGCGTGTCTTCCGCCTCGATCTCGGTGCGGTCGCCCGACCACAGCGTGTGGAAGGTGCCTTCCTTATCGATGCGCTTGTAGGTGTGCGCCCCGAAGAAGTCCCGCTGACCCTGCACAAGCGCTGCCGGCAGCCGGTCGGCGCGAATGCCGTCGTAGTACGACAACGACGATGAGAACGCAGGGGAGGGGATGCCAGCCTGAGCGGCAGCCACCACGACACGACGCCACGAAGCCTGACCACGGCCCAACGCCTCCGCGAAGTACGGAGCAGCCATCAGCACAGGCAAATCGGGTGTCGCCGCATAAGCATCTGCGATGCGGTTCAGGAACTGGGCGCGGATGATGCAGCCACCACGCCAGATCTTCGAGATCGCACCGAGGTCGATGTTCCACCCGTATTCAATGGCACCAGCGCGGATCTCGTCGAAGCCCTGCGAGTAGGCGACGATCTTGGAGGCGTAAAGCGCAAGACGCACATCTTCGATGAACTGTGCCGTGTCTTCTGCAGCGACGGTGAACTCTTCTTCCGGACCGGGGAGAGAGCCAGCAACGGCACGCTGTTCCGGGTGTGAAGACAGGGAACGCGCGAAGGTCGCCTCGGCAATACCGGAGACAGGGACGCCGAGCGCAAGAGCGGTCTGCACCGTCCACGCTCCCGTTCCCTTGGCGCCTGCCTGGTCGAGAATGACGTCAACCAGCGGGTTACCCGTTTCGGCATCGACCTGGCGGAGCACCTCCGCGGTGATCTCGATCAGGTACGACTCCAGTTCGCCCCTGTTCCACTCGGCGAAGATCTCTGCGATCTCGGCCGGAGACTTTCCGGTGCCGCGACGAATGAGGTCGTAGGCCTCGGCGATGAGCTGCATGTCGGCGTACTCGATGCCGTTGTGCACCATCTTCACGAAATGGCCTGCTCCGTCGTGACCAATGTGCGTCACACACGGCTCACCCTCGGCGACAGCGGCGATCGACTTGAGGATCGGGCCGAGCGTGACCCACGACTCGTCTGAGCCGCCAGGCATGATCGAGGGGCCATTGAGGGCTCCCTCTTCGCCGCCAGAGATACCAGCGCCAACGAAGTTGATACCGGTCTCGCGCACTGCCTTCTCGCGACGGATCGTGTCGGGGAAGTAGGCGTTGCCGCCATCGACGATGATGTCGCCTGGTTCGAAAACCTCAACCAGTGAGTTGATGACCGCATCGGTCGGGCCGCCAGCCTTGACCATGATGATCGCGGTACGCGGCTTCTGCAGCGAGTCCGCGAACTCCTGGTAGCTCTGCGCCG
The DNA here is from genome assembly GCF_040687205.1 of Microbacterium sp. NPDC076768. Lineage (NCBI taxonomy): Bacteria > Bacillati > Actinomycetota > Actinomycetes > Micrococcales > Microbacteriaceae > Microbacterium > Microbacterium sp. NPDC076768. Next base: position 303,182 of record NZ_JBFBMU010000003.1, read on the forward strand.
GAACGAACCCGGCCTCTGGGTGCTCGGAGACGAGCGTTTCAGTCTTCTCGTGGCTGCGGTTGAAGATCGCCACGGTGTTTCCCTCGCGGCTCGCAAGGTTGCGGGCGAGATTCGATCCCATGACGGCGAGTCCGACGACTCCGATGTTCGCTGATGCTTCGGGCACAGAAGGCTCCTCGATCGTGAAGAAGGGGTTGCTTCAGCGTATCGCTGTACAGGCCCTTGCGCGCACTGTGTTGCGGCGACCTCTACGCTGGTCGAGTCGAGTACTCAGCGCGGAGGGAATCTTTATGACATCGTCGACGAGCAAGCTTCGGGCGGTGGTGGCCGTTCCACTACCGGAAGATCTCTGCCAGCTCATTGAAGAGAAAGAGCCGCGCCTCGAGCTTGTCCGCGACCACACTCTTGTGCCGCCGATGCGCTGGCCGGCTGACTGGTCGGGGGATCCCTCTTTCTCACGCACCGCAGAGCAGCAGCGCGCCTTCGATGAGATGGTGGACTCCGCCGACGTTCTTTTCGGGATCCCCGATGTCGACCCGCACGCACTCGCGCGTACCGTGGCCGCAAACAAAAGGCTGCGGTGGGTGATGACCACGGCTGCAGGCGGCGGCAGCACCGTTCGGGCAGCAGAACTGGATAGCGCCGCACTTGAGCGCGTCACCTTCACCACAAGTGCAGGGGTCCACGGCGGGCCGTTGGCAGAGTTTGCGGTTTTCGCCGTTCTCGCCGGAGCCAAAGATCTGCCCCGTCTGATGACCGATCAGCGCGAGAACGTGTGGCCAGACCGCTGGGAGATGCGTCAGATCGACGAGATGAGAGTGCTGATCGTCGGCCTCGGCGGGATCGGCTCTGAGTGCGCTCGCCGCTTCCACGCGCTCGGCGCTGAGGTGTGGGGCACCACCCGGTCTGGGCAGCCTGTAGACGGTGTGGAGCGCCTGGTCCCGCTCGACGACCTCATCGATGCTGTGCGCGATGTCGACGCGATCGTCGTGACCCTTCCCGGTACCGAGCAGACCAAGCACCTTATTGGCGCTGAGCTGCTGGCGGCGGTGCGACCAGGGGGCATCTTGGTCAACGTCGGTCGGGGAAGTGTCATTGACGAGCAAGCGCTGATCCCTGCGCTCGATGACGGCCGCGTGGCTTTCGCCGCTCTCGACGTCTTTGAGCAGGAGCCATTGGACGCCGCATCACCACTGTGGTCGCATCCGCATGTTCTGGTCAGTCCGCACACGGCAGCAATCAGCTCGAAAGAGGCGGAGCGCATCGCCCGCCGCTTCGCCGAGAACGCGACGCGCTTGCTCGATGGGAAACAACAACGCGCTGTGGTGAACACCGTCGAGTTTTACTGAGGGCTGGGGCGAAACAGATGAGTTCGCGCATCGTTGTGATGGGGCCAAGCGGCTGCGGCAAGTCGACACTCGGAGAAGCACTGGCGGAGACCATCGGCGCGCGCTTCATCGATGCTGATGACCTGCATCCGCTGACCAACGTCGACAAGATGGCGTCGGGGATCCCCCTCGATGACGAAGACAGAACGCCGTGGCTGCGTTCAGTGGGGGAGGCGCTTCAGGGCGAGGAACGGATTGTCGTTGCCTGCTCAGCGCTGCGGCGGCGCTATCGAGACGCGATTCGCGCCGAAGCGCCAGAGACTTTCTTTGCCGAGTTGCTGGTTGACCGTGCCACGCTCACCGTGCGTCTTGATGCACGGGAGGGACACTTCATGCCCCCAGCGCTGCTGGACTCGCAGCTTGAAACTCTTGAGTCGCTCCAGGAGGGCGAGAGGGGCGTACAGATCGCAGGCTCTCTCCCGCTGGATCAGCAAATCCAGGCTATTCAGGAGGCCGTGCGCGCCACGTATGGTGCGGTGTAGCGATCAGTCCTTGCGGTAGCTGGAACGGCCCATCGCGTAGAGCGCAATGAACGACGTGACGGCAGCACCCACAGTCATAGCTCCGATCAGCCAGAGGAGTGCGTGAGAGAGGAAAGCGCCGTCGAGCATGAAGTTCTCCGTGTTCTGCAGAAAAGGACCGGTGTCGCCAGCCTATCGGGTCATCCGGTACCATTGAGGCTGTACCTCGGCGAGGGATGATTTTGCGCGTGCGCGATCATCCGTTATCGACGCGGCGAAGCAAGCCCGGTGGCTTTCCTCACGTGTCAGCGAGTTCGAAAATTCCAAGACCACCGCGCGGCGCTCTCGTTGCGTGTCCCGAAGGAGAACCCCATGTCTGAAGACACCAAGGTCCACGCCGAGCTTCGCGAGAGCTTCGGCAAGGGTTTTGCCCGCCGCCTCCGCGCCGCAGGCAAGATCCCCGCCGTCATTTACGGCCACGGCACCGAGCCGGTGCACGTTGCACTTCCTGGTCACCAGGTTTCGCTCATCATTCGTCGTGCCAACGCTCTGATCGAGCTCGACATCGAGGGCAAGTCGCAGCTCGTGCTGGTCAAGGATGTTCAGCGCGACCCGGTACAGCAGATCATCGAGCACATCGACCTCCTCGTCGTGAAGAAGGGCGAGAAGGTCGCGATCGACATCCCGATCATCGTCACCGGTGAGTCGGCTGCTGGCACGATCGTCAACCTCGACGCGACCACGCTGTCGATCGAGGCCGAGGCTACGCACATCCCGCAGAACATCGAAGTTTCCGTTGAGGGACTGGAAGAGGGCGCGCACATCACCGCGGCCGACGTCAAGCTCCCCAAGGGTTCGTCGCTGCTGTCTGACCCCGAGGTTCTCGTTATTGCTGTCTCCGTTCCTGCCGCACCTTCTGAGGGCGACGAGGACTCGGCTGACGCTGGCGATGCAACCGAAGAGTCCGCAGCGGAGTAATTTCCGCCTGCTTCAGCACAGAGGGGACGCGATCGAATCGCGTCCCCTCTGTCGTATCCTGACCCGGGTCACGACACCCGCACAGTCACGACACCGGCACAGTGAGAGGACGAGGACATGGCATCCACCTGGCTCCTGGTGGGACTCGGCAACCCCGGACCGCGATACGAGTCCACGAGGCACAACATCGGTCAGATGGTGATCGACGAGATCGCGGCTCGTCGGGGCGAGGCTTTTCGTGCGCATAAGGGTGGCGCTCGCGTAGTCGAGACGTGGTTGAAGCCGGGGGCCGAGAAGTTGGTGCTCGCCAAGCCGAACAGCTTCATGAATGTCTCTGGCACTCCGGTGGCCGCACTCGCGCGGTTCTACTCTGTTCCGCCCGAGCAGATTGTCGTGCTGCACGACGAACTCGACATCCCTTTCGACACTGTCAAGCTCAAGGTCGGCGGCGGTCACGGCGGGCATAACGGGGTCCGTGACATCGCGCGTGCCCTGGGAACGGCTGACTTTCCGCGGGTGCGGATCGGTATTGGCCGTCCGGTGGGGCCGCAAGATCCGGCGGACTGGGTGTTGGCGCCGTTCGGAAAAGAGGAGCGGCCGAACTTGCCGATTCTCATTTCAGACGCCGCAGACGCCGCAGAATTGCTTGTCGCTGAAGGGTTGCTCGCCGCGCAGCAGAAATATCACGCACCGCGCTAGGGCACCGTCGCTTACGAGTAGCCCACTGCTCCGGCGGCGCCACCGATTGTGAGCGCGATGATCAGCACGGTGAAGAAGAAAATGACGCCGAACGCTGCCACGATGATGGCCGCAATGCCAGCCCCACGGCCCCGTCGCTTGGCGATCGCGATGATGCCGATCACGATCGCTGCGATGCCGAGAACGGTGCCTGCCCAGAAAGAAATCTCTGTCCAGAGCACCTGATCGCGCACAGGGGAAAGCATGCGGAGATCGTATGTGGCTGCTGTGGTTGTGGGCAGAGCCCTTCCGATTGTCAGCGCGTTGATGCCGGCGATGAGCGGCGTCACGATTGCGGCGACGAGCGCAAACACCAGCGCAAGTGTTCCGAGCATCGCAGACCGACGATTCGTCGTGGCCGGCGCAGTGTAGGCGCCTGTAGAGGTGGAATATCCGCCCACTGGCACCTGGTACGCCCCTGGCGGCGCCGGCGATACAGGGGGAACCGGCGGAGCAGAAAAACTCCCCGGGTATGCGCCGGGCGGGGGAGGTAGTTGCGGATCCGTCACGCCCCTATCCTAGGGCGAGGCATCCGATGGTGGTTGAATGCTCATGCGACCGCGACAGCGGACCACGACGAAGAGGGAATGCCAATGCTCGACACAGCACCATGGTTAACGCTTGTTCCGCCCGCCCTGGCAATTGTGCTGGCGATCATCACGCGGAAGGTCATGATCAGTCTCGGTGCAGGAGTTCTCGCTGCCGCCCTCTTGATCGTCAACTTCAATGTGCTTGACGCGCTGGCACTCACCTGGCAGTCGTTCTTCGGCATCTTTTGGGCCGATGGCCAGGTGAATACTTGGTACGTCTACATCCTCTTGTTCATCGTCGTGCTGGGTGTCATCGCCGCTTTCATCATGATGTCTGGCGGAACGCGCGCCTTCGCGGACTGGGCGGTGCAGCGCATCGCAACGCGCCGTGGCAGCCAGGTGTTGCCCGCGATCCTCGGCATCGTCATCTTTATCGACGACTATTTCAATGCTCTCGCCGTGGGCCAGATCAGCCGTCCTGTCACGGACGAGCACCGGGTGTCGCGCGCAAAACTCGCTTACATTGTCGACTCCACATCGGCGCCGGTGGCGGTGCTGGCACCGTTTTCGAGTTGGGGGGCGTACATCATCGGGATCCTCGCGCCCATCGTCGCGGCGTCGACGCTGACCATCAGCAGCGTGGAGGCTTTTCTGGGAGCGGCGGCATCGAACTACTACGCCATTGCCGCAGCGATCTTGGTGTGGCTCGTTATCGCCTTTCGGGTCGACATCGGACCCATGCGGAGGGAAGAGCGCCGTGCCTATGGGGAGGGGCTTCCGTACGCGAAGGGAGAGGTGGTGCCTGGCCAACTGAGCGCCGATCTGCCGGTGCACGAGCCTGGCGCGAAGCGCGCCGTCATCGTGCCGTTCGTCGCCCTTGTTTTCGGTGTCTTTCTGGGCATCGCGTGGACGGGCGTCAGCGCATCTGGCTCGTGGGACATTCTTGAGGTTCTTGCGAACACTGACCCCAGCGGTGCGCTGATGGTCGGAGCGCTCTTTGGCGTGGTGTGCGCGATGTACTACTACTGGCGTTACACCTCGCCGAACCCTAAGTTCGGCTGGAGCACCTTCGGCAAGGGGTGGCTGGACGGTGCGAAGTCAATGCTTCCCGCCATCGGAATTCTGATTCTCGCGTGGATGCTCGGCGGTCTTATCGAGACCCTCGGCACCGGATCCTTCCTCGGCGATCTTGTGGAGCGGTCGAATCTTGCTCCAGGATGGCTTATTCCGATTGTCTTCCTGAGCGCCGCGGCGATGGCCTTTTCTACAGGGTCCTCTTGGGGATCCTTCGGGTTGCTGCTCCCCATTGCGGGCGGCATCGTCAACTCCGTTGATGCACCGGAGTTGCTGCTCCCGATGCTGGGAGCGGTCCTCGCCGGGGCCGTTGCCGGTGACCATGCGTCACCTATTTCTGACACGACGATCCTGTCGGCGACTGGCGCAGGGTGCAATGTGATCACCCACGTGGTGACGCAGCTGCCGTTTGTTGCAATAGCGGTCACCGCCGCCCTGTTCGGTTATGCGGCGCTCGCGCTGACCAGCCTGGTCTGGGTCGGACTCATCGTGACGCTACTGACGCTCTTGGTCGCGATTGCGGTGTGCAGAAAGTTCGCGTCCCCCATTGATGCCAACTCTGACGGCAATTCTGATGCCAATTCTGACGGCACCGCGGCTGCGGCCGCAGCGTAACGTCAGCGCACGGCCCACACGCTCGCGTCGATCTCAGACGCGGCGCAGCAGACCGACGCGGTCGTAGACATCTGTGAGGGTGGCATCAGCGACGGCGTCAGCGCGACCAGCGTTCTCCGCGAGGATGCGATCGAGTTCTGCGGGATCGTCGAGCAGTTCCAGAGCGCGTGCGCGTACCGGCTCGAACTCGTTGACGACAACCTCAGCGAGTCCCTTCTTGAAATCGCCGTAGCCGCGCCCGGCATACTCGTTTTCGATCGAGGAGACCTGCTGCCCGCTGAGGGCAGCGTAAATGGTCAGCAGGTTAGAGACGCCGGGCTTGTTCTCGCGGTCGAAGCGCACGGAACCCTCGTTGTCGGTCACTGCGCGCATGATCTTCTTCGCCGACTTTGCTGGGTCGTCGAGCATCCACAGCACCCCGGCGTCGCTCTCTGCCGACTTCGACATCTTGGCGGTGGGGTTTTGGAGGTCGTAGATACGGGCGGTCTCTTTTTGAATGACCGGCATCGGTACCGTGAATGTCTCGCCGAAACGCGAGTTGAAGCGCTCAGCAAGGTCGCGCGTGAGCTCGACATGCTGCTTCTGGTCGTCACCGACAGGCACCACATCGGTCTGGTAGAGCAAAATATCTGCCGCCATCAGCACCGGGTAGGTGAACAGACCCACGCTCGTCGCGTCGGCGCCATAGCGGGTCGACTTGTCTTTGAACTGCGTCATGCGACCGGCCTCGCCGAAGCCGGTGATGGTGCTGAGGATCCAGGCGAGCTCTGCGTGCGCTCGCACGTGGGACTGCACATACAGCGTCGAGAGCGATGGCTCGATCCCGGCAGCGATGTACTGCGCCGCCGTACGGCGAGTCTTTTCGCGGAGCTCCGCTGGGTCTTGCGCGACGGTCAGCGCATGCAGATCAACGACCGAGAAATAGGCATCGTACGAACTCTGCAGATCCCGCCACTGCAACAGCGCACCGATGTAGTTTCCGATCTGAAGTGAATCGGCTGATGGCTGCATTCCGGAGTAAAGGCGAGGTTTCGTCACACTCTCAATCCTACGCGTTGCGTGCGGGGCCCTACGATGGGCGCATGACATCAGTCGCGCGTGGAGCGGTGTTTCTTGCGGCACTCGGAGACGACGCCGTGCGGTTGCATCCAGAGATCCGTGCCCAGATGCAGGTTGTCGCCGATAGTGACACCGCCGAGGGAGTATTCGAGATCGCAGGTAGCCGATTCGGGCGCCTCGCCTGGTGTGCAGCACCGGTTGTCGGACCGGGGTTACTGGTCACGCGGCGTGAGCGCAATGTTCCCTTTTCGATCACCACGGTTGCGGCCCAGACGAGGTCAGGGCGAGTGTCGCTCGACACCGCGCGCGAGTTTCGATTCCGAGCGGTGACACAACACATCACCGATCGGCTCACGATAACGGCGCGCCCAGGGATTGTGCACAACGTGATGGGCGCGCGCGGACGCGTGCAGCTCCTCGAGCACTGCTCAGTGACGGCAGAAGGCGCGTTGAGAATGCGAACACACGCTGTGTCTCTGAAACTGGGGCGCGTGCGGATTGCACTCCGCGGCATTTTGCGAGTTGACGTCGACCTCGTCGACGGATGGGACGAGGAGTTGCGTCGTCGCACGATCAACATGCGCGCGACGAACCCTCTGCTCGGCACCGTGCTGGAGTACCGGGGATGGTATCGCCACGCCCAGGTTGAGCCTGGTCAGTAGCTGTAGTCGACGACTACGGGAGCGTGGTCGCTCCAGCGCTGGTCGTAGGCCGCTGCCCTCGCCACGTGATAGGTCGACACACGCTCAGCCAGGGCCGGCGTCGCGAGGTGATAGTCGATGCGCCAGCCGGAGTCGTTGTCGAACGCCTGACCGCGCATCGACCACCACGTGTACGGACCGTCGATCTCACCGTGGAACTTTCGCCCCACATCGACCCAGCCGAGGCCGGTGCCCAGGGTGCCGTCGACTCCCGTGATCTCTGTGTCTGCTTCGCCAAGGAAGCGATCGAAGTATGCGCGCTCGCGGGGGAGGAACCCTGCCTTCTTGCGATTGCCTCGCCAGTTCTTGATGTCGAGTTCGCGGTGTCCGACATTGAGATCTCCTGTGACCAGGGCAAGTGCGTCGTTGCGCTTGAGTTCGGCGAGGCGGGTGCCGAAGGCGTCGAGGAACTTCCACTTCTCGTCTTGCTTCGGGGTATCAACTTCGCCAGAGTGCACGTACGCACTCACGACAGTGAGGGGGCGGTCTCCCAGCAGATAGTCCGCTTCGATCCAGCGCCCCTTGGAGTCGAACTCGTCTGGACCAAAAGTAGTGCGCGAGGCCATGGCCGGCGTACGGCTGGCGATGGCAACGCCGGCGCGTCCCTTAGCGGTCGCGGTGTCGTGAACAAAAGACCATCCAGGAAGCGCCGCTTCGAGATGCTCGTCTTGGCCACGGACTTCTTGCAGGGTGAGGATGTCGACCCCTGCAGAGTCGAGCCAGGCGCTCATTCCGTTACGAACCGCCGCTCGAATTCCGTTGACGTTGACACTGGCGATCCGCAGATGAGGCATCACACCAGCCTAACGACCGTCACCGACATCTCGGCGTGCTCTGTGCAGCTCGGAGAGAAGCCGTTGGGCAAGCGGTGTGCTCGGGTCTGCGGGCCGCGGCGTGAACGCCTCCAGGTCTGCGAGCTCTGCCTCGGCAGCTTTGAGCGCGCGCTCTGTTTGCCACCGACGACTCCAGGTAGCAGCATCCCGTGCCTCACGCGCTTCGCGCACACGGATGCGTGCGGCGGTGAGAAGAGCGAGGTGTTCTTGAATACGGCGTTCGGAATCTGTCTGTTCTTGCAACGGAATGTCGCGGTCTTTCGCCGACACGGCAATCCATGATGACGCCACCAGCATGACGACGCCGTTGATGCGGAACCACAGCAAGAGCCCGATGAAGATCGCAAACGTCGCGAGCAGGGGATTCGATGGGGTGTAGCTCAACAGGTAACCGGCGCCGTACTGCAGCACCGTCATTGCTCCGCCACCGAGAAGTGCGCCCGGCCAGATGGTGCGCCACCGCAGGGAGATGCCGGTGAGGAAACGGACCATTGCGGCCAGTGCGGTGGACAACAGTGCAAAAGAGATGAGGACCGTGCCGAGCCGGATGCTGCTGTTCAGTCCCTCGGAACCGAGGTCCCAGCCGAGCTGCGCCAGAGCCCAGCTCAAAACGGCGGCGCTTGCAGAGCTGAGAAGAGATCCGACGATCAGTGACACGCCAAAAAGGAGCGCGGCCAGGAAGTCGCGTGCCTTCAAGAACACGACGTTTCGGCGGTCGGGTTCGAGGCCGAACATGTCTCGCGTGGCGCGACGAGAGAACGTCACCCAGCCGATGGCGGTCCAGATCACGGTGCCGAGCGCGATAAGGCCGGTGATGCTGAGAACCCCGGTCGTGCTCGCCGCAATCTCCTGCACCTGCTTGGGGGTGGCCAGACCGCCCTCTGGTGCGATCAGATTCGGGATGTAGTGATTGATCATATTGATCATGCTGTCCACTGCCTCGGTGCTGCCGCCGAGCCAGAGACCGGCGATTGCAAACGCCAGGTAGATCGCCGCGAAGATGGCGAAGAGCGCTTGGTAGCTCACACCCGCAGCAAGGAGAAAACCATTCCTTTGCAGAAAGTGGCGCCATACACGCACCGGAAACAGCGCCATTGTGCGCTGTGTGAGGGCTGTCGCCCGCTCAACGGCTACATCAAGGCGACCAGAGTCGCTCGGGGAGCCATCGGATTCAGACACTGTCACACCCTATCCAAGCTGTGGGAACGGAGAGAACAGGCGACAACGTGAGAACAGGCGGTCCCGAAGCGGGACCGCCTGTTCTCACGTTATTGCCTGGTGCGGCGCGTCAGGGACGCCCGCGAAGAATGGCCTGCTTCACCTCGGCGATGGCCTTGGTGACCTCGATGCCACGCGGGCACGCCTCAGAGCAGTTGAAGGTCGTGCGGCAGCGCCACACGCCTTCCTTGTCGTTGAGGATGTCGAGGCGGACCGCCGCGTTGTCATCGCGCGAGTCGAAGATGAAGCGGTGTGCGTTCACGATCGCTGCGGGGCCGAAGTACTGCCCATCCGTCCAGAACACGGGGCACGATGAGGTGCACGCAGCGCAGAGGATGCACTTGGTGGTGTCGTCGAAGATCTCGCGATCTGCGATCGACTGCACGCGCTCCTTGCGCTTTTCGGGCACGGAGCTCGCGACGAGGAACGGCTGCACTTCGCGGAAAGACGCGAAGAACGGCTCCATGTCAACGACGAGGTCTTTCTCCAGCGGCAAGCCCTTGATGGCTTCGACATAGACAGGCTTCGAGATGTCGAGGTCTTTGATCAGTGTCTTGCAAGCCAGGCGATTACGGCCATTGATGCGCATGGCGTCAGAACCACAAATGCCGTGTGCACAGGAGCGACGGAAGGTCAACGTGCCGTCGACTTCCCACTTGATCTTGTGCAGCGCGTCAAGGACGCGGTCGGTGGAGTAAAGCTCAACGTCGTAATCGACCCAGTGCGGCTCCGAGTCGATCTCCGGATCGAAGCGGCGAATGTTGAACGTGACGATGAAGGACTGAATGCCCGTTTCTTCTGCGGTGTTGGCAGGTGACTCTGCGATGGCGGTCGACATGCTCAGTACTTCCTCTCCATCGGCGGGTAGTTGAACTCACCCTGATCGTTCTTCGTGAACACGACAGGCTTCCAGTCGAGCTTGATGTGGTCACCCGGGTCAGACGAATGAGCGTCACCGGTCAGGTAAGCCATGGTGTGCTTCATGTACTTCTCGTCGTTGCGCTTGGGGAAGTCGTCTCGCATGTGGCCGCCGCGGCTTTCTTCGCGGTTCTGTGCGGCGTAGACGACAACCTCTGCAATGTCGAGGAGGAAGCCCAGCTCGACGGCTTCGAGCAGATCGGTGTTGAACCGCTTGCCCTTGTCGTCAACGTGGATGTTCAGGTAACGATCGCGGAGCTCAGCGATCACGCCGAGCACATGCTGAAGCGACTCGTGCGTGCGGAAGACCTGCGCGCCCTTGTCCATCTCGTCCTGCAAGGCCTTGCGGAGCACAGCGATTCGCTCGGTGCCCTGGTTGTTGCGCAGACCCTCGATCATGTCGGAGACGAATGCGGCCGGGTTTTCTGGCAACGGAACGAACTCGGCGGTCTTGACGTACTCCACGGCGTTTCGGCCGCTGCGCTTGCCGAAAACGTTGATGTCAAGCAGTGAGTTGGTGCCGAGGCGGTTGGCGCCGTGCACCGACACACAGGCACACTCGCCAGCGGCGTAGAGACCGGGAACGACAGTGTCGTTGTCGGCCAGCACCTCACCGTTGTTGTTGGTGGGGATGCCACCCATTGCATAGTGTGCGGTCGGCATCACCGGCACCGGCTCCACCACGGGGTCAACGCCCAGGTAGGTGCGAGCGAACTCGGTGATGTCGGGGAGCTTGGTCTCCAGCACCTCTGCACCCAGGTGGGTGCAGTCCAGCAGGACGTAGTCCTTTTCTGGCCCGGCGCCTCGTCCCTCAGCGACTTCCTGAACCATGCAGCGGGCGACGATGTCACGCGGTGCGAGGTCTTTGATAGTCGGGGCGTAGCGCTCCATGAATCGCTCACCAGAGGCGTTGCGCAAAATAGCGCCCTCTCCTCTGGCGCCTTCAGTGAGCAGGATGCCAAGGCCAGCGAGCCCGGTGGGGTGGAACTGGAAAAACTCGAGGTCCTCCAGGGGGAGGCCCTTGCGCCAGACGATGCCGACGCCGTCACCCGTGAGGGTGTGCGCGTTGGAGGTCGTCTTGAAAATCTTGCCGAAGCCTCCGGTCGCGAAGATGATGGCCTTCGCCTGGAAGACGTGCAACTCGCCAGTGGCGAGGTCGTAGGCGACGACGCCGGAAACCTGCGTCTTGCCGTCGGCGTCCTTCACCGTGAGCAGGTCGAGAACGTAGAACTCGTTGAAGAAGTTGATGCCGAGCTTGACGCAGTTCTGGAACAGCGTCTGCAGAATCATGTGACCGGTGCGGTCTGCGGCGTAGCAGGCGCGACGCACTGGCGTCTTGCCGTGCTCTGCCGTGTGGCCGCCGAAACGGCGCTGGTCGATTTTGCCCTCTGGGGTGCGGTTGAAGGGGAGGCCCATGTTCTCGAGGTCGATGACCGCCTCGATGGCTTCCTTCGCCAGAATCTCCGCGGCGTCCTGGTCGACCAGGTAGTCGCCACCCTTGACAGTGTCAAAGGTGTGCCACTCCCACGAGTCTTCCTCGACGTTCGCGAGCGCTGCCGCCATGCCACCCTGCGCAGCTCCCGTGTGGGAACGCGTCGGGTACAGCTTGGAGATCACTGCGGTCTTCGCTCCGGAGCCCGCCTCGATGGCGGCACGCATGCCGGCACCGCCTGCGCCAACGATGACGATGTCGAACTGGTGGTAGTGCACGCCGTCGCGAACGACGGATTCCTGCGTCTCGTTAGTCACTTCTTCTTTAGCCTTCTTCTCAGTTCCCGACGATCGCGGCGCATTCAGACCAGAGGACGCTGTCCTCGGTCACACCCAGGCACGGGTCGAATGTGAAAACGACGAGCGTGCCGAGGATGATGAGCAGGCCAGCGGCCAGCCCAAGCGCCCAAACCAGAGCCTTGCGTGCGGTGTTGTTCGTTACGTAGTCGTTGACGATCGTGCGCATGCCGTTGGCGCCGTGAATAAGGGCAAGCCACAGCATCAATACGTCCCACCACTGCCAGAACGGCGTGGCGAACTTGCCGGCGATGAAAGCGAAGTCGAGGGCATGGATACCTTCGCCGACCATGAGGTTGACGAAGAGGTGGCCGAAGATCAGCACGACGAGCACGACGCCCGACACGCGCATGAAGATCCAGCCCCATTTTTCAATGTTGACGCCGCGGCGGCGGCGCACCGGGGCAGCAGAGACGGTCTGAGCAGACATCGTCATTCCCCTCCGAATCCAGCGAACGCGAGCATCAGGTGGCGGGGCACGAAGCCGGCCATGATGATGCCCCACACCAGCAAGACGCCCCAGAAGAGCTGACGCTGGTACTTGGCGCCCTTCGACCAGAAGTCGACGGCGATGATGCGCAGGCCGTTCATCGCGTGGAACACGATGCCAGCCACCAGCACAACCTCACCCAGAGCCATGATGGGGTTCTTATATGTGCCGATGACGGCGTTGTACGCCTCCGGCGACACCCTGATCAGCGCAGTGTCCAACACATGCACCAATAGGAAGAAGAAGATAGCGACTCCGGTGATGCGATGAAGCACCCACGACCACATACCTTCGCGACCCCGGTAAAGGGTTCCGCGCGGTGTCTTTGACGTGGTTTCCGAAATCGACGGTGTCAAGCGTGCGCTTGTGGACACGGTCGTCCTCCCTGGATCGATGTGACTCGGTCGCGTGCTGCGCTTGTTCAAGTGTGAGCCTGTCGAAGTTTCAGGCACGCCCGATCATCGTCCATCCTATTCCCGCCAGAGAGCCATGGGCGACGAAGGGGAGCCTAAGTGTCTCGATATGGACACGGCCGCTACGGCTACCCTGTGAGGGTGAGCGCACCCATCAAGGATTTCTACGCAGTGATTCCCGCCGGCGGCATTGGCAGCAGGCTGTGGCCGCTCTCCCGTGCCGATGCACCAAAGTTTTTGCACGATCTCACCGGATCGGGGCATTCGTTGCTCCGTGACACCTGGGATCGGTTGGAGCCGCTCACCGGCCCCGACCGGATCGCGGTAGTGACGGGACGCGCTCATCGCGCTGCCGTCGAAGCGGAGTTGCCTGGGATCGCCGACCTCAATGTGTTGTTGGAGTCGGAGCCGCGAGAGTCTGCGGCGGCGATCGGCTTGGCGGCAGCGGTACTTCATCGCCGTGAGCCCGATGTGATCATCGGTTCCTTCAGTGCAGATCACGTGATTCGCAGCACCCGGGTGTTCGAGTTCGCCGTGCGTGATGCGGTGGAGGTCGCGCGTGAGGGCTATATCTGCACAATCGGGATCACGCCCTCGGAGCCGGCGATCGGATTCGGATACATCAAGAAGGGTCCGGAGCTCGTGGTCGACGGAGCGCGCGAGGCCGCACTCGTGGAGAGCTTTGTAGAAAAGCCCGACCTGGAGACCGCGAAGGAGTACCTCGCTGACCGCGGATATCTCTGGAACGCTGGCATGTTCATTGCGAAGGCCAGTGTTCTTCTCGATGAGATCGCGGCAAACGAGCCGGAGTTGCACGCTGGTCTCTTGGAGCTGGCAGAAGCGTGGGATGACCGTGACAAGCGCGGACCAGCGGTTGACCGCATCTGGCCACGGCTGAAGAAAATTGCCATCGACTACGCCGTCGCAGAACCCGCGGCGCGGCGAGGGCGACTTGCGGTGGTTCCAGGGCACTTCGATTGGGATGACGTGGGGGACTTCGCCTCGCTGACCAAGCTCATCACCAACGGACGCAAGAACGACCTCGCTGTCCTCGGGCCGAATGCGCGAGTGCTGACCGATGGTGCCAGTGGCATTCTCGTGAGCCAGACTTCGCGCGTGATCAGCCTTGTCGGAGTCAAAGACATCGTGGTGGTCGATACCCCTGACGCTCTTTTGGTCACCACGGTGCAAGACGCGCAGCGTGTGAAGGGTGTCGTGGAGTCGCTCAAACTGAGCGGCCGCGGCGACGTTTTGTGAGCTGCGCTCCGATGAGCAACCATGCGTGCTCATCGGTGTGCTTGATTTCAGCTTGGTAACCATTGGCCAGCTGTCGCGGCGGCGACGTGCACAAAAGTTGAAACAGTAGGTAAATTTGACCGATCCGCGATGGCCGCGGTTTCGCTGAGGGAGGCATCAGTTGACCATCTCCACCACCAAGAAGCTGCTGGGCGCGACCATCGCCGCCGGCGTTGTCTTTGCACTTGCCGGCTGCGGCGCGGCCCCTGAGGAATCCGGAAGCGACGGCGAAGCCGCAACGCCCGACTTCCTCCCTTGCATCGTCTCGGACGAGGGCGGCTTCGACGACAAGTCGTTCAACCAGCTCTCCTTCGAAGGTGCAACGCAGGCTGCCGAAGAACTCGGCGTCGAGCTGAAGGACGTTCAGTCCAACGCCGAGACCGAGTACGGCCCCAACATCACCAACCTCGTTGACGAGAACTGCAACGCGATCGTCTCGGTCGGCTTCGCCCTTTCGGCCGCTACGGTCGAGGCTGCGACAGCTAACCCCGACGTCGACTTCATCCTTGTTGACGACGCAGCGGACAACGACTTCGACGGCACCAAGGACGCCGAAAACGTCAAGCCGCTCCTTTACGACACGGCTCAGGCCGCCTTCCTCGCTGGCTACCTTGCCGCTGGATACTCCGAGACCGGCAAGGTCGGCACCTTCGGTGGACGCGAGTTCCCGACCGTCACGATCTTCATGGACGGATTCAAGCAGGGCGTTGACTACTACAACGAGGCCAAGAGCGCCGATGTTGAGGTTGTTGGCTGGGACGGCACGACGGGTTCCTTCACCGGTGGCTTTGAGGCCAACCAGGACGCCAAGCAGGTCGCGGTAAACATCCTCGACCAGGGCGTCGACGTGATCTTCCCGGTCGGTGGACCCATCTACCAGTCGGCTCAGCAGGCGATCAAGGAGTCCGGCAAGGACATCGCCCTGATCGGTGCAGACGCTGACCTCTTCGAGACCGACCCGAGCACCTCCGACATCGTGCTCACCTCGGTGCTGAAGGCGATGGACCTCTCCACGTACGAGGCTGTGCTCTCGAGCGGCAACGGCGAGTTCGACCCTGAGGCTTACGTTGGCACCCTGGAGAACGAGGGCGTCGGCATTGCCGATCTGCACGAGTTCGCAGACAAGGTCGACTCCGACCTGCAGGATGAGCTGACGCAGCTGCGCCAGGACATCATCGACGGAAACGTCACGGTTACCTCGTACCTGAGCGAGTAACACCCGAAGAACAGGGAGGCCGGCTCGTGCCGGCCTCCCTGTTCTGTTCTGCCGGGAGATCGCCCGGCACTCCGGTCTGCTGAATAGGATCGATTACATGAAGCTTGAACTCCGCGGCATCACGAAGCGCTTCGGCGCTCTGACAGCCAACGACCATATTGATCTCACTGTTAACGAGGGTGAGATCCACTGTCTCCTTGGCGAGAATGGTGCCGGAAAGTCGACGTTGATGAACGTCCTTTACGGGCTCTACCAGGCCGACGAGGGCGACATTCTGCTGGACGACGTCGCCCAGCAGTTCGCCGGCCCCGGCGACGCGATGGCCGCAGGAATTGGCATGGTGCACCAGCACTTCATGCTGATTCCCGTCTTCACGGTCGCCGAGAACGTCATGCTCGGCCACGAACAGACCCGCTTTGGCGGACGTCTTGATCTTGCTGCTGCTCGCGCAAAGGTGCGCGAGATCTCTGCACGCTTCGGATTCGACGTCGATCCAGATGCGCTCGTCGAAGATCTTCCGGTCGGCCTCCAGCAACGCGTCGAGATCATCAAAGCCCTGTCGCGTGAGGCGAAGGTTCTCGTGTTCGACGAGCCGACTGCCGTCCTTACCCCGCAGGAGACAGATGAGCTGATGGCAACGATGCGCCAGCTCAAGTCGCAGGGCACCTCGATCGTCTTCATCACCCACAAGCTCCGCGAGGTGCGCGAGGTGGCAGATCGGATCACCGTCATCCGCCTCGGAAAAGTCGTCGGCGAGGCATCGCCCACAGCCTCGAACGAGGAGCTTGCTTCGCTGATGGTGGGGCGTGCTGTCGAACTCACCGTGCACAAAGACGCTCCGAACCTGCGCGACAACGGGCTTGCTGTGCAGGGGCTCACTGTCACTGACCGCGTAGGCACCGTGCTCGTCGACGACGCCTCGTTTGAGGTGCGTGGGGGAGAAGTCCTCGCAATTGCTGGCGTGCAGGGCAACGGTCAGACAGAACTGACCGAAGCCATTATTGGGCTGCAGGATCACGTGCGCGGCAGCATCCGTCTCGATGGTGCTGAGCTGGTTGGACGCACAGTGCGGCAGATCCTCGACGCCGGTGTCGGGTTCGTTCCAGAGGACCGCAGCGTCGACGGTCTCGTCAAAGAGTTCTCTATTGCAGAGAACCTGATGCTCGACCGCTCCTTCGGCGGTGAATTCGTCTCGGCAGGAACAGTGCGCCGTGCCGCCCTCGATGAGTTCGCACGCGCGAAGATCGTCGAGTTCGACATCCGCACCCAGGGTTCTACCCAAGCAGCTGGCCGCCTCTCCGGCGGTAACCAGCAGAAGGTTGTGCTGGCGCGCGAACTCAGCCGCGAACTCTCGCTCTTTGTCGCAGCGCAGCCGACCCGCGGCGTGGATGTCGGCTCGATTGAGTTCATCCACAAGCGCATCATCGACGCCCGTGATGCGGGCGTCCCTGTCATCGTGATCTCGACCGAGCTCGATGAGGTGGCGGCCCTCGCTGACCGAATTCTTGTGATGTATCGCGGACGTGTGGTGGGCATCGTGCCTGGCGACACGCCTCGTGACCAGCTCGGCCTGATGATGGCCGGCATGAAGGGAGCACGCGCATGAGCGCCGCAGAGCCCGCCGGCCCTCTCGCAGACCCGGAAACCGCTGTCGCCCCCTCGCGTTGGCGCGTGGCCTTCCAGCGCGTCGTCTCCGGCAACGGCATCATCTCGGTTCTCGCTGTCCTGATCGCTGTGGTGGTCGGGTCGATCATGATCGCCGTGACCAACGACGATGTGCAGGAAGCCGCAACCTACTTCTTCGCTCGTCCAGGCGACCTGATCGGCGCAGTGTGGAGCGCCGTGTCTGGCGCATACGCCGCACTTTTCCGTGGTGCGATCTACAACTACAACGCCGATGACTTCCTCACCGGCATCCGCCCGCTGACGGAAACCTTGAGGTTTGCGACGCCGCTGATTGCCGCAGGTCTCGGTGTGGGACTGGCCTTCCGTGCCGGTCTCTTCAACATCGGTGGTCAGGGCCAGATGCTGATGGCCGCTGCCGCAGCCGGATACGTGGCGACGCAGTTCGAGCTTCCCTTCCCGCTGCACCTGATCGCCGCGCTGCTGGCAGGCATGCTGGCCGCCGCGCTCTGGGCCGGCATCGCGGGACTGCTGAAAGCCAGAACCGGCGCACACGAGGTGATCACCACGATCATGCTCAACAACATCGCCATCTACCTGTTGGCCTGGATGCTGGCGACCCAGGGAATTCTGCAGGCACCGGGGTCGAACAACCCCAAGACCGCGCCGATGCCTGACTCCTCTGTGCTGCCGCTCATTCTCGGTGACCGGTACAAGCTGCACTTCGGATTCCTCATCGCCCTTGTTGCCGTGGCATTCGTCTGGTGGCTGCTGGAGCGTTCATCGCTCGGATTCCGCTTCCGTGCAGTGGGGGAGAACCCCGCAGCGGCGAAGGTCGCCGGTATCGATGTCGGACGCATGTACCTCACGGTCATGCTCATCGCCGGGGCGCTTGTCGGAATCGCAGGCGTCAGTCAGGTGCTCGGCAGTGAAACGAGTGGATTTGGTGGTGCTATCGACGCCGGTATCGGCTTCGATGCGATCACCGTCGCGCTGCTCGGACGCTCCTCGCCGCTGGGCATCCTGGGTGCAGGGCTCCTCTTCGGCGCCTTCAAGACCGGTGGGTTCACCATGCAGTCCTCTCAGGGCATCCCGATTGAGATTGTGCTCGTCGTCCAGTCCCTCATCGTGCTGTTCATCGCGGCACCGCCGCTTGTACGTGCGATGTTTGGTCTCCCACAACCGGGGCGTCAGTCTCCGAAGAAGAAGACTCGAAAGACCACCGCGTCGAAGAAGGAGGAGGTGTCCGCATGAGCGTCGCATCCACCGCTTCCTCGCAGATCGAAGCACCTCGCACAGTCACCGTTGTCTCGTGGAAAGCACCGATCATTTTCGGTGTCTTCACCGTGCTGTTCGCGCTGTTGCCGCTGCTTGCTCCGCGCGAAGGTGCCACCACCTTCCGCTTGGCATCAGGCGCCGCGTTCTTCACCGTGCCTGACATTGTGCTCCCGGCCAACGTCACGGCGTGGGTGTGTGTCGTCATCCTCGCTGCCTCGACAGCCTTCGCCGTCTTCCTGGTAAACGCACAGCGCTCCACCCCGATGTGGCTTGTCGTCGTGTACGTCGCTGCGCTGCTGCTTGGCTTCCTCGCCTGGGCAGCCGCAGGGGCGACGCTCCCCATGATCGGCCTGCTGGGCGGTGCGCTTGCGCTCGCCACCCCGCTCATCTTCGGTGCACTCGGCGGCGTGATCGGCGAACGTGCTGGTGTCGTCAACATCGCCATCGAGGCACAGCTGTTGGCCGGTGCGTTCTCGGCGGCGATTGCCGCTTCCGCTGCGGGCACCCCCTGGGCAGGACTCGTCGCCGCAATGGGCGCCGGAATGCTCGTCGCCCTCGTGCTCGGACTCTTCACCATCACCTACTTTGTTGACCAGGTGATCGTGGGTGTCGTGTTGAACGTGCTGGTGATTGGTCTCACCACGTTCCTGTTCCGCCAGGTGCTGGCTCCGAACACAGAGACCCTGAACAGCCCTGACACGTTCAATGCGGTCGCTATCCCGTTCCTGAGCGAGATCCCGATCATCGGGCCGATCCTGTTCCGGCAGTCTTTCATCGTGTACCTGATGTACTTTGTGGTCGCGCTTGTATGGTTCGGGCTGTACCGCACCCGTTGGGGACTGCGTCTGCGTGCAGTGGGTGAGCACCCACAGGCTGCCGACACCGTGGGCATCAAGGTGCTGGCCACGCGCTACCGTGCCGTGTTGCTCGCCGGTGCCGTTGCTGGCCTCGGCGGTGCGTTCTACACGCTGGTCGCAGTGCCGCGCTTCAACCAGGAGATGACAGCAGGCGCGGGCTTTATTGCCCTCGCAGCCGTGATCTTCGGGCAGTGGGATCCGATCAAAGCCACCCTGGCGGCATTGCTGTTCGGGTTCGCTACGAACCTGCAGGGTGTGCTCAGTGTTATCGGCTCGCCGGTGCCCAGCCAGTTCATGCTCATGCTGCCGTACGTCGTGACGATTTTCGCTGTGGCTGGTCTTGTCGGTAAGTCTCGTGCACCCGCCGCAGACGGCAAACCGTACATCAAGTCTTAGGACTGACGGGAAGAAGGAAAGATCGCAATGACGGATATCGACTGGGACGAGCTCCGCCAGGTCGCCACTGACGCCATGACGAAGGCGTATGCACCGTACTCCCGCTACCGGGTGGGTGCTGCGGCACTCGTTGGTGATGGCCGTATCGTCGCAGGGTGCAACGTCGAAAACGCGTCGTACGGAGTGACGTTGTGCGCGGAGTGCGCTCTCGTCGGCGACCTGCACATGTCAGGTGGCGGCCAACTGGTGGCCTTCGTGTGCGTGAACAACGATGGGCAAACGATCATGCCGTGCGGGCGCTGTCGCCAGCTGCTGTTCGAACATGCCATGCCAGGGATGCTTTTGGAGACGGTCTCCGGTATCCGCACAATCGATGAGGTGCTGCCGGATGCGTTCGGTCCATCAGCCCTTCGACAGGCTCAGGGACCAGGGGCGCAGGCTCAGGGACCAGGGGCGCAGGCTCAGGGACCAGGGGCTCAGGCTCAGGGATCAGAAGGAGAAGCACGATGACAGACCCACAGGCTCACGGAGCCATTGAGCCGTTCGATGCCGTTGACGTTATTCGCGCAAAGCGCGATGGTGGTGTCGTGCCAGAGCCAGCACTGCGGTGGATGGTTGATGCGTACACCAGGGGATACGTCTCCGACGCGCAGATGGCATCGTTTGCGATGGCCGTTCTTCAGCGCGGGATGGAGCGCGACGAAATTCGCGTCCTGACCGACGCGATGATCGCCTCTGGAGAGCGGATGAGTTTCGCATCGCTCGGAAAGCGCACCGTCGACAAGCACTCCACTGGCGGAGTGGGCGACAAGATCACGCTGCCGCTTGCGCCGCTGGTCGCCTCGTTCGGTGTGGCAGTGCCGCAGCTGAGTGGACGCGGTCTTGGGCACACCGGAGGCACGCTCGACAAGCTCGAAGCGATCCCCGGCTGGCGAGCCGCGCTGAGCAACGAAGAGATGTTCGCCCAGATGCAGGGTGATGTCGGTGCCGTGATCTGTGCGGCAGGTTCAGGCCTCGCCCCCGCAGATAAGAAGCTCTACGCTCTCCGCGACGTGACAGGCACGGTGGAAGCAATTCCGCTGATTGCCTCGAGCATCATGTCGAAGAAGATCGCCGAGGGCACAGACGCTCTGGTCCTGGACGTGAAGTTCGGTTCAGGGGCGTTCATGCAAGACATCGATCGTGCCCGCGAGCTTGCGCGCACGATGGTCGCGCTGGGCACAGACTCAGGCGTGGCGACCACAGCGTTGCTGACAGACATGAACGTTCCGCTCGGACTCGCGATCGGTAACGCGAACGAGGTCCGTGAATCGGTGGAGATCCTGGCCGGTGGTGGCCCCGCAGATGTGCGCGAACTGACGATAGCGCTGGCACGAGAAATGCTCGCACTTGCAGGGCAACCCGATGCTGATGTCGAAGCTGCCCTCGATGATGGACGCGCGATGGACAGCTGGAAGGCCATGATCCGCGCACAGGACGGCGACCCAGACGCGGCACTGCCGACGGCGCGCGAGACGCATCAGGTACTGGCGACGACCGACGGTATCGTCACGCGGATGGACGCGCTGCCCTTTGGTGTGGCGGCGTGGCGCCTGGGCGCAGGGCGCGCCCGTGCGCAAGACCCTGTGATCTTCGAAGCGGGCATCGACCTGCATGCCAAGCCGGGCGACCGGGTGGTGGCAGGCCAGCCGCTGTTCACACTCTCTGCGGCGGACGACGCGCGATTCGCGCGGGCACTCGACGCCCTCGAAGGGTCGTGGGAGATTGCGGATGCCGCCGCGGCGTCTTCGTTCCAG
This sequence comes from Microbacterium sp. NPDC076768, assembly GCF_040687205.1. Taxonomy (NCBI): domain Bacteria; kingdom Bacillati; phylum Actinomycetota; class Actinomycetes; order Micrococcales; family Microbacteriaceae; genus Microbacterium; species Microbacterium sp. NPDC076768. Next base: position 324,848 of record NZ_JBFBMU010000003.1, read on the forward strand.
CGGGGACCGATCGTCCACGAGCGCATCACAGCGTGAGCTGTGACCACTAGCCTGAACTGAGCACTTCCGCGACCGAGAGGATCCTATGTCGATCGATGCGAACGGCGATGTCACCCTTGAGGGCGTCTCGCTGCGGAGCCTTCCGAAGGTGTCGCTGCACGACCACCTCGATGGCGCCGTACGCCCAGCGACGATCATCGAGCTGGCGGATGGGATCGGTCTCGAGGTCCCGGAGACCAATCCGGCACACCTGGGGAAGTGGTTCCAGAAGCAGAGCAATGCGGGCTCGCTGGTGGAGTACCTCAAGACCTTCGACCTGACCACAGGGGTGATGCAGACCAAAGAAGGGCTGACGCGCGTTGCGCGGGAGTTTGTGCAGGATCTGGCAGCTGACGGAGTCATCTACGGTGAGATGCGCTGGGCCCCGGAACAGCACCTCGGTCGGGGTTTATCACTGGAACAGACAGTAGAGGCCGTCCAGCAGGGGATCGAAGAGGGCGAAGATGCTGTCGATCGTGCGGGGCAGAATATCCGTGTGGGGCAGCTGATCACCGCGATGCGTCACACGGATCGTGCGCGCGAAATCGCAGAACTTGCGGTTGCCTTCCGCGGCCGTGGGGCGGTCGGCTTCGACCTTGCTGGTCCAGAAGACGGATTCCTGCCCTCAAACCACCGCGCGGCATTCGACTACCTTGCCGAGAATTTCTTCCCCGTGACTGTGCATGCAGGCGAGGCTGCTGGTCCCGATTCGATCAGCTCCGCTCTCATCGACGGACGCGCGCTGCGACTCGGACACGGTGTGCGGATCGCCGAAGACCTGCAGGTCATCACGGAAGAGGGCGACGAAGTGCAGGTGCAGTTTGGCGACCTGGCACGCTGGGTGCGCGACCGCGAGATTCCGCTGGAACTTTCACCGTCGTCGAACCTGCAGACGGGGGCAGTCGCTGCCTGGGGTAAGACGCTCGCTGACCACCCTTTCGATCTGCTCTACCAACTGGGCTTTTCGGTCACCGTGAATGTCGATAACCGCACCATGAGCGGTACTTCACTGACACGTGAACTCGCGCTGCTCGTCGAGGCGTTCGAGTACGATCTCGACGACATCGAGACGTTCCAGTTCAACGCTGCCTCTGCGGCTTTCCTCCCGGTGGAAGAACGTGAAGAGCTCGTCGAAATGATCGCAGACGGCTTCGCTGACTGACCGTTAGGGCGCCAGCGGCGCGAAGAAGTCAGTGGTCAGCTGGGTGACCTCCGCATGCATCTCCTCCGTGGAGATGGTGGGGGTGCCATCACCCGACTGCACGCCGTAGTCGCCGAACGACGCGTGTGCTGCACCTTCGATCTCCACCATTTGCGCATCCGCAGGGAGCTGGTCTCTGGCGTCGGCGACCTTCTCGGGTGTCGAGAGGCCATCCTCGCTTCCCGCCAGGCTGAGCACAGGAAGCCCGCTGCTTGATAGGTCGTTCGCGCAGTAGGAGGCGAACAGCACCAGTGCGTCGGCGTCTGCAGAAAGCTGGCACGCGCGCACACCGCCAAGTGAGTGCCCGCCCACACCCCAAACGCTCACATCAGAGGCGGCAGAGGTGAAGGCATCGAGGCCGCGCGGATCGAAGAACGCAAGGTTTAACCATGGCCGTGTGATCACCACAGTCGTGCCATCTTCGGCAAGACCCTGCAGGATCGCGGCGTATGCCCATGGGTCCACCTTGGCGCCAGGGATGAACACGAGGCCGGTGTCTGACTCGCCGCCGGCGGGGGAGAGCACGATGCCCTCCTCCGCATCTGTCACCGTGATGGCAGAGTTCTCTCGCACAGAGGCCAGCTGCTCGGGATCTGCCTGCATGACGCCGATCTGCGTCCAGGCGATGAATCCGCCGATGAGGAGAGCGAGGACGATTGCCACGCCCCACAGCACACGTTTCCAGATGCGGCGACCAGGCTTCTTTTGCACGGGTTAACGCTACTCCGCAGCGTGCCGCCGTCGGGCCACGTCCGAATGGGTCAGGAGGTAGTCCTCGAACGCCTCGCTGGTGGTGCGCTGCGGTCGATATCCGAACTCGTCTTTCAGTTTCTGGTTTGCCAAGACGGGGCGGTAACGCAGAAAAGGCACCTTCTCTGGCCCGTGTGGGGTGAGCCTCAGTGTCTGGCCGACCCGGAGCGCGGCGGCGAGCGTCCATGCAGGCAGGATGAGTCGCCGCTTACCCAGACGGGCGGCGATCTCGGTGGTGGTCATTCGGCCATCACCCGCAACGTTGAAGATGCCTGGCGGACCATCTGTCGCTGCCCGCACCATGGCGGCGGCGACATCGTCCACCCAAATGAAGACAAAAGGAGACTCGGAACCGGCGAGGCAGAGGATGCGTTTTGCGTCCCAGAGGGCGGTGATCTGATTCTGAACTGTCGGCCCCAAAATAGTGCCAATGCGGAAGATGACCTGCTCAAGCTCTGGATGCTCGTGGCGGTACCGTGACAGCATCTCTTCGACGAGCCGCTTGTGTCTGGCATACGGGAAGGAATCATTGCCTCGTAGCGGCTGATCCTCTCCAATCCAGTCAGGGTTGTCTGGGTGATAACCGTACGCCGCTCCTGAGCTGGAGACGACAATCCGCCGCACGCCTTCCTGTGCGCATGCGGCGAGGACGTTAGCGGAACCGGTCACATCAACGCGGTACTCCTGGTCGACATTGCGACCAGGATTGACGATGGCAGCCAGATGCACCACGGTGTCGATACGGTGCTCGCGCAGAAGCGGCGCAATCGCTGTGCTCTCTGTCACATCGAGGATCGCCGGGACGACACCTGCTTGCGACTTCGCTGACCGGAGGTCGGCAGCCACCACAATCTCCACGTCGTCTCTCTGCGCCAACGCGGCAGCGACGTGTGATCCCAGAAACCCGCCGCCGCCGGTGATGAGCACCCTCCTCATCGGACAACCTCAGTCACTGGACGACCTCCGCGGGGGAGCGTCCGCTGGCATCGCCTGAGGTCGCCCCGGTGCGCCTCTTCGTGTGTCTTGCCCAGACGCCTGCGACAACGAGGCCGGCAACGATATCCCAGATGCCCCACCAACCAGCGACGATGGCCATACCGCCGAGGCCATCAAAGAACAGAAAGACGAGACCGAGGCCGAGGCCTGCGTTGCGAATACCCACCTCGAACGTCATCGCCTTGCGCTCTCTCGTGCCGAGTCCTCCGACCACCGCCGTCCCGTATCCCAGTGCGAGAGCTACGGCGTCGTGCACGGCGACGACGAGCAGAATCACCCCTAGTACCTGCACGAAGACCGCCCAGTTGCCGACAAGAGCCGCGATGATGAAGCCGAGCAGCGCGATGAGGCTGAACCACTTCACGATCGGCTGCACGCGAGCGCTGAACCCTGGTGCCTTCGCCCTGAGCAGCAAACCGAGCGCGAAGGGGAGCCCGATGATGAGCAGAATCTCTAGGAGCATCCGCCACGGATCGACAGCAACGTCGCGCAGCAGCGTGCGCGCAGTGGGGTGCAGCGATCCCCAGAAGGTGATGCTCAGCGGCAACGCGAAAATATAGACAAGGTTGCCGACGGCGGTCATCGACACCGAAAGTGCCACGTTGCCACCCGCGCGATGCGTGAGCACCTGAGAAATGTTCCCCGGCGGGCAGCATGCCACCAGCAACATGCCGAGCGCCATCGATGGGGTCACAGGGAGCACCAGCGTGAGCAAAAAGGTGACGACGGGCAACAGCAAGAGCTGAGCGAGAATCGCGATGGCGAAAGGCTTCGGATGCTGAGCGACGACCCGGAAATCCCGCGGTGATGTCCCCAGCGCAATGCCGAACATGATCAGCCCGAGCACGACATTTAAGATGGTGAGCGAGCCAGGTGTGAACGACAGAACGACCTCGTCGACGTTCACGCTCCCACCTCCAGCGCGGTGGTCTCCTTCTTGACGGCGCCTCGGTACGCGTCTTTGTTGACGTAGTAGGCCATCCGGTCAAGGCCGAGGTAGTGGTATCCGCCGCTGAGGTCTGGCCATGGCTCACCGAGGACACGCTCGCGGAAACGCGCGGCGCGCGCGGCGTCGTTTTCGGCTGCGTCGAGATAGGACGCGAGCAGCTCTGCCTGCTCGTAACGGCCCTGCCAGCCAATGCCGGATGCCTCGATCATGCCCATCACGAACAAGCCGTTGAAGGATGCCGGAAAGACGTTCAGAAATAGTCTCGGTGAGGCGCCGTGCCAGTGCAGGTGCTCGCGGTCCACAAACGGGTAGTCGAGCGTGTAGCCGGTGGCGAGCATGACCAGGTCGTAGTCGTCTGCACTTCCATCCTGAAAGTGCACCGTCGACCCGTCGAATCGGTCGATATCGGGTCGGATCTGGAGGTCGCCCTGTCCGAGGTGATTGAGGATGAGCGTGTTCACAATCGGGTGAGACTCATAAATGCGGTAATTGGGCTTCGGGAACCCGAACCGCACAGGGTCGCCGGTGAAAGCCCGGAGCACTCGACTGTCGACAGCCTGCTTGATTTTCGCAGGCAGCGGACGCCCCTGATTGAGGGTGTCGCTTGGCTTGCCGAACAGATAGCGGGGGACGAAGTAGTACCCACGCCGCACGCTCATATCGACAGATTCTGCGTGGTGAACTGCGTCAACAGCGATGTCGCATCCAGAGTTTCCTGCACCGATCAGAAGCACCCGCTTACCTCGGAGTTGGGAGGGCGATTTGTATGCGCTGGTGTGCATCAGCTCGCCGGAAAACTCACCCGAAAAGCGAGGCACGTTCGGCTCAGCGAGCGTGCCGTTGGCCAGCACGACTCCGGCGTACCATCGGGTGCTTTCTCCCTCTGGCCCTGTGCTGGAGAGGTACCAGCCGCCCTCGTGCGGTTCCAGTCGGGTGACCCGCGTATTGAAGCGATACAGGGCAGAGAGCCCGAAGTGCGCGGCGTACTGTTCGAAATACTCACGCAACACACGATGACCGGGGTAGTCGACGCGTGACCGCATCGGAAACTCCGCGAACTCCGTCGTCGTGCGCGATGAGATCAGGTGCGCAGACTCATACATGGTGCTGCGAGGGTTGTTGATATCCCACAGGCCACCAACGCCGTGGGAGGCTTCGTAGCCGTCGACGGCTATCCCGCGCTTCTGAAGTGCCCTTGTGGCGGCAAGACCCGATGGCCCTGCGCCGATTACGGCGTATGTGTTCATGGTGCTCCCCGCACGTCACTGTGCTTAAAAAACGCCCCCGTCCCACCGATCGTATCGGTTGGACGGGGGCGTCAATGCGCGGGGTGCCCTCAGGAAGTGGCGAGCTGCTGCTGCCTGGTGGCGACAGCCTCCCTGATCTGAGCGAACAGCGGATGCTCTGGATCGAGCCCCGTTGCGCGCGCGGTGAACGCGTGCGGATCCTCGCTCTTCAGCAGTTGCTGAAGTTCGACGGACTGCTCGTCTGACGGTTCGTCGAATTCAAGTGCTGCGAGCACCGCGGCAACGAGAGCCTCGGTAGAGAGCCCGCGCTCCGCGGCCATTGCTGCCGGACCGACAAAACGCTCGTGCCGCGAGATCTTCCGCAGGGGCTGGCGTCCCACACGCTGCACCGTGTCCACAAGGGAGGGATTGCGGAATCTGTCGAGGATCGTGGCGCGGTACTGTGCCAGATCGTCAGGGTCAAGACCGTGCTCTGCGACCAAGACCGCAGATGTCTCTTCGAGGGCGGCAGAGACGCGGGCGGCAATATCTGCGTCGGCGAGTGCATCGGAGATGCGCTCGATGCCTGCACGTGCTCCGAAGTATGCCGTGGCAGCGTGGCCCGTATTCACCGTGAAGAGTTTGCGCTCGATGTACGGACCCAGCTCATCGACAAAGTGCGCGCCGGGAATGTGGGGGAGGTTGTCTCCGAAGGGGGGAGCCTCGATCGCCCATTCGAAGTAGGGCTCGACAGTGACGTCGACTCCTGCTCCTTCTGGCTGGCCAGGCACAATGCGGTCAACCGCGGTGTTCGCAAACACTGCTCGTGACAGCAGCGTCTCGGCGTCCGGCCCCGCTGCGGTCGCAATTTCGTTGCGCAACAGGTCGGTGGCGCCGATGGCATTCTCACAGGCCATGATCTGCAGCGGAGCGGCGTCTGGGGCGCGCAGGGCGAGCCCAGCGACGATCGACGGGGCAACAAAGCGCAGCACCGTCGGCCCCACAGCAGTAGTGACGACGTCAGCCGACGCCACTTCTTCCGCCAGCTCCGCCGGATCGGTGCGGCTGTTTACCGCGCGAAACCCGGTGACGACGTGATCGGTCCCTCCGGGGCCGGCCTCGTGCACGGTGTAGGAGTCTGCTGCGTTGATCGCGTCAACCAGCGCGTCAGCGACATCGGAGAAGACGACTTCGTACCCGCCTTCATTCAGCAGCAGGCCAACGAATCCGCGTCCGATGTTGCCAGCCCCGAAGTGGACCGCCTTCATCCTTCGTTCACCTCCGCAAGCAGCGCATACAGCTCTTCTGATGTCTGTGCGGCGGCGAGCTTGGCGACGTCGTCTTCTTCAGAGAAGAGAATCGCGATCCGCGAGAGGATCTCGAGGTGCTCATCACCGATTCCAGCGATGCCGATCACGAAGTTCGCCGGTTCACCCGCCCAGTCAACGCCCCCGTCGTAGCGGACCACAGAGAGCGCCGAGGCGAGGATGGTGTCTTTCGCGTCATTGGTGCCATGTGGAATCGCGAGTCCGTTGCCCATGAAGGTGGACACGGTTTCTTCGCGCTGACGCATGGCATCGACGTATGCCGGGGTGACGGCGCCAACGGCGACGAGGATGTCTGTTGCTTCCCGCAGCGCTTCGTCGCGGGTTGTCCCGCCCGAATGAATGCGGACCTGCCCAGGGGTGAGAACGCTCATCATGATTCCTTTCGTTGTTCGCGCACCATATCAACGACCTCTTCGTACTTGGGAGAGTTCATGAAGTTGTCGACAGATACGTGAATGGAGTTCGGTGACTTCGCGCTGGCACGCTCGGTGAGCTGTTGCTGAGTGATCACGACGTCTGCGGTGCCATCGAGGTTGGCGATCGCCTGGTTGGTAACCGTCACGCCCTCGATGCCTGCTTTCTTGATCTTGTTGCGCAGCACGCTCGCGCCCATTGCTGAAGACCCCATACCGGCGTCGCAGGCAAAGACGATGTTTTCAATCGGTGCGGTCGCCACGGCGGTAGCGGTCGCCGCGGCGGGAGCGGCAGCATCTGTCGAGGTGCGCAAAGCGTCCATTGCTGTCGAGGACTTGCCCTTGTTCGCCTCGGTCTGTGCGATCGCGGCGCCAAAGCTGTCGCCCTCTGCTTCGAGGTCGCGCTTGCGCGAAGCCCGCAGAATCACACCGGTGATGAGGAACGTCACCGTAGCGGCGATTACCACCGACAAAAGGACGACGAGAACGTTGCCGACGCCAGCGCCGATCGCTGCGAAGAACACGGCGATGATGCTACCGGGAGCTGCCGGGAACACGAGGCCACCGTTGAAGAGCATGTTGGTGGTGACTCCGGCTGCACCACCGGCGATGAGCGCCAGGATGGTGGTCGGCTTGCTCAGGGCGTACGGGAAGTAGATCTCGTGGATTCCACCGAAGAACTGGATGATCGCAGCACCGGGTGCCGAACCCTTCGCAGCTCCGACACCGAAGAAGCTGAACGCAAGCAACAGACCGAGGCCGGGACCAGGGTTCGATTCGATGAGGAAGAGGATCGACTTTCCGGTCTCAGCCGCCTGCTCGATTCCCAAGGGAGTGAAGACACCGTGGTTGATGGCGTTGTTCAGGAACAGCACCTTCGCTGGCTCCACGATGATCGAAACGAGCGGCAGCAGCTGGAGCTCGACCAGCCAGTCGACCGCCTTGCCGAGCACATCGCTGATGGCAAGCATGATCGGACCGAAGGCGAAGAACCCGACGATCGCGAGGAGCATACCCATGATTCCGGCGGAGAAGTTGTTGACAAGCATCTCGAAGCCTGGGCGAATCTTGCCGTCCCACAGCTGATCGGTCTTCTTCATGATCCATGCGGCAAGGGGGCCCATGATCATCGCGCCGAGGAACATCGGGATGTTGGTACCGACGATCACGCCCACTGTTGCGATAGAGGCGACGACACCGCCGCGATCGCCGTAGACCATGCGGCCTGCAGTGTTGGCGATCAAGAGGGGGAGGAGGTAGGTGACCATCGGCCCGACGAGACCGACGTACGCGAGAATGTTGCCGCTATCGCCCTCCGCCACGGTGGTCATGGCGCCCTGCCACTGGATGAGGACGGAGTCGCCACCGCCACCGATGATCTCGGACACTCCTGCCCAATGCCAACCGAAGGGGCTCTCCGCCCCGAAGAATCCCTTGGGGATGAAGAGCATCGTAATGAAGCCCCAGGCGATGAAGGCCGCGATGTTCGGCATGATCATGCCGGAGAGGAACGTGCCGAGGCGTTGCACTCCTACGCGGAGGCCGCCTGGTTTGCTGGCGGCGGGTGACGTCGTCGTCATGATGTCGTTTCTTTCTTGTGAAGGGGGTATGTCGCCGCAAGCGTCGCTACGGCAGTTCGGGCGGAGGATGCGTCATCCGAGGCCAGGGCGGCTTCGGCGAGGCTTTTGGCTTCAGACGCGGTACGTGCAGAGAGTGTGGTGCGCACATCGGCCAAAGCAGACGGCGCCATTGAGAGGCTGGTGGCGCCGAGCCCCACCAGCACAACGGCAAGGAGAGGGTCGGCCGCGGCTTCACCGCAAATGCCGACCGGCTTGCCGAGCTTTGCTCCCGCGTCGCCCACTTCTTTGACGAGGCGGAGAACGGCGGGGTGCCACGGGTCTTGGAACCCCGCAACAGAGCCGAGCATGCGGTCAGCAGCCATCGTGTACTGGGTCAAGTCGTTGGTGCCGATAGACGCGAAATCAGCGTGCGCGAGAACCCGGTCTGCCAGGAGTGCGCTTGCGGGAATCTCGACCATCACACCGGCGGTCTTGAGCCCATACTCGCGCGCGAGACCCGTGAAGTACTTGGTCTCGTCGACCGTGGCCACCATCGGTGCCATGACCCACAGATCTGCTTCGGTCGCAGCATCTGCTTCGGCGAGTGCGGTGAGCTGCTCGCGCAAAATGTCTTCGCTGGCTTGCAGTGCGCGCAATCCCCTGAGGCCAAGGGCCGGGTTCTCTTCATGCGCGTCGTTGAGGAAGGCAAGGGGTTTGTCTGCCCCGGCATCCAGCATCCGAACCACGACCTTCTTGCCGGGGAACGCCGCGAGCAGTTCGCGGTACGACTCTCGCTGCTGCGCGATCGTCGGAGCCTGGGCAGAGGAGAGGAACAGAAACTCGGTACGGAAGAGCCCGACACCTTCGGCCCCGCGAGAGACCGCATCGGCGGCGTCGCTCGGCTTTCCCAGGTTGGCAAGCAGCGCCACTGGGGTGCCGTCGGCCAGTGCGCCCGGAGTGAGCGGGGCGTTGTCGGCTGACCGGCGCGCGGCTGCACGCTCGGTGGCTCTCGCTTTTTCATCCTCCGACGGGTCGCGGGTCACGACGCCACTGGCGGCATCGACGATCACGCTTTCGCCGGTCGTCAATGCGGTGCCGCCCACGGCGCCCACGATGGCCACGATGCCTTTTTCTCGCGCGAGGATGGCGGTGTGCGATGTGGGCCCGCCGTCTGTGGTGACAAGGGCCAGCACCTGGTCGAGGTCGAGTAACGCGGTGTCTGCGGGGGCAAGGTCCCTTGCCACCAGCACGAACGGATGACCAGGATTCGGGACACCGGGAGCAGCCACTCCGCGAAGGTGCGCCAGCACCCGTTGAGCGATGTCGTCGAGGTCGGCAGCGCGCTCGCCGAGGTATCCACCCACTGCTTCAAGGGTGGCGCGGAATCCGGCAAACGCGTCGTGCACTGCCCACTCTGCTGTCGCGCCCGCGTCGATTCTTTCGTCGACCTCGTCTTGCAGCGTCGGGTCTTCGGCGATCATCGCTTGGGCCTCAAGGACCTCCTGCGCTGACCCGCCTGCGGCTTCGCCTCTTTCGTTCAGCTCGTGCGCCACAGAGGAGATGGCTTCGCGAACGCGGTGACGCTCCGATTCGGCACCTGCCGTGCTTGGTGTGTTCTCTGGTGCTGGCATCGCCTCAGCCATGCGCACGACCGGTCCCTGAGCAACGCCAAGGCCGATTCCTACCCCCCGAAGCTCGCTCATCCGGCGGCGTCCTCGTCATGGTCTGTGGTGAGCAGGTCGGTGAGGGTGTCCAGGACGTTGTCTGCACCTTCTCCGTCTGCCGAAAGGGTGACGTAGTCGCCATACTCCACGGCGAGGGCGATAACGCCGAGGATGCTGGCCGCGTTGACCGGCTTGCCTGACCCCTTGGTGATGGTCACGGCCAGGCCAGAGTTCTTAGCTGCCTGTGCGAAGAGCTTCGCTGGGCGAGCGTGCAGCCCGTGAGAAGAGCCGATTCGTACGGTGCGGGTGGCGGTCATGGTGTTCCTTTCGGGGTCTCGCCGGTTTCGGCGAGGATCGAACGGGCGAAATCGAGGGTGCGAGAGCCATCGCGGTCTGCGAAGACATCGTCAGGCAGCAAAGCGACGGGCGCGTCTGCGCCTGAACGGATCGCTTCGAGGCGGTCACTGAGGTGAGGGCCGACAAGGACGAGGTCTCCGCCTGAGTGGGCCACAGCGGCTTCTGTGCCAGCCGTTGCGTCCCAATCGAGACCGGCCGCTGCGGCGGCGTTGCGAAGCCGTTGCGCGACAAATGTGCTGGACGCCCCAGCGCCACACACCACGAGAATCCTCATCGATGCCCACCTTCCTGATAACAGTCTGTGAAACCGGAAGACATCCCGCCAACAGGTTCCTTTCCGCCCCTGCGGAACAGGGCTTTCCGCCCAGCGGATGCCGCTTGCTGACATCATGGAGAGCACGTCGAGACAATGCGGTCAGCACACGGAAAGTCGGGGAAATCATGTCGCGTCAGCGCCAAGACCAGCTCATCGCTGTGATTCTGCGCAACGGCGGATGGGCGACGGCGGCAAGTCTTGCCGACCAGATGGGGGTCACCCCGCGCAGCATCCGCTCCTATGTCGCGGCCCTGAATGCGCGTACTCCCGGCGCCGCCGTCATCGAATCAGGTCCAGCGGGCTATCGAGCAGGGCCGGGCGCACGCGGAGCATTGCGGGTGCGCCACACGGGTGAGTCGGCCCCGCGGGATCGCTTGCACACGCTGGTGCGGCTGCTGCTGGACGAACCTGACGGTATCGATGTCTTCGACACGGCAGACGAGATGCACGTCAGCGAAGCCACCCTCGAAGCAGACCTGGTGCGTGTGCGGGGTCTGCTCGACGGTACTGACCTCGTCCTGCACCGCGACCGTGAAATGGTGCGGCTGAGAGGTGACGAGTCAGCGCAACGGCGATTGCTCAGCAAACTCGCCCATGACGAAATGGACGACGCGTCTTTCCATCCAGAAACGTTCCGGCGTGCGCTGTCACGCTCTGCTGTCGCCGCCGACGCTGTTGCACCCTTCAAGTCGGCCCTCGTGCGCGAGCTCGGTGAGCTGGGGTACTACGTCAATGAACTGGCTATCGCCGACGTTCTGCTGCACATCGCGATCGCGGCCGAGCGAGTTTCTGCGGGGCACGCTCTCGAAGCATCCCAGGCAGGAGCTCGCGAAGAGATTCCGCGCGTAGGTGCCGTGATCGCTCGCCTCGCAGGAGAGCACTTCTCCGTGGTGCTCGGAGAGGGCGACAGCGCGCATCTTGCCTCACTCGTCCTCACCCGCATCGTGGCTCCGGGGGAAGACGCCACGCGCGAGGTCGCTCGAAGCGGCGTAGACCCGCAGGTTGAACAAGCCGTTCGTGCAGAGATTGCCAAAGCGGCCGAAGACTTCCAGGTTGATCTGGTGGACGAGACGTTCGTGCTGCGGGTCGCCCTGCACGTGCAGAACTTGTTGCGGCGCGCGCAAGAAAGCGCGCCCACCCGCAACCCACTGACCCGATCGCTGAAAACCACGTATCCGATGATCTTCGAGGTGGCCGTCTCTATTGCGAGCGGTCTGCACGACCGCATCGGAACGCCGATTCACGATGACGAGATCGCCTACATCGCGATGCACGTGGGCGGACGGCTCGAACGCAGTCGCAAAGCCGAATCAATCCTCACCGCCACGATCGTCTGCCCCGGCTACCACGAGCTGCGTGAACTGCTTCGATCCAGTGTTGACCGTTCACTCGGCTCCGCAATCGAGGTGACCACCGTCGTCACAAACGTCGATCCCGACTGGGGATCGTTCGACACCGACCTGGTCCTCAGCACCATCGAACCGGGCTCAGCCGGCGACCGTTTTGTACGCATCCAGCCTTTCCTGACAGAAGCAGACGTCGACCGCATCCAGCAGGCGGCAGCGCGCGTGCGAAGAGCACGCAGGCTCACCCGCCTTCGCGCGGAACTTGCCCGCTATTTCCTCGCCGATGCGTATGTGTTCCCGCTCCCAGACGAGGGGGAAGAAGCGATCATCCGTCGCCTCGGAGGTCTCCTCGTCGAGGCAGGGCTGATCGGTCAGGACTACATCGAAAACACAGTCATCCGGGAGCGGATGTCGTCGACAGCATTCACCGATGCCCTCGCGGTGCCGCACGCATTGCAGATGACAGCGACGCGCACCGCGATCGCGATCGGGGTGGCAGACGGCTCAGCCGCGTGGGGCGAAGGCCGTGTGCAAGTGGTCGCGCTCGCCGCATTTAGTGAGGGTGACCGAGCGGCGTTCCAAACGGTGTTCGAGCAACTGGTCGAAGTGTTCAGCGAACGCGAGAGCGTGCAACGAATAGTGCGCAAGGGGACGACATTTGAGGCGTTCCTCGACGAACTTGTCTCGGTGATTGACGGCTGAGTGGAGTTTGACGGCTGAGGGGAGTTTGACGGTGCAGTGGCGCGGTCTCACTCCGGCGCCAGCACCGCGGAGAGCTGATCAAGCAGACTCTCCGCGGTCGCTGACGGTGGCGTCTCCAGCACGACAGTGTCGCCCTGGACGATCCCCATGTCCATCACAGCCAGCACGCTACTCAAATCGACAGTTGTGCCGTTTGCGGTGCGCAGCGTCACCGGCGCACTGTGCGACTGTGCGAGGCGCACGAGTTCGGCGACAGGGCGTGCGTGTGCGCCGTTGTGTGTGCTGACGATCAGGTGCCGGGAGGGCATGATCAGGAACGCTCATCGAGGAGGCTGCGTACCCCGGCTTCGAGCTCGGCGACAGCTTCTCTGGCGCCGACGGCAGACTCTGCGCGTGCATCGATGTAGACCTTGAGCTTCGGCTCGGTGCCACTGGGGCGCACGATCACCCGCGAACCATCTCCGAGTCGGTACCTCAGCACATCTCCGGAGGGTTCGCCGGGAGCTGCCTGCAAGAGATCTTCTGCAGAGGTGATGGAGCGACCGGCGATGTGAGTTGGAGGAATCGAACGCAGCGCGAGCATCACGTTTCCGATGACAGCGAGGTCTTCGACACGCACCGAAACCTGACCGCTCGCGAAGTGGCCGTACGTGTCGCCCAGTTCCGCCAGCAGGTCGAGGAGGGTGAGTCCCCGATCGCGAGCCTCGGCGGCGAGGCCGAGAATGGCGACAGCGGCGGAGATTCCGTCTTTGTCGCGCACCGTCTCTGGGTTCACGAGGTAGCCAAGCGCCTCTTCGAAACCGAAGACCATGCCGGGAGCGCGAGAGATCCACTTGAACCCGGTAAGCGTCTCGTGGAAGTCGAGCCCATGGTGTGCGGCGACGGCGCCGAGCCCTGGTGACGAGACGAGGGAGCACGCGAGTGCGGCACCGGAGGTGCCTTCGGCGGCACGAGCCGCACGGGCACCGAGGAGGAGGCCTACCTCGTTGCCTGTCAGGCGACGCCATCCATCCGCGGCGGACTCGTCTGGAACGGCGACGGCCAGTCGGTCTGCATCAGGATCGTTCGCCAAGATGAAGTCCGCAGACACTCGGCGCGCTCTGGCAAAGGCAAGATCCATTGCGCCCGGCTCTTCGGGGTTAGGGAACGCGACAGTGCGGAACGTCGGGTCTGGGAGAAGCTGCTCGTCAACGACGAACGGCTGCGGGTACCCGGCATCCTTCACGATGCGAGACAGCGTCTCCCACCCCACGCCGTGCATGGCGGTGTACACCCAACGCATACCGGTGGTGCCGGCAGGAGCGGGCGACACTGCCGCTGTGGCTGCGACGTAGGCATCCACGACTTCGTCGCCAGCAGTTTCGTACGCCGTCGAACGAGGTAGCGCACGCACGGTGCTGGTGTCGGCGATGTGCTGGATGTGTGCCGCGATCTCCGCGTCTGCCGGTGCGACGATCTGCGAGCCCTCGTGTGAGCCGCCCAGGTACACCTTGTAGCCGTTGTCGTTGGGAGGGTTGTGGCTTGCGGTCACCATCACCCCGGCGTCTGCACCGAAGTGGCGCACCGCGTACGCGAGTACAGGGGTCGGCAAAAGGCGGGGGAGCAGGATCGCCCGCAATCCCGCACCAGCGAAAAGTTCTGCGGAATCGGTAGCGAACACGCGCGAGTTGCGGCGACCGTCGTAGCCGACCACGACGGTCGGGACATCTCCGTGCGACTTTTCCCGCAGGTAGGCGGCGAACCCTGCTGCGGCCTGCGCCACGAGCACGCGGTTCATGCGGTTGCTCCCGGCGCCGAGCTCGCCACGCAACCCCGCGGTTCCGAAAGCTAGCCGGGTGTGAAAGCGATCGTTCAGGTCAACGATCGCTGCCTCTTCTCCCGTCGCTGCACGGGTGATAATGCCGGAGAGTTCGTCTCGGGTCTCCTGATCGGGGTCTTGCCGAAGCCAGGCGCGGGCGGTGGAGAGCAGTTCGTCGTTCACAGAGCCTCGACCACCTTTGCCAACAGGGCAGAAATGACAGGCTCGGCCTCGCGGCCAGCTTCGATTACTTCACCGTGACTGAGCGGGGTCTTCTGGATCCCGGCTGCGAGGTTTGTGATGAGGGAGAAGCCCAAGATCTCCATGCCGGCCTCGCGTGCCGCGATCGCCTCCAGTGCGGTGGACATGCCAACGATGTGGCCGCCCATGTGCTTCACCATCTGCACCTCGGCAGGGGTCTCGTAGTGCGGGCCGCGGAACTGGGTGTACACACCCTCATCGAGCGTCGGGTCGATTCCACGCGCGATGTCACGAAGACGACGCGAGTACAGATCAGTGAGGTCGACGAAGGTGGCGCCTTCCAGAGGGGAGTTCGCAGTGAGGTTGATGTGGTCGCTGATCAGCACCGGCTGCCCTGGCGTCCAGGTTTCCCGGATGCCGCCAGCGCCGTTGGTGAGCACCATGATCTTGGCGCCCGTTGCCGCCGCAGTGCGCACACTGTGCACCACGCGGCGCACACCGTGGTTTTCGTAGTAGTGGGTCCTGGCACCGATCACCAGAACGTTCTTGCCACCGGGGGTGCGGATGCTACGAAGAGTTCCGCTGTGTCCCTCAAGGGCGGGCTTGGAGAACCCCGCAACTTCGGTTGCGGGGATGGTCGCGACAGTCTCCCCGATGATGTCAGCGGCCTTGCCCCAGCCACTGCCGAGGGTGAGTGCGAGGTCGTGCCTGTCGACTCCGGTGAGACGAGCAATGTCGTCCGCAGCCTGTGCTGCGATCTCAAGAGGGTTTGCGTTCGGGTCGTCGAGAGGGTTGCTATGTGTTTCGGGCATGGATCCACTCTAGGAAGGTGCAGGCGTTGGTGCCAGGATTGCGGAAGAATGGGTTGCATGTCTTCCACCACTTTCGAGCGCACTCAGCGCGTCGCCGTCCTCGGCGGCGGTCCCGGCGGTTACGAGGCGGCTCTTGCAGCAGCCCAGCTCGGGGCTGAGGTCACCCTGGTCGAGCGGGTGGGGGTCGGCGGATCGGCTGTTCTCACCGATGTCGTGCCCTCCAAGAGCCTGATTGCGACGGCAGATGCTGCGGTGGCAATCTCTGAGGCGAGTGATCTCGGCGTGAACTTCTACGCGAAGGGGGATCGGAGCAGGCCGCTTCGTCCCGAAATTGCGATCAACCTCGCCGCCGTCAACAAGCGGCTCCTCTCCCTCGCTGGCCAGCAGTCCGAAGATATGCGCGCCACGCTCTTGGAAGCCGGTGTGCGCATTCTCTCCGGTCATGGCCGGTTGGAGGGGCCCACAGCCATCATCGTGTCGACGGGGGACGGCGGCACTGACTTTGACAGGGTAGAGGCAGACACCATCATCGTGGCGGTGGGTGCTTCGCCCCGAGAGCTGGATTCGGCAAAGCCGGATGGGAAGCGCATTCTCACCTGGACTCAGTTGTACGACATGAAGGCGCTGCCTGAGCACCTCATTGTTGTCGGATCTGGTGTCACCGGTGCGGAGTTCGCCTCGGCGTACATGAACCTCGGAGCGAAGGTCACTCTCGTCTCCAGCCGCGATCAGGTGCTCCCTGGCGAAGATCAAGACGCGGCCAGCGTATTGGAGAAGGTGTTCAAGCGCGGCGGCATGCAGGTGCTTTCAAAATCCCGCGCTGAACGAGTTGAGGTGGTCGACGACGGCGTTGTCGTCACCCTGTCAGACGGACGCACCGTCGATGGCAGCCACTGTCTGATGGCTGTCGGTTCCATTGCGAACACCGCAGGCATCGGTCTGGAAGAAGCGGGTGTCGAACTCGACGACTCCGGACACGTGCGGGTCAACCGCGTAGCCAGGACATCCGTTCCCAACGTGTATGCCGTCGGGGACTGCACGAACTTCTTCCCGCTCGCATCTGTCGCGGCGATGCAGGGGCGCACGGCGGTGTTCCATGCGCTGGGCGACATCGTTATTCCGCTTGATCTGATCAAGATCACCTCGAATATCTTCACGGCACCTGAGATCGCCACTGTCGGCTACAGCCAGAAAGACGTCGAAGACGGTATCGCCGACGGCATGGTCTACAAACTCCCGCTGGCGGCTAACCCCCGCGCCAAAATGATGGGCATCAAGGATGGTTTCGTGAAGCTCATCGCTCGCAAGGGCAGCGGCACCGTCATCGGTGGCGTGATCGTGGCTCCGAAAGCCTCTGAGCTGATTTACCCGATTGCTATCGCTGTCGAGCGTCGCCTCACTGTCGATCAGGTTTCTCGCGTCTTCGCCGCGTACCCCTCGCTGTCCAGCAGCATCACCGATGCGAGCAGGGCCATGCACCTCGTCAACATTTCATAAAAGAGGGGGTGCCCCGCTTTCGCGGCGCGCCCCCTGCTATCCCTGAGCCTTCCTCAGGTCCCTGAGCCGTCCTTCGGTCCCTGAGCCGTCCTTCGGTCCCTGAGCCGTCCTGCGGTCCCTGAGCCGTCCCGCGGTCCCTGAGCCGTCCCGCGGTCCCTGAGCCTGTCGAAGGGTGGTCCCTGAGCCTGTCGAAGGGCGGTCTCATCGAAACCGGCAGCCGGGCCCCGTTGCGCCTCCGGTTAGAAGTTGAGAATCTGGCGTCCGTCCTGCACGAGGTTGCGAATGCTGGCCTCACCGTTGTTGTCGGTCAGCAGCGTCCAACCGGCCGCCTGAATCGCGGCGGCCGACTTGTGTGCCTTGGCGCAGTAGGAGCACGCTCCGAGGATGTTCGACCTCAGCTTCTCGGCGAGTGGATGCATCGGATTGGTCGGGTCGGAGATTGCCGCGAGGGTTTCCACTCCGGAACCGTCGAACACGACCACGACATCGTCGCCGGCCTCCTGGAATTCGATCGCTGTCTTGAGTCCGCGGTAGGCGCGCGCGTCTCCAGAGTTGGTGGATTCGTAGATGACCACGGCAATTTTGTTCGACATTTTGTCTCCTGTGGGTGGTGACCCATCTCGATTAGACGGATCTGTCTAGATCAGATTAGACGGATTAGTCTAGAATTGTCGAATCATGTCGCAAACCACTCATCAATCCGCGCGCGGCGTGGAGCACGCCGCAACCGCTACGGAGCCCAACACTGCCCGAGAGCGCCTGCTCCAGACGGCTGCGCAGCTGTTCTACGGGCGTGGGATCAACTCGACAGGGGTCGACCTGATCCTGGCCGAGTCGAAGGTGGCGAAAGGCAGTCTCTACCATCACTTCTCCGGCAAGCAGGCACTGGTCCTCGCATACCTGCAACGCGAGCGCGACGACTGGCAACGGTCCGCAACCGCGAGCGACGATCTGACGCTGGATTCGGGCGCCCGTCTTGACGCACTCTTTTCGGGCGTCGTCCACTCCGTCCATGCCGGAACTTTCCACGGGTGCCCGTTCACCAACGCCATCATCGAGCGCCCCGACGATGCTGAGGTGCGGGCTGCCGTAGACGGATACTGCGACCAGTTGCGACAACACCTCGCTGCGATCACCGGTGAGAGCCCAACCTCGGCTCTCGTGCAACAACTATTCATCGTCTACAACGGCGCGCTCACAGCGTTGAAGCTCACCCGCGACCTGGAGGCCGTCGAAAGCGCCCGGTGTTTGGCGCAGCAACTCCTTCACGAACAGCAGGCGCAACGACTCCGCGGGTGATGGAGACGTGGAAAGCGTCGCCAGCTATGGCCGTCGCGGGAGGGTCCCTGAGTCTTCTCTAGGTCCCTGAGTCTTCTCTAGGTCCCTGAGCCTTCTCTAGGTCCCTGAGCCTGTCGAAGGGTGGGGGACGCTTCGACAAGCTCAGCGACCCGGCCGTGGTCCCTGAGCCTGTCGAAGGGCGGTCCCTGAGCCTGTCGAAGGGTGGTCCCTGAGCCTGTCGAAGGGTGGTCCCTGAGCCTGTCGAAGGGTCAGCCGATCGTCAGCAGCTGGTGCCCAGCGGCGACGGTTGTTCCGGCTTCCGCATTGATGTTGCCGACGACGCCGTCTCTGTGCGCCTGCAGCGGCTGTTCCATCTTCATGGCCTCCAGCACGACCACCAGGTCGCCCTTGACGACCTGCTGACCCTCGGCGACGGCGATCTTGACGACTGTCGCCTGCATGGGGGATTTCACTGCGTCGCCAGATGCTCCGGCGTTGGCGGTGGTGGCGTGGCTCCGACGCGCAGGCGGGACGACGGCGGGGCGTCCTGCTGTTCCCGGCGCGACGGCGACGCGATCTGGCAGGCTCACTTCCAGGCGCTTGCCAGAGACCTCGACGACGACGGTGTGCCTGGCGTCTGCCGGTGCTGGCGCTTCGAGTTCTCCGTCCCACGCGGGGATGTCGTTGACGAACTCGGTTTCAATCCAGCGTGTGAAGATGCCGAATTCGCCGTTCTCGGCGGTAAAGGCGGTGTCGCGCACGACCTTGCGGTGGAACGGAATGACGGTGGGAAGCCCCGCGACCTCGAACTCGTCGAGTGCGCGACGAGAGCGCTCCAACGCTTCTGCGCGGTCTTTACCCGTGACGATGATCTTGGCGAGCAGAGAGTCAAACGCTCCAGAGACGGCGTCTCCGGCGGTGACACCGGAGTCGAGGCGCACGCCAGGACCACCGAAGGTCTTGAACACGTGGATCGGACCGGGCTGGGGGAGGAATCCGCGCCCAGGGTCTTCGCCGTTGATGCGGAATTCGATCGAGTGGCCCTGCGGGGTCGGGTCGTCGTAGTCGATGGTGCCTCCGGCGGCGATGCGGAACTGCTCGCGCACCAGGTCGATGCCAGTGACTTCTTCTGAGACGGGGTGTTCGACCTGCAGACGGGTGTTCACCTCAAGGAAGGAGACGGTGCCATCTGCGCCGATCAGAAACTCACAGGTGCCTGCGCCGACGTAACCGACCTCTTTGAGGATCGCTTTGGACGAGGCATACAGCTGAGCGTTCTGCTCGTCGGTCAGGAATGGTGCCGGTGCCTCTTCGACGAGCTTCTGGTGGCGACGCTGCAGGGAGCAGTCGCGTGTGGAAATCACTACGACGTTGCCTTCGGCGTCGGCGAGGCACTGGGTCTCCACGTGGCGTGGCTTGTCGAGGTACTTCTCGACGAAGCACTCGCCGCGCCCAAAGGCGGAGACAGCTTCGCGAGTGGCGGACTCGAACAGCTCGGCGACCTCATCGAGTTCACGCGCGACCTTCAGGCCGCGACCGCCGCCACCATATGCCGCCTTGATGGCGATGGGGAGACCGAACTCTTTGGCAAAGGCAATGACCTCGTCTGCTCCCTCGACCGGACCAGGGGTACCAGGAGCGAGCGGCGCGCCCACCTTTTCAGCCACATGGCGTGCGGTGACCTTGTCGCCGAGGGCCTCGATCGCTTCGGGGGATGGGCCGATCCAGGTCATCCCCGCGTCGGTGATGGCGCGTGCGAACTCGGCGTTTTCGGCCAGGAAGCCGTAGCCAGGGTGCACGGCGTCTGCGCCGGCACGGCGAGCGATCGAGAGAATCTTCTCGATCTGGAGGTACGTCTCGGAGCTGGTGGTCCCGCCGAGGGCATAGGCCTCGTCGGCGAGCCGGGTGTGCATGGCATCCCGGTCTTGATCTGCATAGATGGCAACAGACGCGATTCCCGAGTCTCGGGCGGCGCGAATGATGCGTACGGCGATTTCGCCACGGTTGGCGATGAGAACCTTGGCGATATCAGGCATGGTTGCCAGCCTAGCGAGAAGGCTCGCAATACTTTTGACGACTCTCCACAAGAAAGACGCGAAAACGTGGAGAGGGTCTACGACCACAACTCCGTCCAGCGCACTCCGAGTTCGGCTGCCAGCTTTCGCACGGTCGAGAGCGACATGCCGACGACGGTGGAAGGATCGCCCTCTACGCGGGTGATGAACGCGGCGCCCAGACTGTCGACGGTGAATGCTCCCGCCACATGCAGCGGCTCTCCCGAGGCGACGTAGGCCGCGATCTCGGCGTCGCTCACGTCAGAAGCGAAGGTCACGGATGCTTCGGCGACTGCCGTTGCCTCGGCAGGCTCGTCTCCAGGGGAGACCCGGAACACGGAGTGCCCCGAGTGCAAGATTCCGGTGTGTCCGCGCATCTCCTGCCACCGTCTGGTCGCTTCCTCTGCCGTGTACGGCTTGCCGTAGACCCGGCCTCCGAGGGCAAACATCGAGTCGCCTCCGATGACGAGGCCATCGAAGGATCCCTCCTCCGCAAGGCGATGCGCCACGGCACTGGCCTTCGCGCGGGCAAGCAGTAAGACCAGCTCGGCCGGATCGAGCGGACCGCCTCGCTCCGCTTCCGCGGCAGCGGCGACGGCATCCTCATCCACCTCCGGCGACGCGGTGAGAGGTTCGATTCCCGCCTGTCGGAGCAGCATGAGGCGGGCTGGGGAGGTGGAGGCGAGGCAGACACGCATGTTCACCACCGTATCCTCGAAGAATGACTTCCTCCCCAGCCGACGTGCTCGAACTTGACATCACCGGCATTGCGCACGGGGGTACCTTCATTGCCCGCCACGAGGGACGTGTGGTGTTCGTCTCCGATGCGATCCCAGGTGAGCGCGTGCGCGCACGTGTGATCCCGCCGCAGGAAGGAGCAGACGCGTCCACTCGTAGCTTCTGGCGGGCGGAAACGATCGAGGTACTCGATGCGTCTGAACATCGTCGTCCGCACGTGTGGCCGGAGGCGGATGTCTCCAACGACCCTGCCGATCGGCCCGGCGGCGCTGACCTCGGTCATATCGATCTTGACCACCAGCGTGCACTCAAACGACAGGTGCTGGCCGAAGCACTTGACCGCTTTGCCGGTGAAGGACTTGAGGCTCCAGAAATCGAGTCCGTCGAGTCCGGCGACGGTCTCGGCTGGCGCACCCGCGTCACACTGCACGTCGGGGAAAACGGAGAAGTGGGTCCTTTCGCTGCCCGTAGTCACCGCGTGATCCCTGTCACTTCACACCCGCTCGCACGCCCGGCTATCGCCGAGGCAACTCTCGCGTTGCAGGGCGAGGCACCAGGGCGCATCGAGCTTGTGGAGCCGGCAGACGGAAAGGTGCGCGTCATTCGGCGTGAAGAAACCGCACGTCCCGCCAAGGTCGCCCGTGGATTCCGCCGCAGGCCGACGCCCGAGGTCATTCACGAAGTTGTTAATAGCCGGCGGTTTGAGGTTGACGCCACTGGCTTCTGGCAGGTGCATCCCCGGGCTGCTTCGGTCTTGGATGCTGCGGTGTACGGCATCCTCGATGGACACGTCGATGAAGACAAAACGCACCTCGACCTCTATGGGGGAGTCGGATTGTTCGCCGCCACCCTCGCTGACCTCGGTGGTACCGACATTGTGACCGTGGAATCCAGTGCACGTGCTACTGAGCACGCCGCAGCCAACCTCGCCCCGCTCGAGGTCAAAGCGGTGACGGCGCGCGTTGATCGCTTCCTGTCCACCAACGCCGGTGCTGGTCGCACGGGGGCTGTTGTGCTCGATCCGCCTCGAGCGGGCGCAGGGCGTCAGGTTGTCGAGGGCGTTCATGCACTAGCCCCAGATGCCATTGCCTACGTGGCCTGTGATCCGGTCGCACTTGCCCGCGACCTCGGCACCTTCCGATCGCTGGGATGGAAGGTCGAGCGTCTCCGCGGCTTCGACCTCTTCCCCCATTCGCACCACTTTGAGGTCGTTGCGCTGCTCACGCGCTCCTAGATTCTCCGGTTTTCGAGGCACTCAGTAGGCTGTCCGGATGAGCACGGTCGCACTCATCGACGATCACGAGTCCGTTCGCCTCGGTCTCGAGGCCGCGTGCGCGCGCGATTTGCAGACTGTCGTTTTCTCCGGCAGCACCGTGGCCTCGTACCTCGAGTGGAGAACTGTAAGCGCAGCCGCCTCAGCAGATGTGGTGGTGCTGGACCTTACTCTCGGCGATGGAACCACAGTGACCGAGAACGTCACTTCGCTGATGGATGACGGCGCGAGCGTGGTGATTCACAGTGTTGCCGACCGGCCTGCGGCGGTGCGCGAGGCACTAGCGGCGGGAGCCGCAGGGGTCGTGAGCAAATCGTCTGCCCTCGACGATGTGCTCGATGCGATTCGCACGGTCGCTCAAGGAGAAGCGCTCAACAATGTGGAGTGGGCGAGTGCTGTGGAAGGGGACCGCGAGTTCGCGGACGCGCAGCTCGCCACGCGCGAGCGCGAAGTCCTTCGCCTGTACGCGATGGGGTTGCCGCTGAAGGCAGTCGCCGAGCACCTCGGCGTCGCGTACTCCACTGCCAAAGAGAACATCACCCGCATCCGGGTCAAGTACGTAGAAGTCGGACGCCCAGCACCCACAAAAGTCGATTTGTTGCGCAGAGCGATTGAAGACGGGATCGTCGCTGCCGACGGGACGACCAGTGTCAGCTGAGCCGCTGAGCATTCGTGACGCCTGGAGCAAGATTCCATCTCCCGACAGCACGGAAACCGCATCTGAGCGTTTTACAGCCAAACGGATGGAACGCATCCTGGCGATCGTTGCGGCGGTCGGCTCCGCCGTTCTCGGCGCGCAGGCTCTGATCGCAGCGATGGCGCCGCTGCCCACCGCGAATTTCGCCCATCTCGCCATGGTCTTCGTGGTCTTTGTTCCTCTCGCGGCAATGTTGCTTGCCTGTTTGACTGGCCGTGCAGTGCGCACCTTTTCTGGCATTTTTGCCGTGGTCTATTTGGCTGCCTTGAGTGCGTGGCCTGCGGTGGTCGACGCCTCAGGTAAAGGCGCGGCCGGACAGCCCTGGATCTTCTTTCTCGTCAACGTTGGCGTCGTCGCGGCGATGCTCGCTTTCCCGCTTTGGCTCCAATTTGCGTGGGTTGCCGTGATGCCCTTCGTCTACGGATATGTGCGGCTTGTTGAGGGAGGGTTCTCGCGGGGATTCTGGGTGACGACCGCGTTTGATGTGTCTTTCACGCTCATTTTGGGGTTCGTGATCGTCTCGCTCGGCTGGATGTTCCGCTCGGTCGCTGCAGGGGTAGACGAGGCCAGGGGGCAGGCGGTGGCCTCTTACGCCGGTGCCGCCGCGACAGCCGCTGCCGAAGAAGAGCGGTCCACGATGTCGGCGCTCATGCACGACAGCGTGTTGGCCGCACTGATCGCTGCCGAGCGTGCAGAAGGTGAACGGGCTCAGGAGCTGGCTGTCGCGATGGCACGAGAGGCCCTCACCCGACTGGCGAACACCGAGGCTGCTGTCGCTCAGGAGGGGAGCGACGAACCGGTAGCGCTGGGGCAGATCGTTGCGGAGCTTCGTCGAGCTTTGTCGGAGTCCGGGGCGGACGCCATCGTCGAAAAACGCGGGGACAGCAGCGTGATCCCTGGGCGCGTCGCCAGGGCGCTGGTGTTGGCTGCACGTCAGGCGATCGGCAACTCTGTCGCGCACGCCAACGGTCGTGGACTGCACATCATGGCCATTGGGCACGGCGACGAGGGCGTCAGCGTGAGCGTTTCTGATTCGGGGCCCGGCTTCGACATGGCAACGATCGGGGCCGACCGGCTCGGAATTCGCGCCTCGATCCTCGCCAGAATGGCCGGGGTGGCTGGCACAGCCACGATTGACTCGAATGCTCGTGGCACGACCGTCACTCTGGCGTGGAGGCCCTCATGAACCGCACAGTGCGCAGTGTCGCTACGTCGCTGGCCGTCGGGTTCGCGCTCTACTTCGTCGCCAGAGGTATCTGGTGGATAGAGCAGCCCTCTGCACCCTTGCTGATGGTCCTGGCGTTGGTTATTTACCTCGTCGGCGTGAACCTGGCGATCCTTGGCGATGGTGCTTAGGTGCGGATGCCGCTGTGGGCGGCGATTTTTGCGTTAGTGGTGAGCATTGCAGTTCCGCCGCTGGTGACGCTGTCACTCGACGCTATTGACCGCACAGCACCATTCGCCACCTGGTACATCGGTGCCCTGGGTCTGCTCAGCGTCGTCTGCATCGTGCGGAGGCGGCCGGTGATCGGGTGGCTGACGCTTGTTGCCCTGGTCGCGTTAGCGTCGATTTCTCTGGGGTTCACCGTGGCGCTCAACCTGGGCCTGGTCGGCTCCGTTATGTGGGTTGTTGTCGCTCGACTGTTGGTTTTGTTTTGGGATCGAGCGGTGCGCGACACCGAGCGGCTTGCGGGCATCCAACAGGCGGTATCCGCTTGGCATGCGACCCAGCGCGTGCGTCAGCGTGAGCGTCGCCTACGGACGCAGTTTGCCCTGGCCGTAGCAGGGCCGGTGCTGAGCCAGGTGGTGGCTGTACGCGGCGCCTTGAGTGATGAAGAGAAGGCGGAGGCGCGCCTCGCTGAGGGGCGGCTCCGGGATGAGCTTCGTGGTGCGGATCTGCTCAACGACGCCGTGCGAGACGCGATCGAAGCGGCACGACGACGCGGCGCTGTGGTGACGGTGTTCGATGAGGGAGGCTTCGACGGCATCGACGAGGCGCGACGCGGCGAGATCCGCGACGAGCTCGCTGCCGTGCTTGTTCGTGCACAGGCATCACGTCTCATCATCCGTTCCGCGCAGGATGCTCGCGTCGCTGTCACGGTGGTGGGGCGGGCCAGCGTGCGCTCATCTGGTGACGATGACGCGGTAGACCTCTGGCATGAGATTCCACGATGATGCCGGGCGCGCACACAGCGAGAAAAGGAAGTGGCGAGGGGCGGCTAGTCTGCCAGCCCCTCGCCGTGCGGACAGTTACCCGAAAACCATCCGCTGGTGACCGATCAGCGTCTGCCTACCCTGGGACAGAGAGACCAGCCGAACGCGAAGCGTCTCTCATAGTCTGACTGCTGGAATTGATGTTGTCTGTAGGTATTTTGGGGGACAAGACTTCGACCAGAGATAGGGGATCATTAGACGATGGGCATGCGTCGAGGTACCAACCTGCCGCGAATGGGCGACTTCAATCAGTCTGTGATTTTGGAAGCCATTCGGCAGTCCGCTGAGGGTTTGAGTCGGATTGAGCTAGCGGCGGCGACAGGACTGTCAGCACAGACGGTCACAAACATCACCAGAAGACTCCTCGATGGGGGGTATATTCGCGAGGCAGAGCGCACCATCAACGGTCCTGGGAAGCCGCGGGTCACCCTGCGACTCATCGCTGACAGCCGTTTTGCTGTGGGGGTGCACCTTGACCCCACGCTGATGACGTTTGTGTTGCTCGATCTGTCTGGTGCCGTCGTGCGCCGCACGAGCGTGCGCACTCCGACGGTCGCCCCTGAGCAGATCGTCGAGGCGATGGCATCGTCGGTGGAGAGTCTGATTTCAGGTTCCGGGGTGACCCGCGAGCGAATTGCAGGGATCGGTCTCGCCGCTCCTGGCCCGCTCGACCCGAAGCTGGGCACCGTTATCGATCCGCCGAAGCTGCTGGGGTGGCACCGCGTGCCTCTCCGCGGCGCGCTCGAGGAGGCAACCGGTTTGCCGGTGGTCTTGGAGAAAGACACCACAGCGGCCGCCGTAGGAGAGCTCTGGACGCGGCAAGAGTCCGCCGATGACTCATTCGTGTTCGTCTACATCGGAACAGGCATTGGAGCCTCACTGGTGCGCTACGGCGAGGCGGTCAAGGGAAGCACACGAAACGTCGGTGAGGTGGGACACATCATCGTGAACCCGGATGGCCCCGTGTGTTCATGCGGCTATCGCGGATGCGTAGAGGTCGTGTGCACGCCGCAGGCCATTGTCGAGTCCGCTGAGCGGCTAGGCGTCTTTACTGAGGCGCAGGAAGATACTGACGCGGCGACTATCGACGCCCGTTTTACTGAACTGTGTGAGCGTGCGGCGGCAGGGGACGCGCTCGCCGCGTCTGCACTGCAGCAAGCAGCAGCGGACATGTCGGTGCTGGTCGCTGTGCTGACGAACATCCTGGACGTCGATCGCGTGGTCTTCGGTGGGCCATTTTGGTCCCGGCTCTCCGATGTCTACCTGCGCGAGATTCCTGACCTGCTGGATCGCGCAAGTGCGACGCGGGCCGTACGTACTTTGCCTGTTCACGGCACAGTAGTCGGTGATGACGTCGGAGCCGTTGGTGCCGGTTGCGCGGTACTCGATGTGGTTTTGAGTCCTCGTGCCTCAGACCTCTTGCTGGAGGGCTAGACGAGCCGCATTCAGCCCGAGAACCGTCCCCACGCGATGTCGCGCCGCAGTGGACGGCGAATCGGGCGTTGCGTGCGCGTCCATGCAGACACAACAGGCTCTTCGGCGACCGCGTCTGCGGCCTCTGAAGAGTAGGCCTCGCTGATCACGGCGATAAGGGCGGCAAGTTCCTCTTCTGTTGCCGACCCTCGAGTGATGTCGAGCATCGGCGCATCGTCGCCTGACATCCCGCTCTCTCTGCTGTCCTCGGTCACAGTGGGATGTTCCCGTGCTTCTTCGGAGGGAGCTCTGCACGCTTCCCGCGAAGCGCGCGCAGCGCCTTTGCGATCGAGACACGTGTGTTCGCCGGCTCGATGATGCCATCGAGCTCGCCTCGCTCCGCCGCGAGGAAAGGTGATGCCACGTTGTAGGTGTATTCGTTGGCGAGCCGCGTACGCACAGCAGCGACGTCTTCGCCAGCTTCTTCGGCCTTCTTGATCTCGCCGCGATACAGGATGTTGACCGCACCCTGACCACCCATGACGGCGATCTCTGCGGTCGGCCATGCGAGGTTCACGTCGGCGCCGAGCTGCTTGGAACCCATCACGATGTACGCGCCGCCGTATGCCTTTCGCAAGATAACGGTGACCAAAGGCACTGTCGCTTCTGCGTAGGCGTAAAGGAGCTTCGCACCGCGGCGAATCACACCCGTCCATTCCTGGTCGGTGCCAGGCAGGTACCCAGGCACGTCGACGAGGGTGACGATGGGGATGGAGAAGGCGTCGCAGAATCGCACGAAGCGGCTTGCCTTCTCGCCAGCCTCGATGTTCAAGGTGCCGGCCATCTGTGATGGCTGGTTGGCGATGATGCCAACGGAGCGACCTTCGACGCGTCCGAAGCCGATCACAATGTTCGGGGCGAACAGCGGCTGCACCTCAAGGAAATCGCCCTCGTCGACCACATGCTCAATCACCGTGTGGATGTCGTACGGCTGGTTGGTCGAGTCGGGAACGATTGTGTTGAGTGTGCGGTCGGCGTCGGTTGTCTCGAACTCGAACGTGCTCTCGTAAGAGGGCAGCTCTGCCATGTTGTTGTCAGGCAAGAAACTGAGGAGCGTGCGCGCGTAATCGATCGCGTCGTCTTCGTCTTCTGCGAGGTAGTGGGCGACACCGGAGCGCGTGTTGTGGGTGTACGCGCCGCCGAGCTCTTCCATCCCTACGTCTTCACCCGTGACTGTCTTGATGACGTCAGGGCCCGTGACGAACATCTGGCTGGTCTTATCGACCATGATGACGAAGTCGGTGAGCGCGGGGGAGTACACAGCGCCACCTGCAGCAGGGCCCATAATGATCGAGATCTGCGGGATGACGCCGGAAGCGCGGGTGTTGAGGCGGAAGATCTCGCCGTACTTTCCGAGCGCGACGACACCCTCTTGAATGCGCGCACCGCCCGAATCGAGAATTCCGATGCAGGGCATCCCGCCAGCGAGCGCGAATTCCATCACCTTGATGATCTTTTCGCCCGCAACCTCGCCCAGCGATCCACCGAAGGTCGAAAAGTCCTGCGAGTACACCGCAACGGTGCGTCCGTTGATTGTGCCAACGCCAGTGACCACAGAGTCACCGTACGGACGAGAGCGGTCCATACCGAACGCCGTGGTGCGGTGGCGCACGTACTCATCGAATTCGACGAAGCTGCCGGGATCGACAAGAAGCTCGATGCGCTCGCGGGCGGTCATCTTGCCCTTGGCGTGCTGCTTCTCCTTCGCCTTCGCTTCCGCGTCGACGACGGCTTCGGTGTAGCGAGCGCGCAGATCCGCGATCTTGCCGGCAGTGGTATAAAGGTCGGGCTTGTCCGTCACGGATTCCACCCTATCGTCGGCTCGGCCTCGACTGTTGGATGCTTGGCACAACGGGGTGGCTGATCCTTTGGTCAAGTCAGCGAGGTGCGGTCACTTCTCGAGGTCGCTCTGTCCCAGAGCCTGCTCCGCCTTGTGGGAGCGTCGTGCGGAGAGAACTTTATGTCCAGCCCATTCGACCGCTCGCACGGTGGATCCTGCGGCGCCAGTGACCGCATTACCGGCGTACCTGGCTCCTCGCAGCATCTTGAATTCGAGTTTTTCGCTGCCTGGAACAGGCTCGAGCTCGATGGGGAGATCGATTGGCGCCATGCCGAACGCGCGGTGCGAGGTGGTGAGTACCCTGCGTCCGAGTATGTGGTTGCCTGCGCCGCCGATAGCCGCGCCAATCCCGAACGGCAGCGCCTTTCCAATGATCGATGCTCCGCCTCTTGTTGCGAACTGCTTCACGAACATGCTCTTCAACTGGTCCACGAGGGGCCCGACTGCTGCGCGCGGTAGTGATTTGGTGACGAGCTCACCCCAGTAGGCCGATCTGGTGCCCGACCGACCAGCGGCCTGCCCAGCGAGTTGTCCGACCAGATCAACTCCTTCTTTACCGAGCATCAGCGTCATGACCAGCGCTCTGGCGCGGTCAGGGTTGGCGACCGCGATTCCGTGTACTTCGGCCACGGACTGCGCGAACAGGGCTGTGGATTCCACGAAACCCACGGTCTCTACGCCCGAGAGCGCGAGCGTCACCCCGGTACCAATCCCTGGAACCACCGCTGTCGCTCCTACCGCCGCGCCACCGGTCGTCACTGCCGCCAGATAGCGCCGTTCTAGTACTCGGATTATCTCGGTCGGTGAAGCTTGCGGGTTGCGCAACCGGATGCTGCGGATGTGAGCTAACACCAACGGGCGCTGGATAGCGAGCACCCTGTCGAGCCCCCGCACCATCATCGGATGCTCTGAGGAACCGACGGGTGGTACCTCTTTATCCCACGGAGCATCGTCGGGGAGGGAGTGAATCTTGTGCACCTTGGAGGCCATGCTGCGATCTTATGGAGCGAGTCCGCGAAAACGCCGAAAGCCCGGCTCCTCGCGGAGCCGGGCTTTCGTGCGGTGCAAGCTAGACGAACAGGTTCGCCCGCTCAAGGTCTTCTGCAAAGTCGACCTCTACTGCATACAGGTCAGAGACATCCATCGGCTCGAGGAGCAGGCCGTCTTCGGCGATCGCAAGCTCAAGGCCGCGTTCGAAGTAGTCCTGGTCGCCGACCCGCTGCAACTGGCGCATGAAGGCCTTCTTGTTTGCGGAGGAGATGTAGTTGATGCCCACGGCTTCGCCGAGTCCACCCTTGACGGTCTTGGACAGCTCGTTGATGAAGCCCTCGGCCGTAACCGTGTACTTCACCTCTTCATCGCTGACCTTTGAAGTGTTGACCGTCACGAAAGACTGATCACGCTCGATGTACTCCAGCGCACGCCCGAGAATCATCGGGTCGAAGACAACGTCGCCGTTCATCCAGAGAACGCCGCTACGCCCGGTCGCGCCGAGGGCACGGAGGAGGCTCTTCGAGGTGTTCGTCTCGTCGTAACGCTCGTTGTGTACGTAGTTCACCTGAGGGAAAGCATCGATGATCGTTTCGGCGCGGTAGCCGACGACTGTGGTGATTCGGGCGCTTGAGCCAAAGGCTGCGCGGATGTTGTCGTGCTGCTGGCCCATGATCGTGCGGCCGTCGCTCAGTTCGGTGAGCGGCTTCGGCAGCGCTCGGCCGAGGCGCGAGCCCATGCCAGCGGCGAGAATGACGGTCTGAAGAGTCACGAGTGCTCCTAAAGGAAGTTGTGTTCACGGTCGATTAACCGACCAGACACTTCGTCGTGCCGTTTTCTATGGTAGCGATTTCGCCTGAGAAGTCATCGGCTGGATGCCCCCGTTGCCGTTTCGTGATCGAGTGCACACCAGACGTCCAGGTTCGCACACGGATCGCACTCGCGCTCGAGGTGCGTAATTTAGCGGAAGTTTGTTGCGTTGCGACCTTCGCTCAGGCCAAGCGGTTGATACCTTAGGTAGGTGACTGCCTCCCCTGACGACCGCACCGACCAGGTGGACGAAACCGAGACCGCGCCTGAGACGACGGCGCAGCGCGAGCCTGCGAAGAAGACGGCAGCGAAGAAGCCAGCATCCAAAGCGGCCGCGGCGAAGAAGCCCACACCGGCTAAACGCCCAACTGCGAAGTCGACTACCGCGAAGTCGACATCTACAAAGGCAGGGTCGCTCAGGGCCGCCGCTGATCAGGCGGCGACCACTCCGGAGGTCGTCATTGAGCCTCTGACGAAAGCTGTTGCCGCACGCAGTAGCGCAACGAAGAGCACGACAGAGACAGATAAAGCAGCCGTCGTGGCCGCGGCAGCGAAGTCGTCAGCGAGCAAACCTGCTACGGCGAAGAAGACAGCCGCCTCGAAGACGACGGCGGCGAAGACCGCGGCGGCGAAGTCGACGGCTTCCAAGACGGCGGCGTCGAAGGCGACAGCTTCCACGGCAGCGGCGGCAAAGGCCGCGACCGCAAAAACGGCCGCCGAAAAGACCGCAGCGGCTAAATCGACAGCGCGCGCTGCCTCAGCGAAAACGACGTCGACAAAGACTGCAGCCGCAGCAAAAGCCGCCGCGACGAAGGCTGCAGCGGCTCGAGCAGCGAAAGAAGAAGCCGAACGCAAAGCATTAGAAGAGCAAGCTACGGCGAGTGACGTAGTTGAGGACAGTGAAGTAGTTACCGACAGTGAAGTAGCTACAGACAGTGAAGTAGCCACAGACAGTGAGGTAGTTGCGGACAGCGAAGTCGCTGCTACCGACATTGCGGTCACTGACGAAGTTGCGGGCGATACCGATCAAGCGGAAGAGATCGAGGCGTCAGCGGAGCAGGCCGAGCCAGTCCCAGAAGTTCTCATCGGCGTTGAGGCGGCGACGGGTAGCGAGGCACTCACCATTCGCGGTCTCGTGAAGCAGTTTGGAGACAACCGCGCGGTTGACGGCATCAACCTGACTGTTCCGGCAGGTTCGTTTTACGGTGTCGTCGGTCCCAACGGCGCGGGTAAAACAACCACACTGTCGATCGTCGCCGGTCTTCTCCGTGCAGACGAGGGAAGTGTGGTGATCTGCGGTGTCGATCAGGCGGCGAGGCCGCAGGCCGCTAAGCGACTGATGGGCGTGCTCCCAGACCGGTTACGTACCTTCGACCGGCTCACAGGCCGCCAGCTTCTGTATTATTACGGCCTTCTCAGGGGGCTTGCCGCCGACGTCATCGAGAAGCGCGCCGCTGATCTGGCTCGTGCTTTCGACCTCGGTGACGCTTTGAGCAGAGTGGTATCGGACTACTCCGCCGGTATGACGAAGAAGATCATGCTCGCCGGAGCGATGATCCATTCGCCTCGCGTGCTGGTGCTCGATGAGCCATTTGAGTCTGTCGATCCGGTGTCGTCCGCCGTCATCCTCGATATTCTGCGGGCCTATGTGTCGCACGGCGGCACCGTCATCCTTTCGAGCCACGGTATGGATCTGGTGGAACGCGTCTGTTCTCGAGTCGCGATCATCGTCGGTGGTGAAGTGCTTGCTGAGGGAACCATTGAAGAGGTGCGCGCGGGGCAGACCCTCGAGGCGCGCTTCGTTGAACTTGCCGGTTCCACCGGAGAGGTAGAGGGACTCGAGTGGCTGCACACATTCTCCGACTGAGGGCTGCGCTTCTCGTAGGCTCGCTGCGCGGCGAACGTCGCGGTCGCACCATCCTCGGCTTCGCTCTGATCATTGCCGTCACTGTCGCGGTGTGCCTCGCCGTGTTCAGTCTTGCGGATGCTCCTGTCCCTGTGGCGCGGGCGGTCACTGTTCTCGGCGCTGCCGCGCTGATGCTCGGCTTCTTAGTTGGCCCGATTCTGGTGGGGGCTTCAGATCAGCTCGACCCACGACGGTTCGCGGTATTCGGCGTCGATGAGCGACAGATGCCGTGGATGCTCACGCTTGCTGCTTTCGTAAGCGTGCCCAGCCTCGCGCTCCTTGCCGTGTACATCAGCTTCTGCATTGTCGCCATCAACGCGGGAACCCCGTGGCCTCTCGCCATTTTGATGACCGTCATCGGTGTGATCACAACCGTTCTCACCTCAAGAATCGGTATGGCGGTGAACGCGCTGGTGCTCCCAGAACGCCGTTCGCGAGAACTCACCGCCCTCTTCGCTCTCGCGGTACTCGTGATCGCCTTTCCGGTAGCGGTGTTCTTCGGTTCGCAGCGTTGGGATGGCTTGGTACCAGACTCGATCGCTACTCTGACAACGTTCTTCGGGTTCAGTCCCCTCGCCGCTGCTCCCGCTTTTCTCTTCGCGGCGGCCGCAGGCCAAACGGCCTCGGCGTGGACGAGTGCGGTCATTGCGGTGCTCACCGTCGGGTTGCTTTGGGTGGTCTGGGCTTGGCTCGTTCGCCGCCTCCTCACGACGACGGAGCGCCCTGCCGCTTCACGAGAGCGCACCGGTCTCGGGTGGTTCGGTCTGCTCCCCTCGAACGCATTTGGTGCGATTGCATCGCGGAGCCTCGTTTACTGGCTTCGGGATCGTCGTTACATCATGAACATCATCGTGGTGCCGGTAGCTGGCTTGCTTACGGTGTTGCCGCTGATGGTTGCCGGCGTTCCTCTCGAATATGCCGCGCTGGTGCCCGTGCCGGTGATGGCGCTGTTCTTTGGCTGGCTTCCGCACAACGACGTTGCATACGACTCGACTGCATTGTGGACGCACGTCGCCAGCGGAGTCCGTGGCCTTCCTGACCGGCTGGGGCGTCTTGTCCCCGTGCTCTTGGTCGCGATCCCGGTTCTCGCTATCGCTGTTCCGCTCTCGCTTCTCCTGATCGGGAACTGGAGCTTGCTGCTGCCTCTCAGCGGACTCGCGGCGAGCTTGCTCTTCTCCGCGCTTGGGATGTCGAGCATTGTTTCGGTTGTTGCTCCGTACGCGGTATCTCGTCCTGGCGACAGCCCGTTCCAGCAACCACAGCGTGCTGCGTCGCGGGGGACATATGGCCCGGCGGCAACTTTCCTCGGTGCGATGATCTTTAGCGTTCCGACGATCTGGCTGTTTGCGGCGACGATCCTGGAGGGGTCGGCGTTCGCGCCAGCGACCTTCTGGGTGGGACTCCTCGTGGGGCTTCTTGTCTTGATTGCGGGGGCGATCATCGGCGGACGCATCTTTGAGCGCAGCGGCGAGCGGTTGATGGAGTTCGTAGAGACCGCATAACGACCGCCCGCAAGGGGCTTGACGCGGCTAGACTCACGGCATGAGTACTCCGCTGGACAGCCCCGATCAGGGTGGCGTAGCAACGCTTGATCGCGAACTGGAAGAGCTTCTCCGCGAGGAGGGCATTGAGCCGGGAGATCACGAGCGCTTCTCGCACTACGTGAAGAAAGACAAGATCTTAGAATCGGCGATCTCCGGAAAGCCGGTACGCGCACTGTGCGGCAAGAAGTGGACTCCTGGTCGTGACCCAGAAAAGTTCCCTGTGTGCCCGACGTGCAAAGAGATCTACCAGTCGATGGTCAGCTGAGGTCAGTCGGCTTCGAGGTACACGGTAGGAATCGCCGGGTCAGACTTGCTCAGGGCCAGAGCGCGCACCGGAAGCTCTTCCCGCACGCGCATGTGGTGAGCCCGGGCTGCCGCAGTTCCCGCGGCACCCTCGTACGCGCTTTCGATCTCGCCCGCATCAACGAAAGTGACCTGTAGCGCCCGCGCGTCCGGGTGCTGATCGGGGGTGTCGAGGTCTTCGAACCCATCGGAGACGACGATCGTCTCTGATGAGGCAACCCCTTCGGCGAGGGTGCGAAACGCTGCCTTGCGTCCGCCCTGGGAGCCTTTGTCTGCGGACTTTTTCGCGACACCAACCCAAGATCCAGCTGCGTCCTGACGAGCGACAAGCTTGTAGACCATGCTCGCTGTCGGGTAGCCGGATCCTGTCACCACAGACGTGCCGACACCGTAGGCATCAACGGGCGATGCCGCGAGGGCGGCGATTGCGTATTCGTCGAGGTCACTCGTCACCGTGATGCGGGTGTTGACCGCCCCGAGGGAATCGAGTTGCGCTCTTACATCGGCGGCGACAGTCGGGAGATCGCCAGAGTCCACGCGCACGCCCCCCAGCTCGGTGCCCGCAACCCTGATCGCCGTCTCGACGCCAGTGGAGATGTCATAGGTGTCTACGAGCAGGGTGGTGCCCACGCCCATGCTCTCAACCTGTGCCTTGAATGCCTCTTCTTCGGTGTCGTGCAGCAGAGTCCAAGAATGGGCGGCTGTCCCCATTGTGGGAATGCCCCAGCTGCGGCCAGCCTCCAAGTTGCTGGTCGCGCTGAAACCCGCGATGTAGGCCGCGCGAGCGGCAGCAACGGCCGAGCGCTCCTGCGCCCTGCGTGAGCCCATCTCTGCCAGCGGACGCTCGCCTGCCGCGATGCTCATTCTCGATGCGGCTGTGGCGACGGCTGAGTCATGATTCAGAACGCTCAGCGCCAGCGTCTCCAGCACCACTGCATCCGCGAAGCTCCCCTCAACGGTGAGGATAGGGGAGCCGGGAAAATAGAGCTCGCCCTCTCTGTAGCCGCGAACGGTGCCGGTGAAGCGATAGTTCTCGAGGTGCTTCATCGAGGCCGCGTCGACGATCTTCTCGTCTCGCAGGAATCGCAGTTCGTCGTCTCCGAAGCGAAACTCGCGCAGCAACTCAAGGAGGCGTCCGGTACCGGCGACGACACCGAAGCGACGTCCGCCGGAGAGCCGACGTGAGAAGAGCTCGAAAACGCTGGGACGAAAAGCCGTGCCGTCTCTCAGGGAGGCGGCGAGCATCGTCAGCTCGTATCGGTCGGTGAGCAGCGCCGTCGACGTGGTCATGCGCTCAGCTTACTGAGGGTACGGATGACGTCGTGGTGCGCGCGCGGGTAGGCTGGGGAGTCATGAATGACGCACCGATCGGGATCTTCGACTCCGGTGTCGGTGGGCTCACGGTGGCACGAGCCATCCGCGCCCAACTGCCACGTGAGTCGTTCGTCTATATCGGCGACACTGCGCACTCGCCGTATGGCCCGAAACCTATTGCCGATGTGCGGCGGTACTCGCTTGAGGTTCTCGACACGCTCGTTGATCAGGGCGTCAAGATGCTGGTGATCGCCTGCAACACCGCATCTGCCGCGATGCTGCGCGATGCGCGTGAGCGCTACGACGTGCCGGTTGTCGAAGTGATCGGACCCGCCGTCCGCCGCGCCGTGTCGACGACCCGCAACGGCCGCGTCGGTGTCATCGGCACTGTCGGAACGATCGGATCCCGTGCCTACCAAGACATGCTCGAGGTCAACGAGAAGCTGAAGGTCTTTACCGCGGCCTGCCCTCGCTTCGTCGAGTTCGTCGAGGCGGGTATCACCGGCACGCCTGAGGTGCTTGCCGTGGCAGAGGAGTACCTCGCCCCGCTGCGGGAGGCTGACGTTGACACACTTGTGCTCGGTTGTACGCACTACCCCTTCCTGCGCGGAGCTATCAGCTATGTGATGGGGGAGGGCGTCACGCTCGTCTCCAGCGATGACGAGACAGCGGGAGATGTGTACCGCCATTTGGTGCGTGGCGGCCTGGTGGCATCACCAGATGCCACCGCAACCTACGTCTACGAGGCGACAGGCGCCTCCACCGACGACTTCACCGCGTTGGCGAACCGCTTGATGGGCCATGAGGTCCGCGACGTGCAGTTCGTGCAAACCGGTGTCATCACCCTTCCCGATGCCGCCCTTGACGAGACCTCTTACGAATCGCTCTGACCGATTCACCCACCCCAACCCGAGAGAAGCACATGACCGAGACAGTCCGCGTCGACTCCCGTACCCCCGATCAGCTCCGCGAAATCACTATCGAGCGCGGCTGGAGTGCGCAGGCCGAAGGATCAGCTCTGATCAGCTTCGGCGGCACCAAGGTGCTCTGCACGGCATCGTTCACCAACGGCGTGCCTCGTTGGCTTACCGGCAAGGGCAAGGGCTGGGTCACGGCTGAGTACGCCATGCTCCCGCGTGCGACCAACAGTCGCAACGACAGGGAAAGCGTGAAAGGACGCATCGGCGGACGTACCCACGAGATCTCTCGCCTGATCGGACGCGCCCTGCGTGCTGTCGTCGATACCAAGGCGCTGGGGGAGAACACCATCGTGATCGACTGCGACGTTTTGCAAGCAGACGGCGGAACTCGCACGGCAGCTATCACTGGCGCATATGTAGCGCTGGCGGATGCGATCGAGTGGGGACGTGAGAAGAAGTTCATCGGCAAGAACTCCACTCCTTTGCTCGACTCTGTCGCCGCTGTTTCCGTCGGAATCGTCGACGGCGAGCCCATGCTCGACCTGGCATATGTCGAAGACGTGCGCGCAGAGACCGACATGAACATCGTCGTTACAGGGCGCGGACTCTTTGTCGAGGTGCAGGGAACGGCCGAGGGGGCGCCGTTCGACAAGCGTGAACTCGATGCACTGCTCGAACTGGGTGTCGCCGGTTGCGAAGATCTGAAGGGCAAGCAGCTCGCCGCACTGGCAGGGGAGTGACCATGCGAGTGGTGCTCGCGACCCACAATCCTCACAAGGTGGCGGAGTTTCAGCAGATTGTGGCGCAGGCGCGTCCCGATCTCGAGATCGTGGGGTACGACGGCCCAGAGCCAGTGGAAGACGGCGTGACCTTCGCCGAGAACGCGCTCATCAAAGCGCGCGCTGCTGCCGCGCATACCGGACTTCCCGCCGTTGCCGATGACTCTGGCATCTGTGTCGACGTACTTGGCGGCTCGCCCGGAGTGTTCTCTGCCTATTGGGCAGGGCAACGCAAAGATGCAACGGCCAACTTGGAGTTGTTGCTCGATCAGTTGCGCGATGTCGCCGACCCGCATCGGTCAGCGCACTTTATCTCGACGATCGCCCTCGTCCTGCCTGCGGGACGAGAAGAGGTCGTTGAGGGCAAATGGCCTGGGCGCCTTGCACACGAGGCATCAGGCAACGGGGGCTTCGGGTACGACCCGATCTTCGTACCCGATGGCCAGCCAGCGGGACACGAGCGAGCGGTCGGAGATTTCACCGCAGCGGAGAAGCAAGCACAGTCGCATCGCGCGCGCGCCTTCACTCAACTCGTCCCTCTTCTCGCCGACCTCTAACGAGCGATAAGACACTCGCCGGTGAGAGTGGTTCTCGTTACCTTTCCCGACTAGCCGAAATGGCCGTTTGCGGGGTCTCGGCCGGTCTAGCCTGGGGGCATGCACGATCACGCACCCGCTCCAGGCGGCATCCGTTCGGCCAGCAGTCGACGTCTGCTTGCGATCTCTCTTTCGGTAACAGCAAGCGTCATGCTTGTGCAGGTCGTCGGGGCGCTGCTTAGCGGATCGCTGGCGCTGCTGGCGGACGCCGCGCACATGTTCACGGATGCCTCCGGTCTGGTGATCGCGCTGATCGCAGCGACCGTCGCCGCTCGCCCTGCCGATGACAGGCGCACGTTCGGGTACCAGCGTGCTGAGGTGTTCGGGGCGCTCATCAACGCGGTCATCCTGATCGCTCTGGCCACCTGGATTGCCTTTGAGGGTGTGGGACGCCTGCTCAACCCGCAGGATGTCGAGGTTGCTGGCGGTCTGATGATGGTCGTCGCGATCGTCGGTCTCCTTGCTAATGCGGTGTCGATGTGGCTACTGAGCCGCGCTCAGCGCACCAGCATCAACGTGCGCGGTGCCTACCTCGAAGTGATGGGCGACCTGCTCGGTTCGGTAGCCGTCATCGTTGCCGCGGCGATCATCCTCGTGACGGGCTGGATGCCGGCCGATGCGATTGCTTCCCTCTTCATCGCCGCGATGATTCTGCCGCGCGCAATCATGCTGCTGCGCGAAGTTTTCTCTGTGCTGGCGGAGTCCGCGCCGAAAGACACGGAGGTCAGCGAGATTCGTACCCATCTGCTCGCCTACGACGGCGTGGTGGGGGTGCACGACGTGCACGTCTGGCAGCTCACGCGCGGCGCCCCCGTCTTCACCGCTCACGTGATCGTGGAGCCCGCCCTGATGACGGATGGACGATCCGGTGCGTTGCTGTCGGAGATCCAGGCGTGCCTCGCAGACCACTTCGATGTGGAGCACTCTACGTTCCAGATTGAGCCGGCGGAGCAAGCAGACTGCGAGTCATCGCACCACGCGTAGGGGGAAGCGGCTCGTGGCCGTCGGCCTCTGCTCATCAGGGCTCGATCGTGATGTCACCCGGGGTCTTATCCGGACGCAGTCCGCGCCACGTTGCGTGACGGAGAGAGCCCTCCGGTGTCCAGTTGGCGAACTCGACCTCGCCGACCAGCTCCGGTCGCACCCATAGTGCGTCAGAGGCATCGGCTGTGGGCACTCCACTGAGTGGTGCTTCGCTGACGCGCAGTGGTGTGAGGCGGGCGAGGAGATCTCGAAGGGTTCGGTCGGTGAATCCGGTGCCCACTCGTCCGACATAACGCATCCCATCGCGGGGGGACTCCTCCTCAGGGACAGCAAGCAGCAACGAGCCGAACGTGCGTGTTCTGTCGCCCTTGCCCGGTCGCATGCCCACGATCACCGCTTCTTGCATGCGGGTGTGCTTGATCTTCAGCCATGACGCCGAGCGCTGACCAGGGCGGTACGACGACTGGGGGTCTTTCACCACAACGCCTTCGAGCCCGAACTCGCGGCTCGCGGCAAGGGCTGCGTCTACATCGTCGAACACCGGCGGCACCTGCACAGTGTCACCGAGCTCCGAAGCGACTTCTTCGAGCAACTCTCTGCGGTTGCGTAGCGGCATCCCTGTCAGGTCGTGACCGTCGAGGTGCAGAAGGTCGAACAGCATGTACACGACCGGCGTACGAACGACTTCTCGTTCGATCTCGCGTGCGCGGGTCAGGTGCATCCGGTTCTGCAGAAGCGCGAAACTCGGTCGGCCCTGCGCATCGAACGTGACAACTTCTCCGTCGACGATGGCATCTGCGACGGGGAAGAACGGAGCACCATCAGCGGTGAGCTCCGGGTAGCGAGCGGTGATGTCGGTGCCGCTTCGTGCATGCATTCGCATCTGCCCGTCTGCCCAGGAACCGATGGCGCGGATGCCATCCCACTTCACCTCCACCCACGATGGGGTGCTCAGCCGTCTGGCGATGCTCGGGGCGGTACTCTCCGCCAGCATCGGCGCGAGAGGCCCGCGGTGCCGTGAGGTCGACGGCTCGACGTGCTTCACGGGCTTCACCCGTTTAACGGGTGTGACAGGTGCCGCGTCGAAGGATGGGGGCTGAAGCGGCGTGAGGTGGTCGACACCGTCGGCGATACGTGCGAGTACTTCGTCGAGATCGAGCTGGGCAAGGTGTGGGTCATCGAGCTCTTCCCAGGTACGTGGGGCCGCGACCCAGGGCCGTGCGCGTCCGCGTAGAGAGTACGACGAGATCGTCGTTTTCTTGCCGTTGTTCTGGCTCCAATCCAGGAACACCTTGCCACCACGGGCGGCCTTCGCCATCACGCTCGTGGCGAGATCGGGGTGCTCGCTCTCAATGTAGCGGGCCAGCTGTTTGACGACCGCAGAGACTTCGTCGCTCGTCTGTTCACCTGGGAGGTGGGCGTAGAGGTGAATGCCCTTGCTGCCGCTTGTGACGGGTAGCGGATCAAGCCCCATGTCGCCGAGCACACTGCGCGCGATGCGCGCTACCTCGGCGCACTGAGCCAGTTCTACGCCCTCACCAGGGTCGAGGTCGAGGACGAGCCGGTCAGGGCGGCCAGCAACCCCGGCAGGCGTGAAGCGCCACTGGGGCACGTGGAGTTCAATCGCGGCGACCTGAGCGAGCCACACCAGGGTGGGGACGTCTTCGACGAGTGGATACTCTTTCGGTCCGTCTGTGTGCTCGATCGCTTGACGGGGGATCCACGAAGGAGCACCGGGTTCGAGCTGTTTCGCAAAAAACGAGTCGGTGGGGTTCGCTGTTGTGCCGACACCATCGACCCACCGCTTGCGGGTGACTGGGCGGCCGTGCAGATGGGGGAGGAGCAGCGGAGCGATTGCCGTGTAATAGGCAATGACTTCACCCTTTGTGGTGCCGGTTTCGGGGTAGACGACTTTGTCGAGGTGGGTGACGCGCAGACGACGCTCCCCGACCTGCACAATCTGCCCTTGTCCGACCATATGGCCAG
This sequence comes from Microbacterium sp. NPDC076768, assembly GCF_040687205.1. NCBI lineage: Bacteria > Bacillati > Actinomycetota > Actinomycetes > Micrococcales > Microbacteriaceae > Microbacterium > Microbacterium sp. NPDC076768. The sequence continues at coordinate 365,701 of NZ_JBFBMU010000003.1, forward strand.
CGTAGTCAAGGGGCTGGTTTGCCATCTCTATCGGGTGTTCACTGTTCCCATGAGGACCATTTGGAAGGGCGCACTGACGTTCGGACTCGTGAACGTGCCGGTCAAGGTGTACTCCGCGACAGAAGACCACGACGTGCCACTGCATCAGGTGCATGAAAAGGACGGCGGTCGCATTAGGTATCAGCGCACGTGCGAGGTGTGCGGCGAGATCGTGGCGTATGCCGACATCGATCGGGCGTATGTCGACGATGGCCAAACCGTGGTGCTCACAAAAGATGACCTGGCCGCTCTTCCTTCCGAAAAGAGTCGTGAAATCGACGTCGTCGAGTTCGTCCCTTCCGATCAGGTGGACTTGCTCACGCTCGATAAGCCGTACTACCTCGAGCCGGATTCAAAGTCGCCGAAGTCCTACGTCTTGTTGCGCAAAACCCTGGAAGCAACGGATCGTACGGCGATCGTACGATTCACACTGCGTCAGAAGACAAGGCTGGCGGCACTTCGGGTGCGGGGCAAGGTCTTGGTGTTGCAGACGCTGTTGTGGGCAGACGAGGTGCGCGAGGCTGCGTTTCCTGCCCTCGACGAAGACGTGCGCATTTCGAAGAAAGAACTGGAGCTCTCCGCGTCGCTTGTCGAAAGCTATTCGGCGGACTTCGAGCCGGAGTCGTTTGTGGATGAGTATCAGAAAGAGCTGCGTACCCTCATCGACGCCAAGATCGATGCGGGCGACACCTTCGATGTCGCCGAGACCTTCGGCGAAACAGAGAAGGCAGCGGAGGGCGGGGAAGTGATCGACCTCATGGAAGCGCTACGCGCGAGTGTGGCTCGTTCCAAAGAGGAGCGCGCAAAGAACGCCGGTTGACCAGCGGATCAGTGCCGACCATCTCCATCGAGATCAGGGGCACGATTAAAAACCGCGGCATCGAGCGTGAGCTCCTGCGCTTCTTCAGCGTCGGTCACCACGTCTTCTCCTGAGGCCTCTGCTTTTCGTGCCTTGTAACGCTCGAAGAAGTAGTGCCACAGGGTGACGGCGGCAGTGCCACCGACCGCTACCAGCAAAATAAGGTCGATGTAGGCCACGACGAAGTTGCTCACCCAGGGGATGTAGGCGATCAGGTAGCCGATCATGGTGAGCCCGAAACCCCAGATCATCGCGCCGATGAGGTTGTACAGCGAGTATCGCCGCCACGGCATATGTCCCACACCGGCAGCGACGGGGGCAAAGGTGCGCACAATCGGGACGAAGCGAGCGAGGATGACGGTGAGCCCGCCGAACCGCTCGAAGAATGCATTGGTTCGCTCGACGTTCTTCTTGCTGAACAGCCCGGATTCTTTGCGCTCGAAAACTCTCGGGCCGCCCTTATGGCCGATCAGATACCCGACTTCGCCGCCGACAAAAGCAGAAAGCGCAATGAGCAGGGCGACGACCCAAATGTTCAGCCCAAATACGTTGCTCGTGTGAGTCAAAAGCCCCGCAATGATGAGCAGTGTGTCGCCGGGCAGCAGGAATCCGACCAGGAGTCCAGTCTCCGCGAACACGATGAAGCACACCACAAGGAGAGCCCAAGGCCCCGCCGCACCGATGATCGTCTGGGGATCAAGCCAGGGGATCAGCGCAGTCGGCGCGTGCAACATGGATTCGAGCACGGAGGCTTCCCGTCGGTTATCATTCTTCGGCTGCCTGCGGCGAAGGTGCTACAGCAGCCGTTGTGCGGAAGGTGGGACTTGAACCCACACGCCCAGAGGCACAGGAACCTAAATCCTGCGTGTCTACCAATTCCACCACTCCCGCGGGCTGTGTTCAGTCTACCGACCTTTGCCAGCGACTTTTTTGGTGGGCGTTGCGCAATCTAGTGAGCATCCGGGCGCTCGAGCGTGACATAGGCCAGCACCACGCCAGCTATGAGGGCACCCAGGCCCCCGGCTGCCATGTCGCCGATGGTGTCTTCATAGGTGACGAAAATCTCGGCAGTGACGAAGGTGCGGCCCGCCCACTCGATCATTTCCCAGAGCGCGCTCACCGCGAGTCCCACCACTGTGGAGATCACGATAGCGGTGCGCTTGCGGAAGGCTGCGCTGTCCTGCGCCGGAACGACGCCGCAACGGGCAAGTACGAGATAGCTCGTGGCTGCGAGCACACCAGTGCATACGAGATGCACGACGATGTCCCATCCGACGACCGTGCGATAGAGGTCTAAGACATTGCTGCCGGCGGCGACAAGCACAGTGGCGCACACCACAATGTCTGCCCAGGCGCGCATACCCATCATGCGCGGCACCATCAAAGCAGGAAGGCCGAGGGCGAGGATGCCCGCATCCGTCCCTGTCGACCAGATCGCTGCAACGAGCACACTGAGCACGCCCAGCAGCCGCAGGCCGTCTGCGGTGAACTCGGCGATGCCGTGTGGTGCTCGCAAGAAGTTCACTTTCATGTGGGCTCCTTTCGAGCGGGGAGGGTGAGCAGAGCCTGCACAGGCAGATGGTCGGAGGGCCACCCACCTCCGTACTGTGCATGGTTGATGGCGATGTTGCGGACCCGGATCTCGGGCGACACCAGGAGCGCGTCGATGCGCTTGCCGAGACGCGGCTCGCGATAGCCGGCGTAGGTGGCCCACTCCGCGGACAGGTGACGCTCTGCTGTCTGCCACGCGTCGACGAGCTGGTGATCTGCGCGCAGAGTGCGCCACACCGTCGAGTCGGCTGACGCATTGAGGTCGCCGAGAAGCAACACAGGTTCACTGTGTGCTGCGATCAGGCGATGGAGCACCTCGGCGGACTTCTGTCTGGCCCGAGCGGAGAAAACATCGAGGTGCGTGTTGATGACAGTGAATTCGTGCGACGTCGCTCTGTCACGGAACTCCGCCCGCACAAAAACGCGAGGGAAGATGTTGCCCCACGAGACGGAGCCAGGAACCTCGGGTTGGTCGGAGAGCGCCATCTGTTCCCAGCCGCGCAGCTGCACGCGGCTCGCGTCGTAGAAGACAGGACATGCTTCGCCTTTGGGGCCCCGCTGACGTCCGTGTCCGACGCGGCGGTAGGAATCGCCCAGCGCGGTGCGCATGACGGAGGCTTGGTCGGGAAGCACCTCTTGCGCTCCAACGATGGTGGGCCGCTCTGCACGCAGGAGCGCCGCGACTCGAGAACGACGAAGGGGCCATCGATCCGCAGGTGGCCAGGTGAGCGCATTCATTCGGCGGCGCACGTTGAACGTCATCACGTGCAGATCAGGTGCCGCCGCCTGGCCGACAAGAGTCGCGTTCATCGCGCCATGCTCCGCGGGGTAGGGACACCCAGGCGGTGCAGCGATCGGCGGAGGGCCAGACGCACCCAACGCACCGGCGGGAAGTCTTCTGGCCAGTGCAGGGTTACCGTGCGAAAGCCCCGTACAACGCGGCGTCCGAAGGCACGACCGCTCATGAACGGTCGCATCGAGATTCCCATATCGCTGTCCGGCAGCCGGCGGATGCGGTGGCGCTCACCCAAGTGAAACGCGAGGTCAAGGTCATCGTGCACCTCAGGGTCGTCACGCTGCACGTCGGCACGCACATCGAGCCAGGCCGAACGCCGGAAAGCGAGATTCGAGCCGAACAACGGTAAATGTCCAAGCGACGCCGCGCAGACCACCGTGTAGGAGGTGAGATAAGCGGCGGCCAGCGGTGCGCGCAACGCAGGCGGGCCGTCGATGAAGCGCGCCCCACCGGTAAAGACCGCGACCCGAGGGTGCTGAGTAAAGGCATCCACGACGCTCTCGACCCAGGTGGCGGGCGGCATACAGTCGGCATCCAGTCGCAGAATGAGTTCCCCCACGGCGCTGTCGTATCCGGTTGCGCTCGCGGCAGGTATGCCCGGCTGGTCACAGCGCACGACGCTCGCGCCATGAGTGAGCGCCACTTCGGCTGACGAATCGGTGGAGCCGTTGTCGACGACCACGATTTCGTCCGGTGCGTGAGTCTGCCGTGCGAGTGCTGTCAGGCACTCCTGTAGAAATTCGGCGTCGTCCTTCACCGGAATGACCACAGATACGGTGGGTAGCCGTCCGGCGGATGGGGGGCGATGCACGTCTTCTCCTCGTCGGGTAGTTCTTCCAGGCTATGGGATCGGCGCGGGGGAGGGCGCCTGTGGATAACTTCGGGGGTCGTTGCGCGATTCTTGCGAGGATGCCCGGGTGAGTCATCCATCCCTCCTCGTTGCTGATCGCCTCCGTGCACGCCTGCGGGCCGAAGGTATCGATCCATCCGTTGACCCGGCCTCTGCGCTGCGCATCGCGCAGGCAGAGGTGCGTAACCACGACGACCAGGCGCTGGCCAGGGGCGAGTCACTGATCGACGATGAAGCCGCGTGCGTGCGCGATGTGCTGGCTTCGGTGAGCGGGTTCGGCCCCCTCCAACCGCTGCTCGACGACGCCGCGATTGAAGAGATCTGGGTCAACGGCGATGGTCATGTGCGCGTGGCCAGGAGTGGGGTGGCTGAGCGCACAGGTCTGCAGCTCGAAGATGCGACGGTGCGCGATTTGGTGGAGCGGATGCTGCAGTCCACCGGACGACGGGTAGACATCAGCCAACCGTTTGTTGATGCGTCTCTGCCGGATGGTTCGAGACTGCACGTGGCAATCGCCGACATCGTTCGTGGCTCGTGGGTCGTGAACATCCGAAAGTTCCTCCCGGAATACCGCACGCTCGATGCGCTGGCAGACCAGGGGATGATGCCGGCACGAACCGCCCAGATGTTGCGCGGCGCGATGAAAGCCGGGCACAGCGTCATCGTTTCCGGGGCGACACACGCGGGGAAGACCACGCTCCTCGGTGCCTTGCTCGCATCGTGTGCAGACTCGCAACGCATCGTCACCGTGGAAGAGACCTTCGAGCTGGCCGTCGAGGGTCCTGACCTGGTCGCGTTGCAGGGGCGTCAGGCCAGCATCGAGGGCACGGGAGAGATCACTCTGCGTCGTCTGGTGAAAGAGGCACTTCGTATGCGACCGGACCGACTCGTCGTCGGTGAAGTACGAGACGCAGAAGCGCTCGATCTGGTGCTCGCCCTCAACACCGGCGTGCCCGGTGCCTGCACCGTGCACGCGAACTCCGCCACAGAGGCCATCGAAAAACTCAGCATCCTCCCGCTTCTTGCGGGACGAAACATTGACCGCACATTTATCGCTCCCGCGCTCGCCGCATCCGTCGATCTTGTCGTGCACTGCGTGCGCGACTCCACAGGTCAGCGTCGAGTGGGAGAGATTGTTGCGCCCACAGGGGCGATCCACGACGGGAAGATCAGCACCACGACGATCTATCGGACCAACTATCGCGAGTTCCGCCCCGTTGACGGTGCCTCGTGACGCTCTTTGTCGGTGCGTTGCTGGCGGCTGGCGTGTTGTTGTGTGTCTCACCGTGGATGTGGCCGCACCGGGAGGTGACGGTTTCCCCCGCGCGGAACGGACGCATCGTCCGGCTCATCGCAGAGGCAGGGCTGGAGGCGCTTTCGCCCCGAGCACTCCTCAGCATGATGACGGCGCTGGGGATCGTCGCTGCCGCTGCGGCCTGGCTTGTTACGGGTATCGCCGTGCTCGCCGTCCTTGCGGGAATGGCGGGGGCAACAACTCCGATCCTGCTCTTGCGTGCGCGCAGGATTCGGCTACGGCGGTTGCGACGCCAGCTCTGGCCCGACGTCTGCGATCTGCTCATCGCATCGATTAGGGTCGGGCTCTCACTTCCCGATGCGGTGGCGAGTTTGGGGGATTCCGCGCCGACAATGCTGAGGCCAGCTTTCGTCGTATTCGCGCGAGACCTGCGAGCGAGTGGTCGGTTTGAGACCAGTCTCGACCGCCTCAAAGCCACCCTGGCCGATCCGATAGGCGACCGGATTGCGGAGACACTGCGCATGGCTCGTCAGGTAGGCGGCACCGAACTCATCGGCGTGCTCCGATCGCTTTCCCGATCAGTACGCGCTGATGCCGCGTTACGCGGCGAAGTCGAAGCCCGGCAGTCGTGGATCCGCAGTGCTGCGGTGCTCGGGGCTGTCGCGCCGTGGGTGATCTTGGGGCTTTTGGTCATGCGGCCGGAGGGCGCAGACGCGTACGGCACACCAGAGGGTGTGCTCGTGATCTGCGCAGGAGCAGCGGTTTCCGTGGTCGCTTTTCAGATCATGGTGCGCATCGGCCGTCTTCCCGAGCCACGACGCTGGTTCGGATGAGTGCAATTTCTGCTCTTGCCAGCGCGGTGCTTCTCGGAGGCGCCTTCGCTCTCGGGGTCGTGAGCAGTCTGTCTGCATTGCCGAGATGGAGCGCGCTGTCGTTGACCGCCCGCATCGGGCCGTACGTGCGCGATGTGGTGCCAGATGAGCGGATGCCGCGCGGGATCTTGCCCGCAGTCGGCGCGCTACCGGCAAGCGGGCGCACCCTGTGGAGCGCTGCGCAAAGTGGGTTCGCAAAACTGCTCGGCGGGGGAGAAGCCCTAGGGCAAAGACTCGCTCAAGCCGGGCTCAGCACTCAACCTTCCTCTTTTCGAGGACGGCAACTCGGGTGGGGGATCGGTGGAGTGGGGGCGGGCGCGGTTGTGCTGACGGTGCTCGCGTTGACGGGCAACCTGTCGGCCTCGACGGGACTCTTGCCGTTGCTCTGCGGTGTGGGCGCGGCACTGGCCTATGACGCGCAGCTCTCGTTTCGGGTGAAGGCTCGGCGCGTCCGGCTCACAGACGAGCTGCCAACGACGCTGGAGTTTCTGGCGTTGTGTCTCTCGGCGGGAGAAGGGTTCCTTGATTCCTTGCGCCGCGTGTCTGATGTGGGTTCCGGTGAACTCACTGCGGAGTTGCGCAAGGTCGTGCTCGCTGTGGGAACCGGGTCGCCTTTGGCCGATGCGCTTGCAGAGATGTCGAAGCGGTTGCAGTTGCCTGGGCTGTCGCGTGCTGTCGATCAGGTCACTGCCGCTCTTGAGCACGGAGCGCCGCTGGCTGCTGTCTTGCACGCCCAGGCGGGGGATGCGCGCGACGATGCGAAACGCGTGCTCATCGAGCAGGCGGGCCGGAAAGAAATCTTGATGTTGTTGCCCCTCGTCTTTCTCATCCTCCCGCTTTCGGTACTTTTCGCCGTCTACCCGGGACTCTTCATTCTTCGGCTCGGCATCGGCTGATCCACGACAGAAAGGACGACCATGACGGATCGAACAGAACAACACCTTCAGCGCCCGCGGCGCACTATCGCCATGCGCTTCCGGGGTTTTATAGACGACGAGACTGGCGATGTGCCGGGGTGGGTGCTGGTGACCTTGATGACAGCAGGGTTGGTGGTTCTCATTTGGGCGGTAGCTGGTCCTGCACTGACATCGTTGTTTGAACAGGCGATCCAGCGCGTCTCGGGGATCTAGCGTGTCGGGCTGGCGCCGGTTCGCGGATGATCGCGGCTCTAGCCCGGTGGAATTCGTGCTGGTGGGAACGCTGCTCACCGCTCTTACCCTGGCCGTGCTGCAACTTGCCTTCGCTGTCTACGTGCGAAATGTTGTGCATGATGCGGCTGTGGAGGGCGCGTACTACGCAGCGCTCGCTGACACGGCGCCGGAAGAGGGCACAGAGCGCACGCGCGCGATCATCTCTCGGGCTGTGGGGCCGGCATATGCCGAAGACATCCAAGTTGCGGCCTCCGGTGCTCCTGGTAACGAAACCTTCACCGTGCGGGTGCGCACCACGTTCCCTCTGCTCGGTCTGATCGGCGTTCCCTTCGGGATGGAGGTGCAAGCTGATGCACCGGCAGAAACATTTGGGGGCTGACGACGAGGAAGGTTCAGCGGCGCTGGAGTTCATCGCGGTCGGTGTCATCTTGCTCGTACCGCTGGTCTACCTTGTGATCGCGCTCGGCTCAATCCAAGAACAGACTCTGGGAGCAGAATCAGCCGCCCGCCACATTGCCCGCGTCGTGGCTCAAGCACCAGACGCAACGACAGCCGCCGCGCGCAGCGACGCAGTGCTGACCAACATCATCGAGGAATACGGCCTGGACGCGGACCAGGTCGATGTCTCGCTTTCCTGCACTCCAGCGGGGGTCGAATGCCCCTCTGCTGGTGCGACGATCATCGTCACGGTAGCCACGCAGGTTCGGTTACCTCTGGTGCCAGAGCTCTTCGGACTCGATCGGTCGACATCGATGCCCGTGCAGGCTCAGGCTGTGCGAAAAGTATCTCGACTGTGGGGTGCGGGATGACCGTCCAAGCCCGTCTGGGGCACGACGACGAAGAGGGGAGCATGTTGCTCCTCACCCTCGGCTATCTGCTGCTCGCCATCGCCGTCATCTTCGTCTGCGTCTGCGCCACCGACCTCTACATCACGCAGAAAAAACTCGACGCACTCGCCGACTCCGCCGCGCTCGCCGGAGCAGACGGCTTCACCCTGATCGTGAATGACGGCATACCCCGCGCAGAACTCACCGATGCCGGTGTCGAAGAGCAAGCCGCGGCATTGGTTTCTGCTCTGCCGAGCGAGGCATCAATTGCCGCCGCCAGCACACCAGACGGCGTCTCCGCCCGCGTCACGGTGACCGTTGACTGGCGCCCACCGTTGCTGTCACCCTTCGTCCCCAACGGGGTGCGGCTGGAAGCGACCGCCACCAGCCGCACAGCCCTCCGCTGATAGTGCACTGAGCCGACGGCGTCCCGGGGAGTGCACGTGAAACTGGCCGATACGTTTGCAGAGATGTCGAAGCGGTTGCAGTTGCATGGGTTGTCGCGTGCTGTCGATCAGGTCGCTGCTCCTCTTGTGTATGGAGCGCCTCTGGCTGCTGTGTTGTCCGCCCAGGCGGGTGATGCTCACGCCGATGCGAAGCGCGTTCTCATCGAGCAGGCGGGCCGGAATAAGTCCTAATGCTGTTACCGAGCAATATTGGATAGGCATGCCGACGACGGGGCTAGCCCGCTGAAGGGTCGTCGCGTCGCCCGTTCAGTGCGTCGCCTTGCTCACTCAGGCGACCGGCTGCTTTCCCTACTTCGAGGTGTGAGAAGCCCATGACGGCCGCGAGAGCGACGATCGCAACTGCGGGAAAAAGGTCGGCTTCTTCGGTTCCGGCCGTGGAGCTGATTGTCCAAAAACCGACTCCGATGCCGACAAGGCCGATCACTATCGCCGAGTAGAACATGAACACTGAGAGCACGAATAAAGACCGGGCTCGAGCGTGAAGCCGCTCTGGTTTAGCGGCTGCAGAATTGTTCGACATGGCACGAGAGTAGTGCTTCCTCAAGAACGTTTAGAGAGGGAGCATGATCGCTCGGTCGCGCAACATCGCGTCGTGATGCCCTCGTTGGCCTTGGCCCACCCGCGCTGAGCGGACACCGACCATCTTCGGGCAGGCACGAAACGGTCGGCCACTAGATGGTTTGCTGCTCAGAGAGCTAGCCGATCTCCCACTTTGCGGAGTCACCCTTGTCGTTGGTGTAGCTGACAGTTTCGAGCGCTGAATCCTCTCCAACAACGAACGTGATCCAACCGCGATGACACGTTCCGCCAGCCACAGGTTGCTCACCCCACGCATAGGCAGGCGCAGGGAACGCCGAATAGCCGGTGCTGGAAGGCTCCCAACGGCGATTGTCGGCAGAGTCCATGCGCCACCAGTAAGACGTAACAGCCGTGTCGCCCGCCGTAGCGCAGAACTCGACATCGGCGGAAGCCCATTTGTTTTCGGGGCGATCCGGCTGAGGTGCTGGCTCGGGTGCAGAATCCAGATCGACCGCGTGAACAACCAAGGTGAACGTATCGAACGTAGCTACTGCTTCGAGCGCCAAGACTTCTTGCGGGTCAGGCGCGTCAGGCGTGTCCGGCGTAGCCATAACAGTTTCATACACCGTGACAGTTGGGGCTGGCTCTGCTGTTGAGCAACTCGTGAGCAGCAGCCCCGCACCCGCAAGCGCAATCAGCTTCTTTCGCATGCCCGGATGCTAGCGGCTGACGCCAACGCGCTGCGTAACGTTTTGTGCCACATGCCCGCTCGATCACCTTCCCACGCAAACAATAAACGCCAACAGCAAGACCCAGCGTGCACATTGACGGCCAGGCCTACCGAACACGCGCACTACTGTGCACTGAGCTGACGGTCCCCCGGGAGCGGACGCGCATTGAGCCAACTGCCACCATGAGGGGGTGACTTCCTCTACGCCGGACCCTGTGCTCGTGCCCGAGTTATTGGTGAGCGATACGCAAGCAAGCCTCGAGTTCTGGTGCGGACTCTGCGGATTCGCCGTTGAGTATCAGCGTGTGGAAGAAGGCTTCGCCTATCTGTCCAGAGGATCTGCGCACATCATGCTGGATCAACTTGGCAGCGGCAGAGACTGGATCACCGCCCCGCTCCAACGGCCATTCGGCCGCGGGATCAACTTTCAGATAGGCGTTCCCGCCATTGAGCCGATACTTGTGACGCTGCGCAATGCGAGCTATCCACTGTTTCTGCACCCGGAAACTCAGTGGTATCGACTCAGTGACTTCGAGGAGGCTGGCGTCCGCCAGTTCTTAGTTGCTGACCCAGATGGCTACCTCATCCGTTTTCAGGAGTCGCTGGGGCATCGAGCAATTACTAACAGCGAAGGCGCGTGAGGAGTCCATCGATCCGTTGATCGAGTTGAGGGGGAACCTCGGCGGGAAGGTCGTTGACGGGCCACCAGCGCACGTCTTCCGACTCGTGGCTCACGGTGATCGCAGCTTCGCGGTCGACCACGATAGCGATCCCGATATCGAGGTGAGAAGCACAGCGGCCGAAGCTCGATGAGAGTGCGTGATGATCGAGGTCGTAGGCGGGCACCTCTGCTGGCACCGCGACCTCGATACCTGTTTCTTCCGCGAGCTCCCGCACAGCGGCGGCCGCTACCGACCGATCACCCTCTTCGATGTGTCCGCCTGGTTGCACCCAAAACTGACCCTTGCGGTGGAAGACGAGCAGGGTGTGTTCGAGGCTGTGATCAAATGCAACGCATGATGCGGTGAGATGATCCGGCCCAGATTCGCGGAAGAGTGGCCCGTCGTCGGCACCGAAGAACGAGGCAAAATCGGCCTGCGCATCGCGTTCGCGCTGCGATCGCGGTTCCAGCGTCGAGATCAGGCGGTGTGCGTCAGATGCCAACAGGTTCATTCGGATGCCTCCTCTGGCGAGTCGTCGGCGGACCGCTTTTGGTCAGCGAACCGCGGGATCCAGCGCAGGAACCCCGCGGCGCCCGCGAGGCCGATCACTCCCATCGCTGCCGCGGCAAAAGGCAGCGCGGCAGCGGCGGTGATCGCCGATACGAGCAGGGGAGCGACCGCACCGCCCGCGTCGGTCAGGGTGCGCCACGACCCGAGGAATGCCGCCGGATCGCGCTGAGGTGCGGCGTCGGCGCCGAGAGTCAACAGGATGCCGCTGGAGAGGCCATTACCCAGCCCCAGCACGCCAGCAAAAATCCCGAACCAGACCACTGCGCCCTCCACATCGTGCGTGAACGAGAGGGCGATGAAACCGGCTCCCATCAGCAGCATCGCGGGCATCGCCGCCCAGAGCCTGCCGAACCGGTCCATCACCTGACCGCTGGCATAGAACAGAGCGAAGTCGATGGCGCCAGATACCCCGACGACCAACGCGATGCTCGTCGCATCCATCCCCAGCGACAGGCCCCAAAGCGGCAACACCACCTGGCGTGCCGACCGGATGGCCGACAACGATGCGGCGGCGAGACCCAGCCGTCCGAGCACGGCGCGTTGCCGCCACATGGTCTGGAAGATCCCCGCGCGCTCAATCGTCGGGATCGACCCGCTGACCGCTTCACCCGAGTCCACGACGGCGTCAGCGCGGTGAATGGCAGACACCGGCGCGAATTTCGTTTCAGGATCCGGACCAAAGGACACAAGTACGACCATCGCGATGAGGCATCCAAGGAAGAACCAGATCGCGGCGCTCTCGCTGCCGAAAAGCTGGAGAAGCCCAGCGGCGACAAACGGGCCAACAAAGATGCCGAGCCGAAAGCTTCCCCCGAGCAGCGACAGTGAGCGCGCACGAAAAGCAGCAGGAACCCGCGTCGTCATGAACGCGTGACGAGCGAGGCCGAACGCGGCAGCGCAGATACCGAGCAAAAAGACCGACCCAGCCAGCACCCCCAGTGTGGGCGCGAGCACCATCCCCACGGCGGCACCGATCGCGATGAGCCCGGCGATCACCATCGTGAACCGTTCGCCTATCCTGCCTACAGCCCACCCCGCCGGGAGGTTGCCGCACAACTGGCCGATCACGAGCGCGGAGGCGACCAGCGCTGCGGAGGCGACGTCTGCCCCCATCGAGACAGCGAGCACGGGAATGAGAGGGATGACAGCGCCCTCGCCCAACGCGAAGAGCGCCGTGGGCAGGTACACCATCGGCCCGAACTGGCGAAGGACCGTCGAAGCACTGCTCACCTCGCTCACGCTACCCCGATTACCGGGCGTCTTCGGCGGGAGCGTCCCCGCACGGCGGGGCAGCACGTTAGGCTGAGGTGTCATGCTCGAACTAGATCTCTCCGCCGAAATTCAGGCGCTCAGGCACACCTTCGGTGACATCAGCGAGGTCGTCGATGTCTCCCATCTCCGCGACGAGATTGCGCGCCTCAGCGAAGAGGCTGGCGCGCCCGATCTCTGGGACGACACCGAGAACGCTCAAAAGGTAACGAGCGCTCTCAGTCACCGCCAGTCGGAGCTTGCCCGCATCACCGGCATCGCACAACGTCTCGATGACCTCGAGGTGCTTGTCGGTCTCGCGCTCGAGATGGAAGACGAAGACTCCGCGCAAGAGGCCAGGGCTGAGCTCGCCGCCCTCACCAGCGTGATCAACCAGCTCGAGGTGCAGACGCTTCTTGACGGCGAGTACGACGAGCGCTCGGCGATCATCACCATCCGTTCGGGGGCAGGTGGCGACGACGCCACCGACTTCGCCGAAATGCTGATGCGCATGTACTTGCGCTGGGCGGAGCGTCACAAGTACCCCGTCAAGGTGATGGATACGTCATACGCCGAGGGTGCAGGCATCAAGTCAGCCACCTTCGAAATCGACGCACCCTATGCTTTCGGCACGATCTCTGTCGAGGCTGGCACCCACCGTCTCGCCCGCATCAGCCCGTTCGGCTCGGCGGATAAGCGGCAGACGTCGTTTGCCGCCGTCGAAGTGATCCCGCTGATGGAAGAGGCGACCGAGGTCGATATTCCTGAGAGCGACATCCGTGTCGACGTTTTCCGGTCGTCTGGCCCCGGTGGGCAGTCCGTCAACACGACCGACTCTGCCGTGCGCTTGACTCACCTTCCCACCGGCATTGTCGTGTCGATGCAGAACGAGAAGTCGCAGATCCAGAACCGCGCCGCGGCAATGCGCGTGTTGCAGACTCGTCTCTTGCTGTTGCAGAAAGAGTCAGAAGCGGCCAAGAAGAAAGAACTGGCAGGTAACATCACCGCCAGCTGGGGCGACCAGATGCGCTCCTACTTCCTCTACGGTCAGCAGCTGGTGAAAGACCTCCGCACCGGGCAAGAATCCGGAAACCCGGCTGCGGTGTTCGATGGCGACCTCGACGACTTCATCTCGGCTGGCATCCGCTGGCGCAAACGCAAGATCGAAGACTGATTTTAAAAAATGGCCCCGGAGAAAACCGGGGCCATTTTTATTGATCGCTGATCAGTATTGCGCGTCTTTCAGAGATCCTGTGATGTCTTCGTAGCTGAAGAGAATGCAGTGGATGGTGCGGTCATCTGTCGCCGTCCATGACGTGCGCGTGGGCTGATACGTGTAGAAATCGATCGCGGATTCGTCGTAAGAAGTGCCGACGTACCCTTCGAACTCTTCAACGCACCGGCCCCACGCGGTCTGTTCGAGCGACTCTTCACCGGGAAAGCTGTCGCCATCGACGGTGAAGATGAAGTACACCTCTTCGGAGTGCGGCTGATCGCAGGGCACAACGGGCAACTCGGAGATGAGGTCGTCCTCGTCGTACTCGACATAGGGGAGGCAATCGCCCACTTCGAGGTCATCGAACGGCACCAGCTCGGACTCTTCGACAACAGGCGAACCTGCGTCACCCGGAGTTGGGTCCTCTTCCTGCATCGCCGAAGCGAACGCAAGAGCGACGAACGACACAACGAGTGCAAGAATCACGCCGAGGACAGCAATCACGATGCCGGCGATGCCCGGCCACTTGCGCCCTCGGAGAAAGAGCGAGACGACCGAGAGCAAGAAGCCAGCGGCGAGCAGGCCCCACCCCGCGAACGAGATCAACGGAATAAAGACGCAGGCTAACCCCAACCCCGCGGCGACCAGACCGATCACCCCGACGGGTGATATCGGGGGAGACGCCGATACGGGAGGAGCTGCCGATACCGCGGGGTTTGCGGGCTGGGTGGCTGTTGGCTGAATGGTCGGTGCGTCAGCTTGCATGGGTTGCGGGCCGCGCGTGACGTGCGCCGTCCACTGTTGCCCATCCCACCAGCGTCGGTTTCCCGAGCCGTCGTCATACCAACCTGAAGGAATCGTCATGCTGTTGCTCAGGGAACGGCGCAGACAGGCAGCGCTTCGGTGAACACCTCGGTGAAGGCGAGCGCGAGCTGAGGATCTTCGAAGGCCGCGGTCGTGCCGTTAGCAATCTCCCACAGGGTCGCGTCATCGAGATCGGATGCCTCAAACTCTTCCGCGAAGCAGGTGATGTGCTCTTCGGTGTAACCTTCCGCATCGCCCGACGCGATGATGGCCTCGAGTCCGACCGACAAATCTTCTACCGTGGGTCGCCCACCGCTGGTCGCGCCGTCGGTCACGTCCTCGTTTTCATCCGCGTCCGGTTCGATGGCTTCGCTTGTCGGGTAGGCACTTTGCAGTTGTTCGTCGATCTCGCGGCTCACGCTGTCTGTCACCGCGAAGAGATAGACAAACGACATCACAATGCCGATGATCGTGCCGACAACGGCCAATACGAGACCTGCGATGCCTGGCCACTTCTTTCCTTTGAGAAAGAGCGAGATGAGAGAGACGACAAAGCCGGCGGCGAGAAGGAAGAATCCGATGAAGCCGATGATCGGAATGAAGACCAAGATGGTTCCGAGTGCCGAAAGGCCGAGGCCCACAAGTCCCAGCACCGAGACAGATTTGGGTGCCTCTGGGGGCATCACTGCCTGTGCTGTGGGAGCGGTGTAATCCGAGGGTGCCATCGCATACGCTGGCGTGCTTCCCGGGTAATCAGTCACGGCCGGAGCGCTGTACTCCTGCTCCGCAGGCGCGGCCGGTGTTGCAGATGCCGGTGCGAAGTGCTCGGTCCACTGCTGACCATCCCACCAACGCTGTCGGCCAGATCCATCGTCGTACCAACCTGCGGGCGTGGTCATTGCTCCCCCTTGAAGAAATAGGTTGCTGCAATCCGCGCAACCGTCGCCTTCATGTATAGCAGTGGACAACGACGTATAGCAGTGGGGGGTGACCTGTGAGAGGCCGTAACGGAGGAAGAATACGCTTCTGAGTCCGAGACGGACGCTCGCCGCGGGGTGTCGCTCGCGGTGAGTCGGGAGGGCGCACGTAGGCTCGGAGGGCCATGATTCGGTTCGAAAATGTTACGAAGCGCTACCGCGGGACCTCGAAGCCTGCCCTCGCAGGTGTTGACTTTGAGGTGCAACGCGGGGAGTTTGTCTTCCTGGTCGGCGCCTCTGGGTCCGGTAAATCGTCTTGTCTGCGGCTCATTCTGCGCGAAGACGTACCGACAACGGGGCGGGTCGCGGTGCTCGGTCGAGACCTTCGCGCGCTCGCGAACCGCAAGGTGCCATACTTCCGGCGCCACATCGGCTCGGTGTTTCAAGACTTTCGGTTGTTGCCGTCGAAGACCGTCTATCAGAACGTCGCCTTCACCCTGCAAGTAACCGGATCCTCGCGAGGGTTCATTCAGCAGGCTGTGCCGGAGGCTCTTGCCCTGGTCGGCCTCGACGGTAAGCAAAAGCGTATGCCACACGAGCTCTCCGGCGGTGAACAGCAGCGCGTTGCGATCGCCCGCGCGCTTGTGAACCGCCCGCAAGTCTTGTTGGCCGATGAGCCGACCGGAAACCTTGACCCCGCCACATCAGTTGACATCATGCAGCTCCTCGCACGCATCAACGCCGGTGGCACCACAGTTCTTATGGCGACGCACGAGGCAGGGTTTGTCGATCAGATGCAGCGCCGCGTGATCGAGCTGAGCGACGGTGAGATGGTGCGCGACGAGGTTCATGGTGGCTACGGTGACACCTCCAACATTCCGCGCCTTGTGCCGCAAGAGATTCGTGGAGCAGCAGCCGCCGCCGCGCTCACCGCGGTGCAGGAAGTGCAGCGCCAGACTTCCGATCTCTCGCTGGTGCGCGCAGCCCTCGCCGAGGAGCTCAGCACCCAACGCTCAGCCGCAGCGGCTTCCGGTGGCAGGTCGACGGAAAAGTCGGCAGCCGACCCTGCTCGCACGGTAGAGCCGCCAGAGCCGGTGCAGAATCCGCTCAGCGCTCCAGACGCCGCTCAGGACGCAGAAGTGGTGGAGCCACCGGCGCCCGTCGAGACGACTGCCTCTGAAAAACCTGCCGTCGTTGGCCCTCGCACGCACCCGATCACGCTCCCCGCCGTGGACGTCGCCGAACTCGGAGTTGCTGACCGTCTCGGGCTTTCAGACGAAGACGACCAGGAAGTGGGACCGACCTCATGAGAATCGGCCTCATTCTGACCGAAGCGCTGGTCGGCCTCCGACGCAACATTTCGATGGTGATCTCTGTCATCCTCGTCACCTTCGTCTCGCTCACTTTTGTGGGAGCGGCAATGCTGATGCAGTCCCAGATCGGTGTGATGCGCGGCTACTGGGCCGAGCGCGCCCAGGTCGCGGTGTACATGTGCTCCGATGTCTCAGAGTCAGAAACCTGTCTCGATGGTGCAGCGAGCGAAGAGCAGGTCGATGCGGTGCGCGCCCAGCTCGAAGGCGAGGCGCTGCAGCCACTGATCAGTTCCCTCACCTTTGACACCAAAGAGGAGACCTACGCCAAGCTCGTCGAGCAACTCGGCGAAGATCAGGCGAGCGTCCTCACCCCGGATCAAGCATTCGAGGTTTTCTTCGTCACGATGAAAGAGCCAGAACAGTCGCAGGTGCTCTCTGAAGCATTCAGCGGTCAGGCCGGTGTAGAGCAGGTCAAAGACCAGCTGCAATATCTCGAGCCGCTCTTCTCCGCCCTCACAGTGGCCACCTATATCGCGATCGGTATCGCCGTACTAATGCTGATCGCTGCGACCCTGCTCATCGGCACCACCATCCGATTGTCGGCATACGCGCGCCGAAAAGAGATCGGCATCATGAGACTGGTGGGAGCCTCCAACCGATTCATCCAGACTCCCTTCGTCCTCGAAGGAGTCTTCGCGGCTTTCCTGGGATCTGCGCTGGCCAGCGCAGCCGTTATCGCAGGGGTACATTTTGGCGTCAATGGATATCTGCGGGGACGCGTGCCTTTCATTACCACCTGGGTGACCATGCACGATGTGGCGCGAGTGGTGCCGGTATTGATCGGTATCGGTATCGTTCTCGCCGCGCTGTCTGCCGGCTTCGCCATCCGGCGCTGGCTTCGCACCTGATAGGCTGAAAGGCTGTTCGGCCGGTGGTCGAACTCATCACGGCCACAGGAGAAGATCATGCCAAGGGAACGCGGAGAGAAGGTCATCGCGACCAATCGTCGCGCGCGACATGACTACGCGATCGAGAAGTCGTACGAAGCGGGAATGGTGCTCAGCGGCACCGAGGTCAAGTCGTTGCGCCAAGGACGCGCCAATCTGAGTGACGGTTACGCGTTCGTCAAAGGCAACGAGATCTTCCTCGACTCCGTACATATCCCGGAGTACTCCCAAGGGCACTGGACTAACCACTCAGCTAAGCGCATTCGCAAGCTCTTGTTGCACAGGGAAGAGATCACGAAGATCGCGCATGCGGTCTCCGCAGGTGGCTACACGCTTATCCCACTCAAGCTGTACTTTTCCGATGGCCGCGCCAAGGTCGAGATCGCTCTCGCGAAGGGTAAGCGCGAATACGACAAGCGGCAGACTCTGCGCGAGCGTCAAGACACGCGTGAGGCTGACCGTGCGATGCGTCTCCGCAACCGCACCGGCGAGTAACGCCTCCTAAAGCTGCGGTTCGAAACCGAACACTCGGCCCAGAAACGCGAGCTCGCGCTCGAGAGCATCAACGATTGTCTCTGCGTTGCGAAAACCATGCCCCTCCGCGGGATACAAGACGTATTCGTGGTCGACGCCGCGCTCCGCGAGTGCGGCACGGATGGCCTCGGACTGCGATGGCGGCACCACACGGTCGTCTTCGCCCTGGAACAGCAGCACAGGAACATCGATGCGGTCGGCATGCGTGAGTGGCGAGCGCTCGACGTAAAGGTGTTCATGGGAGGGGAGCGGGCCCACTAAGCCGTCGATGTACGGCGCTTCGAAGTCGTGGCTCTCCGCCACCAACATGCGGAGGTCAGCGACGCCGTATCGGCTGATTCCCGCCGCGAAAGCACCGCCCTTCACCAGCGCAGAAAGCACCGTCCACCCGCCAGCGGAACCTCCACGGATGGCGATGCGCGCCCTGTCGGCGAGCCCGGCGTCGGCGAGGAATTGCGCCGCGGAGATCACGTCATCGACGTCGACGACGCCCCATTGGCCGTTCAGTCGCTCTCGGTACTCTCGTCCGTAGCCGGTAGAGCCGCCGTAGTTCACATCGAGAACGCCGATGCCGCGACTCGTGTAGTAGGCGATTGCTGCCGAAGAGGCGCCGGTGACATGGGCGGTCGGTCCGCCGTGCACGAACACAATATAGGGCGGCAGTTCGTCATCTGAGGCGCTGATCTCGGGATGAGCTGGTGGGTACGCGAAGGCATGCACAGCGCCGTGCCGTCCTTCGACCTCGAGCGAGACTGCCGGAGGCATCCACTGCGGATCTGTGGGCTCTCCGCCGCGAATCGTGACGACTTCGCCCGAGTCGACATCTACGCACCACACGCCCGGCGTCACGCGCGAGCCGTTGCCGGAAAGGAGCACTCGGGTCCCGCTCGCATCGTCGACGCTGACATGTCCATCCCCGGGAACTGGGAGCGGACTCACCGCTCCGTCGCGGTCGATCATGACGACCTCATCGCGCCCATTCGTGTGGACTGCGATGATGCGTCCGTCATCCAGCACGCGGTACCAGCGGTTGCCGAGCACCCACAGGCCGTAGCCAATGTCGGCGTCTGCCGATGTCAGGGGCCGGGCAGGGCCCGTCGGATTCACGCCGTCGAGCGTGATGGTGTGAAGCCCCCAGCGCCCGTGCGGGTCGTCAGCGAAGATGAGCTCGTTGTCGTTGAGCCACTCAGGTTGCAGTGCCGCTCTCGTTGGTACCTGCTGGGGCAGCCCACCTTCGACGGACGCGACCCAGACGCTGGCCTGTTCCCACGGCATCCGTCCGTTTTCCCAACCCACCCACGCGACGCGTGAGCCGTCTGGCGAAAGTGCCGGGTGGGCCACGAAGCCGTTTCCTGTGGTGATGACGCGCAGCGCCGAGGCATCGTCTGCTGCGGATCCGTCTACAGGAATCTCCACGATCGCACGGGCGTGCGGCTCCACCGAAAGGTCTTCGCGCACCGCAAGCAGGCGACCACTCTTGAAGCGGAGGCCGCCGTGGGATGGCCCAGGAGGGGTGAGGGGGAGTGGATCCGCTCCCGGCGTCACCTTGTACACCCGCTGGCTGGCGGCGTCGACGAAGTAAAGCGTGTGCTCACCATCTGCTTCCCACGCACCGCCGCCGTACTCGTGCACGCGAGAGCGGGCGCTCCACGGTGCAGGCAAGATCTCGCTGCCGGAGGAGCTGCGCACGCTCACCCTTCCCTTTTCCTGCGGCACAGACTCGCCCCACCAAATCTCTGTGCCGACGAAGCGAGCGCCGTCGATCCGGGGCGAAGAGGCCGCCACAGCCGAGGCGGTGAAAGGCGATGACCAGGAACCGTAGGGGGACGAAGACATGCTTCGAGCCTATGGGCCCACGACATACGGCGTCACACATATGCGCCAAAAGAACGCTCTGTTCTAGGTTTCTGGAAACACCCGGTTCACCCCGAGGTGTAGAGCGACAGCCGAGCCCGGCACCCGCCAGCGAACGACGTTATCTGCGCCGTCCGCGGCCCAGGCCCGCCTTGTCCCCAGGAGAGAAATGTCTATTGAGACGCATCCAGCACCCGAGTCTCGAGTGCCGTTCTCTTTCGAGTTGTATCCGCCACGTTCGGCGTCGAGCGAAGCGGCATTGCACGATACCGTGCGGCATCTTGCCGCGACCGGTCCCGACTTTTTGTCGGTCACGTACGGCGCGGGCGGGTCGTCGGGTGGACGATCGCTGGATGTACTCCGCTTCATCCGCGAGCACACAGGTGTCGAACCGTTGGCGCACCTGACTTGCGTCGGAAACACGTATGCGGGAGCGGCGACGCTCATCCGAGAGTTTCTCGACGCCGGCATCCTCAGCTTCCTCGCTCTTCGGGGCGACCCGCCTGCGGGAGAGAGCGAGGCCTTCCTCGGTGACCTGGAGAGTTCCGCGCAGCTTGTGCAGCTGATCGGTCGCGTCCAGGCCGAACGAGCGCCATACGAGGAGACCCCAGTGCCAGGGCTTCCTGGCGCTGCTCGCGTGACGCCGGGCAAGAAGGTCAACATCGCCGTCGCCGCATTCCCCAAGGGACATCCACGGGCAACTCACCGCACACAAGATGTCGAAGCGCTGCTGGCCAAACAGGCAGCCGGTGCGACCTTCGCCATCACGCAACTGTTCTTCCACCCGGATGACTACCTCGCCTTCGTGGAGCGCGCTCGAATTGCCGGGGTCACGATTCCGATCGTTCCAGGCATCATGCCCATCACATCGCCTGCGCGTCTTACCCGCGTATTGGAACTCACGGGGGAAGACCTTCCGAGTGAACTCGCCATCGCTCTCGACGTCGAACCCACCAGCGAAGGGCGCCGCGAGATCGGTATCGCATGGGCAGCTCGGCTTACCCGCGATGTCGTCGAGGGTGGCGCCCCTGGCGTGCATCTGTATGCGTTCAACCAACACGAAACCGTTCTGCGTGTTCTTGCAGAAGCCGGGGTACTCCCGGCACTGCGCCACTAAACCCCTGTCGTATACACATCTGTCGAAAGGAAAGATCATGACTGCATTCCCTAAAGGCACGATCCTCGGCTATCCGCGGATCGGTCGTCGCCGTGAGCTGAAGAAAGCCGTCGAGTCGTTCTGGGCCGGACGCATCGGAGAAGAGGAACTGGAGCGCACAGCAGCGGAGCTTCGTACGGCGACGCGTCAGCGGCTCGCCGCGCTCGGACTGGGCCAGCACGACTCAGCGATCCCTGAGTCCTTTTCGTTCTATGACCAGGTTCTCGATACGGCGGTCACTGTCGGAGCCATTCCGTCGCGGTTCGACGATCTGCGCGAGAGCGACGGCACGATCGGCTTGTCTGCGTACTTCACTGTCGCCAGAGGGCAGGGCGAGCGGGCCCCGCTGGAGATGACGAAGTGGTTCGACTCGAACTATCACTACCTGGTGCCAGAGATCGGTCCTGAGACGGTTTTCACGCTGGCGCACGATCGGATCGTTCGCCAGGTAGCCGAGGCAAAAGCGCAGGGGTACGTCACCCGTCCGACGCTTGTGGGTCCAGTGACGTTGCTTGCGCTCGCGAAGGCGTCAGAGGCAGCGCCAGACGGCTTCGAGCCGTTGAGTCGCCTGGATGATCTGCTTCCCGTCTACGTCGAACTGCTCGCGAGGTTGAAAGAGGCGGGTGCGGAGTGGATCCAGATCGATGAACCGGCGCTTGTCAGCGAGTCGCTCCCTGCCTCCGTTGCACGGTTGGCAGCATCTGCTGAACGGGCACTGGCGGCGCTCGGCGGTGCACAGCTGCGCCCAGCGATTCTCGTTGCGGCGCCCTACGCCGATCTCGGCGATGTCTTCCCTGTGCTGGCGGCTGCGCCCATTGAGGCCATCGCGATCGATCTGGTGCGAGGCCAGGTTCCTGCCGCGGTGCCAGGCATCGAGAACAAGGTGATTGTGGGCGGAGTCATCGACGGGCACAACATCTGGCGCGGCGACCTCGATGCCGCTCTCACGACATTGGAGTCTCTCCAGGGCATCGGGGCTCGCAGCATCGCGGCCGCGACGTCGACCTCGCTTTTGCATGTGCCGCACGATGTCACCGACGAATCGAAACTGGATGCACGCCTCGTCTCATGGCTGGCTTTCGCCGATCAGAAAGTCGAGCAGGTGGTGACGCTTGCACGCGGCCTCACTGACGGGCGACAGGGGATCACCGCCGCCCTCGAGTCGGCGTCTGCTGCCCTGGCAGACCGACTGTCCGCGCCCGGGGTGCGTGATGGGGCGGTTCGCCGGCGCGAGCTTGCACAAGCAGACTTCTCGCGCGTCGCCTACGCAGAGCGAGAAAGCGCACAGGAAGCGCTCGGACTGCCACCCCTGCCGCTGACGACGATTGGCTCGTTCCCGCAGACGGCAGATATCCGTCGTGCGCGCGCCCAGTTCATCCGGGGCGAGATTCCGGAAGATGACTACGAAGAGTTCCTGCGCCGTGAGGTCGCTGCGGTGGTCTCCCTGCAGGAAGATCTCGGCCTAGACGTCTTGGTGCACGGCGAGCCAGAGCGCAACGACATGGTGCAGTACTTCGCTGAGCACCTCGAAGGCTTCGCAGTGACGGAGAACGGGTGGGTGCAGTCGTACGGATCGCGGGCCACCCGACCCTCGATCCTGTGGGGTGATGTCGCAAGACCAGCGCCCATCACGATCGACTGGACAACGTACGCCCAGTCGCTGACAGCAAAACACCTGAAAGGCATGCTCACCGGTCCTGTGACCATCCTCGCCTGGTCATTCGTCCGTGACGACCAGCCGCTTCGCGACACAGCTAACCAGGTGGCCTTGGCACTGCGCGAAGAGGTGCAAGACCTCGAACGCGCGGGGATCGCCATCATTCAGGTCGACGAACCAGCGCTGCGTGAACTGCTGCCGTTGAAACAGGCAGACCAAGCCGCCTACCTCGAATGGTCAGTCGGCTCGTTCCGGCTGGCGACGGGCGGTGCGTCTGCAGGAACTCAGGTGCACACCCACCTGTGTTACTCGGAGTTCGGCGTGGTGATCGATGCGATCCGCGCTCTTGATGCCGACGTCACCTCAATCGAAGCCGCGCGCAGCCGCATGGAGGTGGTCACCGATGTCGCCCAATCAGGCTTCGATCACGGCATCGGGCCTGGGGTCTACGACATTCACTCACCGCGCGTACCTACGGTCGAAGAGGTTGAGTCGCTGCTGCGTCGTGCTGTCGAAGAGATTCCCCTTCGACAGCTGTGGGTCAATCCCGACTGCGGTCTGAAAACGCGAGGCTACGCCGAGACCACTGCGTCGTTGCGCAACATCGTCGAAGCAACGCACCGTGTGCGAGCGGACGTGAGCGTGGCTGTCTAGGTTCCGACAAATGAACGAAGGCTCTCCCTGTGTCAGGGAGAGCCTTCGTCGCGCTTAAGGGATCAGACGGCGCGCAGCACGGCGACAATCTTGCCGAGCACTACGGCCTCATCACCGAGGATCGGCTCGAACGCCGAGTTCCGGGGCAGAAGCCAGGTGTGCCCGTCCCGACGGCGCAGTACCTTAACTGTCGCCTCGCCATCCAGCATCGCTGCTACGATCTCGCCGTTCTCGGCACTGTTCTGTGACCGCACCACTACCCAATCGCCATCGCAGATTGCGGCGTCGATCATTGACTCACCAGAGACTTTGAGCATGAAGAGGTCGCCCTTGCCCACCAGCTGACGCGGAAGGGGAAAAATCTCCTCGACCTGCTGGTCGGCGGTGATGGGCACGCCGGCCGCGATGCGACCCACCAGAGGCACCAGGGCTGCATCGCCCACAGGGGTCGCGCCATCGTCTGGGTTCTCCGTGCCGCCGCCGCTGCCTGGCAGATCGATCAAGACCTCCATCGCCCTCGTCTTGCCAGGGTCACGCCGCAGGTAGCCGCTGAGCTCGAGCTGGCCAAGCTGATGAGTCACACTCGACAACGACTTCAGACCAACCGCATCGCCGATCTCTCGCATACTCGGCGGGTAGCCCTGATGGGCGATCGAGTGCTGAATGACCTCGAGGATCGCCATCTGCTTGGGGCTCAGATTCTTGCGCCGGCGGGTCCGCGGTGACTCCGACTCGGGGGCAGAGTTCTCGCTCATCGTGCTCCTTAGGTGCGTAATCCGACGTCCCTCTTCGAATGTCGGAGGCCCGTGGTGGGGTGTTCCTATCGAAACCGTATCCGAGAATCGGGCAAATCTGGAAGATCTGTTCGAGCGTGTTGCGCAAAACGAGTACTCGGTTTCGAAGAAAACTTGACAGTTATTCGAATTCGAAGATATCTTCGGAACGTAGCTTCGCATTCACGGCTCCCGGCCGAGACGCGAATGCGAACGCTACGCCAACTTCCCCGCAGGGGTCACCACTGCGGAACAGCGTAAGGAGCACGGCATGAGCAGCATCAGCGTCAGCACCGCAGCGGTCATCCCCGCAACGAATGGCTCGACGACGCGCCTCCGGCTCACCGGTCGCGGTCGTGCGGTGCTTCTTGGGCTTGCTTCTGTTCCCCTGGCGGCTGGCATTGCCTTTGCTGCGATTAGCGGGGGAAGTGCTTCCGCATCTGGTGACGACGTTGCCGCGGTGAACGTCGAGACCGTTACGGTGATGCCGGGCGATACGCTCTGGTCGATCGCGACGACGGTCGCTCCTGGTACCGACCCGCGTGAGGTTATCGGAGACATCACTCGCATGAACGTGCTGCGCAGTGGAGAACTGCAGATCGGCCAGACGCTCGCGATCCCGGCGCAGTACGCAAGCTAATCAGGTTGCAGCTGCGCAGCTTGCAGTGGGTTTGGGCATTGGCTCGGTTGGCGGCTTAGCATGGGAAGGGTGACCCTCTCCCTCAACGATCTGCCGCTACGCGACGACCTTCGTGGTCTTACTCCGTACGGTGCTCCCCAGGCTCCACTACCGATCGCCCTCAACGTCAACGAGAACACGCATCCGGTTCCTGACGAGGTGGCGAGCGACATCCTTGATGAAATCGCCGTAGCGATTCGCGATGTCAACAGGTACCCGGACCGGGAGTTCACTGCCCTTCGTGAAGCTTTTGCGGAGTACCTGGGTCATGGCGTGATGCCAGAGCAAATATGGGCTGGCAACGGTTCAAACGAGGTGCTGCAGCACATCTTGCAGGCTTTTGGTGGCCCAGGCCGCACCGTCTTTGGATTCGGGCCGACCTATTCGATGTATCCGCTGATCGCCCAGGGCACGGGCGCGCGTTGGATTGCGGGGACCAGGCAACCCGACTACACGATCACTCCAGAAGATGCGGCGGAGCAGGTACGCGCAGCAGATCCAGACGTCGTCATTCTTTGCACGCCGAACAACCCCACGGGCACGCCTCTCAGTCTTGAAGTTGTTGAGGCCGTCTACGAGGCCGCGCGGGGAATCGTCATTGTCGATGAGGCATATCAGGAGTTCGCTCCGCACGACTCTGCCTCGGCGCTGACATTGCTTGAAGGGCGTCAGCGGCTCGCGGTCTCGCGCACGATGAGCAAGGCATTCGCCTTCGCCGGCGCCAGAGTGGGCTACCTCGCGGCAGATCCCACGATTATTGACGCGCTCCGACTTGTCCGTTTGCCGTACCACCTGAGCACGCTCACCCAGGCTGCAGCCGTGGCTGCGCTACGCAACTCTGACGTGATGCTCGGGATGGTAGATGAGATTGTCGAGCAGCGCGATCGCATCACCGCAACGCTTGAGGCCCTCGGGTACGCGCCGCACGAGTCCTGGTCCAACTTCGTGCTGTTTGGCGGGGTTACAGATCCGCAATCGACCTGGCAACAGTTGTATGACCGCGGTGTTTTGGTGCGCGACGTCGGAATTCCCGGACACCTCAGGGTGAGTGCCGGTACTGAGGCGGAGACCACCGCGTTTCTCGATGCGCTGGCCTCGATAGGATCGGCGTCATGAGCATTTCCGCATCCACGCCGGCGCCGCGCACCGCACGCCGTGTACGCAGCACTTCGGAGTCGTCCGTTGAGCTCGAACTGAACCTCGACGGATCCGGTGTCAGCCGCATCGATACCTCCGTGCCGTTCTTTGACCACATGCTCACAGCGTTTGCGAAGCACTCGCTGACCGATCTGACAGTGCGTGCTTCCGGAGATACACACATCGATGCGCACCACACAGTGGAAGACGTGTCGATCGTGCTCGGTCAAGCGATTCTGGAGGCCCTTGGCGACAAGTCAGGCATCTCGCGCTACGGTGACGCTCTCGTGCCGCTCGACGAGGCACTTGCCCAGGCGGTTGTCGACATCTCGGGTCGCCCCTATCTTGTGCACACCGGTGAGCCAGTGGGCTTTGAGCACCACCTCATCGGCGGTCACTTCACCGGCTCATTGGTGCGTCATGCCTTCGAAGCGATTACTTTCAACGCGGCGTTGACGGTGCACGTCCGTGTGCTGGGTGGGCGTGATCCTCACCACATCGCGGAGGCGGAGTTCAAAGCGTTCGCGCGTGCGTTCCGTGAGGCTAAGGCGCTCGACCCGCTCGTTGACGGTATTCCGTCTACGAAGGGTGCGCTGTGAGCGCATCCCCGCGCATCGCGGTCTTCGACTACGAATCCGGCAATGTCCACTCCGCCGTCAAAGCGCTCATCGCCGCCGGTGCAGATGCAGTATTGACGCGCGACCGTACGACCGCGCTGGAGGCTGATGGTCTTCTCGTACCGGGGGTAGGAGCCTTCCAAGCTGTTCGTGATGCCCTGGTGGCACATGGCGGAGACGAGATCATCGACCGTCGTCTCGCTGGCGGGCGCCCTGTACTGGGCATTTGCGTTGGCATGCAGGTGTTGTTCGAGCGCGGTGTGGAGCGCGGTCACGACGCCGCAGGTCTGGGCGAATGGCCGGGAGTCGTGACAGAGCTCAACGCTCCTGTGCTGCCCCACATGGGGTGGAACACCGTAGAGCCCGCCGAGAACAGCGTGCTGTTTCGCGGGCTCGAGCAGGAGCGCTTCTACTTCGTGCACTCCTACGCAGCGCAGTCCTGGGAACTTGACGTCATCCCGCCGTTCCCACAGCCAGCGCTGACGTGGACAACGTACGGCGACCCCTTCCTTGCTGCGGTAGAGAACGGTCCGCTGTCTGCCACCCAGTTCCACCCGGAGAAGTCAGGGGAGGCTGGCATTCAGTTGCTGCGCAACTGGATCGAGAGTCTCTGACTGCCGCCGCGCGGCATACCCGTTTTGTCCCTCGCCGTCTGGCGGACTACCCTCGGTTCTCGTGCCCGCTTCGGGCCGTAGAGCTTCCCGATCCAAGGAACCCATGAACGACTTTGCGCAGTCCCCCTCGCTCACGCTCCTCCCCGCGGTCGATGTCGCCGGCGGAAAGGCCGTCCGTCTGACCCAGGGCGAGGCCGGAACAGAGACGAGTTACGGTGATCCGGTAGACGCGGCGGGGGAGTGGGCAGCGCAGGGCGCGCAGTGGATCCACCTCGTCGACCTCGATGCCGCTTTCGGTCGCGGAAGCAACGCGCCGATTCTGCGCAAGGTCATTAAGCAGTTCAAGGGTGTAGCTATCGAGCTGTCTGGTGGCATTCGTGACGATGCCACTCTGGAAGCAGCTCTGGAAAGCGGCGCGACGCGGATCAACCTCGGCACGGCCGCTCTTGAGAACCCAGAGTGGGCTGCCGACGTCATCAGCCGATACGGTGAGGCCATTGCGGTGGGCCTGGATGTACGCGGCACCACGCTCGCCGCTCGTGGCTGGACAAAGGAGGGTGGCGACCTCTGGGAGGTTCTCGCCCGTCTCGAAGACGCGGGTTGCAGTCGTTACGTCGTCACAGACGTCACGAAAGATGGAACTCTTCGTGGCCCGAACCTAGAACTGTTGCGGGAGGTTGCCTCTCGCACACCGAAGCCGGTTGTCGCTTCCGGTGGAATTTCGAACCTCGACGACATCGCTGCCCTGCGTGAGCTTGTTCCGCACGGCGTCGAAGGAGCGATCGTCGGCAAGGCACTCTATGCCGGTGCATTCACGCTGGCTGAGGCGCTGGATGTCGCAGGCGTCTGACAGCGACGCCCGCGGGCCCGAATCGCACAACCACGGCGACTCTGCTGGTGTGCCCTGGGAAGGGCGGAGTTTTACCTCCAACCCGCATGCCTCGGATGATGGCTCAGCCGACCCCGCCCTGCTGGCGGCGCTCCTGCGATTCCGAGCAGGGGAGGGGAGCCAGGTCGAGGTCATCGACGCGTTCCGTTCGGCGCGCGTGCTGATCCCGCTCATCGCGGAAAAGGGTGAGGAGGGCGTCGCGCCCAGCGGGCTCGCTGTCGATAAGACACAGGAGCTCTCGATCGTGACGGTGGCTGCGCCGGATGGTCGTCGTGTGCAACCTGTGTTCTCCTCGGTGCAGGCGATGCAGAAATGGGATGCTTCCGCACGGCCGATTCCGGTCGAAGCCCTCCGTGCCGCGTTGGCGGCGTCTGCGGAAGACACAGATTTGATTGTGCTCGACCCGACCTCCGACACTGAGTTCGTGATCAGGCGGCCCGCAGTCTGGGCAATCGCGCAAGAGCACGCCTGGGAGCCGAGCTTCGTCTCGACCGAGGTCTTTACCGCTCTGCAAGACAGCGTGGCTCACGAGCTCGCGGTCATCGACGTGGCAGTCGCGGCAGGAGATCCGGACGCACGCCTTCGTGGCCCTGAGCTCATCGTGATTCTGGAACTCGTCGACGGCCTAGAGCGCGAGGTCCTCGATGCGGTGCTTGCACGCCTCGCGCAGCGGTGGGCGTCAGACGACCGCATCGCCGTGCTGGCGGATTCGCTGACCGTCAAGCTCCGGCGCAGCGCCTGACCCTCACGCAGGATCAGACGCGCGCCGTCACGCGTATTAGTTGACCGGTCCGGTCCACTTCTCGCCGGGGCCCTTGCCGATGGGGTCGGGGATAGCGGATGCCTCACGGAAGGCGAGCTGCAGTGAGCGCAACCCGTCTCGCAATGACCGTGCGTGCATGTCACTGATCTCCGGCGCGCCGGCGGTTATCAGCCCGGCGAGCGCGTTGATGAGCTTGCGCGCCTCGTCGAGGTCAAGCTGCTCCGCCGCGTCAGGTTCGTCGGCAAGACCCAGCTTCACGGCCGCGGCGCTCATGAGATGTACGGCGGCGGTGGTGATCACCTCAACAGCCGGTACATCGGCGATATCACGGGTGGCCGAAGAGGCGGCCTCCTCTTGACGTGCCCAACGCTCTTCGCGCTCGCGTGCAGCCTCGTCCGATGCCTGGTTCGTCACTTCGCCTTGCTTTCTGTTAGACTTCAGCGGGCTCCGGAGCGTTGTGCTCTGGAACGAAAGAGGATTCATTTCCCACCCGCGCTTGCCGTTCCAGGCTACCGGGTCTTGCACTCCACCGGATTCGTTTATAAAACGGATCCGGTAGCTAGGGTGCATAGCCGGCATCTGAACGCCGGTGGGTGGGACGAGTCTGATTTCGCCCGTGATGCAAAGAGCGTTGCGGTGGCCGAATCACATCGTCTAAGGAGCTCCGCATCAGCGATCCCCGTACCAATGAGCGCATCCGCGTCCCCGAGGTCCGCCTCGTAGGCCCCGCGGGTGAGCAGATCGGTGTTGTCCGCATCGAGGCCGCATTGCGCCTCGCGCAGGACGCCGATCTCGACCTCGTCGAGGTCGCCCCCAACTCGAAGCCGCCCGTCGTCAAGATCATGGATTACGGCAAGTTCAAGTATGAGGCCGCCCAGAAGGACAAGGAAGCTCGCCGCAACCAGGCGAACACGATCCTCAAGGAAGTCCGCTTCCGCTTGAAGATCGAGGCTCACGACTACACGACCAAGCTCAAGCGCGCTGAGGGCTTCCTCAAAGCAGGCGACAAGGTCAAGGCCATGATCCTGTTCCGCGGTCGCGAGCAGTCGCGTCCTGAGCAGGGTGTGCGTTTGCTGCGTAAGTTCGCAGAAGACGTTGCTGAGCTTGGAACGGTGGAGTCAAACCCGACCATCGACGGTCGCAACATGGTCATGGTCGTTGCTCCGCTGAAGAGCAAGTCCGAGGCAAAGCAAGAGCAGAACGCCGTTCGCGATGCGCAGCGCGCCGCGAACAAGCAGGCCGCCCGCGAAGCGAAGAGCGACTCGGACGCCCCGGCTTCGGCTCAGGCGGAGTAACTCCCGCCCCCATAACTCCCGCACCGCGGGTTGACACCGTCGCCTGAGAAGGCGCCATACGAAGGAAGAGAAGATGCCGAAGCAGAAGACCCACTCGGGTGCTAAGAAGCGCTTCAAGATCACCGGCAGCGGAAAGCTGAAGAAGCAGCAGGCCGGTATGCGCCACAACCTCGAGCACAAGTCGAGCCGCCGCACCCGTCGTCTGAACCAGGACCAGGTGCTTTCCAAGGCCGACACCAAGGTCGCGAAGAAGCTTCTCGGTCGCTAAAGCGCCCGAACGCACGAATAGGAACACAGGAAAATGGCAAGAGTCAAGCGGGCAGTAAACGCCCACAAGAAGCGCCGGGTTATCCTCGAGCGCGCCTCCGGTTACCGCGGACAGCGTTCGCGCCTTTACCGGAAGGCTAAAGAGCAGGTCATCCACTCCCTGGTCTACTCGTACCGGGACCGTCGCAAGCGCAAGGGCGACTTCCGTCGTCTCTGGATCCAGCGCATCAACGCTGCGGCACGCCAGAACGGCATGACCTACAACCGCTTCATCCAGGGCCTCGGCCTTGCGGGTGTCACGGTGGACCGTCGTATGCTCGCTGACCTCGCGGTCAACGACGCCGCGACGTTCACGACGCTCGTTGAGACGGCGAAGAAGGCTCTGCCCTCCGACGTCAACGCACCGAAGTCGGCTGCGTAAGCATCTCTTCGCACAGGGCGCTCTCCTTCGGGAGGGCGCCCTGTGGCGTTTCCGGAAGCCCACAGTGGTGCAGTAACCGGTCGTGGCTTCCGTAGACTGTGTTCGTGTTGGAGAACCCCCGCTCGCCCCGAGTTCGAGCCGTCGCGAAGCTGACGAAACGTAGCGCGCGCACCGAGACTGGCCTCTTCCTGCTGGAGGGCCCGCAGTCGGTGCGCGAGGCGCTCACCTATGTCCCTGCCGCGATAGTAGAACTGTTTGCGACGCCGGGCGGCTGGGAAAAGCACCCTGACATCAGAGCGAAGGCCGAAGACGCGGGGATCGACGTGGAGTACGTCAGCGAGCAGGTCCTCAATGCGATGGCCGACACCGTTACTCCCCAGGGGCTCGTCGCGGTGGCGCGGCAGACACCCACATCGGTGCGCGACATCTTTGACGCGTCCCCGCGCCTCGTGGCGATCTGTGAGGAGATTCGGGATCCAGGAAACCTGGGCACGATTATCCGAGCAGCGGATGCTGCGGGTGCAGACGCCGTTGTTTTGACGGGGCGCACCGTCGATCCCTTCAATCCGAAGGTGGTGCGTGCCACGACGGGCTCGCTGTTTCACCTCCCTGTTTCGGTGGGCGCCGACCTCGCTGATGTCGTTGATCGCGCACGCGCCTCCGATCTTCGCGTCCTCGCTGCTGACGTGAAGGGCGATGATCTGTTGAAAGCTCGCGCGGAGGGCGTCCTCGCAGAACCCACCGCCTGGCTGTTCGGAAATGAGGCGCACGGCCTCGATGACGATGCTCTTGCCCTCGCTGATCAGGCGCTGCGGCTCCCCATCTTCGGCCGCGCTGAATCTCTGAATCTGGCGACCGCCGCCAGTGTGTGCTTGTACGAGAGCGCCTTCGCGCAGCGAGCAACACCATCAGGCTGATAGTTCTGGCCTGCGAGGAAATCAGGAAGCTACATCGATGAAGATTCTGATCGTCGAGGACGACGAGCGTGTCGCTGGCGCACTCGAGGCGTATCTCGCGCGCTCGGGGTACGCCACAGTGCGCGCCGCGAACGGGGCGGAGGCGATGGAGCTACTGGGGGCGGATACCGAGGTTGTGCTGCTCGATCTCGGACTTCCCGACATCGATGGGATCGATCTCTGCCGTCGCATTCGTGGGCGCTCCGAGGTGCCAATCGTCATTGTGACCGCGCGAAATCAGGTCGCGGAAAGAATCAAAGGCTTGCGCGCAGGAGCAGACGACTTCGTCGTCAAGCCGTACGACGTACACGAGCTCCTCGCGAGGATTGAGGCCGTCACCAGACGCACGCGCCCTATTCGTGTGCAGTCCGACGCACGCGTCACCCTCAACGACGGGAGTGTGCAGATTGATTTGGCGACGCGGCAGCTCCTGGTCGATGGAGTGCCAATCGATCTCACCCGCAAAGAGTTCGATATCGTCGCGGTCCTCGCCCGTTACCCGGGAGTGGCTGTGCCGAAGGAACGCCTCATTCGCGAAGTCTGGAACACCGACTGGCGCGGTTTCGGACACTCACTCGAAGTGCATGTCGGTGCGATTCGCAAGAAGACCGGAGTTCGAGGAGTGATCGAGACAGTGCGCGGCGTCGGCTATCGTCTCGCGAGGTCGTGAGGTATGCGCAAACGTCTCATCGTCGTGTTCCTCGTACCTCTCATCGCGATTCTCGTCGCGCTCGGCGGTGCGGTGGGGTGGAGCGCTGCACGGAGCGTCCAGCAGGCTTTCTACACTCAGCAGCTCGGTGACCTCGGATACTTCGCGACCAGCGCGCGGCAGGCGCTCCGGTCAGGCAGCGACGCGGTGATCGATGCAGAAGTCAAACGGTTCCGCGAGGTCTATGGCATTGAGGTCATGGTGTTCGGCCTCGGCGGTAGCGTCTGGGCTGCCGGCGAGCATGACTCCACCGCACTCCCGGAAGAAGACGCCGAGCGGGTCAAACTGGCACTCTCTGGCCGTCGCGCCGAGCAATCGACGGTCTTCGTGCCATGGGCGATCGCGGATGCCTCCCTCGCTGAACCGGTCTTCGACGATGGTGATGTCATCGGCGCGGTGCTGGTAGCTGGCGACACTGACGCGCCCAAGGCGGCGATTGTGCAGCAGTTGCTCGTTATCTCCGGTATTGCGGTGTTACTCATCGCTCTCGGCGTGCTCTTGGTTTTCCGATTGGCGAGTTGGGTGCTTTCGCCCGTGAGACGCCTCGACGAGGCGATGGTCGCAATCGAGCGCGGCGAGATGGACGCACGGGTGGCAGAAGATGCTGGCCCGCCTGAGCTGCGCCGAATGGCGCGGGTGTTCAACGGGATGGCCGATCAGATCGAACGAGTGATGACCAGGCAGCAGGAGTTTGCGCTGAACGCGTCTCACGAGCTGCGCAACCCATTGAACGCTTTGCTGCTGCGCGTCGAACACCTGGCCACCGGGCTCGGCCGAGAGTGGCGCGCAGACATCGAGGAGACGCGTGAGGAGGGGCGGCGCATGACGCGCATACTCGAAACGCTGCTCGGGCTAGCCAGGGGAGGTCGCGGGGACTCCGCCACATCCGCCGTCGATCTCGCGACGCTTTCTGCTCGTCGCGTTGATGCTTGGCGCGAAGTTGCCGCTCAGCGCGGCATCATCTTGCTGGAGACAGGGGAGCGATCGGTAATGAGCGTGACTGATCGCACAAGCGTCGAAAGCGCTTTGGATGCGGTGATCGACAACGCCGTCAAATTCTCCCCTGACGGAGCCCAGATCGAGGTCGGTGCTGTGCGCGAGGGGGATGTGTGCCGCATTGTCGTGCGCGATCACGGACCTGGTTTGACCAGTGCGCAGGCCGCCGCGGCTGCTGATCGTTTTTGGCGGAGTGCCGAGAGCGTTGATGCCCCAGGGTCTGGGCTCGGGCTCGCGATCGCCAGCGACCTGCTTTTGGCTGTCGGCGGCGAACTGCTGGTCGCGCCGGCGGACGGGGATGGGCTCACTGTCGAATTGGTGCTCGCCGATAGGTCGAACCCGTGACCCGGCTCCGGCGCGCGGCCGCCGCCGCGGTAGTTCTTCTCCTCCTTGGTGTTTTGGCGGCGTGCGCACCACGATCCAGCGAGTGGACAGACAAGGAGTACGCCATCGCGAGTGGTGGATCGACTGGCGTCTATTACGCGTTCGGTGACCGGCTGGCAGATGAGCTTTCTCAGTCGCTGGACATCACGATGGCAGCACACGAAACAGCGGGGTCTGTCGATAACCTGCTCCGCGTCGATTCGGGCGAGGCGGTCCTGGGATTCGCTCAAGGGGATGCCGCCGCCGACGCGGTATCGGGCGCAGGAGCCTTCGAAGAACCGCTCGCGATCCAGGCGCTCGCTCGCCTTTATGACGAGTATGTCCAGGTCATTGTGCGTGGTGACTCCGAGATCACAGGAATCGAAGACCTCGCTGGCAAGACGATCTCCCTCGGAGCGGCGACCTCGGGAGTCAACGTCATCGCCGCGCGAGTTCTCAATGCGGCGGGGGTCGACATCGCTGACGTGCAGAATCCGCGACTCGACCTCAATGACTCGATGGCGGCGATGGAGCGCGGCGAGATCGACGGCTTCTTCTGGGTGGGCGGGCTTCCGACACCCGGAGTGGCAGAGCTCTCGCAAACGTCATCTGTGCGGCTGCTCCCGATCGAGCAAGAGTGGATCACCGCGGTGAATGCGGACTTCTCTCATGCCTACCGGTCAGCCGATGTGCCAGCAGGCACCTACGGAATTGAGGCTTCGGCATCAACGATGGCGGTCCCCAACTATTTGGTGACCGCGTCGTCGACACCGGACAGTGTGGTGCGCGACATCCTTGCTGGACTGTTCGAGGCGCGCCTGCGTATTGCGGCTGACGTTCCGACTGCTGCGCTGCTCGATCGACGCTCAGCAATCTTCACAGGACCCGTCCCACTGCATCCAGGAGCCACCGACTTCTACCGAGATCTGCGCGGGTAACTTCTCAAGAAATACTCAAGAAGTCTGACGGCGAGGGTGCTGCTCTGTCAGTGTGAAGACGATCGCACATGATCGAAGCCTGTTGCTCAGCCGTCGTTGGGGGGCTGCAACAGGACTTCCCCGCGGCCCGTGGGGGCGGGCCGCGGGGTACTTATGCAAAGCAGCATTCGTACCCCGGTCGGTGGTTACGAACGTGTAAAGCTCGCCGACGCCCCTGGAGACACGTGCCCGACGTGGCTAGTTTGGAGAAATGATGACCTCTGATACCCCGCTCGTCGTGGTCGAGAACGTTCAGAAGCACTATGGCGACTTCCAGGCGCTCACCGACATTGACTTGAACGTCAACTCCGGCGAGGTCGTCGTCGTGATCGGCCCATCCGGTTCTGGCAAGTCGACGCTCTGCCGCACGATCAACCGTCTGGAGACGATCACCAGCGGCACGATTCGTATCGACGGCAAGGAACTGCCGGCCGAGGGCAAGGGACTCGCGCACCTTCGGGCAGATGTCGGGATGGTGTTCCAGTCGTTCAACCTTTTCGCGCACCTCACAATTCTTGAGAATGTCACCCTCGGACCGATCAAGGTTCGCGGCATGAAGAAGGCAGACGCTGAGGCCGAGGCGATGCTGCTCCTCAAGCGCGTCGGCGTGGCCCAGCAAGCATCCAAGCTTCCTGCACAGCTCTCGGGAGGCCAGCAGCAGCGCGTCGCCATTGCACGCGCACTTGCCATGCAGCCCAAGGTGATGCTCTTCGACGAGCCCACGAGTGCCCTTGACCCCGAGATGATCAACGAGGTTCTCGATGTCATGGTCGAGTTGGCGCACGAAGGCATGACCATGATCGTCGTCACACACGAGATGGGCTTCGCCAGGAAGGCAGCCGACCGTGTTGTCTTCATGGCCGACGGAAAAATCGTGGAGGAGGCAACTCCTGAGGAGTTCTTCACGAATCCCCAAAGTGATCGCGCCAAGGACTTCCTCTCGAAGCTCCTCACGCACTGATCACCGCTTCACCCCGCACCACACAGACCCTGCACACACAGCACATCAAGGAGACGCACATGCGACGTACACGCACACTCGCTGGCATCGGAATTGCCGCGACGGCATTGCTGGCCATCACCGCCTGCAGCAGCGGCAGCCCGTCAAACCCCGGCACCGATGGTGACGCGAGCGACGACGGCACCTGGTTCGAGGTAGCATCCGACGTTCAGCTCGACGGCAGCCCGACGTTCGAGGCAATCACCGACCGCGACAAGGTTGTCATCGGTGTCAAGGAAGACCAGCCCGGTCTCGGCTACCTCGACGTAACGACAGGGGAGCGCACTGGCTTCGACGTCGATATCTCTCGCTGGATCGCTGCATCGCTCGGATACGACGAAGACAAGATCGAGTTCAAGCCGATCGCCTCCGCCAACCGCGAGCAGGCCATCCTGAACGGCGACGTTGACTACTACGTCGGCACCTACTCGATCACCGACAAGCGCAAGGATCAGATTTCTTTCGCAGGTCCGTACTTCATCACCGGCCAGGGACTCCTCGTCGCGGCTGACAACGAAGACATCAAGAGCGAAGAAGACCTCACCGCTGACACGACGGTCTGCTCTGCGACCGGTTCCACGCCGATCCAGAACATCCGCGACAACTTCCCGGACGTCCCCACCAAGGAGTTCGACCTGTACTCGGCTTGCGTCGAGGCGCTGCTCTCCGGTGAGGTCCAGGCGGTTACCACCGACCAGGCGATCCTCATCGGCTACGCCGCACAGGACCCGGACAACCTCAAGGTTGTTGGCGAGCCCTTCACCGAAGAGCGCTACGGTGTCGGCCTCGCGAAGGACGACGCAGCGTTCCAGGATCACGTCAACATGATGTTCACCGATGGTGGAGACATCTGGCAGGCCATCTTCGACAAGAACCTCGGTTCTTCAGGTATCGAAGTTAGCCAGCCGACCGTCGACTGATCGACTTGAGGGGCGGCTGTTCTCAGCCGCCCCTCTCTAAATCTTGAAGGGGAGGGCGGCGTGGACGTCATCTTCGGAAACCTCGACCTGTGGGGAACTGCAGTCAGGAGCACCCTGACGCTGTTCTTCGGCGGTGGAGTGCTCGCTCTCGTCTTGGGGATCATCGTCGGGGCGGCGCGAGTCTCCCCGGTGCCCATTGCTCGCGCCGTCGGCACTGTGTACGTGAACCTCATCCGCAACACCCCGCTGACCCTCGTCTTCTTCTTCTTCATCTTCGGATACCCGCAACTCGGGTTACCGAAATTGAGCACCACCGTGCTCGGCATCCTTGCGATCGGCATCTACACCGCGACGTACGTGGCTGAGGTGCTTCGCGCAGGCATCAGTACAGTCCCTGTCGGACAGGCAGAAGCCGCGCGGGCCATTGGGTTGCCGTTCGGTCAGGTCATGACCCTCGTCGTTCTGCCGCAGGCTTTCCGCTCTGTTGTGCCGCCGATGATGAGCGTCTTCATTGCCCTGCTCAAGAACACCACCGTCGCCGCCGGTTTCTCGGTGCTCGAACTCGGCGCCATCCGCTCCTACCTCAGCGAGCGCGGAGAGAATGCTCTCGTCGTGCTGCTCTGGGTCGCGGTGATTTTCGTTGCGCTGGTGATGCTACTCAGCTGGCTCCAGCGCTATCTAGAGAACAAGTGGAGGATCGCGCGATGACTTCCGTCCTATACGACGTTCCGGGTCCCAAAGCGATCCTTCGTAACCGTCTGATCGGCGTCGCCACTGTTGCTGTCGTGCTTGGTGCGCTCGGCTTCATCGGCTACCGCTTCTACGAGTCCGGTCAGTTTGACGCGTCTCGTTGGTACGTCTTCACGTTCAGTGCCGTGTGGCAGCAGATCTTTGAGGCACTGGGGCGCACGCTTGCCGCGTTCGGCCTCGCAGCTGTGTTGAGCATCACGCTGGGATTCATTCTTGCGATTGGACGGATGTCCGACCGTGCGTGGATCCGCGTTCCGGTTACCGCGCTCACCGAGTTCTTCCGTGCTGTTCCTGTGCTCGTCTTCATGATGCTGCTGTACTACGGTCTCCCCGTCGTCGGCATCAAGATGGACGCGTACTGGGCCGTGGTCCTCGCACTCATGGTCTACAACGGATCTGTTCTCGCAGAGGTGCTCCGCGCAGGTGTGGAGTCGCTGCCTCGTGGTCAGAAAGAGGCCGGCTACGCCATCGGTCTGACCAAAAGCGGTGTGATGCAGTTGATCCTGCTTCCGCAGGCGATTCGCGCAATGCTTCCCGTGATCGTTGCCCAGCTTGTCGTGACCATGAAAGACACGGCGCTCGGGTTCATCATCACCTACCCAGAGTTGCTCTACTTTGCAAAGCAGCTGATGTCGCAGCAGGGACGCCCTGTGTTGCAGTCTGCGTTCGTTATCGGTGGCATCTACATCGTGATGTGCCTCATCCTCTCTGGCATCGCCAAGTGGTTGGAGATCTACACGCGCCGCCTGCCTAAGGGCGACAACGGGGCTCTTGCCGCAGGCGTAGACCCACGTCCGCATCAGGACGGCACGAACACGGAACTGATCGCGCTGCAGCGCGGCGCCGGAAGATCCGACCAGGGAAACTTCAGGGTCTGATCGCGGCGACCCCGCCACGGTAGACTCTTTTCTCGTGTCTGAGTCTCCTGAAATCACCCCAGAAGCGGTCGAAGCGGCCGTCGCAGATGCCCTCGCGGCCATTGCGGCAGCAGCCGATACTGCAGAGCTGAAAGCGGCACGCGCCGCACACGTCGCCGATGGATCGCCGCTGGCTATCTTGAATGCGTCGATGCGACAGGTTGCCCCCGAGAACAAGGCTGCTTTTGGCAAGCTGGTGGGGCAGGGACGCGGGCAGGTGACGAAGGCGTTCACCGCGAAAGAGGCGGAGTTGGCCGCAGCGGAAGTTGCTGCGCGGCTCGAATCCGAGCGGGTAGACATCACTGCCTTGCCTTCGCGCACCCGCGTGGGTGCGCGGCATCCCCTCACCCTTCTGCAAGACCAGGTGTGCGACATCTTCGTCGGCATGGGGTGGGAGATCGCAGAAGGTCCGGAGCTTGAACATGAGTGGTTCAACTTCGACGCCCTGAACTTCGACGTTGATCACCCCGCACGGCAAGAGCAGGACACGTTCTACGTTGACCCCACCTCACGGCACCTCGTGATGCGCACGCACACGAGCCCTGTGCAGGTGCGTTCGATGCTTGACCGCGAGCTGCCGATCTATGTGCTCTGCCCAGGGCGGGTCTACCGCACAGACGAGTTTGATGCCACACACCTGCCTGTTTTCACGCAGTTCGAAGGCCTTGTCATCGACAAGGGCATCACGATGGCGCACCTCAAGGGCACACTCGATCATTTCGCGAAGCAGCTATTCGGTGCCGAGGCTGAAACCCGCTTCCGTACCAACTACTTCCCCTTCACCGAACCATCGGCGGAGCTGGACCTCTGGCACCCAACCTTCAAGGGCGGAGCCAGGTGGATCGAGTGGGGTGGCTGCGGAATGGTCAACCCGAATGTGCTCCGCGCGGCCGGGATCGACCCTGAGATCTACAGTGGGTTTGCCTTCGGGATGGGGATCGAGCGAGGACTCATGTTCCGCAGCGATGTGCAAGACATGCGAGACATGGCCGAAGGCGATGTCCGTTTCAGCGAGCAGTACGGGATGGTGGTGTGATGCGCGTCCCGCTTTCGTGGTTGCGTGAATACGTCGAGCTGGCAGCAGATGCCACGCCGGAAGATGTTCTTGCTGCGCTGGTGAACGTCGGCTTCGAAGAAGAAGACATCCACCGCTTCGATATCACCGGCCCTGTCGTGGTTGGCCAGGTCGTTTCGCTCGAGCCAGAGCCGCAGACCAACGGTAAGACAATCAATTGGTGCCAGGTCGACGTCGGTGAGGCGGAGCCGCGTGGGATCGTCTGCGGCGCGCACAACTTCGGCGTCGGCGACAAGGTCGTCGTAACGCTGCCTGGCGCTGTGCTGCCTGGACCGTTCCCGATTGCCGCTCGCAAAACCTACGGACATGTCTCTGACGGCATGATCGCCTCGGCGCGAGAACTCGGCCTCGGTGACGAGCACGACGGCATTCTCGTGCTTTCCGATCTGGGAATCGACGCGCCTGTGGGTACAGACGCGATCGCGCTCCTCGGTCTCGACGATGTCGCGGTAGAAATCAACGTCACTCCCGACCGCGGCTACGCTTTCTCTTTGCGCGGGGTCGCACGCGAGTACTCGCACGCCACAGGTGCCGCTTTCCGCGACCCGGCAGAGCGTGACTTCGCTGAGTTGCAGCCAGGCTCCGGTCACACCGCGGTCGTCAACGACGTTGCCCCTGTGCGCGGAAATGTGGGCGCCAGCGAATTCGTCACTCGCGTTGTGCGCGGTGTTGACCCTTCGCGTCCGACGCCTCCGTGGATGGTTGCACGCCTCAGCCTCGCCGGCATGCGCTCCTTGGGCGTGCTGATCGACATCACCAACTACGTGATGCTCGAGCTCGGGCAGCCGCTGCACGGCTACGACCTCGACAAGCTCACCGGCGGCATCACTGTTCGCCGCGCGACGCCCGGCGAGAAGATGAAGACCCTCGACGGTGTCGAGCGGGCGCTCCACGAAGAAGACCTCCTCATCACAGACGAGTCTGGTCCGATCGGCCTCGCCGGAGTTATGGGCGGCGGCACGACGGAGATGAGCGACAGCACGACGAACGTGCTGATCGAGTCGGCGAACTTCGACCCGACGACCATCGCGCGGTCGGCGCGACGGCACAAGCTCCCCAGCGAAGCATCGAAGCGCTACGAGCGAGGCGTTGATCCGCTGATTGCCTTCGTGGCCGCTCGCCGCGCCGCAGACCTTATGGTCGAGCTCGCCGGCGGAACACTGACCGACGAGGGCGGCGCGCTGTTCGCCGAGGTATTCGTCGGTGAGATCGAGCTCCCCACAGGTTTCGTGCAGGGGCTTATCGGGGTTG
The DNA here is from genome assembly GCF_040687205.1 of Microbacterium sp. NPDC076768. Taxonomy (NCBI): domain Bacteria; kingdom Bacillati; phylum Actinomycetota; class Actinomycetes; order Micrococcales; family Microbacteriaceae; genus Microbacterium; species Microbacterium sp. NPDC076768. The sequence continues at coordinate 406,518 of NZ_JBFBMU010000003.1, forward strand.
ACTACACCGATGACGAGATCACCGGAGCGTTGACCACGATCGGTGCCGATGTCGCAGTGTCAGAGCAGGGCAGCGGCTGGACCGCTATTCCGCCCACCTGGCGCCCCGACCTCACCGACAAATGGACACTCGCCGAAGAGGTCGCGCGAATTCACGGCCTCGACCGCATTCCCTCCGTGCTCCCGACTCCGCCGTCTGGGCGCGGTCTGACGGCGCACCAGCATGCGAGGCGCCGAGTCGCGAATGCTCTGGCCGCCGCCGGACTTGTGGAGACGCCGTCGTTCCCGTTCACGACAGAGGCGCAGAACGATCTGCATGGCTCCGCCTCCGGTGAGCACCTGCCAAGCATCCGTCTGGCGAACCCGCTAGACGGGCAGGCACCGTACCTGCGTCGGTCGCTCATTCCTGGTCTGTTGCAGATTGCACATCGCAACATTTCGCGCGGACTCACCGACCTGGCAGTGTTTGAAACGGGCGCTGTTTTCTTGCCTGAACCTGGTGTTCAGTACGGCACCTCAGAGGTGCCGCCGCTCGGTGAGCGTCCGTCAGAGGAGACCCTTGCGGCGCTGAACGCATCGATTCCACCGCAACACCGCTTCATTGCGGCGTTGCTGACAGGCAACGTCGCGCCGCGGCAGCCCGGTCGGCCGGCGGAAGCTATCGGCATGGTCGAGGCGTTGGATGCTGTGCGCGTGATTGCCGTGGCCGCTGGCGTCGATATCGAGGTCACGCAGTCTCAGCGGGTAGCGCTGCACCCCGGTCGCACTGGTGCGTTGCTGGTCAACGGTGAAGAGGTCGGTTACGTCGGTGAATTGCACCCAGAGGTTGCAGACGGTGCTGATCTTCCTGGTCGCGCGACGGTGCTGGAACTCGACCTCGATCGCATTTTGACGCTCGCGGGTGACCGCGTTGTCGCCGCGTCTCTGTCGACGTTCCCCGCGGCCACTCAGGACGTCTCGCTCACCCTTTCGGCAGATGTTCCTGCCTCGGCTGTGAAGGAGGCGCTCACGGAGGGTGCTGGCGCACTGCTTGAGTCGCTGCGTCTGGTGGACGACTACCGTGGTGAGGGCGTACCTGAAGGCTCGAAGAGCCTGACGTTTGCGCTGCGTTTCCGCGCCGATGATCGCACTCTCACCGCGGCAGAGGCCACGGCCGCAAAGCTTGCAGGGGTAGAGATTGCGGCAGAACGTTTCGGAGCCGCCCTCCGCGACTAATCTGCTCTGAGCGGAAGTGCCTCGGTCGCGGAAAAAACCGCCCGCCGAACGGGGCAACGCTTGTGTGTGGCGACCGAGGTGCTCCCGAGGTCTGTAACGGCTTCGCGCAGCGCGATTGGGATCACGTCGTTGACGTGTCCTCAAACGCAACGCATGTCGAGCGTGCCGTCGATGCTCTCGGAGCTCGGGTCGCACGCTGGACATACGTGTCCTCGGTTTCGGTGTACACGGACGAGCAGACGGTGGGGGCGGACGAGACATCGGCACAGCATCATCCGGCCCGCGCTGGCGACGCATATGACTACGCAGCGCAGAAGGTTGCGGCTGAGGACGCCGTCGCGAAGCTGGGGGAGCGCGCTCTCATCGTGCGCCCCGGTCTTATCGTCGGCCCCGGTGACCCCAGCGATCGATTCGGCTACTGGGCAGCGGCGTTCATGAGGGCAGGAGCAGAGCCCGTCTTGCTGCCTCCGCTTGAGGAGAGGCGTACGCAGGTAATCGACGTTGATGACCTCGCCGCATTCATCGTTATTGCAACAGCGAGCGGCGCGGTCAACGCGATCGGAGATGGGCTTCCGCTCGCAGAGATGCTCGGGTCAATCCGCGACGCCGCCGGACACACGGGCGCCACGATCGTCGCCGAAGACGACTGGCTCCTTGGTCAGAACGTCAAGTATTGGGCCGGAATGCGTTCCCTCCCGCTCTGGCTCCCCGCAGAGATGACAGGCTTCATGACGCGCTCAAACGCAGCATTCCATGCGAACGGCGGATCCCTTCGTCCTGTTGCGGAAACCATCCAGCGCGTTCTTGTCGATGAGCAGACGCGTGGTCTGGACCGTGTGCGCCGTGCCGGACTCACCAGAGCGGAGGAACGAGCTCTGGTGGACGCTCGCTAGACTTCGAACAGTGACACGGGGTGCCGCATCCGCGGCTGAGAGTAAACCCGTCGAACCTGATCTAGTTCGTACTAGCGAAGGGATGTCGCAATGAGCGATTTTCTGCGTCCTGATTCCACACTCGACCTTGCTGGCGCTGCCGGGAGCCTGCTTGAGGCGGTGAGAGAGACGCCACCACTGACCCATTGCATCACCAATGCGGTCGTGACGGGCTTCACCGCCAACGTGCTGTTGGCACTCGGTGCCGCTCCAGCGATGGTCGACATCGTGGGGGAGGCTGAGATGTTCGCCGGCGTCGCCTCCGGTCTGCTGATCAATCTGGGTACACCCACTCCAGAGCAGCGGGCGGCGAGCCTGGAAGCGGTGGATGGTGCCACCGCCGCTGGTACGCCGTGGGTGCTTGACCCTGTCGCCATCGGAGCCTTGCCTGTGCGCACCGCTCTCGCGCACCAGCTGGTCGAGCAGCGTCCGACCGCCATCAGGGGCAACGCATCGGAGATTCTCGCGCTCGCTGGGCTCAGCGCCGGCGGCCGCGGGGTCGATGCGACCGACACGACAGATGCCGCTGTGGATGCTGCTGCCGAGTTGGCGCACCGCACGGGGGGAGTCGTTGCTGTGTCTGGCCCCGTTGACTTCATTACGGATGGCGTACGGGTACTCTGCATTTCGAATGGACACGAGCTGCTGACCCGGGTGACAGGTGGGGGCTGCGCACTGGGGGCCGTCATGGCCGCCTTCCTCGGCGCAGCGACGACAACCGGGCATGACCCGTTTACCGCTGTCGCCTCCGCAAGCCTGGTCTATACGGTCGCAGCCGAGCGAGCAGCCACATCGCCCACCGGTCCAGGAACCTTCGCCGTCGCGCTGCTCGATGCCCTTGCCGCGGTGAGCCCTCAAGACGTGATCGCCGCGGCGCGTGTGGAAGGCGGCGCACTGTGAACGCTGATCTGTCGCTCTATCTCGTCACAGATGCGACGCTCTGCGGCGACCGCGGTGTCATCGAGACCGTTCGCCAAGCCGTAGACGGCGGAGTGCGCATCGTGCAACTGCGCGATAAGAAGGCAGCAGACGCCGAAACGGTCGAGCTGCTGTGTGCGCTTTCGCGAGTGATTGACGGCCGCGCATTGCTGGTTGTCAACGACCGGTTGGATGCCGCGATTGCCGCGCGTGCACGCGGTGCACGAATCGACGGCGTGCACCTCGGGCAGGGCGACGCATCGGTGCTGCAGGCGCGCGCGGCGCTCGGGCCGACAGCACTGATCGGCCTCACGGCGAACACGCCAGCGCACCTTGCGGCGGTGCAGGCACTCCCCGCCGGCACCGTCGACTACCTCGGGGTGGGGGTTATTCGTCCTACCGCCACGAAGGCAGATCATCCTGAGCCACTCGGAGTAGACGGATTCAGAGCCTTCGCGGCCAGCAGCACACTCCCGTGCGTGGCGATCGGCGGGGTCGGGATCGACGACACCGAGAGCCTGCGTGAGGCGGGTGCCGCTGGACTCGCTGTGGTCTCTGCGCTCTGCGCCTCGGAAGACCCCGCACAGACAGCACGGGAGTTTCGGCGTCGGTGGCGCCAGTGCGCCGTGCCTCGGGTGCTGAGTATCGCGGGGAGCGATCCATCTGGCGGGGCCGGTATCCAGGCCGACCTCAAGTCGATTGCGGCGAATGGAGGGTACGGCATGGCGGTCGTCACCGCGTTGACTGCCCAGAACACGCAGGGTGTGCGCGCGGTGCACATTCCCCCGACGGAGTTTCTTCGCACGCAACTCGATGCAGTGTCGGATGACATCGTGGTCGACGCGGTGAAGATTGGGATGCTGGCCGACGCCCACGTCATCCGCACGGTGCGGGAGTGGCTTGACGCTGTGCGCCCTTCGATTGTCGTGCTCGACCCGGTTATGGTCGCGACTTCGGGTGACCGACTGCTCGATGCGGATGCAGAGCGGGAACTGCATGGCCTTCTAGGACGTGCGACCCTGATTACCCCCAATCTTGCCGAGCTTACGGTGCTGTGCGGCCGTGACATTGACGGGTGGCCAGACGCGATCGCCGCGGCGCAGGAACTCGCTGTCGAAGTCGGAGCGATGGTGCTCGTCAAAGGAGGGCACCTCACCGGTGACGAGGCACCGGATGCGTTGATCGACCCTCGGCAAGCGGGGTACCAGGAATTCAACGGCGCACGCATCGAAACCGCGAACACACACGGCACAGGCTGTTCCCTCTCGTCTGCGCTGGCCACCCTGCTCGCATGCGGCGAAGAGCCGGCCGACGCCGTAGCGAGCGCGCGCGCGTGGCTACGCGAATCGATCAGCGCGGGAGATAAACTGAAAGTAGGACGCGGCCACGGGCCCGTCAGCCATTTCTCCGGGTTGTGGGCGCGCGGGGGCACGAAGACTCAGCCGACGCCGAGTGATCTCACCGCCGAATGGTGGCGCGGTATCGCCGATATTCGTGCGGACATCGATGAGCTGCCGTTCATTCGTGCGCTCGCCGATGGTTCGCTGGAAGAAGCCCCATTCCGGTTCTACCTGGCGCAAGACGCCCTCTACCTACGTGAGTATGCCCGCGTGCTGTCTGAAGCGGCGCGACTCGCCCCGACATCAGAGGAACAAGCGTTCTGGGCGCAGTCGGCGCAGGGGTCGATTGTCGGCGAGCTCGAACTCCATGCCTCCTGGTTGACACCAGCACATTCGAGACCAGCACATTCGAGACCAGCACAGGGGGTGCGCGCCGAGACGTTCGCCGCGGAACCAGGATCAGCAACGACTGCCTATCTCGATCATCTACGTTCCGTGGCGTTCGGAGGGGATTATGCCGAGATTGTCGCCGCGGTACTGCCGTGCTTCTGGCTTTACACCGACCTCGGACGACGCCTCCACGCGGGAGAGTTCGGCGACTATGCGCGCGACCCTCTGCATCCCTACGCTTCGTGGCTCTCGACCTACGCTGATCCCGCGTTCGAGGAAGCCACCGAGCGCGCCATGAGTTACGCCGCGCACGCTGCCGTCAGCGCAGACACCGACACGAGGGTTCGCATGCGGCGCGCATTCGACGCGTCGAGCGCGCATGAACGTGCTTTCTTTGCCGCGCCGATGGGCGCTCCTCTGCCGTGACGACACCGCCGATTTGCGGATGTGTTGGCGTGCGCGCTACTGTCACGGCATGCCTTCGGCCGCAACCGCTTCTCCGACACTCGCTCTGAGTGTCATTGCTGTGCGCCGACGCCGCGGCCGCCGATCGTAGGCGACCCCTGCCTCCTGTCTACGTGCGCGTAGCGGTGGAGTGCCGGTGTCGCCGCCTCCGGCCCCGACCCCGGTCCTCCCTTGGAGGAAGGCCCCGACCGTTAAGGTAGAAGCATGACGTATTCCGTCGCCGTATCTGGCGCATCCGGCTACGCAGGCGGCGAGATTCTGCGCCTCCTCGCCGATCATCCCGACATTGAAATCCGCACAGTTACCGCGCATTCGAATGCCGGACAGCCGCTGATCGACCATCAGCCGCACCTGCGCTCGCTTTCCCATCTCACCCTGCAAGACACGACACCGCAGATTCTTTCCGGACATGATGTCGTGTTCCTCGCACTGCCGCACGGACAATCGGGGCAGTACACCGATGCGCTCGATGACGCGCCCCTCGTCATCGATGCCGGCGCTGACCACCGCCTCACCTCAGAGTCAGCATGGGACTCGTTCTACGGTGGTCTCTTTCACGAGCCGTGGACATACGGTGTTCCCGAGCTGATCGTCGGTGCAGGAAAGCAACGTGAGATTCTTCGCGGCGCTACACGTATTGCGGCCCCTGGGTGCAATGCCTCCACGGTGAGCCTCAGCCTTGCGCCCGGAGTCGCTGCCGGGGTGATTGACCCCTCAGACATCGTCTCTGTGCTTGCGGTCGGCCCCTCTGGCGCCGGAAGGAGCCTCAAAGCAAACCTGCTAGGCAGCGAACTTCTCGGCACGGCGAACCCCTATGCAGTGGGGGGAACACACAGGCACATCCCCGAGATTCGACAGGCGCTCGCCGCAGCGTCGGGCGCAGACGCAGACAGTATTCGCATCTCGTTCACGCCGGTTCTCGTGCCGATGTCTCGCGGTATTCTCGCGACTTCGACGGCTCCGATTGTCGAGGGAGTAACGGATGCGCAGATCCGCGATGCGTGGCAGAGCGCGTACGGCGAAGAGACCTTCGTGCAGTTGCTGCCGGACGGGCGCTTCCCCCGCACAGCCGACGTGCTGGGCGCCAACACGGCACTCATCGGGCTCGCTATCGATCGAGCAGCAAACCGGGTGACGGTTGTCACAGCCGTCGACAACCTCGTTAAGGGCACCGCAGGCGCTGCCATTCAATCCATGAACATCGCGCTCGGGCTCCCAGAGTCCCGCGCCCTCTCAGTGAACGGAGTTGCGCCGTGAGCGTCACCGCCCCCGCAGGATTCGAAGCGGCCGGTGTTGCCGCAGGACTCAAGTCCACCGGTAAGCCAGACGTCGCCGTCGTCGTCAACCGCGGTCCGCGCAAGGTCGGCGCTGCCGTCTTCACCAGCAACCGCGCGAAGGCCAATCCGATTATCTGGTCGCAGCAAGCTGTGGCGGACCGGATCGTGGAAGCTGTCGTGCTCAACTCCGGAGGAGCGAACTGCTTCACAGGGGCCTTCGGTTTTCAAACCACGCACCAGACTGCCGAAAAGGCCGCAGAGCTTCTCGGGGTGAGTGCGGGTGACGTGCTCATCTGCTCGACAGGGCTCATTGGTACCGGCGACGAAGCGTTCCGCGCCAAGGTTCTCGACGGGACGGAGCAGGCCATCGCTGCCCTCAGCGTCGATGGCGGAGATCACGCAGCAGAAGCGATCATGACCACCGACACTGTGGCAAAGATGGCCGTGGTCACTCACGGTGGGTGGACCATCGGCGGGATGGCAAAGGGAGCAGGAATGCTGGCCCCCGGTCTTGCCACGATGCTTGTCGTGATCACCACCGACGCTGTGCTGGAGCCACTGCAGGCAGACGAGGTACTGCGCCGCGCCACAGGCAAGACTTTTGACCGCCTGGATTCCGACGGCTGCATGTCGACCAACGATCAGGTCACTCTGCTCGCAAACGGTGCGTCCGAAGTCGTGCCAGATCTCGAAGAGTTCGCGGAGGCTCTGACCGGTCTCTGCCAAGAGCTGGCGCTCAAGCTTCAGGGCGATGCCGAAGGTGCGGGCCACGACATCACGATCGAGGTGCAGCATGCCGTCTCTGAGCAGGAGGCTGTGGAGGTCGGTAGGTCCGTCGCGCGCAACAACCTCTTCAAGGCAGCAATCTTCGGCAACGATCCAAACTGGGGTCGCGTGCTCGCGGCCATCGGTACCACGAGCGCACAGTTTGATCCATACGACGTTGACGTCTGGATGAACGGCGTCCGTGTCTGCACGCAGGGAGGGCCAGACCGACCGCGCGAAGAAGTAGACCTGACAGCTCGTGCCACACACCTCATCATCGATTTGAAGGTGGGGGAGTCCACAGCGACCGTGCTCACCAACGACCTCACCCATGATTACGTGCACGAGAACAGCGCGTACGCCTCATGACCGACATCCAGGACACCACCCCAGACATTGCGGCGCAGAAGGCGACCACGCTGATCGAGTCATTGCCATGGCTCAAAAAGTTCCGTGACCAGATCGTCGTCGTCAAGTACGGCGGCAACGCGATGGTCTCTGACGAATTGCAGGAAGCGTTCGCGCAAGACATCGCCTACCTTCGATACGTCGGTGTGCTGCCCGTCGTGGTGCACGGTGGAGGACCGCAGATCTCCGACATGCTGCAGCGGTTAGAGATACCCAGCGAGTTCAAGGGCGGCTATCGCGTTACCAACACCGAAGCGATCAGCGTCGTGCGGATGGTCCTCACCGGCCAGGTGAACCCGCAGCTCGTGACGAAGATCAACTCGCACGGTCCGATCGCCACCGGCCTCAGCGGCGAAGACGCAGGTCTTTTCGGCGGTCGTCGCCGCGGCGTCATGATCGACGGTGAAGAAGTAGATCTCGGGCGGGTAGGAGACGTCGTCGAGGTCGATCCCACCCCGGTACTTGACCACCTTGCGGCTGGTCGTATTCCTGTGGTGTCAAGCATCGCCCCCGACCTGGACAACCCAGGGCACTCACTCAACGTCAACGCCGATGCGGCCGCCGCAGCTCTCGCGGTGGCGCTGAACGCACGCAAGCTGGTGATCCTCACTGACGTTCCAGGGCTCTACGCCAACTGGCCGAACCGGGACTCGCTCGTTTCGCACCTGACCTCAGACGCGCTGATCGAGATGCTGCCGAAGCTGGAGTCGGGAATGATTCCCAAAATGCGCGCGTGCCTCGATGCCGTAGAGGGTGGGGTCGACGCTGGTGCCATTATCGACGGCCGCGTCCCGCACTCCGTGCTCGTGGAGCTCTTCACCAGCAAAGGAATCGGAACTCAAGTGGTTCTCGGAAAGAAAGAGGTGACGGCATGACCGTCTGGCAGGAAGATGCCGCACGCGATCTCGTGCTCAATGGAGGCGACCGGTTGGCCCTCCTCGTTCGCGGCGAAGGATCGTACCTGTGGGACGCGGATGGGCGACGTCACCTCGACTTCCTCGCAGGGATCGCCGTCACGTCGCTGGGACACGCTCACCCCGCATTCGTGAAAGCAGTGTCGGAGCAGGCGGCGACCCTTTCGCACGTCTCGAACTACTTCGCGACCCCGCCGCAGCTTGCGCTCGCCGCACGGCTCAAGCGACTCGCCGGCGCGGGAATCGAAGGGCGAGTATTCTTCTCCAACTCCGGCGCCGAAGCGAACGAGGCAGCGTTCAAACTCGCCCGTCTGCACGGCGGAACAGAACGTCCGCGCATTCTTGCGCTCGACAACGCCTTCCACGGTCGCACGATGGGGTCGCTCGCGATGACCTCGAAAGCATCGATGCGTGCACCGTTTGAGCCGATGCCCGGTGGTGTGGAGCACATCCCCGCCACGATCGAAGCACTCGAAGCGGCGATGGACGACCGCGTAGCTGCGGTGATCGTCGAGCCTATTCAAGGAGAAGCGGGTGTTGTCGAGCTACCAGAGGGCTACCTTTCCGCCGCTCGCTCGCTGACGCTCGCGCATGGCGCGCTTCTCATCGTCGACGAAATTCAGACAGGCGCAGGGCGAACCGGAAAGTGGTTCGGCTTCAGCCACGATGGGATCACGCCAGACGCCATCACCCTCGCGAAAGGGATCGGCGGCGGTTTCCCCATCGGCGCTCTAGTGACGTATGGGGCGGCAAGCGCGCTCTTTACCCCCGGGTCCCACGGCTCGACTTTCGGCGGAAATCCGCTCGCAACGGCCGTTGCCAACGCCGTGTTGGCCGAGATCGAGAACGCAGGGTTGGTCGACAACGCCGCCCAGCGCGGTGCGGAACTGCGTGAGTTGGTCGACGCGCTCGACTCACCACTTATCAGCGGGGTGCGCGGACGCGGCCTCCTGATCGGGGTCGCACTGACAGAACCTGTCGCCGGTGCTGTCGTTGCCGCGGCGCAGGAGCGCGGCCTTATTATCAACGCCGCCAATCCTTCGACGGTGCGGATCGCACCGGCACTCAACATCGGCGATGCCGAGCTGGCGGAGTTCCGCGAGATTTTCACGGCGTCACTCGCCGACGTCCAGGCATCTGTTTTTGGAAAGGTAACCGCATGACCCGCCACCTGTTGCGTGACGACGATCTGACCCCTGCCGAGCAGGCGGAGGTGCTCGATCTGGCGGTCGAGCTCAAGAAGGACCGCTGGGCTGACAAAAGCCTTGCAGGCCCGAAGACCGTCGCCGTCATCTTCGACAAGTCGTCGACCCGCACGCGGGTCTCTTTTGCAGTCGGCATTGCCGATCTCGGCGGCTCGCCTCTGATTATCTCCACGGCGAGCAGCCAGCTGGGGGGCAAAGAGACGCCGTCCGACACCGCTCGGGTACTCGAGCGCCAGGTGGCGGCCATTGTGTGGCGCACCTATGCGCAGGCGGGGCTCGAGGAGATGGCTGCGGGTACGCGTGTGCCGGTCATCAATGCACTGTCTGACGACTTTCACCCCTGCCAGCTCCTCGCTGACCTGCTCACCATCCGGGAGCACAAGGGGGAGTTGAAGGGACTCACACTCACGTTCTTCGGCGACGGCCAGAGCAACATGGCGCACTCCTACGCGCTCGCCGGTGTGACTGCTGGCATGCATGTGCGCATCGCCTCGCCGGCAGACTATGCCCCTCGCGCAGATGTCATCGAGGCGGCGGCTCGTCGTGCGGCTGAGACGGGCGGTTCGATCACGCTGAGCTCAGATCCCGTCGAGGCAGCCGCAGGTGCGGATGTTGTCGTTACGGACACCTGGGTGTCGATGGGTAAAGAAGAAGAAAAGCTGGCACGCATTCGTGACCTCGGCGACTACAAGGTCACCTCGGACACGATGAAGCTGGCTGATCCTGAAGCCATTTTCATCCACTGCCTTCCTGCTGATCGTGGGTACGAAGTTGACTCCGCTGTCATCGACGGACCGCAGAGCGTGGTCTGGGACGAAGCAGAAAACCGGCTGCACGCGCAGAAGGCTCTGCTGGTGTGGCTTCTCGGCAAGGAGGACGCGTGATGAGCGAACAGGCACATGAGGGCACGAACGAGGGCGCACTCTGGGGGGCGCGCTTCGCGACGGGGCCGTCGCCGGAACTCGTAGAGCTCAGCCGCTCAACCCACTTCGACTGGATTCTTGCGCCGTACGACATCGCCGGATCGCATGCGCATGCCAAAGCCCTGGAAGCTGCTGGCTACCTCGAACCCGACGAGGCGCAGCAGATGCATGCGGGGCTGGATGCCGTGGCGCGCAAGGTCGCCGATGGAACGCTGCTGCCGATGCCCACAGATGAAGATGTGCACGGCGCTCTAGAGCAGGCGTTGATCGCTGAGCTCGGGCCTGAACTCGGGGGTCGCCTTCGCGCTGGTCGCAGCCGCAACGATCAGATCGCCACTCTGGTGCGCATGTACTTGATCGACCATGCGCGGGTGATCGCCCGTGACATCCTCCGCGTGATCGATGCGTTGGTCGCGCAAGCAGAGGCGCATCCTGACGCGATCCTCCCTGGACGCACTCACCTGCAGCACGCACAGCCCGTGCTGCTTGCCCATCACCTGCAGGCGCATGGCTGGCCGTTGGTGCGCGAGCTGGAACGCCTCGTCGATTGGCGTCGTCGTGCGGGTGTTTCACCCTACGGTGGCGGAGCGTTGGCTGGTTCGACGCTCGGTCTCGACCCTGCACTTGTCGCCAAGGAGCTCGGTCTCGATCGCCCAGCAGAAAACTCTCTCGACGGCACTGCCGCGCGTGATGTGGTGGCAGAGTTCACGTTCATCACGGCCATGACCGGTGTCGACCTTTCGCGCCTGTCAGAAGAGATCATTCTCTGGAACACGCGCGAATTCGGCTTTGTGACCCTTGATGATGGCTACTCCACAGGTTCCAGCATCATGCCGCAGAAAAAGAATCCCGACATCGCCGAGCTCGCTCGGGGTAAATCTGGTCGCCTCATTGGCAACCTTTCCGGTTTGATGGCCACCCTCAAGGGGCTTCCGCTCGCATACAACCGCGATCTGCAGGAAGACAAGGAGCCGGTTTTTGACTCGGTGCAGACCCTCGAAGTTGTGCTTCCGGCATTCGCTGGCATGGTCGCGACCCTGAGGTTCAACACCGAACGCATGGCCGCGCTGGCTCCGGAGGGTTTCTCGCTGGCGACGGATGTGGCCGAGTGGCTCGTCAAACGTCGGGTGCCTTTCCGTGATGCTCATGAGATTTCGGGTGCACTCGTGCGCGCCTGTGAAGAGCAGGGGATCGGACTGGAAGACGCTTCAGACGAGCTGTTGCTTTCAGTGTCGCCGCATCTCGTCTCCGAGGTGCGGGAGGTGCTCACCATCGAGGGGTCTGTCGCTTCTCGGATGGGAGTGGGCGGCACTGCCCCGATCCGCGTGACAGAGCAGCGAGCCGAACTCGTGGCTCGCGCCCAGGCTGCGGCTCACGCACTGGGACTCTAATTCTGTTCGGCGGCCGATTGCCTGCATTCAATGCAGTGCGGTGTCGGCCGCCGACCTCTCCCATCGGGTGAAGTGCACAGTAAGGCCTGCACGAGTGGGGGCCGCAGCAAAAGGGCCAGCAAAGACGGCGGCGTCACCGTCGAACGGGGCCACACGCACCAGTCGCCACGGTTCATCGGCGGCGCGGGCGCGTACGACCAGCGAGTCAGCCCAGCGGCTCACCCGCACCGTGATCTCGTGCTCGCGCCACTGATCCACTTGGCCGACAGACCAGTCAGATTTCCCTGCGGTCACCACTGCACCGAGTCCGAGGTGCCCGTCGGCATATTCGACTCCGGTTTTCGCCCAGTGCTCCGCGTCGATCCGCACGAAGAGGCCGGCCTGGTCGAACTCGCCTTCCCATGCCGCATGGAATGTGACTTCCATGGCTTCGCCAACGGCAAGGGGCGCGAGGAGAGCAGGGGCAGAGTCGTGCACGAATCCGTAGGCAGTATGACGCCAGGCGTCGCTTCCCTCCGCCACGGTGACCTCGAGGGCCCCGTTTCCTTCCGAGTTGCTCTGTACAGCGGCTGGCGGATGGACCCAGGTCCCATCGGACCACGAGATGATGCACGTTTCAGGCATAACTCCACCATATAGCCACTCAGGGAATAACCTCAAACATATTCCTGATATGGTTATGCGATGGTCATCGCCGTTCTCGCAGATATCGTCGGCTCTCGACAGCTTGAGGATCGTCCGAATGCGCAGCGCGTGCTCGATGACACCATCGCGAGAGTCGAGACGGATCTCCCACTCGCAAAGCATCCGCTCACACCCACGGTGGGTGATGAACAGCAGGGGGTCTATGGCGACCTCGAAAGCGCCATGATCTCTCTCTTGATGGTGCAACTGCGGCTACCAGATGGGATCGCTTTCCGTTTCGGTATCGGAGTGGGGGAGGTGCGCTCCGTCGAATCCATACATGGGGAACTCGCCGACGGCCCTGGATGGTACGCCGCTAGAGCCGCCATCGAGGCGGTCCAGGCCCGCGAGCGGCGAGCAATGCCGCGAACTCGCACATGGATTGTCGGTGCCCCTGAGCAAAATGAAGTGGGGGAGAGCATGATCGTTGCATCAAACGCCTACCTCCTCGTACGTGACGAACTGGTGGGGGCAATGAACGAACGCGAACGGCGGCTGACCTACGGTCGGCTCATCGGCAGGTCGCAGCAAGAGCTCGCGGACGAAGAGGGTATTACGCAGCCCAGTGTCTCCAAATCGCTGCGTAGCGCGGGTGCCGCCGCTCTCATCGAGGGTGTCGCCGTGCTCCGAGGGGCGCTCGCGTGATCGTCGCGGGCTTTATTCTCCTGGCGGTTGGCGCCGCAGATCTTGTGCGCCAGTTCGCGCCTCGACGATGGATCGGTTACCTCACAGTCGCCGTGACTCTGCTCCTCCTCGGCAGTGTCGGAGACGCCCTCCTGCCGATGTTGATCTCGCTGGTTGTGGGAGCGCTGTGGGTGTGGGGCATGCCGGCCGACCGGCCAGCGCCGTTGGGGTTTTGGCCTGCTGTGCTTCTGGGAGTGCTGTGCATCGGCGCAGTGGTCTTTGTTGAGGCCCGAGCAGACGCAGGCCTGATTGGCTCGGTGTGGCAACTGCGTTCACCGTTCGGCGAGGTGCCTTTCGACCTTGCGATGCTCACTCTCGGGGCCGGGGTCTTTCTCCTCGAATCGTCGAATCTCGTGGTGCGGGCGGCGCTCGACGGCGAACACACCTGGCGCCCGACACTGTCGCCCGACGAATCAGCTGCGCCCAAATCAGCTGCCACCGATGAGCCAGCTGTGGCCGATACAGGCGACGGTTTCAAGGGCGGACGCCTGATCGGACCGTTGGAGCGAATCCTTGTGCTGATCCTTACGCTCGCCATGGCCTACCCAATTCTGGCGGCGATGTTGGCAGCGAAGGGCATTGTGCGCTTCCCCGAAATCTCCCGCGATGGGAAGACCGGTGCACGTGCGGAGTACTTCCTTGTCGGCAGTCTCGTCAGCTGGGTGATCGCCCTCGGATCCGCCTTCCTTGTCTGGTGGGCAGCGCACAGTTGAGGTGCATCACGCTGATAGCCTGGGAAGCGTGCCAACTCCCGCTTTGACGACCGCATCCCAGGCGATCGATCCCACGTTCGAGAACGTATGGGACGAACTGGTGTGGCGTGGTCTAGTCCATGTGTCCACTGACCAGGAGGCGCTCCGCGCCCTGCTCGCGGGAGACCCGATTACGTACTACTGCGGGTTCGATCCGACGGCTCCTAGCCTGCACCTCGGCAACCTGGTGCAACTCCTCACGCTCCGTCGTATTCAGCTTGCCGGGCACAAGCCCCTGGGGCTTGTTGGCGGTTCGACCGGCTTGATTGGTGACCCGCGGCCCACCGCAGAACGCACGCTGAACACTCCAGAGACAGTCGAAGAGTGGGTGGGGCGCCTGCGCACGCAGGTCGAGCGTTACCTCAGCTTCGAAGGTGACAACGCAGCGCGCATCGTGAACAACCTTGACTGGACGGCCCCGCTGAGCGCGATCGACTTCCTGCGCGAAGTCGGCAAGTACTTCCGGGTCGGCACCATGCTGAAGAAGGATGCGGTCGCGGCCAGGCTGAACTCCGACGAGGGAATCAGTTACACCGAGTTCAGCTACCAAATTCTGCAGGGTATGGACTTCCTTGAGCTGTACCGCCAATACGACTGTGTTTTGCAGACCGGCGGGTCTGACCAGTGGGGAAACCTCACCAGCGGAACCGAGCTGATCCGGCGCTCCGAGGGAGCGTCTGTGCACGCCATCGGTACCCCGTTGATCACGAACAGTGACGGCACCAAGTTCGGCAAAAGTGAGGGCAACGCGATCTGGCTTGATGCCGAGATGTGCAGCCCGTACCGCATGTACCAGTTCTGGTTGAGCACAGCGGACGCCGACGTTGTCAGTCGGCTGAAAGTATTCACGTTCCTCAGCAAGGCAGAGATCGAAGAGTACGAAGCGCTCGTAGAAGCCGAGCCGTTCCGCCGCGCCGCCCAGAAGCGTCTTGCGCTGGAGGTAGTGGCGACCGTGCACGGGATCGATGCCGCTGCGGCGGTTATCGCCGCGTCCGATGCACTATTCGGTCAGGGTGATCTCACCGCCCTCGATGCCGGCACGCTCCGCACCGCGTTGGAAGAACTTCCGAACGCAACCGTCACCCCCGGAACTTCGATCGTGGAGGCGCTGGTCGCAACCAATCTTGTGTCCAGCCTCTCTGAAGCGAGACGAGCAATCACTCAGGGTGGTGTCAGTCTCGACGGCGAACGTGTAGACGATGAGACCACCACGGTGCAGGGGAGCCTCCCCGGTGGTGTGTCGGTGCTTCGACGCGGCAAGAAGACTCTTGCCGGAGTCTTCATCGGCTAATCACTAGGCCAATGCCGTTCACACCTAGCCACGCCGTTATCGCGTTGCCTTTTGTGCGTACGCCACTGGTACCTGCGGCGATCGCTATCGGCGCGATGACACCGGACCTTCCGTTGTTCGTTCGTGGCATCGGTCTGAACTACGCGTTCACCCACACGCTGAGCAACGTTTTGTGGACATCGTTGCTGGCATTCGCACTTTTTCTGTTGTGGCGCACGGTGCTGCGACCAGCTGTGCCCGAACTCGCCCCACCGGCGCTGTCGCGCAAGATTCCAGAGGAGTGGAGCCAGCGAGGTGTGGCGGCGGCACGCTCCGCAGTGGGGGTCGGTGAAAAGTCGTCGTACCCGGGTCTTCTGGCGGTGTCTTTCCTGATTGGCGTGGTCTCGCACATTGTCTGGGATCTGTTTACCCACGAGGGGCGCTGGGGAGTGCAGGTGCTTCCGATCCTCGACGAGATGTGGGGTCCGCTCCCCGGATTCAAGTGGCTTCAATACGGGTCGAGCATCGTCGGACTTGCGATCCTGGGGATGTGGGCCTGGCGCTGGCTTCGTCGTCGCACCCCTCGACGCGATACAACGTCGGCGCTTGCGCAAAGCGTCCGCATCGCCTGGTGGGTTTCACTGCCGGTGTTGCTCGTCGCGGCGTGGTGCTGGGGTCTTGTCGCACTG
Source organism: Microbacterium sp. NPDC076768 (assembly GCF_040687205.1). Lineage (NCBI taxonomy): Bacteria > Bacillati > Actinomycetota > Actinomycetes > Micrococcales > Microbacteriaceae > Microbacterium > Microbacterium sp. NPDC076768. The sequence goes on from NZ_JBFBMU010000003.1 coordinate 422,739, forward strand.
GGGCCTCTTGACGCGGACTTCACGTTCAGACATCTTGCGTATCGCGTCTTGCCGCCAGCATGTGCAGTGTGGGGAGTGGGCACCTTGCTGCTCTGTGTCGTGCTGCTGTTTCGTAACCGGCGTCACCAGGCAGGCTGATCCGCTCCCCAGAGATGCGGGGCAGCGAACTCGTACAAGGGCAGCGCAGGGCGCGCGGTGACGAGGGTTTTGCCATCGACATCGAAGCGTTGGAGATGCGGTCCCACCTCAAAATCGGGATACACCTGCGGCTCAGCTAGACGAGGTAGCCCCAGCAATTCAGCCGCAATCCTCCTGAGGGAAACGCGCACCAGCCCACCGCGACCGTTATCCGTGCGGCGCAGGAGCAAGCTCGTCAACGCGGCTGCAAGCAGGTACCCCGCGCTGTGATCGAGCGCCTGGGCTGGTAATGCTCCGGGGGAGTGCCCATCGGGGGACTCGATCATCGCGATTCCGGACTCCGCCTGCACAAGACTGTCGAAGCCAGCGCGCTCGGGCTCCGCTGCGCCCCAGGCGCTCAACTCCGCCACGACTAGTGCGGGGTACTGCTCTCGCAACAATTCGGCAGTGAGTCCCAGTCGCTGCAGTGCGGCTGGGCGGTATCCGAGCACGACGGCATCGGCGCGCTCCAGGAGTTCACGCATCCGAGTAGACCGAGCATCGAGCAACGCTGAACGCTTCCCGTGTCCGGTATCGAAGTGCTGCCACTCCGGTTCGGGCAACGAAGGAGGATCGATCCGCAGAACATCGGCGCCGAGAAGAGCGAGGGTGCGAGTGCAAACGGGGCCAGCGATTACCCGGGTGAGGTCGAGCACGCGCATCCCGCTGAGGGAGCGTGGCGTTCGGAGGGACTGCTCCGTCGGGGTGATCTCGACGATCGGGTGCTCGCGAAACGCGTGATCGACGGCTGGATTCTCTTCCCTGACTTCCACAACCAGACCACCAGCAGCCGTGATGCCGGTGATTGCCTCAGCCGTGGTTCGGTCTTCGAGACTGTTCCGCACGAGAGAGGCGTCGGCGTCCGAGCCAAGGTGCAAGCCGGCACGCAGTGCTGCGGCGTGGTGTGGATAGTTTCCGTGGGTGCGTACCCAACCATCGTTGGTGCGCCAGAACCCGGAAACCGGAGACCAAACCGAGGGTGCGGTTCCATCGATCGTGAGGAACCTGTCGCTGCGGTACGCGGTTGCGATGCGAGCGGAGCTCAACGCTGCGGGGGAGTCCCCTGCGGCAATTGCCACTGCAGCCACACTCGCCCACGCCAATTCGGAGGTCGCGAGGCATGACGACAGCGGCACGGGATGTGGGGATGCACGCAGTTCCTCCTGCACGGTGAGACCGAGTTCGTCGCAGATGCGACGGAGAAGAGAGACAGCCGTAGACATGGCGCGATCGTACGCCGAAGGGGCCTTTGAGACGAAAACTGCCCCTGTCCAGGTGGAATCCAAATCCAGCAGCTAACGACACGCCCGGGCAGTGTGGCTCGATTTGCCAGAACCCCTGGATCCGCGTAACTTATTACTTGTTCGCCCCACAGGGAAGCGGAGGAGCCGAGAGCTTCACCCCCCTCAAGCGGAGAACCACTCCCAATCTTCTCTCATTTGAGAGTTCGGACGTTTGCGTCTAGGGTTGGGATTCCACCTCTTCTGTTGCTGTC
>NZ_JBFBMU010000004.1:0-148897 GCF_040687205.1 Microbacterium sp. NPDC076768
ACTGCGGACGATTCTCTCTCCTTCGCCGCTTTGTGGCGGCAGCGCCTTCGCCTTTCGAAGGCCCCCAGACGATGGTGTCGAACGTCGCAGCTGACTTCCCGTGAGGGCAAGTGGCTGCGCCACTGGCCTCGGGCAGCCGGCGAGCCGGCCGCGGGCGGAGGGCAGTTCGTCGAGGCAAGGGGCCGGCGTCGGCTTCGCTGCGCTCTGCCGGCGCCTCGGATCTCAGGTCGGCTGCTCCCCCGCGTCAGCGGGTGCGGTGGTTGCGGGTGGCAGCTGCGTGGATGCGCTCGAGGGCGGTTTCGACGGGAGTCCAGGGGCGCACGATCTCGTCGACGGTGGCCTGGGTGATGCCGTGGCTCTCCATTTGCCAGGTGACGCCGAGTCTGCCGTCCTCGAGGTACATCGGCCGACCGTCGTCCCAGCTGGCGTAGATGCCGATGGCGCGGGTGGCGTCGCGGGTGCGCATGAGGACGTTGGTCTCGATGATCTCGGTGATGATGGCGCCGGCGGCGCACCAGGAGACGTTGTGGCCGGCGAAGTCGGGATCCTCGTCGACGGGTCCGGTGGGGGTAACTGCGTAGAGCGTGCCGCGGGATGTGAGCGTGCCGGAGGGTGTGGTGATCTCGGTCTGGAAGGCGAACGCGCGGGCGAAGTCTTGGTTGGTGGAGAAGTAGACGCGGTCGGTGCGCGAGACGATGCCGAGCTCTGGGCGCTCTCGGGGCGTGTAGGGGATCCGCAGGCCGGCGGCTGCAGCGTCGAGCGGACTTAGCAGCGGAGCGCCGATTTCGAGCCCTGGGCAGCCACCGTGCCAGTAGGTCGGCGGGGATGTCATAGGGAGCTTTGCCAGACCCAGGGCTCGTCGGGAAGTTCGCCGCGCACGAAGTACTCGCGTGCGACATCCTCGGCGGTGGAAGAGAGATCGAGGCCGGCGTTGTCGGTGATCGCGTACCACTGCTGCACGACGTAGCGGATCGCGTCGAGAGTCGCACGGTCGGCGGTGACCACACGAGGGAGATCGCCGCTCTCGACGTCGTTAGTGAGAGCGGCGATCGCCTCATCGAGGGGGACGTGTGTCATGCGTTCTCCCGTGTGGTTGTGCGGACGCTGGTGCGGGCTTTCTTGCGGTAGGAGCGCAGCGGCTTCCTGGGTGCGTCGTCGAGGAAGGCCTTGCCGGCGCCGCTGGCGAGTTTGGTGTTGCGCAGCTGGACCCGGTAGGGGTAGACGTCCTCGAGGAGCTCGCTGCGGGCGACGATTGCTGCCCAGTAGCTCGGGAAGGTGGAGATCTCGACGAGCTCACCGCCGGCGGTGAGGCGTTTGTCCGCGGCGCGGTCGCGATCGGTACGTGCCATGCGGACGGTGAGGACGGGCATGTTCTTGATCTTGATGATCGCGAGATCCCACTGCTCGAGGTAGCCCTTGTATCCCCACAGTGCGACGGCATTCGCGGTGTCTGTCGAGATCTTGGTGACGGCGCCGCGGGCGTAGACGAGATCCTTGCGCTCCTGCTCGAATGCGCCCTGTGGGGGGCGGACGAGGCCGATGACGTGCTCGATTCGTCGTGGGGGCACGCCGTCACGGATCCACCGGCGGATGGTGCCCTCGGAGACGCCGAACGTGTCTGAGGCTGTGCCGGCGTCGACGTGGCCGAGGCGGTTGAAGCTGCCGAGTGCGGCGCCCATGATCTGGCTGAGCTTGCGCGCACCCCAGGCCTGCTCGAGCGCTTCGACGTTCGCGCTCTCGGGTGTGAACCAGAGTGGTGCGGGGTCGTAGGTCGACGAGTCGTCCACTATCAGCCTCCCTAGTGAATGTGACATTCACAGCTTAGGCGGTGCCGATGTCGTGGTCAACGCCTGGCGCGGTGTGTTGGGGTGTGGCTGTGTGCTACTTCCCGCGGAAGCGGAGGACGTGGCCGACGAAAGCTGAACCGGTCTCGTCATAGAGCTTCTTGAGCGCCGGTGTCGAGACGGAGAGATCCTCGGTGCGGGGCAGGCCGAGATCCTCGAAGAGCGCGGCCTGCAGCTGCTCCCGGCTGCGCAGGTTGATCTCACGGCCGAGCTCGGCGTATGCGTTCTGGGCTGCCTCTTCCTGGTCGCTGTCGCCGGCGGTCTCCTCGAGGCGCCGCTTGATGAAGGCGTCGGCCTCTTTCTTGTGGAAGAGCGGCGAGCGCGCACCCTCGGGGAGCGCGGACTTGGGGAAACCGGCCTTGCGCTGCTTGGTGCCGGTGGCGTAGACGCGCACGGTCTGCTGAGAGACGTTGAGCTTCTCGGCGATGTAGGCGTAGTCGACGAGCTCGGGCATGGTGGCTGCCATCGGCTGGTCCTTTCTCTGAGGGCGGGCATTCCGTTCACGCCTGATAAAAGCGTGACATTCACTACATAGAGCGTATCGCGCTGGCCGGCGGATTCGAGTAGCTGCGAATCGAGGGCTACTCGAATCGAGGGTGGATCGTCTCGCGGAACCCTGCGTGGTGCAGCGCGTTGACGAGGACGAGATAGCTGTGGTCCTGGTGGGTGGGGAAGGGGTGGCCGCGCTCGGGAATGTCCACGACCCGGAGCGAGACCCACTCCGGGAGGTTGGCCATGTATCCCGACAGTGTGACGCCGAGTCCGTAGGGGGCGAGGAGCGCCACGATGCGGCCGATCTGGTCGTGGTGAACGACGATCGTGCTGTCCTGGCCCGCGGCTATGCCGTAACTAAACGAGATCGCCTCCTGGCCGGCCGGGATGGGGCCGGCGGGCGTGGCGGGCTGGCTGGTGACGACGAAGTCGACGGTTCGTTCAGGCATCGGGGCCTTCCTTCGTTTCGCGGCTACTCGTGGGCGAGGTCGGTAGTATCAGCGCCACTCGACGCCTTTGATGCCGTGGAACTGCCAGCCGTCGACGTAGCGGGTGTCGTAGAGGCCGGTGAGGTAGTCGGTGGCGCCGGCGTCGCCGCCCTGCACCCAGGCGTCGTATAGGTGTTGTTGCTCGGACGGTGACATGTCGAGGTTGCTGAACCGTTCGGCGACGTACTTCTTGTCGTTGGGGTCTGAGGAAGGGCCCTGTAGGGCGTTGACGCGGATGGTGCGCTGCCGGGTGGGGAGCTGGGCCTGGACGCGCTTGGCGAGCTGTCCGCGGCCGCGCTGGGTCGTCACGGATTGGCGGACGCGCTTGGTGATCTCTTTGGTGATCGCGGCGCGGGGGTTCTGGGCGCCGCGGATCCAGCGCTGCACGGTGCCCTGGGAGACGCCGAGCTTTTTGGCGGCGAGGCCGGTCGCGATCGGGAAGCGATCGCTCTTGCCGGGGAAGAGGAACTTGAGCATCGCGCGAGTGTCGGGGTGCTCCGCGGCGTAGTCAGGGATCTTCTGACCGGTGAGGCCCTCGAACATCGCTTTCATCTGGCGGGCTTGGGCGCCCTTGCTGAGTGCCATCAGATCAGCTCCTCGAGGTACTTCTTGCCCTTGTAGGAGCCGTCACCGTTGAGGAACTCGGCGTGATGCGCGAGCGGGTCGGATCCTTCGTACTTGTACTGGCCCAGGCCGCGGCCGAACCAGGAGGGGTCGCCGGGCCAGGCCTCGAGCGGGTCGGTGTGGTCGCTGGTGTAGACGACGGTGTCTTTCTCGATGGCGACGGGCCACCGGCCGCTGCGCTCGGCGTTGGCGAGGACGCGGCGGATGATGTTGGCGCGGGATTTCGCGACGATCATGTCGTGGCGGTGCGGGGCCCAAACGGCGAGGGTGTCGTGGTCGCCGCGGTAGTCGAGCATGCCGATCGCGGCGGCGTAGACGATCTTGAGCAGGTCACGGGCGGCCTGGTCGTCGACGTCGCTGGTGTCGAGGGCGGTGCGGGCGTCGCGGATGCGCTTGTACCAGGCCTCGAAGACCTTGGCCTTGCGGTCCCACAACCACGCTTCGTGGATCTCGAGCTCGAGGCCCATTTCGCTCGCGAGCTCGAGGGTAGGTGTGCTGACCCAGATCTGGGAGCCAGCGAACCCGTCGCGGACGATGCCCTGGGCGGCGAAGATGTCGGGGATCAGCCAGCTGCCCGGTTCGGGGGCGGTGATCAGCCAGTAGCCGGGCTTGTTCGTGGCCTTGGTGAACTGCAGCGGCCCCGCGTAGTGGGTGGGTGTGCCGACGCCGACTTCGGTGCTGGCTGCGGCGAGGTAGGAACCGCCCCGGTCGAACCCGTGTGCCCAGTGCTGTCCGATCTCATCGCCGAACAGCTTGCGCTGCCAGTTGAAGTCACCCTCGGCCATCATCTGGTCCTTGACGGGCGCTGGCCGGTCCTGCGGGTAGTAGATCTCGTCGTGCTTGTCGCGGGGAAGCAGCGCGCGCATGAGCTTGGTGCCGGTCGTGCCGGCGCTGCTGCGGTAGGGGAACTTGAGCGCCGCGGTGAACTTCCCCAGTCGGCGTGCGATGGTCGCGGGGTCCGGGTCGCCGTCGAGGATGGTGCTGATGAAGCGGAAGTCCTGGGCGGGGATGAGCGCGATGTGGACACCGATACCGCGGTTGTCTTCGCGCCACACGTCGATGCTGCCGGTCATGGATCCGTCGCCGCTGAGGGAGAACCCGGTTTCGGTCGCCATGGTGATGAACGGGTGGCCCTTGGTGGCCTCGCGCAGCAGCTTGCCGTAGTCGGAGTCGGTGGACTCGGGCAGGGTGTCCAGCGGGAGGCCGAGGGCGAGGGCGGCATCCATGGTGAGGTAGATCTGGCCGCGCTCGGTCTTGCGGGCACCGTTCGTGCCCTGGTTGATGCGGGTGCCGAGGTTCAGGTCCGTGGCGAGCTGCGCGAGCTGACCGGCATGCTCGAGCTGTCCCTTGATGCGGATCAGCTCACCGTTGGACAGCCACAGCCCGTCTGTGTGGAGCACTCCCAGTGGGGCGCGGAAGTCCTCGGGCGACGTCGCAGAGGCAGGCCGCGTCGGTGCGGCCGCGTCACGGGGTGCAGAGTTGGCGGGCTGTGGTGCGGCGGCGGCGGGCTGCTCGGTCTCGGCCGGGGCGGCAGGGGCGGTCGGCTGGGGGGGCGTGGGCTCCGCGGGAGCGGTGGGCGTCTCATCGACCGTGGGGGCATCGAACAGCGACGGCACACCGCCCTCGGGGGTTGTCTGGGGGCCTTCTCCCCCGTTGTCGATGCCGGTGTCGTCAGAGGGGGCGTCGGGGCCGCTGCCGGTGAGCGCTGACAGCGGGATGTCCCACACGCGGTGCTGCATCGCGCGGCCGGTGCGGCGGACGACGCTGCGCTTGCCCGCGCCGTCTGCGATGAGCCACCCGTGGGAGAGCATCGACGAGGAGAGCGAGGTCTTGGTGTCGCTGAACGCCTCGTCGGCCCGCTGCGACATCTGCTTGGCAACGGCGACGGCGGTGGTCGGGAACAGGTAGAGGCGGTCTTTGTTGATGACGCCGACGCGCTGCCCGTTGGGGCGCCACTGCGGGTGCATGCCGGCGGATTGGTCGCTCCATCCCAGCGAGCTCGCGTCCTCGGGCACGGCGCTGTCCAGGCCGGCCAGGTGGGCGTTGCCGTTGGCGATCGCCTCGCGCAGGTATTCCATCAGCTGCTCGCCGGGGTCGGACGCGGACGAGTCCTGCAGGCTGATTGCCTCGGCGATGCCGGCGCGCGCCCAGCCGTAGAAGTCGCGGGCTTCGTCGTCGCTGATGACGTCGAGGTCGCGGAGCATCATGAGCATGATCACGATGCCGCGGTCCAGGACCACGGCGGATTGCACGAGGCGGTCGTGGAGTCCGCCGTGCCCGTTCTGGTTGGGGATCGTCTTGCGCCAGTAGGCCTGCGTGCACAGGCGGTGCTCGCTGTCTTCCTCAGCTTCGGTGAAGTCGTCGACGAGCTGCTTGCGACGAGCGGCCGTCCACTGCACGAGCGAGGAGCCGATGAGAGCGCGGGCCTGGCGGCCACGCCGGGACTCGAGGCGTCCGAAGATCTCGCCGCCGTTTTCGAGTGTGGAGGGGTCCAGCGGCAGGTTGACGATGCGGGAGTCGGCGGATCCCTGGGCTGACAGCTCGCCGGATGTGATGATGCTGGCGAGGATCGGGCGGTCGGCCTCGGCGCCGCCGCGCTGCTTGCCGCGGATGCGCCCGATGCCGTTGAACACGATGCGGCCGAGAGTGCTGATGCGGCGGATCGCGTCGCTGGCGTTGCCGTCCGGGGCGAAGTCGTCGACGATCACGGGGACATGGCTGATCCCGGAGAGGGTGCGCTGCAGGCCGATCGCGGTGGATCCGCCGGAGGCACCGGAGATCAGGCCCTTGGTGTTGTGGGTGAGGGCCGGGGCGAAGTACTGCACGGCTAGGCGGCTGTGTGAGGTCTTGTAGGACGCGAACCCGCCCACCAGGTGCAGCAGGATCGGGCCGGGCAGGACCGGGGCGGTCCACGAGTGGCCGAGCAGAGGGGCGATCACACGGGCGGGGAGCTCGGATTCCCGCAGCGCCACGGTGCCCTCGAGCCACGCCTGGCGTAGCGTGTCGCGGTCTGTGGTGGGTTCGGGCATCGCGTAGATGTCGGAGGTCTTTGCTACGTCCACGTCGACGTCGACCGCGCCGCCCTTGGCGATTGCGCCGGTCGCGTGGACGAAGTAGTCGCCGGTGTCGGTGGTGCGCCACCCGACCGTGGTGTGCACGATGCTGTTGTTCCTCGGCGGCTTGATCGCGTTCATCGCATCCCACGCCTGATCGGCGCCACGGCGGCTGTTCGACTCGAGGAACCCAGGCCAGGGCATCGCCTTCGACCACGACCCGTCGCGGATCTGGTCTTCGGTGTACTTGAGGGTGACCGACTCGGTCTTGAATTGACCGGTCTCGGTGTCGCGCGTCGGGTAGCCGCGGTCGTTCGGAACCCACCGGGAGAACTTGATCACGTACATGTGCGGGGGCCGGGCGATCTCATTGTCGGTGCCGTCGTCCTCGACGGCGACTGTCTGAACCTCCGCCCACCCGCGCATGACCCGGAAGTACTTGTTCTCCTCGTCACCGGGGGTGTGCTTGATGAGCACGGTCTGCCCCTCGACGATGTCGTAGTGGTTGCCCTGGATGAATGGGCGCTTCTCGGGCTGGTCCTCGGGGGTGTCGTTCCCGAAGAACACTCCCCCGTTGCCGCCTCCGCTGCCGGTCTGCGTGCGGGGCGCGGAAGGGGTGATTTCGATGGTCTCGGCCGGCTGCTGCTCGTCGAGGTCGGGGCGGATCGCGACGAGCGACGATGCGACCGCCTGGGGGACGTCGAGGCCCGCGACGATGTAGGTGTCACGGGCGATCCGCGCACCCTCGGCGGTCGCGGCCGCGTACTCGTCCAGGGCGATGCGGCCGCGACCGCCGAGCTGCTCCGGGGTGAGGACAGGGTCGATCGCTTTGATCCGCTCGAGGCGGTTGAGCGACTCCCGCGCCCACGCCTCGGCGTGCTGCTCGGAAGTCGCCCGGTCCTGCTGGCTCTGCTCGAGCTGTGCGGTCGCTTCCTTGAGGCACACGGCAACGCCGGTGCGCCCGTGCACGAGCTTGTCGGCCTCGGCTGCGGCGACGATCGCGCGGGCGTCGTCGACGGTGATCTCGAGGAGCGTCGCGACCGTTCCGCCGGCGTCCATGTGGTCGGTGAAGTCCGACTTGCGGTCGTCGAGGTTGGGCAGGAAGATCCGCGCCGGGATGCCGAGTTCGGCCAGCTGCGCACCGACACCCGCGGCACGCTGTGCGCCGGCGGGATCGTTGTCGACGACCAGGTTGACCGTGGCGCCCCGGAAGTGCTCGAGCAGCTCGGCGGGGAACGCCGTGGCGCCGCCGGCATTGGTGGTCGCGGTCAGGCCCTCGGCGATTGCGCTGTCGGCGTCCTTCTCCCCCTCGAGCAGCCACACGTCACCGCCGCCGGCGACCGCTGTGCGGATCGCGGCGAGGTTGTAGAGCAGGGGGGCGAAGCCTTCGGGCTTGCGCTTGACCCAGCGGCCGTTGGCGCCGCGGTAGCTCTGGGTGAACCGCTTGTGCCGCTGCCCGTCCAGGGTGGTCTCTTCGCGGTGGACGCGCTGCAGGACGACGCCGTTGTCGTCGACGTACTCGTAGACCTTGACCTGGCGCCACGTCGCGCCGGTCAGGTCCGGGGTCTGGGGGGCGAGCTCATCCTGTGTTAGCCGCGGCGGCAGCGTCGGCCGCTTCGCCCGCGGGGCGTGCGAAGCGTTACGGCGATCGGCGGGCAGTGGCGCATCGAACAGATCGCTGACGGTCAGGCCCAGCGCGCCGCACACGTCGCGGAGGTCGAAGGCATCGCCACAGCCGAAGCAATGCATCATCACCTTGCCGCCGGCGTGGTCGTAGCGGATGCTCAGCGAGGGTTGTGCGTCGCCGTGCACAGGGCACAGGGCCATGTGCTGGTTGCCGCGGCGCCGAGGCTTCCACCCTCCGCGGTCGAGCGCCTCGAGGACGCGGTCGAGGGAGTTGGTAGCCGTCGACGTCCCGGTGTACTCAAGCGTCATCGCTGCAGCACACCCCCTCGGGAGCGCGCAGCAGATTCCAGCGGGTGCGACACGACGGTCACATCAACGCTAGACATCCGCAATATCGCGGCTATAATCATGCTTACCTGCTGATTCTGATTCTGATTCAGACGTTCGTTGCAGCCTCTTGCAGGAGACTGTGACCCCAAAGCACTCAAGACCCCCGATGGTTTGCAGACCAGAGGGGGTCGAGTCTTTTATGCGGACCGAAGCATAGGCAGCTCCTCTGCGTGTGCGGTCTCTTCGGCATGGCGCCGTTCTGCAGCCTTACGGATCTCCTGGTTGATGTACTCGGGGATCTCGAGGCCCTTAGATGCGGCAAGCTGGATCGCTGCCCAGCTGCCGATGGGGATACCGAGCGCATCCGCATCGCGGGAGTATTGCTCGTACTGATCGTCCGGAACCCGGACGGTGATTGCCGTTCGCTTTCCGCGCGGCCGTGTGCCTCGGCGACGGGGCGATGCCTCGTCGCCGGTCGCAGCGACTGGCTCGCCGCGGTGCTCTTTGTCAGCCATACGGCATGTCTACCAGAACTCTGATGCCGCATTGGGATTTTCCTTGCTGCGTCGCGCAGCCGTGTCTTCGCGCCCATGTCAGGTATAGGCCCAACAGCGGACGCTTCGCGGACATCGGTTCCCGAAAAAAGTTTGGCGGCACCGTTGGTACACCTTTCCCGCCTCGCGCGGGCACGCATGTGTGAGGGCTTGCGCTGAAAAGGTGTACCAGGTGTACCAGGCACGAGAAAAAACCAGATCAAAAGGCGAAAAAGCCTGGTACACCTTTACGAATCACAGGTGTACCACTCGAAAAGAAAGCCCAGATCAAGCCGGGATTCATTGGTACACCTCAAAAGTGTATCGTTGCGCGCGAGGAGCCATTTTCCGATACGCCGGTGTGCGCAAGGGGTCCGCGAGGATGTCGGGAATTGGGTTTGCGTGACACTAGGGCTCTTTGCCTGACACTCGGATCGAGCCCGACGACACCGACATGGGGGTCGGCGTGTCGGCGTGTCGCGTTAGATCTCGCGGTCGGTGGGGATCTTCCAGACGCGGGTGGGTTCCCCGCCGATCCGCACGGTCACGGTTCCGGTCTTGGATGTGATCAGGTGCAGGCGCCGCAGCGCCGCGGTGATCGCTTTCGTGCTGAGAGTTGGGTCGCCGTGTGTGGCGCGGATGAATGGCAGCGCCTCAGTCGGGCGGATGTATAGGTAGTCGCGATCGGTGCGCCCGATCACCCACTCCTTGCTGTCGCTGGCGTTGTCGGTGAGTTCTCCGCCGTTGGCGAGGAGATACCTGACGGCATCGCGCAGAGCCCAGACGATCTGATCGTCGGGGCTGAGCCATGAGGTCGCCGGGGTAGCGAGGGTGTCGAGCCCGAGGGTGCGCAGGATCGTATCGCCGAGGTAGAACGCTGCGTCGAGGCGGCGGGGCTTGTCGTAGTCGGGATGGCGAGCGATATTGATCGCGTGCTCGTTGAGGTCCAGGTGGCGTGTGCTCTGTTGCAGGTAGCTCGCGATGATGCGTCGGCCGGCGGCTGCCGGTTCGCTCTCCATGGCGCGAAGTGGTCGAAGGCTGCGGAGACGCTGGGGCAACTCGATCGTGATGGAGCGTCCGGCGCTGAGTGGCTGGATGGTCTGCGAGCTGGCGATGATGAGAGCGGAAGCGTCGCTGAGTGTGGTCGAGAACGAGACGAAAGACTCGATCTCGATCTCGTCGAGCATGCTCAAGGTCGACCGGGAACTGGTCTGCGGTACCTCGTCGAGGACGAGCGGCCTGCCAGGTGTCACGGCACGGCGAATCCCGTTGAGCGTGGGCGGGTCTATGTGCGGTCGTTCGACCTCGCCGGCGAGCTCGGCGAGTGCATTCGCGAGGGACTCCCTCGTGAGGCGTGTTCCGCCGACGATGAAGATCGGGGTGGGGAGGGGCTCGATGTGCGAGTAGGCGATCGCTCGGATGAGCTTGTCGGCATGGAGGGGGAATGCTTCGCGCAGGGGCTCGATCCCCGCGGCCCAGGCGCCTCGCGCGTGAGCTGCGGGGATCGGATCGGTGGCGAGTGCGTCCATGGTCAAGTGTCGGTATCCGTGCGGATGACGATGAGCTCGTGGCCTTCGGGGATTTGCGCCTCGAGCAGCTCGCGAGCCTCCTGGTAGCTATCAGCCTCGACGGTGATCCGTTCGGTGGCGGTGCTGCGAATGGTTCCGATGACGCGCATGTGCGGACCTTAGTGGTGGTCTCTGACGTTGGACGGCGGTGGGGCGTCGGAGCTGTGCGCTGGCTCGTCGTCGTGCTGTGAGGCGCGGGCGAAGGCGTCGGCGATGAGGCTGCCCAGCAGCGCACCACCGGGCGTCTCTGCCCAACCTCGCTCCGTGGTCACGCGCTGGCCTGCAGGTGCCGTTGCACGTACTCGTCGAGCGCGGCTCGGACGACGTCGGAGTCGCTCTTCATCCCCAGCTGCGCACGCAGCTGATCGACCTCCCGCTTGCGGGTCGGTGTGACGCGGGTGCGGATCGTCGGGGACGAGCCAGCGCCGGCGGCCGTTCCCCCCACGCGGGGTCGTCCTCCCACCGCGCGTGCGACGGCCTGTGTGCTTCCGAGGGCGTCGAGAAGCATCTGCTGGCCGATGGCTGCGGCGTCCGCCCCGTGGGCGCTCTCCCCCGGCGTCGACGCGCCGGTGGGCTGTTCCTCGAGAGCGGCGAGGGCTGCGTAGCGCTCCTGGTCCTTCTTGCTGAGGGTCATCCGGTCTCCTCCTCCATCTGTTGGCGGTAGTAAGAGCCCAGCGGCATGACGTGATAGACGACGAAGGTGCCGCCGGGCTTGAGTTCAATGAGGACTTCGATCAGCCGATCGGTCTGCGCGTGTTGTGGGCCGACGAAGAGGCGGCGCTGGTTGCGTCCGTCGCGGTCGTTGATCTTGACTTTGGTGCTCGTGTAGATCGAGTTCTGCATGGCGTAGAGAGCATCGGTGTGGGTGATGTCGTGCTTGTCGGCTGACTCCGCCCACTCGATTCCCATACAGGTATTGTGCCACAAAACCGGCTAGCGGGGAAGCCCGTCTGTGGAGAACCGCGTTGCGCGTGTGGGCCGGAGGCGTACCTTCGCAGGATGGTCGACGATGAGTTGGCGGACGGCGCTCAGCCGCACTGCTGCGGCGTGGTGATGCGCGATCGCCCCGGCGTCCTGGTGTGCGTGGTGTGCGGCGGTGAGGCCTCCCTGCCGCGCGTTGCCGCTCCCCCGGTGTTTGTCGGGGCGAGCCTCTACGGCGGGTGAGCCCGGATGTTCTGGGCCGCGGCTAGAGGCTCTCGGGTTGGTTGGTGGCATCCTCGGGCTCGGTGAGCTCAACGAGGGCACCCAGTGCGTGGGTGAGTTGATCGGCGTCTGGGAGCGCCTCTTGCTCGGCTGTGGGCAGCGAGTCGTAGGTGTACGTGGAGATCGCCATCGGCTGAGTCGTCCCACGAAGCGCGTAGCGGACCACCGATTCGTTCTTCCCCGTGCACAGCAGGATCCCGACAGTTGGAGCATGAGCAGGCTGACGGAGTCGCTCGTCGACGAGAGCGACATAGAAGCCGAGCTTGCCGGCGTACTCAGGCTCGAACCGCCCGATCTTGAGCTCGACGACCACGTAGCGCAGCTGGATGGTGTGGAAGAACAGGAGATCCAGAACGTACTCGTCGCCGTCGACGTCGAATCTCATCTGGCGTCCGGCGAAGGTGAAACCGGGGCCGAGCTCGCGCAGCGTGTCGACGATGCGGTCCATGAGTGCTTGCTCGAGGTCGCGTTCCGCGATGCCGCGGCTGAGCCCGAGGAAGTCGAACACGAATGGATCTCTGACCATGCCCTGAGCCTGGGCGGCGTCAGCTGGCTCGAGCTGAGCATCGAAGTTCGTCGGCGCAGCGCCGATGCGTGGGCGCAGCTGGTTCATGATCTGGTGCTCGAGCACGGCCCTCGTCCACCCGTTCGCGGTGGACTCGACCGCGTACCACTCTCGTTCCTCCGGGTCATCGAGCCTGTCGAGGAGGAGCCGGACGTGACCCCAGGCAAGTTGTCCCACAGCCTGTGGGACATTTGATGGCCACGCCGCGGCCAACGCTCGCATGTACATCAGATTCGAGCGGTTGAAGCCGCTGGTGTCGGGGAACTCGGTGCGGAGATCCTCGGCCAGTCGCGCGACGATCTTGGCGCCCCAGCCGGACTGCTGCTGCTGCTCGAGGATCGTCTTGCCGATGGTCCAGTAGAGCCCCACCATCTCGTTCTGCACGGCACGCTGGGCGCTGCGCTGCGCCGCACGCACCCGCGCTTTGAGGTCAGCGAGGACGCGATCGTACCCGTCTGGGTGCTCGATCTCGCCGGATGCCATGATCGAAGCGTATCCGCGGCCGCAGACCTGGCTCGCGACCGGGGGCTACTCCCCTGTGATGACTTCGACGAGACGGGGCGCGATCGCTGCCGGCGCCGGCGTGATCGGGTGCGAGGCGAACTCGGCCGGCTCGGCTTCCCGCCAAATGATCCGCCGCTCGTTGCACCAGGTGCAGTGCCCTGCCCAGCGGTACGGGTCGGCCTCGTGAAGCCTGGTGCGCAGCGGCGCCGCGTAGGGGCTCTGAACGCCTGCGCGCCAGCGGATGCGAGGGTGGAGCGCGGCCCCGGCGAGGTACAGGCGTCGGCCGATGCCCAGCCCGGCGTACAGCTCCCAGCGGTTGCCGTCGTCACGCGGGTTGTCCGGGTTGATTGAGGGGATGTCGTAGGGCTTGGAGAACACGTCACCGAACCCGTCAACAGGGTCGACGGCGAACCGTGCGCGGAGACCGCTGGCGGCGTGCTGCAGCACGGTCATTGGGTCACCATCAGGCGTCGTGGTGCGCAGCAGGTAGATCGTGCGGTCGTCGACGACGGCCCTGACCCGGTCGACGTTCTCGCGCGCGATCTGTTCCGCGGCCGCAGCGGTGAGATGCATGTGGAGTTGCTCGTCGTCACCAGCCTGCAGCACTGCCTCGGCCGCGGCTTCCTCGGCGAGGCCGGGGAGCTGCTCGAGTAGTCGCGGGTGCCACTCGTTGGCGTGCCGGGAGGTCCGCGCCCAGGCATTCGCGATCTCAGTGCGCAGCAGCTCGCGCGCCCACCGTTGCGCGGCCGCGTCGAGGCCATCGCTCTCCTCGAGCTCGCGGAGCCGTTCCCGTGCTCGCCTGCGCCCCCACCAGCCCGCGGCCGAGACCTCGCGGTGCGCGTGCCGGCGGTCCAGCACACGCCGCAGGTACTCCCCCTCGGGGCTGTAGTACTCGTCGGACATTCAGCTGGCGATGGTTGCGGTGATCCCGACGATCGCGCCGGCCGCGATCATGTACGGCCCGAACGGCAGATCCGTGCTGTCATGCCCGCGGCTGCGTCGCACTGCCGCGGTGATCGCGTGCGGAAACGCGAGCACGTAGGCGAGCGCGAGCGCAAGGAACGGGAGGTACCAGGTGTGCCATCCGGTGAGCAGTCCGACGCTGAGGGCGAGCTTGACATCCCCGAATCCGACTTGCCCGGCCAGGCCGATCGCGGCCAGCAGGACCGCGAGCCCGATGCCGCCACTGATCGCGGCGATTGCGGGACCGACTGCGCCGGCGGTGAGAGCGAGTGCCAGGACGGCGCCGGCGAGGATCGCCGCGAGCGTCAAGGTGAGTGTGTCGGGCAGGCGACGCTCCCGCAGGTCCGTGCGCGTCAGGAACGCCCCGTAGACGGCGTAGACGGCGATCATGCCCCAACTGCCCACCGTGAGTCGCAGATCGGCGCTCAGCGGCGCTGTGACGGCCGCTGACAGCGCGAAACCCCCCACGGCGGCGAGCGGGTACCGCAACGTCGGGAATCGTCGCGCACGCACGCCCTGGGGGGCTTCACGAGTCATGGTCATGGATCAGCTGGCGATCGCGTGCCGCTGTCGCAGCTGCGCGATCAAGGTCTGTGTCTCGGGCTCGGGCTCGTAGTCCTCGTCGACGGCGGCAAGGCTCTGCTCGAGCTGCGTGATGAGACGCTCGACGCCGGCGTGGTCGCCGGCCTGGTGCTCGGCGCGCAGCCCGTCTCGCCAGAAGACCTCGTTGACGGGGTCGACCATGCGTCCGATCGCTGACGCGAGCCTGGCGTGGCGGACCTTGCCGGTGCTCAGGCTGCGGGTGGATACCTCGTGGGCGACGTCACCGATCGCGGCGATCATCTCGTTGCGGAGCCGGTCGGCGAACACGTAACGCTTGTCGGGAACGCCACTGATCGGCTGTCCCTTGACGAGCTCGAGCGCAGCCAGCAGCCGATCCGTGGATGTGTCGGAGATCTCGTCGCCGACGAGACTGAGGAAGTCCTGCCAGTCGGATCGGACATCTTCGTGCAGCCGGTACTCACCGGTTGTGACGTAGGGCACGTACCACTCGCCGTCGTCGTTCTGGCCGAGCCACCGGCGGGTTTTGGACGTCAGGCTGTTGCGGTCGTCGTTTGCCTTCTCTCCGGTGGCGATCTGGCCGGGGAAGAACACAGCGTGCACCTGCTCGGCGCTGGCGTTGGGGTGCACGGACAGGAATGCCACCAGCTCGGTGCCCCTGCGAACCCTCGATCGCCACTGGGCGGCGGTGTTCGGGTTCACCGGCGCCTCGCCACGTCCACCGCGGACCTCCACCGGGCCGAGCATCTGCAGGTACGGGCCACGGTGCAGCGGGGTGACCGCCGCGAGAGCCTCATCCTGCCCCGCCGCGGCATCGACGTCGACCATGTCGTGATCTGCCGCATCCACCGGCTCCTCGTTGACGGCGGCAGCCGCGGCGACGTCGGCCTCGGTGGCCTCCTCGGCCTCGGCCGCGGCCGGCTCGGAGATCTCGACGTCGGCTTCCTCGTCGACGAGCGGGAGCTGCTCGGCTTCGATCTCGGCTGCGGGGATCTCGTCGAGCTCGAGTTCGTCGTCGAGGGCGACGCCGGTGGCGGCACCCTCGGTTGCGATGTCGAACAGCGCGAGGATCTCGTTGTACTCGCGGGTACCGACCAGCTGGGGGGTGATCGGGATCGCGACGCCGGTTCCGGGGATCTCGAGCTGCGCGCGACGGTCCTCGGTGAGTGCCAGGTTCCAGCTGCCCGTCAGGTGGCCGGCGCTGACAGCGGCGATGCCGACCCGCGGGATCCGGGTGACGAGCTCGCTGATGGCCTCGCGCGTGGCATCGTCCGGGTTGTCGCCGAGGATGATGATCTCCGGCGCCCAGGCCTCCGCGTCCGCCCCGGTGGTGCGGGCCTGCTCGAGTCCGTCGACGCCGAGCTCGGCGAGGGCCGCTTCGACGGCCGCGGCCTGTCCGTGCAGGTTGCGCAGCAGCGTCTCGGTGTCCTCGACGTGACGCACTCGGCCGCTGCCGAGCGCGAGCGGTAGGCGATCGCCGACACCGACGAGGGTGACCTGCACGTCCTCAGACCAGGTGTTCGCGGCGAGCTCGATCGCGATGGCGGTGAGCACACCCTGGCGTAGTTCCCCGGTGGCTCCGATGACGTTGAGCGCACCGATCCGCTCGAGGTCGACGAAGATGTGCCCGTTGTTGTCGTCGTGGCCGATCATGACCAGCGCCGGGTACGGCGCGGACGGAACCGTGTCGAGCGGCTCGAGGTCGGTCAGCGCGACCATCCAGGCGAGCTTGTCGTCGGGGTCGTACTGGGTGAACGGTGCAGGCAGGTCTGTGGGCTCGTCGAGGTAGACGGCCACAGAGCTCTCGTCGAGGCGGAGTGCGTACAGCGCGGGGAGCCGGTTGCCGGTGTCCTGCGCCCACACGGCCAGGTGCCGCAGCGCCGTGTCGACCGCCTCGGCGCCCAGCGGGTTCTCCACGGCGCGCAGCTCGAGCTCGACACTGGACACCGTTTCGTCGGGCATCGCGATCCGCTGACGTGGCTTGCGATCGCGGCGCTGCTTGAGCCGGCGCCATCCGAGCAGAGTGAGCAGGCCGGCGGCGAGCGTGGCGCCGATGCCGCCGATGGTGGCGACCATGAAGTAGTCCTCGATACCGCTCGTGTCGGCCTCGTCGACGTCGACCGGCGCTGCGGGAGCGGCAGCCACGTCGGCGGGTGCCTGCGTCGCCTCGGTGGTGAAGCCCAGGCCACTCGTCGCCTCATCCTCGGCCGCGGCATCCGCGCCCTCGTCCGTCGCCGCTGCTCCGGCTCCCTCATCGGCAGCCCCGCCGGCACCGGCGGCGCCGGCGCCCTCATCAGCCTCGACGTCGACAGCGCCGGCGGCGCCCTCGTCTGTGTCGGCGGCTCCGGTGCTCCCAGTGCCCGTCGAGCCTGCAGCGTCGTCGCTCGGGGCGACCGGAACCGTGGTGACCACGGGGATGTTGACCTGCTGGCCGGGGTAGATCCAGTTCGGGTCGGTGATCGTGCCACCGCCGGGCTGAACAACGTCTTTGGACGCTTCGAAGATCTCCGGGTAGCGGGCCCCGTCGCCGAGCTCGTCGGCCGCGATGTCCCACAGGGTGTCACCGGAGACGATTCCCCGCTGCTCGTAGGTGACCTGAGTGACCGTCTCCGCTTCGACACTGGCGGTCTCGGCCGCGGCGCCGGCGACACCCGGAACGAAAGCATCAGCCGGCAGAGTGAGCACCCAACCCTCCTGCAGCCAGCCCGATGCGCTGAGCGCTCCCCCATCGGCCTGCTGGACACCGATGTTGAGCGCGGAGATCTCCGTGGCCCGTTCCCGATCCCCCAACGTGGTCTCCGCGATCCGCGCCAGAGTGTCGGTGCCCGAGACGACGTACTGCGGCCCAGCCTCGACGACGGGAGTCTCCTCATCGGCAGCCTCGGCCGCGGCGACCGATACGACGGATGCGCTCATGGACACCGAGGGCTGCACGGGAACCTCAGACGCGAACGCTGCAGCGGGCGAGAACAGTGCGATGACCGCGGCGAGCAGACCGCCCATGACCCTCTGCTGGACACCGAGACCGGGGATCCGCGGCCGCGGCACGCCGCGCAGCTGCGCAGGCAGCTCGGCGAGGAAGCCGACAGCGAATGTCGCCCACGCGATCCACGCAGCGATCGGCATGATCGTTCCGACCAGGAAGGATCCGGTGTAGTCGCGCATCGTGAACCCTGCCACGAGCTCGTCCCACGACGGCAGCGGGTTACCGGCGAAGAATACGAGCCCGGCGGGGATCCCGACGAGGAGCACGGCGAGCAGGATCAGCGACCCGAGGCCCTTGCCGATGCGGTTCATGATGCCTCCTGGGGGTTAGGGAACGATGACGGTCTGCAGCTCGTTAACCTCGAGGTCAACCGCGCTGCTTGTGGTCGTGTTGACAGTGCCAGCGGCACCCGAAACCGAAGTCCAGGTCACCGTCCAACTGCTCGTGGCGGTGACTGTAAAACGATCGCCCGGACTAGTGCTTGAGGTTCTCGTGTATTGGTAACCACAGGTCGGTGACGTTGTCATGCCGTAGCCGATGTTGTAGGGCGTGCCGGTGTTGCCGCAGACGGTCGACGATCCGTCGCCCATGGTCCACCGGATGGAAGTCACCTGAGCGGTGGCCGTAATGGTCTGCCCGCCGAGCGTTGCGGTTTGCGAATATGGGCCCCAGCTGGTCGGAGTTGGGTTGTTGACCCACAGCCAGAGCGGGACGCCAACGTATCCTCGGCGGTGGCCCCATGCGGGGTTGATCTCCGGTGCCATGCCGATGTCGATCGCGACGAGGGGGAAGCTGTCTATCAGCATCGCCGCGGCTCTACCGGGCGTCAGAACTTGCAGGCCCGGCGGGACGGAGTTGGACCAGAACGTGTAGTTGTCGTCCCCGATGCCGATGCCGCCGCTACCCGCGGCGATCCAGACCGAGTTGCAGTTGTAGTACCCGGCGTCAGCGTCATAGCCGGGAGGGATCGCTGGCCAAGCACCATCGACCATCGACACGTAGCACTGTCGGTCGTTCGACCAGTACTTCTGACTGTTGCCACACTCGATCGTGAAGTACCACTGCGTATACCCACCAGAAGTCGATAGGACGTAGATGTCCTCGGGATTCATCCCCATCGCCTTCGCATTGTTCTCGGTCGTCAGGTAATAGCACGTTGCCGCTCCACGGGTCCAACCGTTCGCGTCAGCACCCACGGGATCACTCGGCGCCGCTGAGAGCGCCGAGTAGCAAACCGAGACTGTGCCGGTGGACTCGCAGTACACGCCGTCAGCAGCCTGGGCGGCAGTAGGCAGCGCGACGAGAGTGGCGATTGCCAGGATGACGACGACGAGGGCGGCACGGATACGGGTCAGCATGTGTCCCCCGTCTTGATCATGTTGCTCACCTTCCACGCCTCGTCCTCAGCCACGTAGACCACCTGGTAGTCCACGGGATACTGCAGCGTTGAGGGGCGAGGAGCCGGGCTGCCATCGCTCGTGGTGATGACCAGGGTTGAGAAGTCGGTGCAGCTCGGCAGAGTGACCATGCCGAACTCAACACCCTCGTAGGTCTGTGTATACGCAGACGTGAAGTCTGCCGTCACAGCGCCAGTGGTCACATATCCCTGCGCGTTGTACAGGTCGATCTCGTCAGTTGCGCTCTGCAACGCCTGGCCAGTCAAGACCGCATCAAAGCGCTCGATCCCGTCACCTCCCGCGGCCGAGACTTCGCCACGGATCACTAGGGACTCTTCGGCGACCTCGGTCGCTGCCGCGATCGCCTCATCCTCGGAGCTGGGGGGAGCAACGGGACCGGCTGTTGCCGTGGGGCTCGTAGACGTGGTGGGAGTTGTTGTCGGCGTGGGTGTGGTGGTTCCTGTGCATCCCGCAAGGAGTGCCAGGCCAGCGACAAACCCTGCGATCACAGTGAGCGTGCGCGTGGTGGTCATGTGGGTCTCCTTATTGAGTGATCAGCTCTGCGGTGGCTGTGGCTTGGATGGGAAACGGCATGGGGAGGAAGGTCGCGGAGTAGTCGGTGTCGACGGTGACGGTGATGCGGTTGCCGCTGACGGAGGCGCTTCCTCCGACACCAGCAGCTGCGAGGTAGCCGTTGGCCGCGCTGACGGCACGGCTGCTGTCGATCGCGGTGGATCCGTCGATGATCGCTTGGCCGCTGACGGCGTTTGCTGCGGCGCGTGCTGCGCTGGCCGCGGTGGTGTAGGCCTGCTGGTTGGCTTGCACCTTGCCTGCGCCGTCGACGACGAGGCCGACGATGGCAAGGAATGCCACGGTCATGATGACGAAGTAGATCGTTGCGACGCCCTTGTCCTCGTGGAGCTTGGCGCGGACTTTCTGGATCGTGACGTTCATCGCCGCTCCCTGTAGGCGTCGACAGGGGAGACGGCGTTGCCGGTGAGGACGCGCGTGCCGGGCAGTCCGACCATCGCTGCGTCGCTGAGGGCGACGGTGCAGGACACGGTCGCGCCGACTCGGCCGGTGGTGCCGATAGGGGCGCTCAGGCCGGAGACGTCGATGTTGACGGAGAGTGTGGTGCAGTTGACGCCGGACTGAGCCATTGAGATCCGGGCCATGTCTTCGGCGGCGGCTTGTGCCCCCGCCGTGGTGCGGGCGAGGGATGCTTCGCGAGCTGCAGCTGACGCGGCGGACTCGACGGCGTTGCCGGCCAGGCTGAGGCGCCCGGCTGCGGCGAGCAGCACGAGGAGCATGGCGAGCGCGGGGGCGAGGATGGCGATCTCGAGGCCGGCGGAGCCGCGGTCGTCCCGGAGCTTGGCGATGAGCGTTCGGATGGTGCGCATCAGTTCACCCACCTTTCGGTGGGGCCGGTTACGGTGACGTCGATGGCTGTGGTGAGTCCGGGGACGAATGAGGGGGCGGTGCCGGTGACGATGACGGTGACCGTGTTGGCGCCGCGGTCGACCGCGACGGATGCGCCGCTGATCGGTGAGCCGGACTGGGTGAGGACGGCGAGCCCGGCGGTGGAGCCGTCTGTGCTGCTGGCGTTGTAGGCGCGTGCGGCGTTGTAGGCGCTGGTGGCGGCGGCGTGGGCGAGGTTGTTCGCGTGGAGGATGATGCCCAGGTGCAGGAAGATCGCGAGGATCAGCAGCAGCACCGGCGCGATGATCGTGTTCTGCAGCGTGGCCGCACCACGATCACCGGCGAGCGCTTGTGTGAGGCGCTGCCGGTGATCGTGGTTGGTAGTGCGAACCATCTGCGGGTGGGTCTTTCAGCCGGTGGGGATCTGGCCGGCGTAGGCCTGGATCGCGGTGACGATGATCGCCACGACGGCGACGGCGGCGATCGCGATGCCGGCGGTCCAGATGACCTGCTCGAGGGTGATGGAGCCGCGTTCGGGCTCTTCGGTGAAGCGAGCTGCCCGTCCGCGCATGCGGGACAGGAACTCTCGGCTCAGGGTCGACATAGGATCCTGGTTCCTTTCTTTGTGTGGGTGGGTGGTGCTTGGTCTAGTGGGTATAGGCCTCGGTTTGGGCCCTTCGCGGACATCGGTGGATAAACAACTTTTCAGAAGAAGGCGTTGAGCACGAACGGTGTACCGAGGAGGAGCATGAAGAGGACGCCGGTGAGTGTCATCGGGATGGTCATCTTGTTGGTCGCTTTGTTCGCCTCCGTCACTTCGTCATTGAGAAGTCGGTCGCGGAGGTTCTGCCCCCGCGCCCTGAGTGTCTCATATACCGATGCTCCTTGCTCCCCTGAAAGTCGGATTACCTTGGCGATTTCAGCCAGGTCGGGGACGTCGATCTCGTGGGAGAGATGCTCGAGCGCATCCCAGGGCGCGGTGCCGGCGTAGCGGGCTTCGGTGAGGGTTTGGCGGATTCTGACGAAGGCCCAGTTGCGGCCGACTTGGGCGGCGGACTCGAGGGCTTTGCCGGGAGAGGCGCCGCTGATGCGCTCGGATCCGACGAGCTCCATGTAGACGGCGACGGAGCGGGAGAACTCTTTGCGGGCGGCTTCGGCCTGGTCGCGGACGAGCAGGTTGGGGAGGACCCATCCGCCGATCGCGAGGGGTATGCCGAACAGGGCGGGGATGTAGAACGCGGTGAGGCCGAGGACTTGGAAGATCAGTCCGATCGCGAGGGGTGCGATGAGGCCGAGGCCGGCGGAGAGCACCTTCTGGTACAGGAACCGGTTGACGCTCATGCCGATCAGGCGCAGGTCGCTGGTGGGGATCTTGAGGGAGGCGCTGTCGCCTGCGCGTCGGAGGACTGCTGATCCGATGCGGTTCTCGAGGGTGGCTGCGTAGGCGGGGTCGGCGGCGACGGTTGTGGTGCCGATCCGGTCGAGTGCTGCGGAGAGCCGCGGCTGGGTGGGTACCAGCGCGGCGACGACGAGCGCGAGGCCGAGGCCGGCGACGAGGCCGGGCAGGACGATCAGAGCGAGGTTCATGATGTGGTGCCTTTCTGCGTGTAGGCGTAGCCATCGGCGCGTTGAATGAGGGTGAAGTGCCTGTGGTGGAGGCCCTGCACGGTTCCGGCAGTGGTCGTGATGTTGAACGACCCGGTTGCGCGGACGGCAACCCTGCCGAAATAGATCCCTGCTTTCGTGCCGTCTGGGACGAAAGCTCGGGAGTGGTCGCCGGTCGCGAACCCGTAGTGCCGCTTCTGACGGGTGAAGTAACCGCGGGGGAATCCGGCCGCAGTGACGATAGACCGCTGATAGCGCCCACGCCCGGTGCAGCGGATGACGCTCGTACTCGCGGGCCACCCTGTCAGCGCGTCAAGATCGCCGACCGCGAGCGCGTCGAGAGCGTGAGTCTTAGGGGCGCCAAGCCGGGTTCTGTTCCATTTGGTGACTGCCCCGGTACTCGTAGCCACGCGAACACCGAGGCTCTCGGCTCGCCGGACGATGGCATACCGCGTGGTGTTCACGGCAGCTGCGTCGCGCAGCGGGGCCTTCGCCTGAGCCATGATCTGGTGGAGACGTGCCGGGTCGGTGACGAACTCCTCGATCGGCATTGCGCCCTTCGCCTGGTTGCAGGGGATGCACGCGAGCGTCAAGTTGGACACCCGATCGCTACCGCCTCGTGCGCGAGCGCGAATGTGGTCGATGTTCAGAGGGACATCTGTTGCCCCGCAGTAGACGCAGGCCCGTTCCCACTTCGCAAGTAGGTATTCGCGGACGTTCGTGCCCGCAAGAGTTCCCTGCTGGTATTCGACGCCGGCGATGTTCGGATGTTGGAGAAGCTGCATATCGAACCGGACTTGTTCGATGACGATTCCTGTGACAGGAAACCACCGAGCGAGGCGACGGAGCCACGATTCGACGGTGTCGAGTCGGTGCCGAAGCGAGGGCGGCAGCCAACCCGGAGGCCGAGTGCGGTTGAGGAATCGGGGCGCGCGATAACGGAGGTTCCGGTTTCGACGACTTCGCCGCAGGCCCGCCCTAGCTTGCAGTGCTTGCTTGATGGCTAGGCCGCGGTGGACGAGCTCGCCTAGCCAGATGCCCGTGCGCGAGGTGTGAACCTCACCCCTGGACGTATCGAGAGAACCCCTTTCCACGACGACAGCGATGCCTGTCCCTACCGAGCCTGGGTCGACGCCGACGACAACCCCGTCGACGACAGAGCCCTCCTCGCTGCGATCCTTCAATCGAATGGTGAACACCGGGGCTACGCGGATAACGACCGCCCGCCCTTTTGACAGCAGCTCTCGAGCCCGGCCAGGCCGGGTTGGCTGCAGCGGGCGTCCGCGACGGTCAAGAACCGCCACAGACGCCTGACGAGTGCCGCGGTCACCCGCGACAGGCGACATCGCAGCCGAGGCCATGATGTCGTGACGCCGAACCCGCTTGTGCAGATTCGGGCTCCCCTCGCCCATGTCAACGACCCGATGCCCGCTCATGCGGACGTCTGCGCCCCGTTTCGTGGCTACCCCAGCCGTGTCTGCTGGCGCGGATTCGAGAGCACGGGGCTGAGGAAGCACCCCGAGGTCGGTCTTCTGTCGTGTCGTCAACGTAGTCACCCCCTTCAAGGTGTCTCGGGCTGGTCAATCGAGCTCTCACGAGCGGGCCAGAGGCCCGGTCCGTCAGGGCGGGGTGACTGACTTCTCACCAGCTTTCTCGGTGGGGACGAGCAGTCGGGGTGCGGGTTCGCCGCGGCTGATGCGTCGCATCCACAGCAGCACGAGTGCGTAGCTGACGAGGTATGCGGCGAACAGGAGTTGCCCGATCGGGGTGCCGTAGGGCGCGGAGTACTGCTGCGCGAGGACGAGCAGCACCAGCAGCGCGACGGTGAAGTAAACGACGAAGCGGGCTTCGTTGCGAGGGGTTGCCCGGTCTGCTTCGATCTGCCGGCGCATCTTGACCCGCTCGAAGATGCTCTTGGCGAGGTCTTCGAGGGACGCGGCGAGGCCGGATCCGCGCAGCTCGGCCTTGCGGAGTAGGTGCATCACGAGCACGTCCGCGGTCTCGTCGTTCAGGTCGTCGGCGAATGCCTGCAGCGCCGCGGTGGTTGTCCACCGGGCGTTGAGGCGTGCGACGAGCTGCGTGACCTGGGGGCGGATCGCTTCGGGGCAGCTGCTCAGCGAGGCGGCGATGGTGCGCTCGAGGCCGGCACCGGAGACGGTGAGTCCGGCGAGGCTGCGCGTCCATGACTCGAGCGCGTCGAGCTTGGCGATCGTGTTCTCCTCGGGCCCCTTCTGCAGCAGCCAGGGCAGCCCGACCGCGGCGACGGGCACGGCGATCACGAGCAGCCACCATCCGGTGAACAGCGCGAACACCAGGCCGACTACGGCACCGCCGATGAGCTGGATCTGCTGCGTGCGGGTGAAGTCGCGTGTCGCGCGGCCGCGGAGTGCGCTGCGGGTGGGCAGGCCGCGGGTGTCGGGCCGGTAGGAGGCGCCGAGGATCACCAGGATCGCGCCGACGACGGCTACCAAGATGCACAGGGCGAGGGTGGCGGTGGTCATCTCACACTCCCAGGTTCGCGGTGTCGAAGCCGTGGTACTTGAGCTCGTCAAGCAGTCGCGGCGAGGGCATGTCGGCGGTGATGAGGCTGCCGGTGGAACGGTCGAAGCGGAACACCTGAGAAGCCACGGGGCGGGAGTTGTTCTGCTCTTCACCGGGGAGGATCTCGGCGATCTCGGTGACGACACGGCGGGGCTTGCCGGTTGCCGGGTCGATGATCTTCGAGATCTGCACGACGATCTTGATGTTCTGTTCGATCATCCGGTAGGCGTACACGGGAGTCGTGTTGTTGCCGCGGGAGAGCATCAGCGCCGACATGCGGTCGATCGAGTCGTCCGCGCTGGCAGCGTGCAGGGTGGACAGCGATCCGACACCGGACTGCATTGCCTGCATCATGGCGTAGATCTCGGGACCACGGACCTCACCGACGATGAAGCGCTGCGTGTCCAAACGCAGCGTGTCGTACACGAGGTCTTCCGGGGTGATCTCGCCGGGCAGGCGCCCATCGGAGCCGCGCTCCCCCTCCCCCGGCTTCGCCTCGAGCGCGACCACCCGCGGGTGCCGGTCGTTGATCTTGTGGAGGTACAGCTCACGCTCCATCTCGATCGTGACGATCTTCTCTTCGGCGGGGATGCAGTCGGCGAGCGCGCGCAGCAGCGTGGTCTTGCCCGCTCCGGGGAATCCGCTGGTGACGACGGACACGCCGGCGGTGACTGCTGCGCGGAGGAAGGCTGCGGCCTGTCGGGTGAGGGTGCCGCGCTCTACGAGCTGGTCGAGGGTGACGTCGACGAGGCGGTGGATGCGGATGACGATCGTGGGTCGTGTGGCGACGGGTTCGGCGATCGCGGCGAGGCGTGCCCCGCCGGGCAGGTCCATGTGCAGGCGGGGGCGGGCGCTGGTGAAGGATCGTCCGCCCTCGCCGGAGCGGGAGGCGAGCATGTTGATCTCTCGCTCGAGCTCACGGTCGTTCGCGGCGATCGGGTAGTTGTACTTGACGACGCGGCCGTCCGCGTAGGAGATCCAGATGTCGTCGAACCCGTTGATGTGGATGTTCTCGACGTCGGGCTCGTCGACGAGCGGCTGCAGTCGGCCGAGGCGGAACAGCTGGTCGAACACCGCTTGCCGGATCGCGTTCTGCATCGCCGGCGTCCAGCGGATTTCACCGGGGCGTCGGGTCTGCTCGTCGACGCGGGCGCGGACCCGGTCGACGATGTGGTCTTGGGCTGTCTGCTCGCGCTGGTCGGCGGTGATGTCCATGGATTCGCTGAATACGGCGGCGAGCTCGCGGGAGACTTCGTCACGGATGACTGCGATCTCGGTCCAGGGCAGGTCGCTGCGTGCGTCGAGGGTCGCTGCCGGGGTCACGGCCGGGGTGGGCGGCTCCGGCGCGCGCGGTGCGGCCGGGGCCGGTGCTGCGGGAGCGGACACGTCGGGCGCCTGCCGTTGCGCTGCGCGGGTCAGGTGGGCGGCGGCGTGGCCGAGGTTGCGCAGGTTGTTGTCGGCCGGTGGTGCGGCCGGGGTGGGCTGCGCGGGTTGCGTGAAGAACGGGATGTTTCCCAGGTCTGCGGGGTCGGGCGTGGAGTCGCTCACTGCTGTCCCTCCCAGTCGGTGGTCGTGTAGGTGCGGGCATTGAGGACATCGCCGTAGCTGTGGAGCAGCGCTCCGATGGCTCGGGTGTAGGGGGTGCGCTGAGCGCCGAGGGTTGGTGCGCCGACCGAGTAGGTCGCGGCGCCCTTCGGATCCCAGGGCATGGTGCCCAGCAGGTTCATGCCGATCTGCTGGGTGACGGTCTTGAGGGGCCAGGTTTCCTGCGTGGTGGGGCGTTCGGTGACGAGCAGGTCGACGTAGCTGGCGTGTCCGATCTCGTTGAGCGCGTTCAGGAGCCACTCGGGGACGGTGTTGCGGTTCTCGTCGAGGGAGCGCCAGTGTGCGAGCACACCGGCCACGGACGGCAGTGTGCGATCGGTGAACAGGGTGATGCTGTCTGCCTCGCGCAGCAGCGGGAGCCGAGGGTCGTTGGCGTGCAGGCGCCCGCCGTCGACGATGATGTCGTAGCCGGTGGCTTCGTAGGGGCGTAGCGCGTCGAGCAGTGCTCGCCAGAAGTGAGGGCCGGCGCCGGCGGCACCCTGCAGGCTCTTGAAGCCAGGGATCAGGACCGCGCGCGGGCTGAGCTCGACGGTCTGCTCCCAGAGCTTCTCGGCGGTGAGAGCGCCGTACTGGTCAGCGACGGCAGCTTCGGTGAGGCCGGTGCTGTGGTAGACCTGCCCGCGGATGAGTCCGGGGATGATGCTGCTGGTCTTGGTGGTGTCAGCCTCGACGAGGATCACGGGCTTGGACCAGTTCAGCGCTAGCGCGCCGGCTGCTGTGGTCACGCCCGGCGCGCCGGAGGCGCTGGCCAGGAAGATGATTGCCATGCCGGCTCACTCCCCCGTCGAGTCGATGACCAGCGCGACGCGGCCGGTGGCGGCGCGCGCGGCGATGTCGGGAGCCTCACGGTTCGGCACGACCAGGTCGACGACCCACACCTGGGTCTCGTTGTCGTAGGTGGCGGTGAACACCGTGGCGTCGAAGCTCTGCGGGGTCTCGACGGGCGGGTCGCCCTGGGTGACGGGGGTCTCGACGACGCGGACCTGGTCGCCGGCGGCGAGCTGGTATCCGGGCATCTGCGCCTGCGTGAGGGTGACGCCCACGATCGAGGAGCCGGCCGGCACCGCGAGGGTGGCGCCGGTGTTGGCGGACGTGATCAGTGTGCCGGCGGGCAGATCGACGAGCGCGGTGGTGCCGACGAGGTCTGTGGCGTCGGCTGCGGGTACGGCGTCGACCTGTTGTCCACCGGCGAGCTGGATGGTGGTGAGGTCGTCTGCGGTGATCGTCTCGCCACGGGACACATCGACGCTTGTCGCCATGACGCTGACGGTACGAGTGAGGTTGGTGGTGACCCACCACACGCCGATCCCGCCGAGGAGGACGAGCGCGATGCCGAGGGCGATCACCGCGGGGCGGCGACGAGACTTCGTCGGCTGCAGGACGGCAGCAGTGCGCGCCGGGGTCTGCTCGGCGGGCTCGGAGGCTTCTTTCGTGCGCTTGCTCTTGCGATCAGTTGTGGTGGTCATTTGGAGGTCAGTCCTTCATCGTGGGCGGATGGGGTGTAGGTGTCGTAGCAATCCGGTGAGTGTCTCATATACCGCTGTCGCGAAAGGAGATCTTCTCCTGTGACTGGACACCGCACCGTCTAGTCGAGAGGCGGAAGGAATGCCTCGTAGGCGGTGATGATGACGAAGTTCCGGGAGGGAGCATCGAGTTCAGTGGTGACGCGATCGAGGATCGCGCGGTAGGACGGGGCGACGCGCACGGTGTGCTTGACCCGCGGACCCGCGTCGGTGACGGGAGCCGGACGCTTCTGCCTGTTGAACAGATCGGTCCAGTCCTCGTCGGTCTCTTCGCCGCCGGCGGTTGCCTGGCGGATCAGCTCGGGGAGACGCTTGTACGTGGCCGAGACGGCATCCAGGAGTACCGTCTGGTGGCTCTTTCGCGTCTTGGTCATGTACGCCTGCAGTCGATCGTTGAGCGGGACCGGAAGGTGGACGGGGACGCCTTTGGTCGCAGTCTCGCGCTCCTCCCCCTCGGCGTCGTCCTCGTCCTCGGCGGTGGTTCGCGCCGTCCGGCTCGGCTGCTTCCGCGGCGCGGGCTTCTTTGCCGTAGGCGTCGGTTCAACCTCAACGGGCGCGGCGGGCGCTTCTGTGGCCGCGATGGTCGCGGTCGGCTGTTCGGCCGGCTGCTCGACTTCTGTGGCCGCGGGTGCTGCTGCCGGGGCTCCACGGCGGGTGAGCTTGCTCAGATCCTGACGTGCCATGTCAGGCCTCCTTCAACTGGTTGGCCCACAGCGATGTGAGCTCCAACGCGACGCTGGTGTAGTCGGAGATCGCTGCTTGGTTCTTGCGGGTGTCGGTGTACTGCGTGACGACCTTGCCGTCGTAGGGGGCGTCTTCGACGCTGGCGGACAGGCGGATGTGTCGCTGGAATCGGGGCAACCCGATCTGTCCCTCAATGAACTCGACGGTGTCGAGCTGCTCTTCCCAGTCCTCGAGGCGTCGACCACCGCGGCGGGTGTCGATCTTGTTCAGCAGGAGCCGATAGGGAACGCCGGTCGGAATGATGTGTTCGACGAGCGTGTCGGCAACGGACTCGATCGCCATGGTGGCCGCTTCCAGGGGAAGGATGATGAAGTCCGCGACCCGCAGGACGGCGGTGAGGACGCCGGTGTTCTCGTGACTTCCGGGTGTGTCCACGAGAACGATGTCGTAGTCGTCGAGGTCTCGCAGTCCGATGATGTTGTTCGGGTCGACGTCTGCGGCGAAGTCGAAGGGAAGCTCCTCCCCCGCCCGCTCAGCCCAGCGGGCCGCGGACTGCTGCGGGTCGACATCGACGACGAGCACCCTGTTCGCTCGGGCAAGCGCGGCCGCGAGGTTCATGACGGTGGTGGTCTTGCCCACCCCGCCCTTCTGGTTGCAGACGCCGATGATCCTCACGACCGGCCTCCTCGGTCGAGCGGCGTGCGGTCAGCGGTTGCGCCAGTGAGGCGCGCGTGAGGCGGGGGTGTGGCGCGGGTATGGGGCAACAGTGGCGGGTTCATAGGCGCCAGTATAGCGTCACATTCACGCCTCTATGCAACAACAATTGCGCGTGTCGGGCGCAGTTGTTGCGCGCGGAACGACGCAGACCATGCGCGTCTAGCGCGCAGACCGAGTGCTAGACAGGCGCGATAAGCGTGCAGGAACAGCGCTAGTAATCGCGTGTTACTTGCGCCAGATACGCGCCAGGTAGGCGCAAGTAAGACGGTAGACAAGCGCACGACTCGCGCACGGTGAGCGCCCAGAGAGCGCAGGATATCGCGCAATATGTAGCGGAGGGCATGCGCGATGCGAGCGCGCATATAGCGGGGGTTATTGCGCTTGGTATAGCGATCCTTGAGCACGAGTACAGCGCGGGCATCGCATCCGGTGTAGCGGGTGTCGAGCGACGTTCCAGCGCGGTAGTGGCGACGGTGCTGCGGGACTACAGCGTCGCACATTGCGAGCGCATGGCGCGATTGTGGCGCGCCACGCCCGCCGGGGCTGGTGTGAGCGTGCGGGGAGGGGAGATTGGGGGTGACGCGAGTATCGGATGTCGGCGTGAACGGTCCTGAGCGGCCCGCTGAGGCGATATTGGCCATGAGATGGGCTCCGGGTTCGGCGGAGGGGAAGACAGGGCCCCTGGGGGCCATCCAAGGGCCCTGTCTGTCTGGGGGGCTGGGTCGAGCAGAGCGGACCCGGCCGATGGGGGTGTGTGTCAGCTGATAGCTGCCTTGCGCCCCCTGGATGGCTGTGTTCAGCTGCGGCGGGGGGCGTAGGAGACCTTGGTCTCCATGTCGCCGCAGACTGCCTGCATGAGCTTGGTGCGGATGCGGCACACACGCCGGTTGAGGGTTTCGCGGCTGACGCCGAGCTCGTCGGCGGCTTCCTCGCGGGCGGTACCGGGGTCACCTTCGGCCAGCTCGATGCGGGCGAGCAGCTGGACCTCGTCGCGGCGGAGGGTGCCGGAGTCGATGGCCCAAGTGAGGATGGTCACGAGGTCTCGGAAGACGTCATCGGTCTCGTCGGGGCCGGCGATCTTCTCGAGCACTTCGTCCTCGACGGCGAGGTCGTCCACGCTGTGCTCGCTGCCGAACCAGATGCCGAGGTTCTTGATCGTCTCGAGTCGGATGTTCCCGGAGACGGAGTTGGTGCGCTCGAGCGGGTAGGTGTGAATGACCTCCCAGAGCACGCCGATCGTCGCGGTGCGGGCATCGGCGGGGGAGTGCTGCCAGAGGCTCCGCATGCTCGTGCAGCTGCTCGGAAGCCGCAGCGCCAGGGGCATGAACGACTTGAGGATGACGCGGCCGGCGAAGGTGTCGCCGGCGTGCTCGAGCGTGAGCAGCTCGAGCAGAAGCGCGTCTCGATGTTCGGAAGCCTGCGGCTGCCGGATGAGGTTCACGGCCTCGTCGCCGGTCAGCTCGCCGAGCGTTCCGAAGTCGTGAGTGGTGTGCGAGTGGAAGCTGTTCCACTCGTCGAACAGCTGGTCGGCAAGAGGTGAGGTCTTCGCCCAAGCAGTCATGAGAAATGGCCCTTCGTCGTGACGTCGGTTGACGAAGGGCCACGTTCCTCAGCACCCCTGGTTCAGATCCTGGAAAGTTCCATCGACCTGGGAGCGCGCCCGCAGACGAATCGGTCGGAGCCGCCGGAACCGCGCCGATCTGGCCGCTGTAAATACCCGGTCATGCGCTGTTTCCGGGTGGCGCTGTACACACGCAATATCCGCGCAAGATTTCTTCGCCCTGCGATGTCCGCGAAGGGCCGGAAACCCGGCCTATACCGATATGCCCCCATTGACCGGGCGGCACAAGGACTCCGCGGAAGGGACAGAAACGTGAGCGAGAGCAGCACCGCAGCCAGCGCCGACGACGCCATGTGGGAAGGGTTCAAGCCGGACGCTGCGCGTGCGATTCGTGCACGCCAGGGATTCGAGGAAGCGGTCGCGCGTACCCTCGACGCGCCCTTCGACCCGTCCACGCACGGTCGCATGGTCCAGGCGGTCGAGGAGCTGTCGGCAGCGGTGCCGTCAGCTCTGCGAGTGGCTCATCTGCGAGTCGGGGGGGCCGCATGATGGCCCGGCGCGAGAAGGCTGCCAAGCCGGCCAAGGCGACGAAGACCTCTCCGGCGCAGGGGAGCAGCTGGACCCACGGCCGACAGATGGGCGGAAAGGTGCTGTCCGCGGTCCTGTTCGCCGCGATCGCGTGCGGCCCGATCGCCCTGTTCGCTGCGGCCGCGCGACCGGCACCCGTGGTCGCCGCCGCACCCGAGACGCAGGATGCGGGGCTGAGCACGCAGCAGCAGACCGCCGGCGGATACGCGGAGGGGTTCGTGGCGTCATGGCTGAGCGCAACGAAGGACGAGCCTGGCGACCTGGCCACCTACGTCGACCTGGCTGCGCTGCGCCAGCTGTCGGTCACGGCCTGGGAGTACCGCGATCTGTCCGTCGTCGCGATCGCTCCCGTCGTCGGATCGGAGTTCGTGAATGTCGTCGTCGCCGCGAACATCAAAGAGCTCTCGGTCACGGACAGCGACGACACGAGCACGACGAGCTGGCCGCGCCGCTACTTCCAGGTGGCGATCGCCACCAGCGGTGACACGGTGCGCGCGGTCGGTCTCCCCGCGCAGATCTCCGCGCCGGTACAGGGCACGACGACGTCGCTGGTCTACAAGCAGACGATCGGCTCCTCCGACCCGTCCGCTCAGACCGTGTCCGCATTCCTCGGCGCCTACCTGGCGGGGTCGGGCGATCTGTCCCGGTATAGCGCCCCGGACACGTCCTTCGTGGCTGTCGCGCCGGCGCCCTACGTGAACGTCGACATCGAGGAGCTGCGGTCGGATCTGACTCCCGCAGCGTCTCCGAGCGATGGCGACACCCTCAAGGTGCTCACGACCGTGTCATTGCTGAGCCCACTGGACCAGCAGGTCACGTCGACGTACACGCTCACCCTCACCGCGCGAGCCTCCCGCTGGGAGGTCAGCGCCATTGATCTTGCACCGCAAGCGGTCTCTGACAAGGGATCGACAACACCCACGCCGACACCGTCCGGTAGCGGCAACTAAGGAAGGAAACACCAACCATGTTCGATTGGATCAACGGCATCGTTGCGGACGGCACCACGGCGTTCCGAGCGATCGTGTTCCTCGCAGCGGCAGTGATCTTCTTCGTCGTCGCGGCGAAGGTCAGGTTCGCGATGGCGACCACCATCATCACCGGCATCGCGTGCGGCCTGGCCATGTTCCTCGCCGCCGGCGGCGGCGAGTGGGTCATGGGTCTCATCCAGACCGAGACCGTCGACGCCATCGGAGTGACGATCCACGAGATCGCAGCTCCGGCCGACGTCCTGGTATTCAA
This sequence comes from Microbacterium sp. NPDC076768, assembly GCF_040687205.1. NCBI lineage: Bacteria > Bacillati > Actinomycetota > Actinomycetes > Micrococcales > Microbacteriaceae > Microbacterium > Microbacterium sp. NPDC076768. Next base: position 32,223 of record NZ_JBFBMU010000004.1, read on the forward strand.
CGAGACCACCACCGCGACCGGCGACACGGTCTACCGGCTGGTCGCGTAAGGGGCGAACGTGGCCGATCGCGACGAAGAGAGAGAGGTTGCGCGTTTCTACACGCGCAGCCGCCGGTTCCCGAAGTTCATCGGCCGTCTCCACGACGGTACGAAGATCCCAGGGGGCCCTTACACGCTGACACAGGGCGTCGTCTTGGCGATCGTCCTGGTCGTCGCGCTGCTGACGCAGAGCGTGTGGGGGACTGGCTCTCCGATCGTCGACATCCCTGTCGCTGCCTTCGTGTCCTGGGGCGCAGCGTGGGGAGCCGGAAGGATCCCGGCCACACGCCGGAACCTGCTGAGCATCATCACCAGCGGCATGTCCGCGATGACCCGCCCCGCAGCCGGCCGCTACCGCGGAGTGACCATGCGGGTCCGCCCGCCCCACTTCGCAAGCGGAGGAACAACGATCGCCGAGCCGGTCGGAGCCACGCTCACCCGCCCCGAGGGCGAGAACACCGCACCCGCACCCGCACCGGAGGCGCCTGTCGTGGCGCAGCCGGTCCTACAGCAGCGCTCGACGCCGCTGCCGGCGCACGCACCCGCTCACGCGGTCAGCGGCGTCGAGCGTCTGCTGCAGCAAGCCCGAGGAGGCAACTGACCATGAGCAGCATCGACATCCCGATCGGCATCCGCGGGCGAGGCCGCGGCTCCTCCATCAAGACCCTCGTGGTCGAGGCGGAGACCGAGCGCGAGCCGATCTACCTGGATCCCGCTGCCACAAGCTACGCAGCCCTCCTCCCCATCCTCGGCGGCACGCCGATCACGGCCTCCCTCGGCGGCGGTCGCGATCTGCTGCTGACCGAGCCGACCGACTGAGAAACGAGATGACGATGCAGATTCCAGCGACAGCAATGACGAGCAACCTGATGTGGACTCGCTCGGGCGTGGTGTGGGCGACGTGGCGACTGCAGCCCCTCCCGTATGCCTACGCCACCGCAGCGGCGAAGCAGCTCGTCAAGGCGCACCACCAGGCGCTCTTCCAGGCGCACCGTGGCGAGGGCCTGCTGCTGGGTCTGTGCGCGGACCTGGACCCCGTTTCGGTCGTCGAGCGCATGCTGGACGGCGTTCGCATCGACGAGTGCCCGGACTGGGCGCGAGAGGTCGAGCTGACGCTGGACGCGCTCGAGCAGATCCCGCTCGGCACACGCGCGTTCTGGTTCTCCGTGCCGCTGGCAGCAGGTTCGATGAAAGGCCGCGCGATGTCGGCGCTGCGCGCAGCCGACACCAAGCTGCGCGACACACTGGCACTGCCTCGTCAGCTGCCCACCGACTCCGAGATTGCCACTGCCGCACGGATGGCCAAGGAGATCGAGGTCCGCATTCCGTCCGCTTTCCAGCCCACGCGCGCCACCCCGGCAGAGCAGATCTGGATCGCCCTCCACTCACAGCAGCGCGGTCTCTCCGCAGATCTCGCCGCGCCCGTCCCGCCCGCCGAGGGCATCGAGGACGGTTTCGCCGCCGACGAGCTCGCCCACTTCCAGATGCCGTCCGCGATGCCGAACCCGTGGCTCGACGAGGGCGGGCAGAGCGACGTCGCCCCCAAGTCCGGGCAGCAGTTCCTCCCGTTCAAGCGCCGCTACCTCAAGGTGCACAGCCCCTACGCGGACGAGACGTCGTCCTACCAGGTCGTGCAGGCGATGGTCGCGGCGCCCAAGGCGGGCTGGATCTCGCCCGGTGTCGAGTGGATCTCGCACGTCGACCAGTTCCCCCTCGACGTCGACTGGGGGATCCGGTTCTCCGTCACCGGCGCCGACGAGGTCAAGCGCCGCAACAAGAAAGCCGAAACCGCGCTCGAGGAGCAGTACAAGCACCAGGAGGGCACCGCAACGATCACCGGCGGTGGATCTGATCTCGGCGAGATCGCGGAGACCCTCGCCGCTTACCACGCCTCCCTCAACCGCTCTGACAAGGAGGTCGAGGTCCAGGCGACGGTGCTGTTCGCAGTCGGGGCAGACACCGCCGAGCTCGCGAAGGCCAAGGGCCGGTTCGTGGCCGACGAGTACAAGCGGGCCGACTTCCTGCTCGAGGCGCCACTGGGTGGCCAGGAGGAGCTCTGGTGGGCGATGCTGCCCGGCACCCCCACCGGGCGTCTCGTCCGCGAGCTCACCCAGATCACCACTGGCCGGGAGTTCGCCACAGGCGTCCCCCTTTCCAGCAATGAGCTCGGCGATGAGAAGGGCGCCCGCTTCGGCGAGAACATCAGCACCGCCCGCCACACCCCGATCCTGCGCGACGCAGACGGCAGCATTCAGGCCGATACCAGCGCCAGCTTCGGCGTCGTTGCCGAGCTGGGCGCTGGTAAGAGCGTGCTGCTCAAGGGCGACATGGGCGACACCGTCGACCGCAACGGCCGGGTCGTCGCGATCGACCGCACCGAGGCCAAGGAGTACGCGGTCTTCGCGCAGAGCCTCCGCCCGGACACCACGACGATCGTCGACCTGATGGCACCGGAGTACTCGCTGGACCCGCTGCGCGTGTTCGGGCCCCTCGTCGGCGCCCGCATGGTGCAGTCGCTCTTCGCAGTGATGCTCGGCATCCGGGCCCGCGACTCCCGAGGCGTCGCTCTGTCCCGCCTGCTCGAGCCGGAGTACGTCGCCGCGCATGACGTCACCAGCCTCGGCCGTCTCCGCGCACACCTGAAAACGATCGCCTCGGCTGAGAGTGAGGAGCTTGCCGGCCTGATCAACCTGGTCGCGTCGAAGGACATCGGGGAGGTTCTCTTCAACGACGGGCTGCCCGCCGTCGACCTGAAATCGCGTGCACTGGTCTTCCTCACCCACGGGCTGTCCCTGCCGGACAAGACCGAGCTCGAGCACGCGCACCTGTTCGAGGAGATGCCCCTGGAAAAGATCTACGGCCGAGCGATGTACGCGATGCTGATGGGGATCTCCCGCGAGGTCTGCTTCATGAACCCCGGTGAGCTCGCCGGTGCCTACTTCGACGAGTGCCACCACATCACCCAGTCACCCGAGGGTGAGCGCGACCTGCGCATCGGCATCCGCGACGGCCGCAAGCACCGCGCGTTCTTCGCACTCGGTTCCCACGACCCCGCGGACTTCGGCGAGACCCAGACCCGCGGTCTTCTCAAGACCCGCTACGTGATGCGACAAACCGACAAGGATCTCGCCCGTCGTGCGATCGAGTGGCTGACAGGCGAGCCGGCAGACGCGGCAATCGTCAAGGTTGTCACCGAGGAGCTGTCCCCGCTCGGCTCTGACGGGAAGGTCGCGCCCGACCGGCGCGGCGAGGGCCTGGTTCGTGACCAGCGTGGCCGGATCGGGAAGTTCCGCAAGACGCTCCCCGAGCGCCCCGACCGTCGCGAAGCGGTGCTGTCGACCCCGTCGTTGGTGACGCCATGATCACGTTCTACCGGCACACCTTCGAGACCCTGGGCGGCGTGTTCTGGCGGGCCCGATTCTGGGTACGCGAGCACCCCCGGTGGAGCAAGGTCTTCGCCGTCATCCTGATCGACCTGTTCCTGGTCCTCTTCGGCAACACCTACTGGGCCTTCGCAGCTGACGGCGGGGGTGCATCCCCATTCATGCTCGGCGGTGACATCACAGACAGCAGCGGCGTACCCCTGACCAACTACACGGTGCTGCCCCTGGACCGCGGCGACGTGTTCACGATGGGGAAGTTCTTCATCTCCATGTGGATCGACCCGATCTGGACCGGGCACCTGGGGCTGGTGTCGTGGATGATCTGGTTCTGCAACTGGCTGCTCTCCTTCGAGTGGGTCGACATTGTCGCGGCACCGTTCGGCGCCCTCGCCGATCTCGTCCAGGACTTCCTCGGCGAGATCGCGTGGATCCCGTTCGCGCTGACGATCGCCGGTGGCGCCGCGGGCCTAGCGATCATGCTCGGGCGGCACTCCACCGGATGGGCGGAGCTGTTCATCTCAGCCTGCTGCGCCGTCCTGGCCACCGGGCTGCTCGCCAACCCGATCGCCACACTCACCGCTGCTGGCGGCGCCTTCGACACGGCCCAGGAGTACGGCGGGCAGATCGCCGCGGTCGTCGTCACCGATGACATCAACAGCACCGACCTCGACTCCGAAAATTTGCTCTCCGCGGCCGTCACGTCGCAGCTCGTGGACATCTTCGTGAAGATCCCGTCGCAGACAATCGCTTTCGGCCACGCCCTCGAGGGCGCATGCGCCACGACATTCACTGAAACGATGACCAGCTCGTCGCCGGTCTTCACCGGCGGCAACGAGGTCCGCGACGCGGTCGGCGAGTGCGACGAAGCGGCGAAGACGTTCAACCAGAACCCCAACTTCGGACAGGTGCTCACTGCCGTCACGATGACCCCCGGCGCCCTGACCCTGTTCATCCTCCCGATGGCGTTCGGTGTGCTGTTCCTGGTCACCGTTCTCGGCTTCCTGATCTCCGCGCTCAAGACGATGTGGAACGTGTACATCGGGATCCTGCCCGTCAACCGGTACCCACTGTGGAAGTCGCTCGCCGACACCTTCATGGGCCTGGTCGCGATCGTCTTCATGGCGGTGGTCATGGCTGCCGTCCTCAAACTGACGGTCGCCACGATCACGGGCCTCAGCCAGCTCGGCATCCCCCTCGTCGCGCAGATGACCTTCTCATCGCTGGTGATGATCGTCCTGGTGTTCCTGATCATCCGGGCACGCCGGATCGCAAAGAAGACCGGCCGCTCCATCGCCGAGCAGCTCTCGAAGTACGGCATGGGCAAGGGCGGGCCTACGCAGCGGGACGGGGTCAAGACCGTCGCCGCGATGGGCGCGGTATCCACGATCGCGGCTGCAGCTCTCCGCCGCCCCGACAGAACGGTCGACGCCCGATCCATCAATGTCGGCGCCGCCGCCGCACCCGACATCGGCGAAATGGCCGCTACACGCCCGCCCGCGGCGCCTATGCCGCCTTCCAGGCCCTCCGGCGGCTCACCGGGCCGTCCGGCTCTCCCATCCCCGCAGAAGGGCTCCGGGGGCGGTTCCGCGGCCTCCGCCGCGGGGAGGGCGTCGAAGACGGCAGATCTCGTGTTCACGGCCGCGCGAATCGGGAAGGGTGCCGCTGCGGGCGGCGTGGCCGGCGCCGCCGGCGCCGCTGCGCTCGAGGTCGGTGGCCGGGTGGCGACCAAAGGCACGTCGAAGGCGATCGCCGCGGCCGCATCCAGCGGCGTCAGCAAGCAGCGAGCGGCGGGGGATCCGAAGGTGGTCCCAATGGTCGTAGACCCGACACCGACACCACGCCGCACCCCGGATGGTCCCCGCCGCATCGTCGTGGACTCCTCAGGCATGGGCCACATCGAACGACGCTCCGCGTCCTCCGGGGTGACTGACATCACGTCGCTGCCGCCACGAGCGCCGCGCTCCCCGCGCAGCGGTGACATGCGCGCCCGGCTGGCGATCGCGCAGAAGTAACCGCGCATGTCCGCATCAGGAGTACTCGAGCGCCCGGCAGACGTCGCCGGCGCCGCCAGCGGGGGAGAAGACGGCGACGGAGGCGGCTCGCGCAAGGTCATCCTCTGGGTGATCGCGCTGGTCATGGTGCCGATCGTGCTCTTCGCCGGCTACACGATGTTCCTGATGATGGCGATCGCCGGCGCATCCGGCGGAGGGTCGTCGCAGTGCACGGCCGGTTCGCTGACCACCGACGAGCTCGAGGTCCAGACCACCGGCGGCGCGACACGGACCCTGGGACCGACCGAACTCGGTCACGCGGCCACGATCCTGTCCGTCGCGCGGTCCCTGGGGGTCTCCGCGCGCGGCCAGCAGATCGCGATGATGACTGCGCTGCAGGAGTCCGGCTTGAAGATGTACGCCAACTCCTCGGTCCCCGCATCCCTCGACTACCCGCACGACGCGGTCGGCAGCGACCACGACTCAGTCAACTACTTCCAGCAGCGAGTGTCGGGCTGGGGCACCGTCGAGGAGCTCATGGATCCCGTCTACGCCGCCAAGGCGTTCTTCGGCGGCAAGGACGGGCCGAACGGCGGATCCCCTCGAGGGCTGCTCGACATCCCCGGCTGGGAAGACATGGGCTTGGGAGAGGCAGCCCAGACAGTGCAGGTCTCGGCATTCCCGAGCGCCTACGACAAGTGGGAGTCGGCGGCACAGCAGATCATCACCGCGGTCGGCGGCTCGATCACCTGTGACAGCAGCACCGTCGTCGGCCAGGCCGCATTCCCCCTCGCAGCCGGCTACCAGATGACCTCCGGCTACGGGCCCCGCGATATCACCGTCCCAGGCGCCTCGAGCTGGCATGTCGGAATCGACCTGCAGCGCTGGCCCAACCCGTGCGGCGACCCCGTCTACGCAGTCCTGCCCGGCACAGTCACCCTCAGCAGCTCGCTGTGGCTGTCAATCAAGCACCCCGATGGGTTCATCGTCTCCTACCTGCACATGTACAAGAGCGAGCGTCTCGTCGACGTCGGAGACACCATCACTGCCGGTCAGCAGATCGGCGTCGTCGGCAACGTGCCGCCCAGCGGAGGATGCCACCTACACCTGGCCATCAACAAGAACGGGACGACCAACGCGGCCGTCGCCGCGCTGCAGGAAGCGACCGATCTGGGCGCTCCTGCCCAGTACGCAGGCTTCGTGAATCCCGAGGATTTTCTCCGCCTGTACGGCATCGAGATTTGCCCCACAGACGGCACTTGCCGGCGGCTCTAACCCCCTGGAAACCCGCGCGATATCACGGTTCGCGCCCTACTGACGACCTGGAAACCGGCCTGTAGTGTGGGATCAGCCCCGGCCCGAAACGGGGCCGAAGCCTCCCCCATTCAGACGGTGACTCGTGCCCTCAACAGATGTCAGCGCCACTGGTGACGCCGACCGACCCGCAGGGTCGGTGTCAGCCACCGGCTACCGCTCGATCGCATACTTCCTGCCGGTGGCGTTGCACGCGCGACTCAAGGCGGCGTGGTGGTCGACGAGAGACGAGCCGGAAGGTGCGCCCTCGCTGGCGGGCCTGGTCGAGGTCGCGATCGGGAGAGAAGCCGACCGCCTCGAGCAGCTCTACAACTCCGGAGATCCATTCCCGGCATCGCCCGCCCGAGCTCAGGGCGTGAACCCGCGAGGGGCCACGGGATACCGCCACCAGACCTACTACCTGCCGGTGGCGTTGCACGCGCGACTCAAGGCGGCGTGGTGGTCGACGAGGGACGAGCCGGAAGGTGCGCCGTCGCTGGCGGGCCTGGTCGAGGTCGCCTTTGAGCGAGAAGCCGACCGCCTCGAGCAGCTCTACAACTCCGGAGATCCGTTCCCGCCGGCGCCAGCCAAGGCACGAGGAATCAGCCGCACTGCGGCGCAGCGTCAAGGCGAGTGGCTGCGAGGCGAGTGGGAGCGTCGTCGGCAGGCGCAGACCCCGCCGGGCGACGCCGACGACTGATCCTCGCGGCACCGGGCAGGGTGCAGCAACGGATATGCGCCGCAGTATGCCGCCGATGTGCGCCGCGATATTGCGCCATAACTGCGCGGGGGTGGCGGCTGGAAATATTTCCCAGGGGGAGGGGTTCAAGCCCGATTCGACAACCGTGCCTGCGGCAGAACGCCAATCGGGCTTGATCCTATCACCCGTGTCAAGCGCGGGTGTGGCGGAGGTATTGCGCTGATGTCCGATCTCACGAGAAGTGTCGGAGTCTCACGAAAGGTGTCGGAGCGTCTCACGAAAGTGGCGGAGTCTCAGGAGGCCTGTCGGATCGCGGCGGCGCCATCTCCCTGCCGCAAACGATCGTTTCTGGCGCGACAGCACTCACCACGTCTTCGGGCCTGCCGGTAACGTCAGTCGTAAGTCCCAATGGGCAGAGGGTTTCGGCTGATTGTCCGCATTTGGCGGCGGTTTTCGGCAGATGTGCACAACGACGCGACGACCATAGGGAATCGCCTAGTAACCAATCTCGCCCCGAGGGGGCGCCGGCTCACTGCTGGGCGCGGCGCAGCGGCCACTAGGCTGAAGACGAGTTCGCGCCGCACGCCTGGAGCGGCTGCGGGCTCATTCTCGTCTGCCTACGAAGGGTTGAGATGTCGCGGCTTTCCGACCTGTTGCGTGTTGCCAGTCAGCTCGATCCGCAACTCGCCAAGGATCTCGAGGAAGAGATCCAGCCGCTACAGAAGCGACTTCCGTTCGGTCTGAATTTTGAGCGCCACGCTCCCGAAGCCGTCGAGCTCGCTGGCCACAAGATCCGTAAGGGAAGCAAGGTTCGGATCCTTCCACCCCGAGGGACGGGAGGACAGGGAGACCGTCGTCTTTGGCGCGTCGAGTCAATCGCTGACGGTGAGGCTGTGCTTTCAACACCCGCCAGCGAGGACGTCGAGACCTCCTCGGCGCCACTCGATGATCTCCTTCTCGTAGCCGAGTTCCGTGATCGCATCTATCCGGGCCTGCGCCCGGACGGTGAGGTCGCTCGTGGCGGCGATAAGCCCTTCCACACTGTTATCAACGGCGAAAATTTCCACGTCCTGGAGCAGCTCACCTTCACTCACGAGAGGGCCGTAGACGCGATCTACATCGACCCGCCGTACAACACGGGGGCACGCGATTGGAAGTACAACAACGACTACGTAGAGGGCGACGATCTCTACCGGCATTCGAAGTGGCTCGCCTTCATGGAGCGGCGACTCAAGCTCGCGAAGCGGCTCCTGAAACCGGCCAATTCAGTTCTCATCGTGAGCATCGACGAGAAGGAGTATCTGCGGCTTGGACTGCTGCTGGAGCAAACCTTCCCGGAGGCGGACATTCAGATGGTCAGCTCGCAGATCAACCCGGCTGCCTCTGCACGGATGGGATCTTTCGGCCGCGTCGACGAGTACATCTATTTCGTCAGGCTTGGGGGGCTGTGGCCCAGCGTGTTGCCCTGTCGAGGGAGTGGGTTTCGTCCAAGGGCCGCACTCACACTGGAGCGCCACGGTGGGACATGCTGCGCCGGTCTGGCGGTGGTGCCAGGCGACAAGACTCTCCCGGAGGTTTCTACCCGATCTACGTCGATCCCGCCGGCCCCAAAGTTAAAGCAGTTGGGACACCGCTTCCCACGGGGGTCTCGGATGCGCCCCTTGTTGAGGGCGCTGTCGCCGTTCTCCCCCTCCGCAAGGACGGATCGGAAGGGCGATGGATGTGGAGCAGTCAGGAATTTGAGCGAAGACTCGCACAGGGGCGGGTTCGAATCAGCGGCAACGCGAGACGCGGCTTTGTCGTCTCCATCCTCAAAGACGGCGAGTACGCCAAGATCGTCGACGGCGAGTACACCCCAACCGGCCAGGGGTCCGACGGATCTTTGACTTTCGAACGCGACGAAACTGATCTGGTTCGAGCCGTGCCCGGGACGCAGTGGAGGATCTCGTCTCACGACGCAACGCAGTACGGTTCCCGGCTACTCCGCGATTCGCTGCTCCCAGGACGAGAATTCCCCTTCCCTAAGAGTCTGTACGCGGTTGAGGACGCACTGCGATTCTTCATCGCGGACAACCCCAATGCCGTTGTCGTGGACTTCTTCTCTGGCTCCGGCACGACCGCTCACGCGGTGATGCGACTCAACAAGCAGTACGGCGGTTCGCGCCAGTGCATCTCCGTGACGAACAACGAAGTATCTGCGGAGGAGCAAGGGAAGCTCCGTGCGCAGGGCCTCCGCCCCGGGGATCCCGAATGGGAGCAATGGGGCATCTGCGACTACATCACGAAACCACGTATTCGAGCTGCAATCACAGGCGCAACCGCGACCGGGGAACCAATCAGAGGCGAATACAGGTTTGTCGACGAGTTCCCCATCGCGGACGGCTTTGCGGAGAACGCTGCCTTCTTCACGCTCACGTACGAATCGCCATTCATGGTGAGCACTGACCGCGCCTTCGCGGCAATCGCCCCCATGTTGTGGCTTCGGGCTGGCGCGCGTGGTGACCGAATCGATTCCGTCGATCAGGGCTTCGCAGTGGTCGACAGCTATGGGGTCCTGCGCGACCTAGACCAGGCCGCGGAGTTCGTTGATGCGCTGCGGGAACGAGACGGGATCCGAATCGCTTACATCGTCACGGACGATGAAGGCCGGTATCAACAAGTCGCCAGCGAGCTGCCCCATATCGAGACAGTTCGCCTGTACGAGGACTATCTCCGCAACTGCGAAAGCACGGGTGACTTCTGATGCGCTTCACTCTGAAGGACTACCAATCAGACGCGGTAGGGGACACCCTCCGGGAGCTGGCCTCCGCGCGAGATTTCTATCGCAGCGCTAGCAAGCGAGTGTCTTCCGTCGCTCTAACCGCCACGACGGGTGCCGGGAAGACGGTAATGGCCGCCGCGGTCATCGAGGCACTTTTCTGGGGAAACGATGAGTTCAGTGTGGTTCCGGATCCCGGCGCTGTTGTGCTGTGGTTCAGCGACGATCCCGCGCTGAACCAGCAGACCCGGCATCGTCTAGAGCAAGCATCGGACAGGCTGCGCAACCGTCTCGTGACGGTGGAGCACCCCTTCCGCTATCCGAAGCTGCAACCGGGCCGGGTGTACTTCCTCAACACCTCGAAGCTCTCCAAGAACAGTCTCCTGGTTCGGGGGCACGATGACACCAACACTCTCGCCGGCATGGAGTCTCACCCCGACACGGTGCCGTTCACGTTCTGGGACACGCTGCGCAGCACCATCGACGACGATGACCTGACGCTGTATATGGTGCTCGACGAGGCGCACCGCGGGATGGGCAAGCGACCGTCGGACACCCCGACAATCGTCAAGCGCCTCATCAACGGACACAGTGGAGTCCCGCCGGTACCGATCGTCTGGGGCGTCTCCGCGACCGTGCAGCGGTTCGAAGAAGCGATGAACGCGGCCGAAGTGCAGGCAAACCGAGTGCACCTTGGAACTGTTCAGGTCGACCCGGTGAGAATCCAAGAGTCCGGGCTCCTGAAAGATGACATCGTGCTCGATTTCCCCGCGGAGACGGGGGACTTCAACACGGTCCTTCTGCGGCGAGGAGTCCGCAAGGTCAAGGCACTCTCCGCCGCGTGGGCGACGTACGCCGCGGAGCAGGATGATGAGCCGATCAAACCGCTCATGGTGCTGCAAGTACCGAACAAGCCAGCACCTGCGGAGGTTGCTTCAGCTATCGACGTGATCCGTGATGAATGGCCAGAGCTGGAGTCCGACGCGATCGCGCATGTGTTTGGTGAGCACACCGCGCAGACCTTCGGTGCCCACAACGTCCCGTACGTCTCGCCAGAGCGCGTGCAGGACGCTTCTTACATTCGAGTGCTGCTCGCAAAAGATGCGATCAGCACAGGGTGGGACTGCCCGCGCGCTGAGGTCATGGTCTCGTTCCGCCCCGCAAAGGACGAAACCCACATCACCCAGCTTCTCGGCCGAATGATCCGCACCCCGCTCGCTCGTCGTGTGGAGGGGGACGACCTATTGAATAGCGTCGAGTGCATCCTGCCGCGTTTCAACAAGGCCACTGCGAGTCTCGTGCTGGAAAAGATCATGGGGAGCGACCTCATGGACTCTGACGGCGGCACCGGACAACGCATACTCATCGACCCACAGGTAATGACGGCGAACCCGGCGATTCCTGATGAAGTGTGGGAGCGGTTCGGATCCCTTCCCGCCGAGACCCTTCCACGCAAGCACGCCAACCCAATCAAACGGGTTACCTCGCTGGCTCACGCTTTGGCAGCCGATCGGCTCGTGCCCGACGCCGGCAAGCTAGCCCACGAGCGCCTCCACGGCGTCCTGAACGGTCTTGCCGCGCAGTACTCGAAAGAGTTCAGTAAAGCGGTGGAGAACGTGCTGACTGTCGAAGGCGGCACCGTGCGCGGGCAGACTCGTCACGGCCTGCGGCGCGACGAGTCCTGGACCGAGGCCGCAGACGACCGTGCCATTCAAGACGCCTACCGCGCCGGAGCCCGCACGATCACTCCCGACGTCGCGCGCACCTACGTGGAGCACCTGGCCAACGATGCCGAAGACGAGGACGCGTACCGCGATGCAAACGTGCGCGTCGCTGCGCTGGCGATGCTCCCGCAAACACGACCTGCACTAGACGCAGCCGCCGACGCGATCGCGCAGGAATGGCTCTCGGGGTTCAGGGTCGCGATCAAGGCGCTTTCCGAATCGCGCCAGAGTCTCTATGCCGAGATCACTGCTATGAGCACCGATCCTCAGCTGATCTCTGTCGCGCTGCCGAAGAACCGGCAGGAAGAGACGAAGCGCACTATCGGCGAGACCCAGCAGCTCCTAGAACGGCGAGCCCTGCACCTCTTGGCTGACGACGACGGCATGTTCCCTGTCGGAAAGCTCAACCCCGATGAAATCGCCGTACTTGACACGGAAATCGCCCGAGGAAATCTCCTCGGTTGGTATCGAAATCCCACTGGCGGGCGAGACTCGATGAGCATCGCTTACCAAGACCGACACGGCGACTGGCGAACACTGCGGCCAGACTTCCTCTTCTTCGTCGACAGCGACGAAGGCGTCCGAGCCAACATCGTCGATCCTCACGGACACTGGCTACCCGACGCGATCTGGAAGCTGCACGGCATGGCTCGCTATGCCGCCGTATACGGCGACGAGTACCACCGCATCGAATCCATCTCACGCATCGACGGCGAGCTGCGCGTCCTTGACTTCACGAACCCGGACGTCCGAGCGCACGTTCTCGAGGAATCAGACGCCGACTTCGCCTACCGGCGCTGGTCAGTGACGTACTAAGCCCGCCCCTCAGGCTTAGGCAACGACGACTGCGAGAATAGACAGATGCTCTCGCTTTTCGATGATGATCCATCAACGGAAGACGCACCCACTGCACCCGTGATGATGTCGGATCTTCAGCGGTCTGAGATCCGATCTCTCTTCGAATCGCTGGAGGTTCGAACTGCTCGCGAGCAGTTCGAACTCGTCGCCGAGGTCACGGGAACGCGTATCACGTCGGTTGGGCAGCTCGACGGCGCGACCGCTCATCGTTTGATCGCGCGCCTTCAATCTCGCATGGCGAATCAGGGACGCGTGTCGACCGGCAGCAGCTGGGATGATCGCACGGAGGACACCTGGATCGATCGGCTCTAGCAGGAGAAATCGATCGAGCGGCTGCTCAGTAGCATGGGCCTCATGGTGGAATCTGGGGAAGTAGAGAACTCAGGAACGAAGTTCTCGCAGGTGTTGGATGCAGCCGCAAAGTTGCCCGGCGTAAGAATCAATCGTGCTGCGTACCCCCGCAAAGCGCTTAAGCGCTACTGCACCGACGAGCAGATCGACCGAGCGATCGCTCAGAACCCTGCGGCAGCCGGAATATCACCTGAGGTCATCAAGGAGGTAGCGAACACCTCCATCGGATACGAGACGAGCAAGGAAGCTTTTCGCGGGCGGAATTGCGAAAGCAATCCCTGTGCTCGGGGCGGTGTTCTCTGGCGGGCTGACGCTCGGTACCTTCCTCCCGATGTCCAAGCGACTGCAGAGACATCTGGCAAGCCTTGAACTCACGAAGCCCGACCACCGCTCAGCGGCTAGCGACGCGGATGTCATCGACCTCGAGGTGACCCACCAGGAGGATCAGCCGACCGCTGCGGAGAACGCCGGCGCCCAAGAGTCCTGAGCGAGCCTCACCGAGCTAAGCAGACACTTGCCGAAAACGATCGTTTACGGCGTGATTTCGTATTCTGCTCTGCGAGGGGTGCCGCAAACGTGCACCGGAAGCCGGTTTCGGCAGACTGTTTCGGCGCGCTGGAGGGCCGAGCCTCGCGCTCGATGCCGAGCTCGAGGGTCGAGGAGCGGCGGCGTCGGTGGATGACGAAGAAGGGGCGGCCCGAGGCCGCCCCTTCTTCTTGCGTGAATCGTGACTCAGTGCCCGGCGCCGAGGTTTCCGGTGAGGCGGCCGTGGAACGCTGCTGCGGTGTCGTTCAGGCCTTGGATGGTGACGGTCTTCCCGTGGTTTTCGTACTTGGTGACGATGGCGTCGAGGGCGGCCACGGTGGAAGCGTCCCAGACGTGGGAGTGACTCATGTCGATGACTACCGTGTCGGGGTCGTCGCCGTACTCGAACTGGGTGGTGAGGTCGTTGCTGGAGGCGAAGAAGAGTTCTCCATCGACGGCGTAATGCGCTGTGTCGCCGTCGTCACTGAGGGTGCGGGTGACGCTGACGAAGTGTGCGACGCGTCGGGCGAACATGATCATCGCGGCCACGACTCCGAGGATGACGCCAACGGCGAGGTTGTGGGTCCAGACGGTGGCGATGACGGTGATGAGCATGACGGCGGTCTCGCTCTTCGGCATGCGCTTGAGCGTGCTCAGGCGGATGCTGTGCCAGTCGAAGGTCGCAATCGAGACGAGGATCATGACGGCGACGAGCGCTGCCATGGGAATGATCGCCACCACGTCGCCGAGCGCGAGCACGAGGACCAGCAGGAAGACGCCGGCGAGGAAGGTCGAGATCCGGGTGCGTGCGCCGGAGGCTTTGACGTTGATCATGGTCTGGCCGATCATCGCGCAGCCACCCATGCCGCCGAACGCGCCGGAGAGAACGTTCGCGGCGCCCTGTCCAAGTGCCTCGCGGGTCTTGCGAGAGTGGGTGTCGGTGATGTCGTCAACGAGCTTCGCGGTCATGAGCGACTCGAGCAGGCCGACCACGGCCATAGCCAGCGCGTAGGGAGCGATGATCTGCAGCGTCTCGAAGGTGAGCGGCACATTCGGAATGAACAGCGCCGGCAAGCTCTCGGGAAGTTCTCCCTGGTCGCCGACGTTCGGCACGTTCCACGCGAAGACCACGACTGCAGCGGTGAGCAGCACGATCGCGACGAGTGGCGCCGGGATCACCTTCGTGATCCGCGGCATCAGATACATCACCAGCAGGCCGACCGCGACGAGCGGGTAGACCAGCCAGGGAACGCCGATGAGCTGAGGGAACTGCGAAGTGAAGATGAGGATCGCCAGAGCGTTCACGAACCCGACCATCACCGAGCGCGGGATGAACCGCATGAGCTTGGCGACCCCGAGCAACGCGAGGACGATCTGGATGAGTCCACCGAGCAGGACCGTGGCGATGAAGTAGTCCATGCCGTACTCACGAGCGACGGGCGCGATGACGAGCGCGATTGCTCCGGTGGCCGCGGTGATCATGGCAGGGCGTCCGCCGAGGAACGCGATCGCGACGGCCATGATGAAGGACGAGAACAGGCCGACTCGGGGGTCGACGCCCGCGATGATCGAGAACGCGATCGCCTCCGGGATCAGGGCAAGGGCGACGACGAGGCCCGCGAGGACTTCACGGGTCAAAAGGCGCGGGCTGCGCAGCGCCTGCATGACGGTGGGTTCGATGCGGTAACGCGACGCGGAGTCGCGGGTGGGGGTGACGGCAGTCATGTGCCCTCCGGGTGCTGGGCTCTCTCGTGAGAGCGCGGGAAACGAATGGGAGCGCAGCGGTGCGCAGGCGTCGGTCAGGCCGACACGGAAAGATAAGGGGAGCGGGCGCGAGAGCCGCGCCGATCTAGACTCTAACGTAACGTGAGTGTTGTGGGGAAATCAGTGGAAGACGAACACAGGACCGTCGAGACGATGCGGATCGGCGAAGTGGCCGAGCGCACGGCGCTCTCGTTCCGCTCGCTTCGACACTGGGACGACGTGGGGCTCGTGCAGCCGTCCGCGCGCACGGAGGGCGGGTTCCGGCTTTACACCGAGAAAGATGTCGATCGCATCCTCATCATCCGCAGAATGAAACCGTTGGGATACACCCTCGACGAGATGCGCGAACTCCTCGACGTCGTCGACGCCCTCACCGTCGACCCGAGCGACGTGGCGTTGCGCGCCCGGATCGATGACATCCGCGACGGCGCCGACCAGCGTCGCCAGAAACTCACGGAGCAGCTCGCCATGGCCGACGAGTTCGTGCAACTGCTCGGTCAGCTCTAAAGAGAGACGGATGCACCGCGTTGGAGGCCTCGGCCCATAGTCGATCGGTCTGCCGAAAACGATCGTTTACGGTGCACTCGCGATAGAGGCCACGGATCGTGTCGAAAACGCACATCAGAACGTGGTTTCGGCGGGCGTTCAATGTCTTGCGAAGGGCTGGCGTTGCCAATGCCCTACCAGTAGGCTATCGAGGCCAGTAGGTTCTCGAGCAACACCATTTGATCGGAGTAGACATGAAAGCAGTAGTGTACGAGGGACCCCGTCAGGTCAGCACGAAGGACGTCCCGGACGCGAAGATCGAACGACCCACCGATGTGCTGGTCAGGGTGACGACGACGAACATCTGCGGCTCGGACCTCCACATGTACGAGGGGCGGACCTCCTTCGAGGTAGGCCGGACGTTCGGTCACGAGAACATGGGGGAAGTCATCGAGGTCGGTAGTGGCGTGGAGAAGGTCAGGGTCGGAGATCGGGTTGTGCTCCCGTTCAACATCTCGTGCGGATTCTGCAAGAACTGCGAACGCGGCCTGACCAACTACTGTCTCACCACCCAGCCCGAACCGTCCTTCGCCGGTGCAGCCTATGGGTTCGCCGACATGGGTTCTTATGGCGGTGGCCAAGCGGAATTGCTCCGTGTGCCTTTCGGTGATCACAATGCGCTGCGCCTGGGCGAGGATGCGGAGGAGAGGGAGAACGACTACGTCATGCTCTCTGACGTCTTCCCCACCGGCTACCACGCCACCGAGATGGCCGGCGTGATACCCGGCGACAGCGTGGTGATCGCTGGGGCGGGGCCGGTCGGATTGATGGCCGCCCTGTCCGCGATGATCAAGGGTGCCGCAAAGGTGATGGTGGTCGATCGCCACCCTGACCGGCTCGCGCTGGCCGAGCAGATCGGCGCGATTGCCATCGACGACTCCAAGGTTGACCCCGTGCAAGCTGTTCTCGACGAGACGATGGGGCTCGGAGCTGACCGTGGCTGCGAATGCGTGGGCTACCAGGCCCACGATCCTCAGGGCAACGAGGACACCGCCGCCACCCTGAACATGCTCATCAACTCGGTCCGCTTCACCGGAGGAATCGGCACCGTTGGTGTGTTCGTCCCCCAGGACCCTGGAGGCAAGGATGATCTCGCGAGGCAGGGAAAGGCGGCCATCGATTTCGGCACACATTGGTTCAAGGGGCAGACCATGGGAAGCGGACAGGCCCCCGTCAAGCGGTACAACCGCCAGCTGCGGGACTTGATCGCGGCCGGCAAGGCGACTCCCTCGTGGATCGTCTCCCACGAGATCTCGCTGGACCAAGCCGCCGATGCCTACAAGAACTTCGACGCCAGGTCCAAGGGTTGGACCAAGGTCCTCATCAAGCCCGGCATGTCGACCGAGAAGAAGGCGAACTGATATGACCGAGACGCTGCAGGGCAGGAGAGTTGCCATCCTCGCCGCCGACGGGGTCGAGCGAGTCGAGCTCGAGAAGCCCCGCGAGGCGCTGGAGCAGGCTGGTGCACAGACCGAGGTTCTGTCGATCCATGACGGTGAGATTCAGGCGCGTGAGAACGATCTGGATGCAGCAGGCACGTTCACCGTTGACGGGTTGGTCGCGGACGCGTCTGTCACACACTATGACGCCCTGCTTCTCCCCGGGGGTACGGTGAACCCCGACCAACTCCGGGTTGACCCCGACGCGGTCTCCTTCGTCCGCGAGTTCGTCGAAAGCGGCAAGCCCGTGGCGGCGATCTGTCACGGGCCGTGGACGCTGATCGAGGCCGGTGTGGTCGACGGTCGCACCTTGACGTCCTTCCCGAGCATCCGCACGGACCTGCGCAACGCCGGTGCTGACGTCGTCGACCAAGACGTCGTGGTGGACGGGAACCTGATCACCAGCCGCTCGCCCGATGACCTGCCTGCGTTCTGCGATACGATCGTGGCGAAATTTGCGAGCAATTCGACCCAGGAAGAGGTGATGTCATGAGCGTGACGAAGGGACTGCTTGTCAGGGTGGAGGCCCTGCCCGGCAAGGAAGACGAGGTCCAGGAATTTCTCGGCATCGGGCGAGGGCTCGTCGAGGAGGAACCGGCCACCGTCGCATGGTTCGCGATCCGTCTCGGCCCGTCCTCCTTCGGGATCTTCGACGTGTTCCCCGATGACGCCGGCCGCGACGCGCACCTGTCCGGCGCCGTCGCGGTCGCTCTCGGCGAGCAGACCGGCAAACTGTTCAGCGAGCCCACGATCGAAAAGTTGGACGTCCTGGGCTCCAAACTCCCCGCCTGAGACCATGATCTCGTCGAGCGTCGCCGGTACCTCACCCTTGTTGGCATAGTCCACGGGTGAGGTACCGGCGACGGTGCGGCGAGTACCCGTGCGATGGTTCTACCGTCAGGATGGGGTCACGCCTGTCGTTTCCTCCAATGCCGCGGCGAGGTATCTCGCCGAAACACCGACGCCCTTGTCCGCGACGTGCGCGGGCGTGCCAGCTGCAACCACGGTCACGCCGGCGTCGCCCGCGCCGGGGCCAAGAAAGCGTACCGGGTCGTCCGATTTGGGCAGACGACGAGGGGCGTGTGCGGGATACTGGTGATGCACCCGGCAGGAAGGTCGATCATGGGTAAGTTCACGTACGAGGGCGGTCAGAAGGTCGAGATCGAGGACCGTGCTCTGACTCATGTGCAGCTCGTCATCACGGCAAAGTTGCGTCGCGGGGAGCCGTTCCCGTTCACCTGGCGGGAAGATGTCAGCATCGGTGGCGGCCGGACGACGGTGTGGATCCACCCGGGCAGCAACCTCGTGTTCAAGTACTACGGGAGCCGCACACCCCCGGTCAATCGCGCATGGATAGATGCGTTGGCGTTCACGGCGAACTCGCCGTCCGGCCTCTACATGGTCCCGGAGCCAGCGGAGGGCACCAGGCTGGAACAGGACCTGGAGCTTGCCTCAAAGTAGCCCGCTGGCGCAACCCCTTTCGGTGACGGAGCGGGGTCCTTGTAAGGTGCTCTCTATGCATGAGCGGACGGTGGAGCAGACTCACGTCAGCATCGACGGCTCTCGTTTCGTGCTTTCCCCGTCGCAGGACGTGGACGCGTTATGCGAGCAGCTGGAAGCTGCCGTGGCGGGGGCGGGATTGGTCGTGCGGTTCACGACGATGGAGGGCCGTCAGGTGAGAGCGTTGATCACGCCGCGTAGCCGGGTGCTGATCACCGATGAGAGCGTGATGTACGAGTCGGACGACGCGGTGCTGTCGCTGGGCGCGTCCGGGAACTGGGATCTGCTCTAGGCGTTGCTGGCCTCGAGCTCGGGCGTTTCCAGGACCTCGTCGACGAGCATGATCCCGCCGCTGGAGTTCGCGGTGTGCATCAGCTGCTCTACCCACTTCACGTTGATCTGGGGTGCCTCGGGTTCATCGAACAAGAACCGCAGCGGGATCGAGGGGTGAACCCAGATCGTGGAGCGCCCGCCGGGCTCTTTTTCGGGGTGCTTCCAGGACAGAGTGAACGACTCGTTGCGGCGCAGCTTGGTCGCGATGACGATCTTCAGGTGTGCGAGAGCACGGTCCTCGATATGGATCGCATCATCGGATGCCCCGTAGTGAAGAGTCGCCATAAGCTCACCCTAGCGGCAGCCGAGACCGGTGCCGCACGCAATCGCGCCGTCGAAAACCAGCGTGTGTCAGGCGGATCCTGACCAGGGGGCGCCGTGTTCCGCGCGCCGGGACGGAGGTGGGTGATCGGGCGGCTGCTGAAGACTCTGGGGGAGGGAGAGCAACCGCCCGACCGCGTCGAAGATACCGGTCCCCAGGAAGGTACCCCCACCCATCGATGTCGCAGAAGCGAAGCAACAGTCCCACCTTTTCCCAGGTCGCGCAAGACTACCTTCGAGTAGGAGCCGCGCAGGGAGCCAGTTCAGGGGAGCTGGTCGAGGACGAGTTCCCCACGCGCGACGACGTGCTCCATCATCCGCTCGATCCGTGCGGGGTCGCTAGGCCGCAGCACGGCATCGTCGAAAGCGAAGATGAGGGGGATGCTCGGATGCAGCCAGATCGTCAGACGGCTGGCCGGAACCTCATCGCGGGGGAGCCACGTCATCATGAAGCTCTCCTGGCGGCGCAGCTTCGTCCCGATCACGATCTTCAGATGCGTGAGAGTCTGGTCGTCGACCTGAATCGGGCGGCCGGGAGCTGTTGTATTCGAGTGTTCCCATGACGTGAACCTACTCGGTCCCCGCGCACATACGAACCACCTGAAGCTGCTCGAGCATCGCGCGGGGCGCCAATTACGCACCGACTGATGCGGAAGCGGTTCGACGCTTGCAAGCGCAATCCCGCGGCTGAATACCGGATGCCCCGCCTTGGATCAACCCCTCTTCCGGAGATCCGGGACCGCACTATCTTCGGCGTACCGGGGGTGTCCCCAGCATCGGTCCGATACTCACATCGCACCGCGGCCCGCTCGTCACGATGGGGTCACGTTAGCGGCCGCCTGCAGTGCGGCGGCGAGGTAGCCCGCGGAAGCACCGACGCCCTTGTCCGCGACCTGGACGGGCGTGCCAGCTGCAACCACGGTCCCGCCGGCGTCGCCCGCGCCGGGGCCAAGATCGATCACGTGATCGGCTACTGCGATAACGCGCATGTCCAGCTCGGCGGCGACGACCGTGTTGCCCGCGTCGACCAGCGTCTGCAGATGCGTGACCAGACGATCCGTGTCGGCGCAGTGTAGCCCGGACGTCGGCTCGTCCAGTACGTACAGCGTGTCTCCGCGCTGCGCCCGCTGCAACTCGGTAGCGAGCTTGACACGCTGCGCTTCACCCCCGGAGAGCTCGGTTGCCGGTTGACCCAGCCGGAGGTAATCGAGTCCGACATCCGACAAAGCGGTCAGCGACCGCGTGATCTCCTCATCGCCCGCGAAGAAGCGGTTCGACTCCTCGACGCTCATGGACAACACGTCCGCTATCGTGCGCCCCCTCCACGTGATCTCGAGCGTTGATGCCTTGTATCGGCTGCCGTGGCAGTCGGGGCATTCGGTGTACACGGAAGGCAGGAAGAGGAGCTCGACCATCACCGATCCCTCGCCCTCGCAGGTCGGGCAGCGCCCGCCGGCGACATTGAAGGAGAATCGTCCAGGTTTGTACCCACGGGAACGAGCTTCCGGGGTATCTGCGAATCGACGACGGACATGGTCGAACAGCCTGGTGTAGGTGGCGACGTTGGACCGCGGGGTCCGGCCGATGGGCCGCTGGTCGATGACGACCAGCCGCTGTACACCGGTGACGGGCCCGGCGACGCGCCCATCGAGACGTTCCGGCGCATCCGAGAGGAACGACTCGTCGCTGACCGGCTCGTTATCGGCCCGGACAGCCCGGCCAAGGCGATCGCCAAGCAGCGATGGAAGCGCCTGACTGACCAGACTCGACTTGCCGGCCCCAGACACGCCCGTAACGGCGGTGAAGACACCCAAGGGGATATCGACCGTGAGGTCGTGCAGGTTGTTCCGCGTCACGTTCTCCAGGCGCAGCCAACTGCGTGCCTCACGGGGTGTGCGAAGAGGGAGACCGCGGCCACCGAAGAGGTATCCGCGGGTCACGGACTCCTCAATATCGGCGAGCCCGTCGGGCGGGCCGCTATAGAGCACGCGGCCGCCGTGTTCACCGGCGCCGGGGCCGATGTCGACCAGCCAGTCCGCGTGCCGCATCACAGCCACGGAGTGTTCGACGATGAACAGGCTGTTCCCTCGCCCCTTGAGTCCATCCAGGATCTCGAGGAGCGCCGCCACGTCCTGCGGATGCAGTCCCGCCGATGGTTCGTCGAGGACGTAGACGACCCCGAAAAGATCAGAGCTGAGTTGCGTCGCGAGCCGGAGTCTCTGTAGCTCGCCGCCCGACAGTGTCGGGGTCGTCCGGCTCAATGACAAGTAACCCAGCCCCAGATCGACCAGTGGACGAAGCCGCTGCAACACCCCTGAAGCGAGCTGGACCGCAGCAGCACGCTTCTCTGGCGCTCGGCTTGCGGTGGGTCGCACATCGGGCGTAGGGGCAAGCGGAGCCTTGCCCGCAGCGCCCTGCCCTTCCCCCGCGGCACGCAGAGAGGCAGCGTCGGAAGAGGCGGCCTCGTGGTCCTCCAAGCGTGCGACGACTCCCGACAGGGTCGTGGCAAGTTCCCGGAGCGGCAGTTGAGAGAGTTCAGCGATGTCGAATCCTTCGAACGTGACAGACAGCGCCTCGGGCTTCAGCCGCTTGCCATCGCAGACGGGGCAGATCGCAGCGGTGAGGAACTGCGCGACGCGCCGCTTCATCGAGGCGCTCTTCGTGTTCGCGAACGTGTCCAGAATGTACCGGCGAGCCCCGACGAATGTGCCCGAGTAGCTCGGCTCCACGCCTGCTTCGATCGCAGCTTTGGACTCAGAGAGGGTGAGTCGGGAGTGGACCGGAACGAAGGGGGTTTCATCGGTGTACAGGATCCAGTCCCTGTCTTTTTTCGGCAGGTCCCGCCACGGCACATCGACGTCGTAACCGAGAGCAACCAGCACGTCGCGCAGCTGGTGGCCGTGCCACGCGGTCGGCCAGGAAGCGATGGCGCGTTCGCGGATGGTGAGCGAGGGGTCCGGGATCATCTGCTGCTCGTTCACCGCGTACACGCGTCCGATGCCGTGGCATTCCGAACAGGCCCCTTGGACCGTGTTCGCGGAGAAGTCCTCCGCATACAACATCGGCTGCCCGTCCGGGTAGTCCCCGGCCCTCGAGTACAGCATCCGCACCAAGCTCGACAACGTGGTGATGCTGCCCACGGTCGATCGGGCATTCCCGGCACCGCGCTGCTGCTGCAGGGCGACCGCAGGCGGCATCCCCGTGATCGAGTCGACATCGGGCACTCCCGCCTGATCGATCAGGCGGCGGGCGTATGGTGCGATCGATTCCAAATAGCGTCGCTGTGACTCGGCGTACAGCGTCCCGAACGCCAGCGAGGACTTTCCCGATCCGGACACACCGGTGAAGACGACCGTTGCATCGCGCGGCACCGTGAGGTCGACATCCTGCAGATTGTGTTCTCGGGCGCCGAGAACGCGAACGTCGGGCTGCACGGAGAGCTTCGGCGTCACGAACGCAGCGGATTCAACCATGGTCGAATGTTAGCAACGTACGGAAAGGCCTGCGGCCTGCGGCCCGCGGCCTGCGGCCTGCGGAAAGGGTTACACACCAATAACGGCGCGGTGTGCGGCAGTGGTGTGCTCGGCCTGTATACACCGTAAGTCTGTTCGGAGCAAGGGTCCTGACCGAGGCGGGGGAGACGGTCTAGAACGGGTTCCACCGACTGTTCGGTCGGTCCGCGAGAGGAGCACTAATGTCGGACAACTATGAGACGACCAGCCCGAGCGGCTCGGGCGTGAACGCCCCCGGTTCTTCGGGCAAGGTGGATGCTGTCAAGCAGGAAGCCACCGACCTGAAGGACACGGCGGCAACTCAGGCGAAGGACGTTCTTGGCACCGCCAAGGATGAGGCTGCGACCGTCGTGGGGGAGGCGAAGACGCAGGCGAAGGATCTGTATGCGCAGACGCAGCGGGAGCTGTCGGAGCAGGCGAACACCCAGCAACAGCGTCTTGCCGGTGGTCTTCGCTCTGTCAGCGACGAGCTCGGCTCCATGGCCACTAACTCGGAAGGCAGTGGCGTCGCCAGCGATCTGGTCCAGCAGGTGTCGGGGCGTTTGTCTGCTGCCGCAACCTGGCTCGGCGACCGGGACCCTGGTTCTGTGCTCACGGAGGTCAAGCGCTACGCACGTCGCAAGCCCGGCACGTTCATCCTCGCCGCCGCGATCGGCGGCATCGTTGTGGGGCGCCTCACCCGCGCCCTCGCCGCGAATGCTTCCGACGATAAAGACGCCGCTCCCGTGCCGGCACCTCCGCAGGTGCACCCTGACCCGTCCGTGCCCGTCCCCGTGGTGAACGACACGGGCGCTGGCACGCCCGTGTACTCGCAGGCGGCCGCCAGCCGTCCGGACATTCTGGGGGAGGACGGCTATGACCGACCCGACACCGTCTGAAGCGAAAGCCGCATCGACCTCGATCGGAGATCTCCTCGGGGAAGTGTCCCGTGACATTTCGACGCTGATGCGCCAGGAGGTCGCCCTCGCCAAAGCAGAGTTGAAGGACTCGGCCACGAAGTCCGCCAAGGGTGCGGGCCTGATGGGTGCCGCCGGCTACGGCGCACTGATGGCGGTGTTCTTCCTGTCCGTCGCGCTGTGGTGGGCTCTGGGAACGCTGATGGGCGGCGGCTGGTCCGGCGTTGTCGTCGCGGTCCTGTGGGCACTCATTGCCCTGATCCTGTTCCTGGTCGGGCGCAGCCAGATCAAGCAAGTGAAGGGCGTCCCGCAGACCGTGGACACCCTGAAAGAGATCCCCGAAACGCTGAAGAGAAATGAGGAAAACCGATGAGCGATTCACCCGACGAGATCCGCACCGACATTGAGCGGACCCGCCAAGACCTCGGCATGGACGTGGACGCCCTGGCCGATAAGGTCTCCCCGTCGAAGATCGTGGACCGACAGGTCGAAAAGGTCCGCGGTGCGTTCACCTCCGTCCGTGAGCGTGTGATGGGCGCAGCGGATGACGCCGGCTCGTCGCTGACGGATGCGGGCTCTCACGCGGGAGATCTGAAAGACCGCGCCGTCGCGAAGGCGGAGGGGAACCCGCTCGCCGTCGGTCTGATCGCCTTCGGCGCCGGCTTGGTCATCGCCTCGCTGATCCCCGCATCATCGAAGGAGAAAGACCTCGCTGCAACCGTCAAGGAGCAGGCGCAGCCGCTGGTTGACGAGGTCACCGATGCTGCGAAAGAAGTCGGCGATCATCTGAAGGAGCCTCTGCAGGCGTCGGTCGAATCCGTGAAGTCGTCGGCGCAGGACTCCGTCGCCACAGTCAAGGACGAAGCCCAGGGCGCGGCCAGCGACGTGAGAGACCAGGCTCAGCACGCTCGCGAGAACATCTCCGACAGCTGAACCCGCACGAATCGGGCGGGCCCGTCACACGACGGGCCCGCCCCGTCACGAAGGAACCTGCGATGACCAGCACAGCCCCCTCCACCCCGCGCAACGCCCCAGACCCCGAAGCATCAGGCAAGCCCGATTCCCCAGACGATCTGCACAAGAGGTCCTGGAAATACGTACTGCGGAAGACGATTCGCGAGTTTTCCTCGGACCAGTGCACCGACATCGCCGCCTCCCTGACGTATTATGCGGTGCTGTCGCTGTTCCCCGGCCTGATTGCAATCTTCTCGCTACTGGGTGTCGTCGGGCAGGGAAAAGCCGCCAGCGATGCGGTCCTGGGAATCATCGAGCAGGTCGCTCCCGGCGACACGGTCGACACGATCCGCGGGCCGATCGAGCAGATCGCCGAGTCTCCGGGTGCCGGTTTCGCTCTCATCACCGGCATCCTGCTGGCCATCTGGTCAGCATCCGGGTACGTGGGAGCGTTCAGCCGTGCGATGAACCGGATCTACGAGATCGAGGAGGGCCGGCCGTTCTGGAAGCTGAAGCCCGCCCAGCTGCTGGTCACCGTGATCACGATCGTGCTGCTCGTCATCGCCGCGATCATTCTTATCGTCTCCGGCTCGGTCACCAAGGCGATCGGCGACGCACTCGGCATCGGCGACGTGCCCCAGACGGTCTGGTCCATCGCCAAGTGGCCGTTGCTCATATTCATCGTGGTGTTGGTCGTCGCAATCCTCTACTACGCCACCCCGAACGCGAAGCAGCCGAAATTCCGGTGGATCAGCATGGGCGCCCTGCTAGCGATCATCGTGCTCGCACTCGCTACCGCAGCCTTCGGGTTCTACGTCGGAAACTTCTCGAACTACGACCGCACCTATGGATCCCTTGCGGGGATCATCATCTTCTTGCTCTGGCTGTGGATCGCAAACCTCGCGCTGCTGTTCGGCGCGGAGTTCGATGCTGAGCTCGAGCGAGGTCGCCAGCTGCAGGCGGGCATCGCCGCCGAGGAGGACATCCAGCTACCTCCGCGCGACACCCGCAAGAGCGACAAGGCCGCCGAGAAGGAGCGGCAGGACATCGAGAAGGGCCGAGAGATCCGACAGAATGCCGACCCCGACGACACAGCCAAGGACGCGACCACCCCCGGTCCTGCCAGAGAACACTGACGGACGGCCTCGCTCGGGGCGCTCACGCCGCAGCTACTGGGACAGCTCCCCTGCGAAACGGTCGAGGAGTACTTCCAGCGATACTTCGAATTCTTCGTCGGAATGGTCCTCGCTCAGAAGAGCCCGTAGCCGACGGACCTCCGGAGCGTCATCCAAGCCGATGCTCCCGTCACGCTCGGGTATATCCGCGTTTCCTTCGTCGAGCGGTTCTTCCACCGGGCCGGTCTCAGCTCCCCGAACCGCGGATTCCAGCAAGAGTTGACCGAGCAGGAAGCTGCTGAAGGACCGATACGCATCGACCGCTTGCGCGTCCGTAAACCCGTGCCCCAGCAGGGTGCTGAGGAACGTGTTCACGACCTCGACGCTGCGTAGCGGGGGTCGTAGCCAGGGCGCCGCGGGATGCCGGGTCGCCACTAACGGAAATGCCTGAGGATGATCGATCGCGATCTGACGTACCTTATGGGCGACATCCTGCAGGAAGCCCTGCCAGTGCTCCGCCAACTCGTCGTCCAGGTTCGATGTCAATTGTCCGAGGAGCAGAGCGATCACACCCTCGAGCAGATCCTCACGCCCGTGCACGTAGCGGTAAAGAGACATCGCTTCCACACCCAGTTCCTGAGCAAGGGAGCGCATAGAGAGGCCCTGTGCCCCGGCGCGATCGATCTGGCCTAGGGCGGTCTCGATGATGAGTTCGCGACTTAGGCGCCCGGCCGCTGACCCTCGGGGCTCCCGGCTAGATTCTCTCGACATGACGCGTCATCCCTCCCAACGGTCAGGAACGCACCGTCCCTGCGGGTGCAGATCGGACCGACCGATATATGCCACGGTAACCCTGCTTACAACGTAAGCAGGGTTACCTGCCCTCGGTGCGGTCCTGTACCCACCGAGCGATCCCGATCATGAGACGCGCAGAGCTTGCTTCGCGGATCGAAGAGTGTTTGGCCGGACGCGAGAGCCTGCAGGTCAGTTTTCTCCGTTGGCGGCTTCGTCTTCTTCTGGGTTGAAGTGCGAAGGCGAGTCGGACAGGCCTGCGGCTACCCCGTCGGGGTTCGCGGGGATGGTGTTGTCTTCGCCCAGACCCCCGGGCTTGACCGTTCCCTCGGAATCGTTGGTCGGAACATCGGTGTCGGAGTATTCACGGCTCGATGCATTGCTATCGTTCGTCATCGGCTTCTGCTTTCACTATGTTCTGTACTGCAAGAGAAGGCAAGAGTACCTCCTGTGACACGCTAGTTAGCACCCCACTGCCTATGGGACCCAGGTAACGGACAGGCGATGTTAGGAACTTCGCCACGCCTCAGCGTCAAGACGGTCTCACGACGCCGCGACTCAAGTCGGACACTAGCGGTCGACTGCTGCGCATGATCAGGTACCGGGACTAGGCCCGCGATGCTCCGGCCCGTCGGGATCATCGCCCGCCGAAAACGACCGTTCTCGGTGGGGATCGCAGATCCAATTCTCCAAGGGGGCCTGTGAAGCGATACCTAGTCGCGTAGGTCTGTGAGACGCTGGTTCTATCTTCATCGGTTACTGATCACCGCCTCGATGCGTCCTCGAGCCTGCATCACGCAGCCCTCGGCCACTTCGGAACGGAGTTGGGCGAACTGCTGGCCGTGAAGCTGCTCGAGCACCGCACGGGGCTCCAATTACGCGCCGACTAACGCGGAAGCGATCTGACGCCTGCAAGCGCAATCCCGCGGCTTAATACCGGACGCCCCGCGCCGGATCAACCCCTCTTCCGAAGACCCTGGAACCCGCTATTTTCGGCGTACCGGGGGTGACCCCAGCATCCTCGGGAACTACCGGTGGCCTTGCACGCACCCCAGCCCTCGCGGAGGTCGCCGGTCCCTTCTAAAGGGTTTGCGGATGAGGTCGGATCCCGCTCATGCGCCGGGCGTATGAGGGGGATCCGACATCTCGCTCCGCGGAAGCGGAGGGCACGCGCTGTCTGCTCCCGATATCCCCAGATCCCGGTTCACCGACTCCCCAGAAGGTAGTGCGAGAAAGCGCAACCCACCGTCGGGAGACGTCATTATCCTGTCAGATCCGTGCCGCCGGGGCACGCCCTTGGGGTGCAATTTACAACGATGGGCCCAACAAGCCGATGTGGACTTGTAGCTACCCCACTATAGACAAACGTCTAGGTGCGGGCGCGCTGCCGTTGGGATGCCGATGCGCAGCGAAGGCCGCCTGGGGGTGTTGCTCGCGAATCAGCAGTGGGACGCTAAGTGTCTCCACACCGCCACCAATCCGGTTGCGATCATGGGCACTGTCGCCCGGGGAGACAGAGCAAAGGCGCACTATGGGCACGTTCATCTGCGAGGGACACCAGAAAGCGGAGATTGAGGACCGCGCCCTCATCCACCTTCAGCTCGTCATCACCGCGAAACTCCGTCGAGGCGAACCCTTCCCCTGGAAAGAGGACATGAGTATCGGTGGCGGCCGCACCACGGTGTGGCTACACGAGCACAGCTCGATCACGTTCAAGTACCACGGCAGCCGGCAGCCTCCTATCAACCGGACCTGGACCGACGCGCTCGCTTTCACCGCGAACGCACCCTCCGGTCTGTACCTGACACCCGAACCCCGCGAGGGGACCCACCTCGACCCCGGGACGAGCGCTCCCGCACTCGCCTGAGCCGGCGGGCAGGCTCGCGTTCGCGAACGGTAGACATCGCATGCACGATGCTCCACGAGAGTATGCCCCGTGAGGAGGTGAGGCGAAGGATCGTCAGGCCACGGGCTCCAGCAGAGAGGGGTCGGTCGAGTCGACTGTGCGGGAGTTGCTGACCTTCCGGTCGACGACGTGCTCACGAATGGTCGAGGCGACGTCTCCGGATGTGTGCTCGAGCATCGCCAACGTCTCAGCCTTGCGATCGCCGGTGAGCTTCTCCGGAGCGAGCCACGTATCCCACGTATCGGGCATAAGGAACGCGGGCATCCGGTCGTGCACCTCCCCGCTGGCATCCCGCGCCTCGCGGGTGATAACGACGAAGCACCGTGACTTCTCCCCGTTCGGCAGCTCCATCGACCAGGTGAGGCCTGCGGCCGAGAGAGGACCGTCGCCGTGGAGGAAGTGTGGGGTCTTCGGCGTCTTGTCGCCGGTCCACTCGAAATAGCCGCGCATCGGCACGATGCACCTAGCGGCAGAGAAGGCGGGCGCCCAGAATCCCTGCGCGAGCTTCACCGAACTAAGCAGACGGCGCGCCGAAAACGATCGTTTCCGGCAGGCGCACCGCGGTCACCGGCCGACTGCACGACACGCCGGTCGCGCACCTGCCGAAACCCCCTGCCGGAACCTGTCGCGCCGAAACGGTCCGCCCGACCTTTTAGGCAGGGTGAGAACGAAACGCGAATACCGACAAGTTTCGTGAGACAACCGGCAGTTTCGGCAGCGCACCACTCACCCGCCTTTCCGGGGATGTTCTGTCTCACCAACCGACAACTCTCGTGAGATCGGACAGCTGATGCGCGCCGCGATGTGGCGCAATATCGCTTTCCAGCTGCCGCCGCGAGCTTCTCTGGGTCACTATCGCGCAGGGGACATCACGAGTGCGTCAGACGCGCAGGGAATCCGCGATGTCCGCGAAGGAGCCGATCGTCGGCCTATACCTCGCAAGAGGGTCGTGAAGTACTCGGCCCGCTCAGGAGGCTCCAATGGCAACTCGGGTGGCACAGCGTCCGCCAGCTCGGCCGACCGCCCCGGCGGCAGTGTCGCTGGGCGTCCTTCCTCGCCGCCAGCTGACCGGCATCATTCCCGCGCTGCTCTGCATCGCTCTCGCGACGGCAGTGACAGGACTCAACGCGGTGCGGCCGTTCACCGACCTGGTCCCGGTGGTGTGGATCGTGGCGGTGGCACTTGCTGTCGGCGCGATCGCATCGGGGGTGCGAGCCTTCCAGCGGCAGGGCCGTATGGACCCGGCCATCGAGGCGGTGCTTCCTCATCTCGGCGCAGCCCAACCGACCCGCGCGCTCGTGGAGCCGGTGAAGTGGACGAAGGGATGGGTGGGCCTCCCGGCGCGCGTAAAGATCCGGTACGCCTCGCACGTTGTCGACGACGATCCGCGTTTCGTCGACCAGATCATCGCCGGCCTCACCCGACGCCTGGGTGCGGAGTACCGGGTGCGGAAGCACAACTCGAGGCGGTGCGTCCTCATCGTCGAGCTCGCACCCGCGAGCGATCCGGTCTCCCGCGAGCAGCAGCGCGCGATCGAGGTCGTCAAGCAGGTCATCGACCCGACCGCCAACGTGTCGGTGACGTCGGCCGAGGATGCGTCGGTCTCGAAGATCGAGGTCAAGCACAACGTGGGTCCGAAGATGGCGATCGCCGCCCGTCGATCCCAGATCGAGAAGGTCGTCTCGTCGATGCTCCCCGGCCGGTGGCGGGCGCACTGGGATCTCGAGGGCGACAAGATCAGGTTCGAGGTCCGCCCGACCATGCCCGACATGGTCTTGCACGAAGTGGAGCCCGCGGCCGCGCTCACTCACTCGGCCTACAAGTCGTTCAGGATCCCGATCGGCCCCGACGAGGACGGGCAGATCCAGTCGTGGCATCCGGCGATCTCCCCGCACTGCCTCGTCATCGGTGGCACCGGCTCGGGCAAGACCAGCTTCCAGCACACGGTGCTCACCCACCTGACGCACGCGCACTGGCGCGTATGGGTGCTCGACGGCAAGCGGATCGAGTTCGCCGGTTTCCGTGACTGGCCCAACGTCGAGCTGGTCGGTGCGCGCGTCGAGCACCAGGTGCGGATGCTGCACGCCGCACACGAGCTCATGGAAGAGCGCTACTCGCAGCTCGAGAACGGCACAGCCCGGCTCGAGGACTTCGACCCGCTCGCGCTGATCATCGACGAGTACGCCACCTTCAAGGCTCGCGTGCAACGGTGGTACAAGACCGTCAAGCCGAAGGGTGCGCCGGCGCAGGCTCCCGTCCTGGATCTGCTCTCCGACCTCGCCCGGCTGGCGCGATCGGCGAAGATCCACATTCTGCTGGGTCTGCAGCGTCCCGACGTGGAGTTCCTCGGCGGTGAGATGCGAGACAACTTCGGTGCGCGCGTCAGCTTCGGTCGCCTCTCCCCGCAGGGCGCCAACATGATGTGGGACAGCTTCGCGGTCGGCGTAGCGATCCCACGCAACAAGCGGGGCCGCGGCATCACCCTGAACGCCGAGTCGCTGCCTGTCGAGATCCAGGCCTTCTACACCCCGGACCCCGCGAAGCTCGACTCGTCCGACAAAGCGGACTGGGACCACCTGGCAGCGCTGCGCCCCGCGACGGCGGACTATGAGCGGATGATGGTGCGCGACCCGGAACCGGAGCTCACCGACGACGGCGAGGGCGAAGAGATCGAGCCTGACTACTTCCAGTGGTCCACAGCCGAGATCGTCGAGTGGGATCCCGCGGCCGCGTCGAAGCCCCAGCCCGGCGCCCTCCGCCCCGCGAACGTCACCCCGCTGGACCCGCGCGAACGGGTCCGGTTCGTCCCCGACGTCGACGACGAGGCACCCGACGTCGACGCAGCTGCGGACGGCGACGGGTACAGCGAATCACTCGAGGGGCCGGCCGTCGAGCTCGAGGTCGGAGATCTCCTCCTCGTCGACGCCGCACTGGGCCTGTGGGGAGTGGTCGAAGGGGTCGAGCCCGACGTCGTCGACGACGAGTACCTCGCTATCGAGTACCGCGACATCGACAGCGGAGAAGACGGACTGCTGACGGTGTTCGACAACTCGGTCATCAGTTACCGACGTCCCGAGGCCGCGTGATCGTCGTGGCAGGGATGACACCGAGGGCCGACTGGCCCCGAGAGAAGGGATGAGCAACTCGTGTCGAATCAGAGCGTGTCGGAAGACGACTGGATCTCGCTGCTGCTGATTGCCGTGCTCGTCCTGGCGAGCGGTGCCGTATCGCTGGGGATGTTCCTCGATCCGCTGCGCACATGGATGGTGCAGTACCACTTGCTCGAGCAGGGTGACGCCGTGGCGCTCGAGGTCGTCGACGGCGTTGGACTCGGTTGGGGACAGATCCTCGTCATTCTCGCGATCCTGATCGGTGCGATCGCGCTCATCGTGTGGCTCAAGCGCCGCGCGGCTGCCCGTGTCTGAGCTGCCCGGCATGCTCGGCCCGAGGAGAACAGGAAGGAGGAGATAACCACCCATGATCCGATTGCTATCAAAGAGCGGATGCGTCCAGTGCACCGCGACATCCAAAGCGATGGACGCGAAGGGGATCAACTATCAAGTGATCGACCTGGGCGAGGACGCCGAGGCGCTCGTCGAGGCCAAGGCGCTCGGCTATATGCAGGCGCCCGTCGTCATCACGGACGAGGACCACTGGTCGGGCTTCCGCCCCGACAAGATCGACGAGCTCGCGCAGCGTCTCGTGTGATCAACAGCAGAGGCCCCGCCGGCGGATTGCCACCGGCGGGGCCTCTGCTATGCCCGTCAGGGCCAGCGTGTCACTGGTGCGGCATGTGCGCCGCCGCCCACTGCTGCAGCAGCTCCTCGCGCATGCGGGTGTTGTGCTCGAGCAACCGTCGCACGCCGGCAGGCGTTGCGCCTACGGCCGCGCCGTCGTTGATCGTGCGCATGCCGAGATGCTCACAAGCCCACGCCGCGAGTTCGTCGAGCTCGACGGTGACGGTCGCAGTGAGGCTGACGTGTTGCTGCCACTGAACCCTGTAGGCAGGCATCGAACGCTCAATCGGGGTTGCGGAAGAAGTCGACCACGAGCGCGATGGTGAGCGGGACGAGGACCACCGCGGCCGCGGTGACGATGATGCGATCGAGGATCGGCGCGGCGAGGATCCCGAGCCAGCCGGCGGCGATCGCCGCCACGATGAACAGCGCAGCGCGTGCGACGTGCTGCAGCCGGCGCGCGGTGGGTGCGGGAATGGTTCGGGGTCGGGCGGCGAGGGTCATGAGCTTGCCTCGCTCTGGCCGACACTGTGTTCGCGGATGTGCGTGTAGGGCACGGTGCCGCGGTGGCCGTAGGCGTCGGTGATGCTGACGCTCTTCGGGTTGACGCGGGTGACGGTGCACCAGCTGCCGAAGTACTTGATTTGGTCGCCGACGTTGATGGTGTCTTTGCTGTGGTCGGTGGCGGCGCCGGACGCGATTTGCTCGGCGCGAACCTCCTGCCAGTAGGAGAGCTGATCCTGAGCTGCGGCCAGCTCACGCTCGAGCCGTTCGGCGTAGGCGCCTGTTGCCGCGGCTGTGACCTCGATGTACCCGCCGGCGAGGGTCCGGCTAGATCCGTCGAGACGTCGCCGCATGCCCGCGATGTCGGCGCGGAGCTTCTCGATCCGGTTCGCAACAGTGATGGGTGCGTAGCGGGCGTCGTTCGATGAGGCCGCGATGTCGGCGCGCACCTGGGCGCGGCGGGCCTCCGAGTCGGCGTCGATTGACCGGCGGATCGCGGCATCCGCTTTGGCGATCGCGCGACGGTGTCCGGCTTCCGAGTGGTGCCCGATCTTGATCGGCTCGCCACCT
Source organism: Microbacterium sp. NPDC076768 (assembly GCF_040687205.1). NCBI lineage: Bacteria > Bacillati > Actinomycetota > Actinomycetes > Micrococcales > Microbacteriaceae > Microbacterium > Microbacterium sp. NPDC076768. Next base: position 65,734 of record NZ_JBFBMU010000004.1, read on the forward strand.
TCGGGCAAGCGGCGCAGTGCGCGTGCGGCCCGCTCCGCTTCCTCGGTCGCGTGATGGTGGCGCCGAGTGGCGCGGTCGGCCAGAGCGTCGGCGCGTTCGCTCCGGCGCTCGATGAGGTCCGCTTCGACGTCCGTGGTGGCGCGGCGGGCGTAGTCGATCGAGATCTCGACGGCGAATCCGGCCGCGGCGAGCTGCTCGGCGGTGCGGTTGATGATCGCGGTCTTGGGCTCCCGGTCGCGGGAGTGGGGGATGTACCAGGAGCCGATGGCCCTGCTCCATCGCCACCCGTTGGCTTTGAGCGCGTCGGACGTTCCGTCGCCCCGGCTGGTCCCGTCGATGAGGGTGCCTTCCGCGGCGGCGTGGGTGATCGTGAGAGTCATGGCCGGCTCCCTTCCCGCGCGGCTGCGTCGTGCGTGAGCGGGTGGCGGAATCCGATCTCTCGCTCCCAGACCTCGACGGCGCGGTGCAGGCCCTCGTACTCTTTGACGCCCAGGTGGTCGGGGGAGTCCACGAGCGGACGGTGGGAGAACCGCCGCGCGATTGCGTCGCCGAGGCGCTCGACGAGATCACGGGCGGGGGACTGGTCCCATTCGGGGTGATGGCAGGAGACCTCTGCGAGCAGAAGACGGCTGCGTTCGATCTGCAACGCCTGCTCATCGTCGGCCAGGGGAACGATCTCGGCGACGGGCTGCCACTCGTAGTGGGGTGCGGCGATGTGCTGCTTGATCGCGTAGCTGACGCTGGCGTGGTTCTCGTCCCAGAGGCTCTGCCCCATCCGGTCGGCGTTCTCGGCGAGCTCGCGCGGGGTGCTGCTGCGATAGGCGGGGGTGGAGATGTAGGCGGCGGTGACCAGCAGGTCGATGGTGTCGCGGTTCACGGGGAACGCACGCATGATGAGACCTCCTCAAAGGTGGTGAATGTGACATTCACTACTCTAAAACCAGCTTGCTCCCGTGTCAAGGCGTGGTGGTGGGGCGCTCTGCAGCCGCCACGCTGCGGGCAAGATCGAGCGGTACGAGGGGGAGTGGCCTGGGCGGATACCGTTGGGATCGTGCCGAAGTCGTTGTCGATGAATGAGATCCGAGCTCGCGCTGCGCAGTTCACCCGTGACTGGCAGGACGAGCCCGGCGACGAGCGACAGCAGGCGCAGTCCTTCGTCCGGGATCTGCTCGGCGTGTACGGGATAACCCAGACCCGCGCGGCGTTCTACGAGAAGCGAGTCAAGCGCTCATCTACCGGCTCGCGCGGATACATCGACGCGCTGATCCCTGGTCTCGCGCTGATCGAGATGAAGTCCGCCGGCAAGGATCTCGTCGCGGCTGAGCAGCAGGCGCTCGACTACATCGACGACCTTCCCGACCCGGAGGTTCCTCGGTGGGTCATCACGAGCGACTTCCGCCGGCTCCGTCTGCTCGATCTTCACGCTGAGAGCGAGGGTGTGCAGGAGTTCGCCCTGACCCAGATGCGGGATCGTGCCGACGTGCTGGCCTTCCTCGCCGGGTACGGTGAGCGCACCTTCGGATCGAAGGCGCAGGAGTCGGCGTCGATCAAAGCGGCGAAGCTGATGGCGTCGCTGTACGAGGCCCTCGAGGGGTCCGGGTACGACGATCACGAGGCGTCGGTGTTTCTGGTGCGCACCTTGTTCGCCCTCTACGCCGATGACGCCGGAGTGTGGGATCGCGATCTGTTCCTCGAGTTCCTCGAGACCCGCACCGCGACGGATGGTTCCGACCTCGGGCCTCAGCTGTCGTTGCTGTACCAGGTCATGGGACGTGAGCCGTCTCGTCGGCAGTCGAACCTCGACGAGCTAATTTCGCGGTTCCCCTACGTCAACGGTGGCGTCTTCGAGGAATCGGTGTCGATCCCGTCCTTCGACGCCGGCATGCGTGACCGGCTGATCGCGGCTGTGATGTTCAACTGGTCGGCGATCTCGCCGGCGATCTTCGGCAGCCTCTTCCAGGCCGTCAAAGACAAGACAGCTCGGCGTGAGCTCGGTGAGCACTACACAACCGAGACCAACATCATGAAGGTCATCGGCCCGATGTTCCTCGATGAACTGCGGCAGCGGTTCACGGACGGGTACCACGACACCGCCAAGCTCAAGAAGTTGCGTGCCGACATGGGGCTGATGCGGTTCCTGGATCCGGCGTTTATGCGCAAGTCGGATGTCTCACGAGACACCGAATCGAGCACGCCAAAGCGGTTCCATCTGGCCGCGTAGCGGTCAGCCGAGCGCCTTGTTGACTGCCGTTGAGAGCGATCGCCAAGCTTCGCGTTCCGATGGATCGAGTGCCGCAGTTCCATTCGCACTCAACCATTTCGCGAATGCGCGAGCGAGCTTCCACTTGGAAGCTCCAGGATGCTCGGCGACGAGGATCTCCATGAGAGGGCGAGCGGGTTGCTGCTGTACCGTCGCGAGGCTGTCCCATCCGAGTTCGTCGCAGGCGATCTGAGCCAGTGTCTGCCGCAGCAGGTCCTCGATTTCAGCGCGCTGCACGCCAGAGATGTGGTCTCCCGTTCTCAGGATCCGCTTCGCGCTCAGTAGTTGCCAAAGCGCTTCCTGCTCAGCAGCCTGATCGCCAGCCGAATCCGAGTCCAGGAGAGCTGCCACCTTGAGGCTCTGGCTCGTGAGGATGGTGCTGTAGTAGACGACCTTGCTCGCGCTTCCTGCGGGCACTATCGCGATGTCGCTGTCCAGCGCCGGTCCGCCCTCCGATGAGAATGCAGCATTCAGTGCCTCGATGATGAGGAGGTCAGTGATGCCCTCAACGACCAGGTTTCGCTGGTGCGTGAACATGCTCTGCGCGAGGTCGTACCCGAGTGCTGCCTGAAGCGGGTAGATCGACTTTGGATCGTCGACCGCGAGGCGTGTGTGTACCTTCGTCCCAAGCTTTCGGTTGACCATCTCGACCACCCGGACGAGATCCAGCTCGTCGGCTCCCACCATGAAGGGTGAGTGTGTCGTGTAGATGATCTGGTTCCCCTCAGCCAGAGCGGACACCGTCTTACGAAACTCTTGTTGCTTGAGCGCGTGAAGGCTGAGTCCGGGCTCGTCGAGGAGCAGGATGGCGTTTCGGAGATCATCCTTTGCCTGAGCATGGAAGACCACGAAGAACGAAACGAGCCAGCGGAAGCCCTCGCTTCGCTGATCGAGCTCGACCGGAATGCCGAGCTCATCCTCGACGAGGGTCTGGAGATACTGTCCATCGACGTCGAGTCGGAGCGTCAGGGAGTCATCGTTCCATACCCGACGGATCTCAGCCGTCAGGCGTGCACCGGCTGTTTGCAGCGCGCGCTTGCGCTCTGTGAGCCGGCGTTCATGCGCGGCAAGTGCGGCCTTGTATCGTTCCTGCTCTCGGACATCGGTGTCGTAGTTCGCACCCTTTGTCGGGGCCTCTGAATCCATCTCCGAGAGCTCGCGTGCCGTGAAGCCGAGGAACTTGAGGAGCTGCAGGTTTCCGAAGTCGTAGTCGAGATCGATCTCACCCGATTCTTCGCGTTCCGCCAGGCGGTTCAGGTGGATTCTCGGACGCACTGAGAAATACGAGGAGAAGTAGACGAACGGGGGCAACTTTGACAGGAGGTGCTTGCCAATCTTGTCTCGTCCCGCCGCCTCCTTGAGGGCGGAATCGAGTACATCCCAGTGGGTCTCCGCGGCCGACCCGTCTGCGAACAAGGGCAATAGTGCATCGAGATGTCCGCGGAGTTCTTCAGCGACCTTGCCGCTGATCGGGTCAGTCGGACTCTGCTTCTCCCTCCACCCAGTCAGCGCCTGAGCTGCGGCTTTCGCGTCCCCGCTCGACTGCTTTGCCATTGCGCTGGTTAGGCGAACAATGCTCTTGTCAACGTCTTCGAGCGAGGGTGCAGGCGGCAGACCCGTCACGCGGAAGGTGCGGTTACCGCTGAGCCATGCAGTCATCTCAAGCCGGAGGTCAGCGTCTTTGGGGATGGCGAGGCCATCGACATCAGTCGCGTCCGGCGTCAGGATGACCCTCGCCACTGCCATCCGCTCTCGATCGAGATTTCCGCGGCGGATGTCGTCGACCATCGGTGCGGGCGCGTCGAAGAGCCAGTCGATCTTGGGCGTATCCGGGGTTGGGCTCACGAGTTGAATCGCCTTCAACAGCGCGGTCTTGCCTGCCTCGTTGATGCCGACCAGGATTGTCTTGTCGGCTTCAACTCCGAAATCTCCACTATCGACAATGCAGCGATAGTTGGTCACGACTGCTGATTCGATCCTCATCTACGAGGCTCCTTCCGTCTTGATCTTCTCGACCTCGGCACCGATCGGGCGTCGTAGTCGCTTGGCCTGACTAATTCTCGAAGCCCGAGCTCGCGTCGAACTTGAGCACGCGTGCGTTCTCGGAGATGGTGCGCACCTCTCCCTCGCCGAAGCCGTCGCTCTTGCTGGCCTGGATGTCGATCGTGATCTCGAGCTTCGCGCCGGCGCCGGCGAGGCGATCGATGATCTCGCGGGTCACGTTTCCGATGTCCCTTGAGTAGCGATCGGGGTCGACCTTCACGGAGCCGAAGTAGCGGATCGGGCGTCGCGGTGCGACGATGTCTTCGCTCGATGTGGCGGAGTCGTCCGCATCGACATCGACCAGCACGATGTCGATCGGACCTAGCTCTGCGGCACCTTCCTCGGCTGCGCGCCGAGCAGCCTCCCGAGCGGCGGAGGCTCGGTCTGCAGATGCTTGCTCATCGGCCGTGTTCCAGTCCACCAGCAGCGTGCTGTCTGTCACCTGGAGTGCGGCGTTGTGCGCAGGCGGAACGATCAGTCCGCGGTAGCGACCGGACTCGGTGTCCTTCGCCGTCGCGATCGCGAACTTCTCGCCGTCGACGAGCACGGAGTTCAGCGACCGCTCGATCGCGGAGTCGAGGGTCTCGCGGCGAACGAGGCGCGGTAGGTAGACGTACCGGGTGAAGTAGCCCCACAGCTCGCCGACGCTGATCTCGCCCTTATCGCGCCACAGCTGTCCCAGCTCCTGGTGCAGTGTGGCACCGAGGATTGGCGCACCAAGTTCGGTGACGAGCTGATCGTCGCGAGACAGCTTCGCGGCGACGCGCTCGGCGAGCGAGCGGCCGCTCGAGTCCGGCACCTTGTCGGTGATCAGCTCGAACGGCTTGGTGGCGTCGAACTGTTCGGGATAGACCGCCCACACGAAGGTGTCGCGGATCCGGTCCGAGACGGTCCGATCCAGGCGCGTGACCCAGTCGTCGGTCTGCTTGCGCTGCTGCACCGACAGGTTGAGGCTCTCGCTAGTCGCCTGCACACGCTTCCACGCGAGGTAGCTGCGCGCGGCGGCCTCCAGGCTCTCCAGCTCGCTCTTGTCTGCGACGAGGAAGACGAGAGTGTTGCGATGCACGCGCTGGCTTGCGCCCTTGGTCTCGATCGCGTCGCGCACCCACTGGTGGGCGGGCGAGTCGGCGCCATCCGACTTTCGCCGCGAGTGGCGTGGGTGAGCAATCACCAGTCGCGCGTCCTCGAGGTCGGGGACGTCGGCGCTGGATGCCGGCGCGACGTGTACACGATCGAAGACACCGCGCGCGCGTTCCTCGCTGCGAAGTCGCTCGGTGATCTCGTTCCACACGGTCTCGACGTCTTCGCGGAGTCGCTCGGCATAGTCGTTCGCAGTCTTTGTCACCGACGGTTGAGTGTCGAACCAGTAGTGACCCTGCTCCTCGTAGAAGTACGTCGACCGCTGGGCAAGCAACTCGATCGCACTGCCGAAGTTACCGAGCGTGTCACCGGGAGCCGCGGTTCCGAGCCAAACATACTGCTTGTCCAGGCCCTTCCGTGATGCCTTGATCCGCGGGGCGGCACCCATGAAGATCGTTCGCGCGATCCGCTGCGTCACGAACCGCTGCCCCAGGTTGGGGCGGTCCAGGTCGATCTGCTGCGCCATGGATCCCGGGCCGTCGATGTCCGAGTCGATGATCGGCTTCCACTGGTCCTCGAGGTACTGGGTGAGGTCGGTGTTGACCGTCGTCGCCTCCAGCGGCACGTTTCCGGGGAGGATCAACGGCGACGTGTCGTTGGATGCCCACAGCTCGTGCACGATCGAGGAAACGAGCTTGAGCACGCCGCGGGTGCGCTGGAATCGCTCCAGCGTCGACCAGTCCTCGTACAGGCGGTCCAGCAGCTCGGGGTGCAGTGGATAGGACGCCCGGATGCGCTGCTCGTAGTCATCGCTCGGTGCCGCGGCATCCCGGGGGAAAAGCGCGGTATTGCTCCGATACAGAGTGACGAAGCTGCGCGCTACGGCGGAAATCGTGGTCAGGCCCTCCGCGTTCGGCGCCTGGAATAGTCGGCGGCGGACGATTTCGAAGGACTCGTCCTTGCTCGACGGACGCCACTGATCGGCGACACGGCGGATGACGTTCTGCAGTCGTTCCAGAGCGAGCTGGCCGTTCGCGCCACCGATCTCGATGTCGCTTCCGCTGCCCGCTTCGCCGGTGTCGGATGCCGGGATCGAGACGACGAGCATCGCGCCCGGCACGGACCGGACGACTTCCGTCAGCGACTGCGCGAACGTGAACTGCGTCTCGAAGGACCCTGACGGAAGTTCCTTATCCGTGACGAGCTGCCGCGCGTACGCAACCCACTCGTCGATCAGGATCAGGGCCGGCGAGTACTTCGCGATCAGCGTGCGCAGCGCTTCACCGGGGTTCGTCCCAGCTCGGTCGTCCTCAGCAATGAGGTCGTACGCTTCGCGGCCCCCGAGCTGCCAAGCGAGCTCGCCCCAGAGCGTGCGGACCTCGGTCCCGTCGTCCTTGATGAGCGGTGATCCCGCCTTCAAGTACGTGCCGACGAGCGCGACGCGCTTCACGCCCAGCGCCGCAAGGTCGGCGTTTCCGGTCTCTGCGATGAGCTCCTGCAGCTCCTGCGGGTAGTCCTTCGCGGGCGTGCCGCTGAAGAGGTGGTAGAGAGCGAGCATCGAGTGCGTCTTGCCGCCACCGAAGTTGGTCTGCAGGTTGACGACCGGGCTGGCGTTTCCGTCTCCGCCGCCCACGCGTCGGAGCGCGCGCGACAGCAGGTCTCGCAGACCTTCCGTGAGGTATGTGCGGGTGAAGAACTCGACCGGGTCGCCGTACTCGGGGCTCGTCGCCTGACCTGTTCGCACGAGATGCAGGTCGGCAGCGAACTCGGATGCTGTGAACTCGCCGCGTGCCACATCATCGTGCGGGCGGATCACCTCGCGCCAGGGACGCAGACCCGAACCCGGGTCGAGGGTCACCGTCGTCCGCTTGACCTGCTTGCGCGTCTGATCCTCGAAGACCGTGCGCTGCAGGTCGACGCGGAGCTTGCGGACGTCCTCGGCGGAGTCGACCGCGCCGACGGCATGGAGCAGTCGCTCGATCGTGTCGAGCGCGCGCGCCGCGTCATCAGAGCTGAACGGCTCGTTGTGCGCCCACAGGTTGCGTGTCTCGCGGAGCTCAGAGCCGAAGCCCTGCTGTGCCCGCGACAGCATGTCCTTGAATCGGTACCCCTGCTCTGTGATGGCGCGCAGCTGCACCTGGACATCGTGCTTTGTCAGCGTTCGTGCCGGTCCGCCCCGGCGTTGAGCATCTTCTTGTGCCCACGCGGCCGGCCAGTCCGATGTGCTGTAGGCGGCGGTCATCACTTCATCGACGGAATCAAGTAGTCCCTCCGACAACAGGTCGAAGGCCTTGCCCACGCGGTCACGGTTGTTCATCGCCATCGAACTCAGTCCCCGTCCTCATCGAAGTCGAACGCCTGCTGAACCGAGCGCGGCGAACCGGCGTGCTTCCGCGCCTGTTCATTCACGTCACCCCACGCACTCACCAACCCGTTGAAGAGGATCGCGTCCTTGGTGTCCCGCTTTTTCTCCGCCTCATGGAACAGAAGGAAGCCCAGTTCCTTCACCGCGTCGAGATTCACCCGTGTCTGCACCGACGGGAGCAGGGCGGCGACCTGGTCGGCGCCATGCTTCGCCATCACTGCGGCGAGTCGGACGGTAGCCTCCCACACACTTACTCGTTCATCCGCTGCAACGTCCCATGCGTTCTCGAGCTGAGTCGGAGACAGTAGCCGCGCTTTGCCACCTCTTGCTTCGAATATGCCCCCACGCTCAAGTGTGCCTAGGGAGGTGTCCGAAGATCGCGCGAGCTGGTCCGCAACGCCTGAGCTTTCTTCGGTCCAGCCGTACTGTCGGTACCACTTGACGGCAAATCGGGTATCAGGATCGAAGTCGGACTCCTGTTCACCGATTACCTCATCGAGCGTGGCGTTCACGAGTAGCAGCGCGTCCTTCACGCTCATGTCGGAACCATCGGCTTCGCGAACCCGCGAGTAGCGAGAGAAGACCTCAATGCCGGGCCCGATAGCAGCCTGCGCAAGATCGACCGGGGCAACATCGCCCTGAATCATCTTGCGGAGCGCATCCGGCAGCTCTGTCTTCAGAGCGGCGACGAATGCTCGTCTGGTGGTAGCGGGGGCGTCGACAGGTCTGGGCCTGCACGCCAGCACGATCGACGAAGCAAGGGCATTCGTCCCGAAGCTCAGCATCCGGCCAGCGCGCTCGCTACGCAGGGGCCAGGTTGCGGTGATCGTCCACCCGCCGTCGATCAGCCCGCCGAGCATCGTGTGCCATCCCGTAGATGTTGTGCCGGTATCGCGCACGTCCTGTTGCTTGTAGGCGTAGTAGACGGTGAGTGGGACAAGTCCGTTCGCGGACTCACGCATGCGCGCAAAGACGCTGTTGAAGCCGCTAACAAAGAACTCCGCAGCGCCCGCCTTTCCGCCGTGTCGTGCAGAGTTCGCCACCAACTCGTCCGCCTTCGGTGTCAAGACAGTCTCGAAGAGGGACGGGTGTATGTCGCGCAGCGAGCGTCGGAGCCATACGTAAAAGAAATCGGAGAGATCCGAGTATCCGATGTTGTCGTAGTAGGGAGGATCAGTCGAAACGACAGTCACTGCATAGTCACGCGCGGCTGCGTCGGCTTGGGTGGCTCGTCCAGGGTTACGGGGGTCAGCGGGCATGGCATCAACACCAGCAGCCACCCATTCGACGTGGGCACTGAAGTTGCCGACTGAGTTCGAGAACGGGTTGATTTCCACGTAGTCCCAAACCATGGGCAAAGCTTGTCGCGAGAAGGTGTCCCGAACGCCCTCGATCTGCGTGATCCAGCTACACAAGGTGGACGACCAATCCGCGAGCTTGCTCACCGCGAAAGCGAGGTACGTCGCGACTGCGTCTGCGTACGCAATCGCCCCGTTCCCACCAAGAGCGATTCCCTCTCCGTCTTCCATCCCGGCGCTACGCGCATCGTCCACCACGCGCCCGTGGACCTCACCGATGAGATCACTGAACGTCGACAACGCGGCCAACTGACGGGACGAGAAGAGGTCGGTGAAGTGCCTGAAACCATAAAGGGAAACGTTCCGTGATGCAGGTCCCCCCTCGGGGATCTCGCCAATCGGGAGATCCTGTGGTGGGGGAGTGACTGCGGCACGGATTTGCACGTCGTCTGCGGGAAGGTAGAGCCGCGACCGAGAGCCTTCGGCGACCGTCGCCATGAGCTGTGTGCCCATTCGTCCTGCCGTGGCTTCGGAGCGCAGATAGTCCCAGGACATAGGCGTTCCATCGACGATCGAGATAGCGCCGCCCTTGTCCCGACCGACGGATCCATCCTCGCCAACCGGGCCTGAGCGCCCGTGTTCGATCCTGAAGCTCACACCGCGCCCGCTCACCTCGGGGGTCAGATAGGTTTCCCGACCCTTCTTCTTGCTGAGCCACCACGTCCGCGCTAGCGGAACGCTTATCGGGTTGGCGGGGTTCGGGTTTGTGACAGTTCGAGCCCAGATCCAGCCGACGACCGTGTGCTCGGTGCCTTCCGCAGTCGTCGCTTTGGGATACAGGTGGCCAATACGAGCCCATGCCGCCTCCCGGAGCCACTCGCCGTAACGGCGCACATCCTCGGCGAGCCCGGCAGCTCGGCTCCATGGGACCGTGCGTGACTCTGCATCTGGGTTGACCGGCGCCCTATCCGCGAAGACTGGGGGGATTTCGATTAGACCCTTGTTCTTGAGGACAGCGACTGGGTTCAGATCGGACGCCGATGCTTGCAGGCCGAGCCTCTGCGCCTCGAGGGGAATCGCTCCGCCGCCGGCAAAGGGGTCTAGGAATGTCAGGGGCGTGTCGCCATTGCTGCGAACGATCTCCGCGCGCGCCTTCGCGAGCAGCTCCTCGTTGGAGGAGTTCTCCCACTTGCACAGCTCCTCAAGGAGTCCGTGGAGTCGACGTCGTTCCGCGTCCTGGGCATCCACTGAGGGGAACTCATCGGGCCGCGATGAGGGATCATCGACCAGCTGAGCAAACAGCACCGCACGCGCTGCCGCGAGCGGGCGTGGGGCCCAGTACAGGTGCATTGTGGAAGGATGACCCTTCCTGGGGACTGACTTTTCATGTTCCGCCGCCGCGTTGATGGCTTCGAGCGGAAGAGAGGTTTCGATGAGCTTCTTCTTGGGCGTTGCGTTCACGGCTGCGTCTCTCGTAGGTCGATGGCTGTTTCGATCGGGCCCGTCATCGCGGTGGGCCTCCGCGATCCCAGTAGTCGCGCCATTCCTCGTTGTACGACCGAGTTGTTGCTGACGGCTCGATGTGCGTGAATGCGTCGAGGACATACCGAAGCCGGTCGTGCTCCTCGCCATCGGGCGACACGAGCACGAGCGCGAGTCGGTGACGATCGCCTTGAGTCTGGGCAAAGGTGACTTCGTTGGTCGTGATGGTGAAGGTGTCGGATCCTTCGACCCGCCCCTTCACTTCGATGTAGTGGATGCGTCCCTCGTTGTCGTACGACTGGATGTCGTAGCCGGGGTTGTTCCGGGGCATCTCGAGAGGGTTGCGGCCGAGTGCGAGCTCCGCGGCGAAAACTGCCTCGACTGCACGTCGCTCGACTAACTCGGTCTCGCGCGCAAATGTCCGAGGGGCGGCATCCTCATCTCCCGGAGCGAGACGCTGACTCGGCACAACGATCGCTGATCCACGGACGACCGCGGGCAACGCGACGAGCTGCGTGCTTTCGTCGAGCGCGCGGAGCCGCTTCTCGAGTCGTTCGTCGAGCTGTCGCGCTCGTTGGAGCGCGGCTTCTGCGCGGATGCGGCCAATGGTACCGGCGCGTTCGAGAGCTTCGAGGCGGTTGTGCTCGCGATCCCAGTGGTTGATCTCGGCGAGCAGTCGCTCTTTGACCTGCACGCGGGTGCGGTCGACGTCTACCGAGATCCGCGCGCTGAGCTCCTCCATGCGGGGGGCGAGTCCGTCGCGGTATGCCCACGCGCGGATGGATCGTTCGTGATCGCTCTTCGACCACTCGGCGTCAAGGACCGTCGCGATTGCATCGGCCTCGTCGGGGTCTGGTGCGTCGTAGTCGAGGTACGGAGGCGCGGCTGCCAACGTTACGTCGCCTGCGGTGTCGAGGACAGGGTAGTCGAAGTGGTGCGAGACAGTGTCGGGGTCGGGGGTGGCGTTCTGGATACGCTGCTCGACCGCGTAGAGCAGTGCGGTTCGGTCGGACTGCTGTTCACGACGGTCGACGAACACTGTGCCCTGCTTGAGGACCGGGCCGAGATCCTCAATGGTGAGCTCGATGACGGCCTGCAACAACGGGTGGCCGGGTGCGAGCAGCGCGGCCTGAGTCTGACCCTCGGGACGAACATGCACGGTCTCGAACGTGACCCGTTCATATCGCTCCGGCACGGGCGCCCACCTGTTGAGCCTGCGGGCGGTGTCGATGACACGCTGGGGCACGCGAGTGATCTCGTAGCGCCCCTTCTCGCGGCGCCGGATTCGGCCGCCCAGTCGTTCGAAGGCGGGAATGAAGAAGGCTGCGATGTAGCCGGGCTGCAGTCGCCGCTCGCGGGCTTTCTCCATGCGTCCACGGATCTCTTCGAGGTTGAGCGAGGAGTACATCTCGGGGTGCAACGCGCGCTCGGCCACCATCGTGTCGAGACCGTGAGCGACGCTCGCGTCGATGACGCGGTCCAGCTCAGCCTTCCGCTCAGGCTGGTCACCGTAGCGGATCGCCTCGATCAGCAACTCGCGGAGAGACTTCTCCTGGAAGGCATCCGCGTCGCCAAGAACGTTGAAGAGGTTGCCGCTGTACGCGATCGACATCTGGTCGATCTTTGACAGCAACCGCGTGAAGACATCTCCTTCGCGAGTGTCCTTGGCGACCATGTTCCACAGATGACAGACCTCGCGCTGTCCGATGCGGTGGATCCGCCCGAAGCGCTGCTCGATCCGGTTCGGGTTCCACGGCAGGTCGTAGTTGACCATGAGATGCGCGCGTTGCAGGTTGAGGCCTTCACCCGCGGCATCCGTCGCCAACAGCACGACGGTATTGCGGTCGTAAGTGAACTGCTCGCGCGCCGCTTTGCGATCTTCACGGCGGGTGCCGCCGTGAATGGTGATGACTGACTCGGGGCGTCCCAGCTGCGTCGTGATCTTCTGCCGCAGGTAGTCCAGCGTGTCCTTGTGCTCGGTGAAGATGATGATCTTGCGCGGCTCGCCGGAGTCGTCGTGGACGAGGAGCTGGTCGTCGAGGATCGCTCGCAGCTGCACCCACTTCTTGTCGTCGTCGAGCAGCCGAACTCGACGTGCGACACGGATGAGGTCTTCGAGGATCGTGATCTCCGCGCGGAGCTCTCCGATCGACTCCGCGGCGGTGGCGAGGTCCACGACCTCGTCGACGCGCGCTTCGAACTGTGCGCGCTCTTCCTCGGCGACCTCCTCGTCGAGGTCGTCGAACGAGTCGGGGTCGAAGTTCGGGATCGAGTTGGACGCGTCCTCGAAGTCGAGAGTCGTGCGGCCCGTCGACCACTCGTCGATCGTCGCCGTCATCGAGGTGCTGTACCGTGCCTCGTCGGTCGCACGCTGCCATTCGCGCAGACGCGTCTCAAGTCTCACCTGGCGCCGCTCAAGCGATCGGAGGATCGCTTCAGGGCTCGAGGCGAGGCGTCGCTGCAGAACGGTGAGCGCGAACCCCACGTTGTTGCCGCGCTTCTTGTCGCCGGCCTGCGCGAGGCGTTCCGCGCGGCCCATCTCAGTGCGGACATAACCGGTGACGAGTTCGTACAGTTCGCGTTCTGCGTCGCTGAGCTCGTACTCGACCGTGTAGGCGCGGCGTTCAGGGAACAGTGGTTTGCCCTCGAAGGTGAGGAGCTCTTCCTTCACCATTCGGCGCATCAGTCCACGCGTGTCGGTCCGATGAACACCGGCGCGGAACTGTCCCTCGAACCGATCCCGATCCAGCAGCGACATGAACAGCTGAAAGTCCTCTTCCTTCCCCGCGTGCGGTGTCGCTGTCATCAGGAGGAAGTTGTGCGCGGTCTCGGCGAGCAGTCGGCCGAGCCGGAACCGCTTCGTCTCGTCGACTTGACCCGCCCAGGAGGAGTAATGCGCAGACATCCGGTGCGCCTCGTCGACAACGACCGCGTCCCACGTCACGTCGGAGAGCTGCTCGATCAGGTCGTCGCTGCGGGAGAGCTGGTCCATCCGTGCGATCAGGAACGGGTGCTCGGCGAACACGTTGCGGCCTTGTGCATCGTCGATCATCTGGCGGTTGAAGATCTCGAACGAGAGGTCGAACTTCTGCGACAGCTCTTCACGCCACTGCTCTACGAGGCCGCCGGGGGCGACGATCAGCGCTCGTTCGCAGTCGGCACGGAGGATGAGCTCCTTGAGGTAGAGGCCGGCCATGATCGTCTTGCCGGCGCCGGGGTCGTCGGCGAGCAGGAACCGCAGCGGGATCCGCGGGAGGAGCTCTTCGTACACCGCGCGGATCTGATGCGGCAACGGGTCGACGTCCGAGCTGTTCACCGCCGCCATCGGGTCGTAGAGCGCGGCGTACTTGATGCGCAACGCTTCGGCCGCAAGCCGGAACTCGTCAGGGTCGCCGTCGAACGCGGGTGCGTTACCCAGCTCCGTGACTAGTTCGAGCTTGCCGGCATCGAGCTCGGTGATGGTGCGTTCGCCGGTCCGACCCGAGTCATCGCGGAAGAAGATCTCGACGAGCGCGTCGTCCAGCGGTGTCACGCCGACGAGTGTCACCGGCTGCCCGGGCAGGACACCGCGCAGGCGTTGCCCGGCGCGCAGCGATGCGAGCGTCACTGTGGGTGCGTGCACGTGGTTCCTCCCCTGGAAAATGGCAAGTCGATCAGGATACGTCGTGCCGCCGACATCGCGGCCGACTGGGTCAGTCCGGAGATCCTGCGTCCCCCCTGCGTACCCAGTCGTCGACCTCGCTCGCCTGGAACTTCCACAGACGCCCGACCTTGTGCGCCGGCATCCCCTTGTCGGAGATCCAGGCGTAGATCGTGTCTTTGGTCACGCCCAAGTGCTCAGCGATGTCGTCGGCAGAGAGCCACGGCTCTGACATTCACGCCCCCATGCGGATCGAGCCGGATTTTTCCGGGTATGGCCGATCCTATCGGGAACCCTCGCCCTCGTCGCCATTGAGGTGCCCGACTTCGTCAACGGCCGCCAGCAGCTCTTCGAGGTGCATGTGAAGTTCGTCGTACGCCTGCATAAAGAACATCAAGTCCATGTTGAGTGGGGGCGTGCCGTCCAGGTCGGCGAGGACCTCTCGAGCCTCGCGGACCGCTGTCTGCAGCCGCGTCTCGATTCCGGGCAGCCTCTGGATCCACGCGTCGATGACGCTGAACGGGACTGGTGAGAAGTCGTGGGCGTCGACGCCGACGTGGAACTGATGCCCATTCGGGCCATGGTCCCGCGCGTGGGTGTGCCCGTGGATGAGCGGGATTCCGTCGTCCCAGCGCGGGCGATGCGACGTGTGTCGATCCTGTTCCTGGCTGTCGCCGGCGTAGGGGTAGTGCGAAGCGATGATCCGGTACCCGCGGCGGGTGCCCTCGACGACCTCTGGGAGGATCTCCCAGAGGTCGTCGCTTCGTACATGGGCAGGAATCGCTCTATCGCCCGTTTCGACTGTGTCGCGGGTGAGACGCGATCGTGGTTCCCGGGTACGAGCAGCCTGCGCCCGTTGAGCCGCGCGGTGAGCGCGATCGATTCCTCGATCGAGCCGAGCGCCACGTCGCCAAGGTGAAGGACGACGGCGCCTGGCGACACCGTGTCGTTCCATCGGCAGACGAGATCCTCGTTCATCTCCTCGACGGTGGAATAGGGCCGACCGGCGAGTTCGCTGATGCGGGCGTGGCTGAAGTGCGTGTCGGAGGTGACGAAGTCGACCTGATCGAAGTCGAACGTCGGATAGTCAAGCACCTCGAACCTCGTCGTTGGCGTTTATGTCGAAGGCGCGCAGGAGGAGCCGTTCCACGTCGCTCACCGGCTCAGGAGGAAGGTCCTTCATCTCGTCGCGGAGCCGGTCCAGCGCCTGTTCGATCAGTGGGCGGTGTTGGTCACGCCAGGCGCGGATCCCAGGATCGCGCAGGAGGCCGGATTCTGCATTCCCCTCGTAGCCAAGCAGCAGCTCGGTGTCGATAACCGAGGCCATGACACGGGCATCGACGTTGGGCGACGAGCGCAGGCTCGACAGGTGGGTGACGGCATCCGAGCCAGTCACGTCGATGCGGTAGCGCTGGATGTCGCCAAACTCAGTCGTCTCGGTCTCGACGTGGGAGACCGTGATGGTGCGCCCGCCGATGGTGTTTTCTCGCACGCATCCTCCCTCCCGAACAGATCAGACTATCGAGGCGGGCCTACCTCACCCAGCCTCAGGTGGGATGCGGCCCGGTCGGATGACCTCGTCGTGGCCCGGAACGAATGTGATCGTCCCGAGCCGTGACCAGTAGCTGACGAGCCAGCGCTGGAGCAGTTCGCGTTGCTCCTGCCGCTGGAGAAGTGAGCGTCCGGGATCGTCGATGATGTGCTCCCAGTCGGGGCTCGAGAACATCTCGTCGAAGAGTTCGGCTTGCGATGGTCCGGTGCCGTGGCGGCCCCACCACGACAGAGTCAGCTGGCCCGCGAGCTCGGCGGTTGACCTGTCCTGCGGCTCTTCGATGGTGCCGATCAACGCACTGATGTACGGATCGTTCGCTGCCAAGGCGAACGGCTCGTGCTCGATCGCCACCGCCTCCATAGATTGAGGATGCCATACGGATTAGGCATCGCGTGCGAGGTCGGTTGGTTGGGCTACGAGGCTACGCGGATTGTGAGCGTCCCGCCCGAATGCCGTCGGCGGATGACGGAGCTGGATCCGACCGATGAACAGGGACGATGGAACGCGCACCATGAGGGGGTGGCGGGGCTCCCACGAACTAAACTCGAAGGCCAACTTGCTGCGCCGAGCCGAGGAGCCGGTGCCTGATGTGGCGACGGCTACGTTGCGCCGCCCCAGTTCTTCAGCCACGAACTACCCATCGAACTCCAGATGATCTTCGTCGCAAGCGTTTGCTCGAACCAGATTGTCATCAGGTGATAAACCGTCAGCACAGCCTCCTGACAGTCCTGGCTATCCTCCAGTGACTCGATAGCAAGTCCCTGTGCCTGTGCCTCGTCTCGTCCGATACGGCGACCGTGCGACTTATGGTGCGAGTTGTCGGCGAAGTAGTGCGCGATCTCCGCCGACCGGGTGGCAGCGTCCGAGTCTCCGGCGAGCATGTACTTCTCTAGCCAGTTCGCGACCATCTTCTCGGAGTACTCGAGGTTGTTGCTCGCTTCCTTGACGAGCGCTGGGCCAAGACTCGCGAGTACGGGTGCCCACGCGTGTGCCACGACGGGATCGGCGGTGATCTCTGCCTTCGCCTGGTCGAACTGGTCGACAATCGCGCGCGCCGAGTAACTGCGTCCGCCGGGCATCGGCATCTGTGGGTCGATCGGCCCGAGCTGGCTGTGGCGTGCCATGACAATGCGGTCGGCGGCCATCGAGATCATGGTGCCCGCCGACATCGCGTAGGTCGGCACAATGACCTCGATCGCGGGGAACTTCGCACGGAGATAGTCGACCAGCGACTCCGTCGCGTTCGTGACCCCGCCCGGCGTGTGCAAGATGAGCGTCAGTCCGTCGCTAAACCTCATCCCCTTGATGACGGCCATAAGGCCGTTCAGGTCTTCGTGGGTGATGCTCACATACGCCTGCGGAACGTTCTGTTTCTGTAGCCAGCCCGAGCCGTACAGGACGACGTTCTTGTCATTGCGCAGTTCAGAGACGCGCTTCAGCCAGATGTCGAACTGCTCGTTCATCCACACGCCCTTTGCCTCGGGCGGCAGTTGCTCGAACTCGTTGAGCAACTCGTTCCAGGCCGGCACTTATCCGGCGAACGTCAGCGAGCCAGGCATCGGACGCGGCGCGAAGAAATCGGGTAGCTCGTCGTGTGTCTGGTCGATGGATTCGAGCGCATCGAACGCCAGCCGACGGTACTGCGCGTATTCGGCGAGCACTGCGTCTGTCGGCTCTAGCGGCGTTGCGGGGGCAATCGGCATGGGTGACCTCCACGTAGCTGATTACTTGATAGTAGCCACATCGGACAATGAATCGGCTGAGTCGGTGCGCGAATGTTGAACGCGTCACGGGAGCGATGTCGGCTGCAGCCGGTAGCGTCACGCGCGTGGAATGGATCGCTACCGTTGTCGCCGTCATCGCTGCGCTGATCGCTGGTTGGCAGGCGTGGGAGGCGCGACGATCTCGCCTCGACGCACGTGCGTCGGCGGGCGAGGCGCAGCAACATGAAGAGCGCGCAGCCGCCGCGTCCGAGCGCATCGCGCTAGCGATCGAAGAACAGATCGCACTCGAACGTGCTGAGCGGGAGAAGTACCGCAATCCGTGGAGCATGCGGTCGACGCGCGACAAGAGCAGCCGCACCTACAAGTTCATGCTGGGCGGTGACGAACCGGTGAGCGACGTTCAGATCAGCGTCGACGACGCGCACAGCGAACGCGAGAAGTTCCGTTTCGTGAAGCCCGAGGCAGCGACGATGCGCCCCGGAGAGTCGATGACGTTGAGTTGGTGGCGGCACATGGGTTCGACATCGCAGGTCACAGCCGAACTCCGGTGGACGCGTCCGAACGGCGAGCAGCACGAGGCCGCGATGACGCTCGATTGAACTCTCACGGCTGAACATTCTCGATCACGCGGCGACGCACCAGTTCGCCCCGATCCTCGCGGCCACCGCGTGGGCAGGCATGCAACGCGGTCCCGGTTCGCCAGTACATCTCAGTGAATCGTGAGATCGGGCGTTTCAGTGGGGAGAAGATCGGTGATGGTCACACCCAGCACTTGCGCGACCGCAAGCAGCGTCTTGACCGTGGGGTTCGCCGGCGTGCCGGGCCGCGACTCGCCCTTCTCGAGCTTTTGGTGCATATCGATCCCACGGTTCAGTTGATAACGCATGGGAAGGCACACATTCAGGCTTACGATTAGGCCTCCGCTGGTAGGCCTAATCCGTATGGCAAGGTGACGCGCGCTTCGTTCGGTGCCGCACGTAATGCAGCGTCAAGCGCGTTCAGCGGGGCTCCGCCTCGGCAAGGTGCGCTTCATCGGGGTGACGTTCCTCGTTGGGTCCTCGCCTCGCAGCAGCTGGTTCTCCGCGTGGAGTTCGGCGACCGCGGTGGCTGCGATCGTGAGTTGCTCCTCCAGTTCGCGGACCCGCGCGCGGAGGTCCTTGATCTGGGCCGCACGCTCTGTGAGAGATCGGTTCAGGGACTCGATCTCGCGGTCGCGCGGCTGGGTACCGTCGACGCGCATAGCCCACTCGTCGAGCACGGACTTCGTGCGGTTCATCGTGGCGCGGCTGACACCGGCTTCGCGGTAGAGGTTCTCCTTGATGAGGCGGCCGTCGGTGCGCTCCGCTGTGCCGGTGAGGAGGCGATTCATCGCGTCGCGGAGGTTGCGCTCCGATGCGCTCATGGGTTCAGGCATCCGTGAATCTCCTCGTGATCTTTTGCACTTCGACGAGCTCGGATTCGAGTTGCTCGCGATTGTGCGTTGCCATGCTGCGATCGCGGAGCTTGGCGACGAGATCGCGCTCCTCGGCGATCCATACGGGCGCGTGCTCGTCCGTGACGACAGAGTTGCCGCACGCGGTCGGCTGGCAACGATTCGGCATGACGCCGCCTGCGGCAGCCTCGGCGGGCAGCCCCTTGAGGCATGCGGCCTGAGCTGGATCGCCGAGACAGTGGTTGATTGTTCCCCACCGGAGCGTGCTGAATCGGTCCCGTAGGAGAGTGCGCAAGGTGCGCTCATCCCCAATCTTGACTGCACTGACGGCTTCCTCCTCGACGTTCGCCAGCTCGCTGCGGAAGCGTTGGGCGCCGGCACCGGCAAGTCGAACGTCGCTCACCGACTCTGAGGACCACATGCCGACGAGACGCGAGGCGACGGCCTCTTGCAGTTCGTGCTCGAACTCCGCCGCCCACTCGGGTGTCTCGCTTGCGTATCCGGACGTCGTCCCGTTCGCGACTGCCCGACGCGCGGCATGCTTCAGTTGGATGCCGAGCGCTATCTCTCCATCCGGCTGCTGGGCAGTAATGACCGCCATCGTGCGGCGAAACATGTGCGGCGCGAGGTGGAACGCGGGGATCGGCTCGAGACCAGCATCGGCACCGAGCGCATTGAGTTGCGAGATGAACTTCTTCAGCTCATCGTGGCGATCGAAGGTGACCAGGTGGCCTTCCTTCTGCTGGCTGCGTCGGCTCGAGCCGAAGACGGCGTCGCCGACCGCGAGCCGCTCTGCGACGCTGATTGCCTGTGCAACTGGCTCGATGATCCACCAGTTGCGACGATGGGTGCCTCGCCGACCCTTCCGAAGTTGTGAGGCTACGGCGGGTGCGCCGTAGAAGCTCGTCAGCGCACCCTTCTTGATGCTCAGCAACTCAGAGTCCCGCATCATCGTGAGCGCTGCGCAGAAGACGTAACACGCGTTGCGCAGGACCTTGAGTTGAGCTCGGATGGTGGCGGGGTCAAAGCCATCGATCCACGGACCGATCGAGCCGTCTGCCTTCCGCACGTCGGTCGGCTTCGAGCGCAGCCCACCGCGCGCAGTGGGGATCTCACCAGCGTCGATGGAGGTCACGATGCGCTGGCGTCGACGCCGGACCTCGGCTCGAGATGTCTCGGCGAAGAGGTGCTTGCTGTTGCCATCGGACACGAGCAATGAGAGCAGAGTCCAGTGGATCTCACCTTCGGTGAATCGTCCGTACGACATGCGATGCAGCGGCACGGCGGACCCAGTACTGTCCAGCCAGGTTTCGATCGCCTGGTCGGGGTTACGGACAGCGACACGCTCGTCGCGAGGACGTTCGAGCGCGGACCACTCGTCGACTGCCGCGAAGATGTCGTGCGAGAACACGTCGATGTATTGCCAGCACGCGCGAAGCAGCGGCCACCAGACGTGCGGTGGGATCACCGGTGTGCTCAGCTCGTCGCTGAACTTCTGTCCGCTCAGCGCGATGGTGGTGGCTTCACCCCACGGTCGGAACGGTATCCCGCCGCCGGTGATGACCCTGCTGTACCGGTGAAGGGCGCGGACTGCGTCGACGGCGCTCCTCGCCGCTGATGGTGCAGCGAATGGTTTGACGTCGCTGAGGAAGTGGTCGAGGTGCGATTGGTGGAGCTCAGGCAGGGGGAGCGGGTCGACATGCTCGCGGTGCCATGACGCGTAGCGCTTGAGTCCTTCAAGTCGGGCTCGGATCGTCTTCACATGAGCCGGCGTCGCGGCCAGATACAGGCTCCTGTCGCGCAGTACACGATGGGCTGGATTGAGCATCGCCATCGCGAGCTCACGCGCTCGAAGGTTCCACTCACCAGTGAACGCGTCGAACAGCAGCACCGCCGAGTGGCGGCCGGCGGCGGGATTCCAGCCAAGTGAGTGCAAGTCCCACCGAGAGGCGTCGCCGAACACCGGAACGACGTCGCTCGGCTGTCGGTGGTGATTGAGGAGCACAGGCTGATCGTCGCCCCAGTACTCGCTGACAGGTGCGAGTCTCGCGACTTCGGGCAGCACTCCGCCCGTGCTCACAGGTGAACTCCTCGCTGGCTGATCGGGACATGGACATCGGCATCAAGCTCGTGACCGTGTTGCGCTCGTTCTCGCTCCGCCGGCGGGGACTCGTCGATGATGCGCTCGATGTTCCTCAGCTGCTGGCCGTGAGTCGCCGCGAACTGGGTGGGTGTCATCTCGTTCTCGTGGCGACGGAGGATGTCACGGTAGGCGAGTATGCGCGGCAAGTGATCGGTGAACACGATCGCGTTCGGACATGCGAAGCACATCGACGGACGATGCTCGCAGAGGCGCCCGGCGCTCCCGTAAGGCGAGTCATAAGGCGAAGTGCAGTGCGCGACGTTCATTGATCGATCCGTCGGTGTGGACCCCAGCTCGGCTGTAGCCGCGGCTGCCAGCTCGGCGTGATCGTCGCCTCGGATTGTTGCAGCGGGCGCCTTCACGAAGAGCGGGCCGCGCAGGCGTTCGAACACCTGGTGCTGCGCAGCGTTGACTGCGGCGCCCGCCAGCACATGCACGGTCGTTGATTGGGCGTAGTGACGCTGATAGACGGCGATACTGTGGTCATCGCCGGCTGCGAGGTCGGCGCTCCTGAGCACCGCGGCTCTCACACTCTTGACCGTCTTTCGCAGTCGCCGGGCGTCGTGAGGTTTAGAAATGCCTGGCTCGATCGCCGCGAGTAGTGACGCGAACGACTTCGAGAACGATTCCGCACGCGCCTCGAGCATGCGCGACGGAGTGCGGAAATTGCTCAAGAACAGAGCGTCCTTCGAAGCTGTTGCGTTGGTGTCAGCAAGCATCCTCGCCGTCGCTGTGGCAGCCAGGAGACGCTGGACGAGATCGCCCGATTTCCAGCCGTTGCCGGGAGGTGTCGAGAGTGCGCATCGCACCGTTCGACTCCGGTGGGCACGCGCCTTATATAAGCGGACGTGCAGGGTGCCCGAGCCTGCGTCTTGGATATCGCCCAGCGCGACGCCCGACCATTCCTCGGGAGCTGCGCCGGTCTCGAGCTGGAGGAGCGTTCTGAACGCGACGAGATCCGCGCTGGAAGGGTAGAGGTAGGACATCAGGCGGCGGACGACACGGCCCGATCCGCCATAGGTCGTCGGTCGCTCTGTCGCGAAGTCAGCGCTCATCTCGTTGAGATCGCCGCGGTCGCACGCGTTCATCGCTTCGCGCTCGACGGTTGTGCCATGAGTTCGCCCGAGGTGGTGGATGCCCCAGACAATGTTCGCAGCGCTGTGCCAACCAGCGGTACGTGGATCGTGTCCAGCTTCGAGCATCCTCTTTCCGATCGTGAGTCGAGCTTCCAGCTCGCGAATGCGCGTGCGGCAGGCGTCCCGGATCGCGATGCGTTCGGCGTTCGAGAACTCGTCGAGGGGTGTGTCCTCCCCGCCCTGGTGGAGCACCGGTCCGTTGGCCCAGCGCTCGACGTCGTCATTGATGTCTCGGCCGCTGGCGATGTGCACTCGCACCAGGCGTCGGGCTTGTCGGCCGCACTTGTAGGGCATTGTGCTTTCGGCAGGGTACGCGGAAGCTAGCCCGGACTCCCATTCGTGCAACGCATTGACCACTCCGCGATCGGTGGAAGCGAGGCTCGCAGTCCGCGGGCAGCTCTCGGTCAAGGCGTGAAGGAGGTTGATGATCGTCGCACGGTAGTGGTACGCGGTGCCGTCGGCCAGCGCGAACGTCCTCCTCATGTCGATCAGCGCGTCAGACAACTCGGCGGCCAGGATTGGGTGATTGAACTGGAGAGGAGCGACGGTTCCATCGATCGTGGTTGACGTGGTCTTGAACGTCATCGGACGGGGCGAGAGGTCGACGCCGCTCACTCGGCGCTCCGCTCCGCAAGTACGGCGTCGGCAAAGGTCGCGGCCTCGTCGCTCCAGCTATCGAACACGTCCCGGACGAGTGTGTCGGTGTCTTCGATGTAGCGGAGATAGATCATCGTCGTGGCGGGGTTCGAGTGGCCGAGGAGCCGCTGCACAGTGAGTCGAGGATTGATGGCGATGTGCTCGGAAAGGGTCGCGGGACCGAGATCGCCGGCACGCCGATCAGCTTCACGAGCGAGTGCGACGTCAGTGAGCGCCTTGAGGAGGACGACGGCGAATGTGTGGCGCAAGTCGTGCGGCGTGATCCGAGCTCGACGACCACCCATGTCGTTCGAGGCGAGGTCCAGCGTGCGGCGACTCGCTGCTTCGAAGGTGGCGTGCCATGCGCGCCGACTGATGGGTAGGCCGCCGCGGCCCAGGAACAGGCCCAGCGCCTCGAGTCCGCCGTCGCGCTCGATCACGGCAATCTGGCGCAAACGAGGTGGGAGCAGATGCAATCGCCATCTGGAAGGACGTCCGTCCAACCGTCCGCGGACGACCCCCGCGGAGACGTCGAGTTCGTCGACGATGAACAGCTCGCCGCGCCGTGACCACAGAGAGCTCGCAGAGGCGCGAACCACGGCTCGACGTTCAGTCTGGCGATAGAGGTCGACTGCGCGCAGGGTCGTGCTCGGAACGTGGACGCGCCGTCGCTTCTGGTACTTCGCGCATGCCTCGAGGAGGACGGAGACGCCCGTGCCTGTAGATGCGGGCAACTCGGCATCCAGCAATGTCGAGAACTCGCCGAGTCGCATGCCTGTGGTCACCGCGACCTGGGCGCCCGCCTGGGAGCGCAGGCTCGTGCTGCCGCGCCAACTCGCGTCGAGCTCACCAGTCGCGGTCTGCCCACCCAGGCCGATGTCACGGAAGGCGCTCCACTGCTCCTGGGTCAACGGGCGGATATCAGGCTCACTCCGCCAGGGGCTGCGTAGCGCTGACGACCGACCGATGGTGATCCAGGGCTCGCGGCGGATCTGCCCAGTCTGCATGAGCAGTTGGTAGATCCCGCGAATCACGACGACGTCGCGTTGCCAGGTCGCCGGCGAAACCGGTCGCTCGGCGCTGCCCACCCGCCACTCCCGATACGCGACGATGTCGTCGTCCGAGGCATGGACGACATCGGTGCCCCGTGCGTCGAGGAACGAGGCGAATCGGAGCGCGTCGTATGCGTAGTTGCGGGCAGTTGACCTCTCCGTCGAACCTGCGATGATCCGAAAATAGGTCAGCCACGGTTCGACGGGCCGCCATCGGCTGTCGAGGATGACCGGCATCCCCTCTGGAAGTGCGTGCGTGCTCGAGTACACCTCGCGGGTGCGTTCATCGACGTCGTCCGGCGCGGTGAGGGTGTGGTCGACGAAACGCAGCTGCATCGCTCTCCGGGGTGATCGAGTGGTCAGTTGAGACACTGACAGAACCTACACATAACGGCGTGCGGCTGCGGCAACTTCCTGGTGGTCGGCTACCGACAGATGCGAGCCCTCGATCTTGAGGTTCTGCTGCGGGTCCAAGAGTTGTCCGGCGAGACGGCCCGCACGATGTTCTTCACCGAGGAGCACCTGGCCGTGCGGCTGTCGAGCTTTCACGGGATCGAGCTCGAGGAATGGCCCGCCCAGATCGCAGCGACGGCGCTGCACCTGGTGGAGCACCAGGCAAACCAGGCGATGGAGCTGGCGCTCGGATCTGCGCCCGATCCGCTGCCACTGGACAAGATCAAGAGCATCGTCGTCGGCAACGCGCTGCGGGTCGATTGGGCGACCGTCCTAGAACCGACCGAGCACCTGTACATCATGGGAAACCCGCCCTTCCTCGGCCACGCCACCCGCTCGGCCGAGCAAGCGCAGGAACTGCGCGACGTGTGGCGGCGGGACGACATCGGGCGGCTGGACTACGTCACTGGCTGGTATGCGAAGGCGCTCGAGCTGCTCGGCCGTCCCGGCTACCGGGGCGAGTTCGCCTTCGTCTCGACGAACTCGATTGCACAGGGAGAGCCGGTGCCGGCGCTCTTCGGCCCCGTGTTCGCCGCCGGGTGGCGTGTCAAGTTCGCACATCGGACATTCGCCTGGACCAGTGAAGCGCCCGGCGCCGCGGCAGTGCATTGTTCGGTGATCGGTTTCGACCGACCGTCGAGGAAGAGAGCGCGGCTGTTCGACTACTCCGGCAACCTCAAGGGCGAGCCCGTCGAAATCCCCGTGGTGGATCAGCTCAACGGCTACCTCGTCGACGGCCCGATTGTCCTGGTCGACCAGCGCCGAAGCCCACTGGCCTCGGCGCTTCCTCCGATGGTGTTCGGGAACATGGCTCGCGACGACGGCAACCTCCTCATCGAGCCGGACGACTACGCGGAGGTCATGGCGGATCCGATCGCCGCGAAGTACGTCCGACCGTTCGTCGGCGCCCGGCAGCTCATCCACAACGAACCCCGGTGGTGCCTGTGGCTCGTCGATCTGGACCCCAGCGACATCGCCCGCTCACCGATACTCCGCCGGCGGCTGGATGCCGTGCGCCAGTTCCGCGCAGCATCGAAGGCCGAGTCCACGCGGCAGATGGCGGAGACGCCACACCTATTCGGGCAGCGATCGCAGCCCGACACGCCCTATGTCTGCGTGCCGCGGCACGCAAGCGAAACCCGCAAGTTCTTCCCGACAGCCCTGTTCACCCCGGATGTGATCTGCGGTGACGCGAACTTCAAAGCAGACGACCCGGACGGTCTCGCCTTCGCAGTGATCTCGTCGTCGGCATTCATCACCTGGCAGCGCACTATCGGCGGCCGCCTCGAGTCTCGCCTGCGCTTCTCGAGCACCCTGACGTGGAACACCTTCCCGCTGCCCGCCATCACCGACGCACAGCGTGCCGCGATCATCGCCGGCGGCCGAGCCGTTCTGGACGCGCGAGCGCTACGCCCCGAACGCTCGCTCGCAGACCACTACAACCCCCTCGCGATGGCGCCCGAGCTGCTCCGCGCGCATCGCGAGCTCGACGCTGCTGTCGACAAGACCCTGGGCCTGCGTGGAACCGCAACGGAGGTCGACAGGCTGCGAGCGCTGTTCGCCAGCTACGCGAAGCTCACCACGGTCGACGAGCTCGCAATGCCGAAGAAGCGTCCCCGCAAGACGAGAGCCGTGAGCGCGGTGTCGTGAGCTGGCCATATCCGACCGTCCGCGTCGACGGGATCGCGACGGTTGATGAGGACGGGGAGAATCAGGTCTGCGCCTGCGGCAACGATTCGGCTACTCAGGATTGGCGAAGTGCCGATCGTCACGGGCGCCTTACCTTCGATGCGGCTGGTTCGTCCGATCCTGACGAGTTCGCGGTGTGCCCGGTGTGCGGCCGCGTGTATCCCAACGCTGCGTTGTTCCAGGGTGCCGCGGCGGCGGTGGCCCGCTATGAGATCACGAGCGCCGAGTTCATTGCTGCGCTGCGGCGGTATGACCACGACGCTTACGGATCCGGCGCGCCGCTGACGAGCTGAGGTCACGCGGTAGTCGGCAGCGGCTCAGCGCACGGGCTGTCGGCGCGCCAGCATAGGGTTCGCTGTTGTGGTGCAGCACTGGTCTCCGATGTCTCAGCTGCAGGCGTCACCGGAGCCGGGGATCTGGTACGTGTTCGACCACAGCAAGAGGATCGCGATCATCCGCCATGTCGAGATCCGCGGCCGCAGGCTGTTGCGGTCGGTGACGTTCGATCAAGATCCCGAGCGGCGGCTGCTGATCGGCTACTTCCCGGACGATGCGATGAGACTCGCTGTCGAGTGCACCTGGTCTGAGTATGTGAGGGCGACGGGCCCGCCGGTGAGCAATCGTCGATGATCGCGTGCCACCGGGGCAAGAGAAACGGCACCCGGCCGGAGCGTGGAAATTGTCACATTCACCAACGATCCAACTGAGGAGGAACTTTCGCCCCGAGGGGCGGGAAGGAACCTGCTCAACAGCCGGGTGCCGCGCCTTAGTGTACCGCGCAGGGCGGTCAGAGCGGGGTTTCTCGGAGGAGCTCATCAGCGATCCGGTCGAGGATCTCCGGGGTGAGCTTCTCGTGTCGGCCGGCGCGCTTGACGGCGTCGATTGTGGCGAGCACCGTGGTGTGCGCGTCCGGCGCGGACGGGATGGTCTTCTGAGCTCGGCGGATGCGTGCGCTGAGCTCGAGGATCGCGGACTCGTCTCGTTCGGTGTTCGCGTATCCGGCGGCGATCTCGAGCGCCTTGTGTAGCAGGCGGAGCTCGCCGGTAGTGAGCGGTGCGGTCATCGTGTCCTCGCGTTCAGGAGAGCGGCGGTCAGCTGGGTGAAGCGGTCGTCGACGTCGCGCTGGTCGGTGAGTTCTGGATCTGGCGCGATCGGCCGGGCATCGTAGAAGTGGTGCCGGATGACGCGGCCTCGGTGGTCGACGAACCCGTCGCCCTCGCCCTCGAGTGGATCGAGGAGGGTGGCGACGGTGACTGTGAGCTCGCGCGCGGTTTCGCGCTCCCGGATGAGGGCGCGGTCCCCGATGCGCAGCGCTGGCCATGCGGTGAGCGTGTGGTCTTTCATGAGGGCGTTCCTCCGGTTCGTCGGGCCGGCTGGCGGCGAAGGCGTCGAGCTGACTTGGGGAGCGGTTCGTTGCGGGGCAGCTTGGCGAGGTTCCAGTCGTCACGGGCTGCGATGGCGGCGGCGTAGCAGGTCATGAGTGTGGGGTGGTGGTGGTTGGCGCATCCGGCGCGAGTCTGGCATCCGAGGTCGTACCCCTCGGGGCTGCCGTGGACGATCGTCCGTGCGACCTCGTCGGAGAGCATCGCCGGTCCCTCAGTCGAAGGTGGCGTCGAGGAGGAGGTCGAGCGCGTCGGCGAGCTCGCGGAGCCGGTAGCTGCGCCGGCCGGCGATGACATGGCCGAACAGGTTCACGAAGTGCAGCTCGCGGGTGGTGGTGTTGGCGACCGCCACGGTGTGGATGTCGTGGGCGTCGATGTATTGCCAGCTGATGATGTAGTTGCGTCCCGCGACGTGCGCCTGAGCCCAACGGAGCAGGAGCGCGCCGAGCGGTCCGTCTTCGGATGCGCGGGGCGAGAAGGGGTCGGCCGGCACAATGGCGTCGACGGAATGGAACCCGACCGAGGATCGGGTGATCTCGTAGCTGTCGAGAGGGATGTCGACGAAGAGATCGTTGTATCGGGTGCCGGTGTCGTCGGTGATGATGATGTTGCGCAGGGTGCTCATCGGCGGTGGTCCTTTCGGGTGTTGGTCAGGCGGTGCAGCTGGCGAGCTGCGCGCTGAGCGCGGTGTGGTCGGCCGCGTTGATCGTGAGTTGGTAGGTGGTGAGGACGTCGACGAAGCGGGCGGCGTACATGCAGCCGTAGTCCGCGTTCGGTGGCATCCAGTTGGCGGGACCGCGGTCGCTCTTTGACTGGTTCGCGCTGCCGTCCGTGGCCTGCAGGTTGATCGGGTCGTTTGCGAAGTGCTCGCGCTGCGTCTCGTCCCACTCGTCGGCGCCCTGCCGCCAGGCCCATGCGAGGGGAACGATGTGGTCGACCTGCACGAGCTCGCTGGTGCCCTGGCCGCGCTGGAAGGCGATCGTGAGTCCCGTGTAGGGGTCGTGGAGCGTGCCGGTGAGGACGACGCAGTCGTGGGTGCCGGGCTTGGTGGTGATGTTCTCGAGCGCGGCCGCGAGTGCGTCGTTGCGCTGGTCGCAGCCGTTGCGGTCGATGTCGGCCCATCGCTGCCCGAACTCGTCTCGCTGGTAGCTGTCCTGGTCGTCGGCTTCGGCCACGACGAGCTGCTCGAGCTGCGAGAGAGTCTCGGCCGCATCCGCCGAGATCTCCGCCGGCGCCAGGGGCGGCACGGCTGGCCCCGATGTCGTCGAGTCGATCGTCGTCGCTGCACCAGTATCGGCGGTGTTGGCGGTGAGGGCGATCGCGCCGGCGAGTAGGGCGATGACGAGGGCGCCGGCGGCGGATGCGGTGCGCTTGATGTGGCGGGGCATGTTTGATCCGTTCAGAGGAAGAGGATGGCGCCGAGGGCGACGGCCGCGGCGATCGCGGCCGCACTGACGGCGAGAGTGATGAGGAGCTTGAGGGTGCGCCGCACGGTGCGTTCGGTGCGGCGCGCTGCGTCGACCGCGACGATGAAGCCGACGATGCCTCCGCTGCCGAGCAGCAGGGGAGCAAAGTCGCGTGCGGTGGTCAGGGCGAGATCCATGGGCTCCTCCGGGTTGTGCGTCTACGGGTATAGGCCGCGGCTGGGGGGCTTCGCGGACAGAACAGTTCGGGGGCGGGCCGGTCGCGCCCGCCCCCGAAGCTGTTACGCGGCCGGGGCCTGGTCCTCGTCGCCGAGCATCGCGTCGGCGATCGCGTTGACGGCGCGGAGGACGTTGCTGGCGACGCTGCGGATGAGGTCGACGTCGCCGCCGGCCCAGCCTGCGACGTACCCGATCGACCACGAGCTGGTGTCGATGCCGAGCAGTGCGCCTGCGCCGTATGCGACCGACTCGGCCTCGGTCTCGATTACGCCGCGGTGCTCGCGGGTGCTGCCCTCGTCGAAGTGCAGCAGCGCGTGGCCGATCTCGTGGAGGAGGGTCTTGACCCGCATGGCCGGTGCCATCTTGCTGTCGACGCGGATCTGCCGCGTCGTGCCATCGGTGTATCCGTTGAGCCCGTCCTGGGTGATGTCCTCGAGCGCGACGTCCCAGCCCTGCCCGGTGATGTATTCGGCGAGCTTGTCGAACAACCCGGCAACGTCATCCCCCTCGAGGTAGACGGCGGGCTGCTCGGGAAGCGGCTCGCCCTCGGTGTCGCTGACGTCGAAGACGGAGAGCACCGGGTAGATGACCCGGCTGCTGGTGGACTCCTCGCCGGTGGTCTCGTCGACCTCGACGATGCGCTTGGTCGAGTAGCCGAAGATCTTGATCGACTTCGCGCCCTTGACGACGTGCCGGCCGAGGCCCTCCCACTGGCGATAGCCGAGGCAGTAGGTGCCACCCTGCGCGAGGATGAGCATCTGGTTGGAGAACGAGCGTCGGCGGACGAGGCCGGCGAAGCGCAGCCAAGCCTTCCAGTTCTCGCTCTCGGCAAGTGTTGCGACCTGCGCGGTGAGCTGCTCGTGCAGCGCCTCGGCCTGCGCCCGACGCTCTTCCGGGGTACGGCGAGCGGTGCTGGAACGGCGGGTCTTGGTGGTCATGGTGTCCTCCCTCAGACTGGACAAGTAGTGAATGTGACATTCACTACTCTAAGGGTGGCGCGTGCGTGCGTCAACCCCTGATGTGCAGGCGCCGCTCGATGCGTGGTCAGTCCTGCAGAATGTCGGTGTCTGGCTTGGGGTACGCGGTGCGAGGCAGGCCGATCGGAAGGCGTCGGCGCTGCAAGCTGCTGCCGAGCGGGAAGGCGTAGCGGAAATTGCCGGGGTGGCGGATCTTCGTGACCTCGAGCGCAGCGAGTGCCGCGCGCAACCAAGATCGAGGATCCTGGCCAGCTCGGCGCATAGGAGCGCCGAGAGAGACCAGGTGCCGCTCGGCGGCGTCGGCGCCTCGCTCTTGTCCTCTGATCTTCGACAGAGATCGCTCGGAGAGCACGATGCCTTGTCGGGCGTGGTAGTTAAGGGTGCGTGCAGTGCTGCGGCCGAGGGCGACCGCGTTCCCTGCTTGATATATCAGCCCGCAGTGACCGGGCGACGTCCGCTCGGTGCGTTCGATCATGGTGCCGTCGTCGAGAACCTCGGTGACCTGTCGGTGTCGCGGCATTGGATCCGCGAAAGAGACGACGCCACGGATGCCGCGGTCGTAGGCGTGACGGAACGCGCGTGCGAGGAACCACGATTCGGCGTTCGCGGGGGTGTCGGTCAAGACAAAACGGCCAAGCTCGATGCTCTGCTCATACGGCTCGAGCGTGGGGAAAACGCTCGAAAGTACACGGCTGGCCATGGGCGTCGAGAAGGTGGCGACTCCGACGAGTGCCATCCCGTCGACGGTGGCGCCGTTGATCGGGAAGCGGTCGTCACGGGTGAGGAGCCCGACCGAGAAGCGTGCCGCAGGGAACGAAGAGGCGTAGTGCTCGTCGATGACGAAGGCTCGCGCGGTGGCCTCGGTGATCGGGGTGACCTGGTACAGCTGGGGGTCGAAGCCGCCCTCGGAAGCGTGGCGCCAGGAGTGGCGGCCGCGGGACCAGCGCTGGCAGTACTCGCTTGCGGGGGAGGAGGGCAGCTCGGCCGGCGTGAGTGCCGGCCGAGCTGTGATGGCGGGCATTGGGTCAGACCCGCGCGGCGATCGCGCGCAGCTGCTCGGCGACGTCGGGGGCAGCGTCTGCCCACTCCCCGGTCCTGGCGTGCAGTCCCACGATGAGCGCGGTGCTGAAAAGCAGCGTGCCGCGGCCGTTCTGAGTCAGGTAGAGCGACGCGAGCAGATTGGGCTCGGTGTTCTTGACGCCCGCTTCCTCGTCGACGAGCAGGGCGTGACCGTTGGTCAAGCGAAGCTCTGCGATCCATCCGCCGATCTCGCGCTGATAGTCAGCGAGCTCGGCGACGTGGATGGTGGTGATCTCACCGGCGGGCGTGACCTTGATGGCGGTGGTCATGGTGTCCCTCTCAGAATGGCTTAGTAGTGAATGTGACATTCACTGATGCTAGGCTGTTGTGCGGAGCGCGTCAACCCGTCGTCGCCGGCGCGGCGCGGCGCGTCTGAGTGCATGGCTCACGAGCGCTCGCTCTGACCGCTCAGAGGAGCGCTGGGTCGACTCGGCAGCACTTCTGCTGCGCGTAGGGGCGTTCGCTCAACGGCATCCAACCCTCTTCGCCGCGGCGGATGAGCCGGGGGCGTCCTGGCTCGGCGTCGGCGAGCATGTGAGGGCCGGCGTTGGTCCAGCAGTTCTGAGCGCGGGTCTCGCACCAGAGCGCGAGGCGTGCTTCGCGAGGGAGGCAGGCTCGGTGTGTCCACCAGGCTCGTTTCTCACCGTAGGGTCCGAACTGGTGCCCCTCACTGTGTGCGATCGCGTCGTGGACGGCGCGGAAGACGTCGTTGGCGAGCATCGGTGCGCGCTGCCCCGAGGGGAGGGCGACGTTCACGGTGCGTGCCATCGGGTGGTCGGGAGGCAGAGCCCCCTCGGTGTGCTGCGAGACCTCGGTGCGGAAGTAGAACAGGTGCTTGTTCTGGCGGAGGTCGTCGAGCATCGCGGCGGAGTCGGCGTAGGGCTGCTCGGTCTCCCCATGCCAGGGCTCGAAGGTGTAGCCGGCTTCGGTGAGCATGTCCCACTGCGCGCCGATGTGCTGCCGCAGGGAGCGGTAGGACCGAGCGACCTGTGGGTGGTTGGGTTCGTGCGTTGCGGCCTCGTAGGCGCGCGCTGCAGCGATGTCGTCGAGCTCGGTGAGTCGAGGGATGGGCTTGCGCTGCGGGAACCCGTGCGCGTCCGCGTACCGCTCCCGAAGCGACTGGATCTCCTTGATGGGCTGGTGGCGCTGGTAGCTGTCGTTGCCTGGCACGAAGGCGACGTGTGCTCGAGCGAAGGTTGGCTCCGTGCCGAGTCGTGCGGCGATCGCGTTCACTGCGGA
This sequence comes from Microbacterium sp. NPDC076768, assembly GCF_040687205.1. Lineage (NCBI taxonomy): Bacteria > Bacillati > Actinomycetota > Actinomycetes > Micrococcales > Microbacteriaceae > Microbacterium > Microbacterium sp. NPDC076768. The sequence continues at coordinate 98,040 of NZ_JBFBMU010000004.1, forward strand.
TGCCGGCAGCGGGTATTCGGCTGGCTCGGCGATCTCGAGTTTGCCGTCGTAGAGCCTGCCACCTGGTGCGCCGGCCGCGCGGAGGAGGTCGAGGGTTTCTTGGACCCGCTGCTGTGTGCCGGTATCGGCGGCGAAGCTGTAGACCCGGTCGGGCCCATCCGGGTCGAAGTACCCGGCCATGATGCTGTCCTGCTCGTACCGTCCGGCCAGCTCGCCAGCCCAGTCGGTGATCTGCTCGAAGCTCTCCGCGCGGACGATGTAGGCGCCCGCCGGCTCCGATGTGCCTTCCCAAAGCCCATCCGCGTGCTGCAGCTCGGAGATCTCGACACCGTGCCGCTCCGCGGCCGCGCGGAGGGAGTCTTCGTATTCGATCCACTCATCGGTGTCGTAGTAGCTCGGCCGCGAGCTCATCCGCATCAGCTCGCCAGAGACCGGCCGGAATGGGGTCGCACCGATGAACGCCTCGAGTTGCTTCTCTGCGCTCTGCTCGCGCTTCTCCGCTCGCCGGCGCCGCTGCCCCTCGGCCGTTGACGACGGGCACCGTCGCCCTCCGTGGTCGATGTCGTCACACATGGCCTCTCCCCGTCTGTCTGCTGGGTATAGGCCGAGGTTTGAGCTGTTCGCGGACAAAGATCGGGCCCCGCCGTAGCAGGGCCCGATCGGTTCTCGCAGCAGGTTCAGGAGGATCCGTGAGAGTACGGAGAACCATGGTTCCCGTCAGGCCGCGGCACTGGCGAGGCCCCCGTCTCATCCTGCGGAGTGTCGAAGTGAAAGACCGCTTCTTTCAGACGGGCAAGGCGGGCCTCTTTCAGAGTGAGAACCACGATCAATGCGATGCCTGCCAGCGGGAGGAACACGATCGGCGCAGGGAACACGATCACGACCGCCACAGTGAGCAGTGCGACCATCAGGAGCGATCTCAGAGTCGGTCGGTGGTACTGGCTGAGCCGGGCTTTGATGCGGTCCTTGATCACGACGTCCTGCTGGCCGTAGACCGCAATCGGATCTGATGAGCGAAGCATGGAGCGGATCGCCCCGCTCGTCCACTCGCTCAACGTGCGCTGGTGCCGGCTGCTGCTTCCTTCCATGGTCTGCCTCGTCATCGGATGTACTCGCTGGGCGAGGGGATCGGGAGGTCGGGGTTGCGGATCTCGTACCGCCGATCCTCCACATAGGCGGCGTACTCGTCTGCGAAATCGCGCGCCTCGCCCTCGTCCTGCCCGGTCTCTCTTGCGTGATCGAACGCCGCTTGCCACGGCTGACCGACCGCGCGGCCGCGCAGCGCCTCGCTGACACCATCCATCAGCTGCCCCGCCCGCACGGACGCGAACCGCAGATCCCCCTCGGCGAGCGCGAACAGGATCTTCTCGATGCCTTCGATCGCGGGAGCGGGGATGGTCAGGGTGATGCTGTCGCCGGTGCCGTGCGGGTTGGTGCGGAGTCGCCAGAGGGCGTCGGAGAGCGATAGTGCGCGTTGGCGTTGGACGGGGGTGAGGAGTGAGTTGTCTGGTTCGGTGGTTGCTGGGTTAGGCATGCTCGGTCTCCTCGTCGGGTGGGTTCATGATGATGAACCCCGTGCCGGCGCGCGGCTGGTCCTGCGTCAGCCCGATGATCTCGGCGTCGGTGGCGTCGCGGTCGTTGAGGGTCTGCTTGAGCAGGTCGGCGTACTCGTCCGGGGTGAGTGCCTGGACGGCGGTGGGGTCGGTGACGTCGACGGGCTTGCCGTTGACGTGGAAGATGCGGGTCATGGTGGTCTCCTGCTGGTGCGGTGGGGTGGGTGGTGTCTATCCTCGCCGCGGGTCAGTGGAGGTCGAGTTCGACGCTGTCGGCTTCGAGATCGGGGACGGTCTGTTCGGGGTGGCTGAACGTTGCGCAGGGGGCGTGGACGATGACGCGATCGCCGCGGTGCGTGGTCAGTCGGAGCAGCTCGGCGAGCGCGCCGCTGGCGTGGACGTTGTAGGGGCCGTCGTCTGTGTCGACGCGGAATCCGACTCGGGCTCGGCGGTCGGGGATGCGGCGGACGAGGGTGAGCGGTGTGCGGACGGTTCCTGTGATGGTGACCGCTGTGCCGGTGGGGGCGGCGGTCTGGGTGATGGTCATGGCCAGTCTCCTCAATCGTGTAGTGAATGTGACATTCACTGACTATACGCCTGCGTGCCCGGTAGGGGAACCCCGTGCCTGACGCTGCAGGCTCTCTTGATGGGTATAGGTCGGTTCCGGGGGTGTTCGCGGACATCCGGGTTGGGGATAGCAGTGCTTAGGCGTCGGGATCTGGCTCGTCGCATGCGCCGCTGTTGATGGCGTCGACACCGGCCTTGGTGAGCACCCAGCCTGGCTCGGTCCAGGAGTAGCGCTCGATCAGCCCGCGGCGGTTCAGCGAGCGGATGGTGCCGCCGGGGATCCCCAGGCCGGTCGTGTCGAGGTAGCTCGAGCCGCCGGAGGGAGATCGGCCGTCTGAGATCATCCGCATGGTGACCCGCTGTGACCAGTTCAGGGTCGTGCTCGACGACGCCGACCTCGACGCGGCAGCCGCCGCGGCCGCGGTCGGTCGCTTCGCCAACGGCGGCCAGGCCTGCACCGCGTCCAAGCGCTTCATCGTCCTGGACGCGGTGTACGACGCGTTCCTCGAGAAGTTCATCGAGCAGAGCCGCGCGTACGCCACAGGCGATCCGTCGTCGGACGAGACGAAGCTCGGCCCGCTCTCCTCCACCGCCGCCCGCCGGGATCTCGTCGAGCTGGTCGACGAAGCCATCGACCGCGGCGCGAAAGTCCACCTGGGCGGGGAGGCCCCTGACGCACCGGGCGCCTACTATCCGGCGACCGTGCTGTCGGGCGTGACGAAAGACATGCGCGCCTACGCGGAGGAGCTGTTCGGACCGGCCGCGGTCGTGCACCGCGCCGCGTCCGAGGAGGAGGCGGTGCGGATCGCCAACGACTCCCCGTTCGGTCTGGGCGGCACGGTCTTCTCGGGCGACCTGGAACGGGCGCAACGGGTCGCCGACCGGATCGAGACGGGCATGGTCTGGATCAACAGCACGAGCAAGACAGCCCCGGATCTCCCGTTCGGCGGGGTCAAGGCCTCGGGCGTCGGCCGCGAGCTCGCGCATTACGGCATCAACGAGTTTGCCAACAAGAAGCTCGTCCGCGTCCCTGGGGCCACGAAATAGTACGCCGCGTGGCGGAGTGCACCACCGGAGCGATTCGGGGGATACACTCCGCCACTTCGCATGCCCCATCCCCATGCCCAGGCTGCACTCACAAGAAGTAACCTCGGGCAGGGCTCGGATCTCTGAGCCGATGGGGCCGGGCGTGCCGTACGCGCAGCATGAGCGGCATTCCGAGTCGCTTCATTTGACGTGCGTTCAGAGACCGTGTTCAGGGCCCCGCGGGTACATGACGTGCCGAAGACGACCTTTGGGCACCCGAAAGGCGAGACCGCGCACGCAGCGTTCGAAGAGGCGCCGGAGTTGACGGGTCACCTGGTCCTCGAAGCCTCCGTGGTTGACATCGGCGAACCAGCAAGTGGGCTGGCGAGCGGGCGAGACGCTAGTCGACGGGTCGAACAGCATGAATCCTCGCGCGCATGTTCGTTCATACCGATGCGATGAAGAACATCCGTATTTCGGTGGTACCGGTGATCGCTGTGCCGAGCGATGCGGCCCGAGACGCGGTCTAGCGTCTCGGCCGGTCGAGCCCGACGGTTTCTCGATCCGCGTGCCGCGGTCAGGAGCGCCGGGCTCGACCGCACCCGCCTCTAGCCGAGGGCGGGCTGATCCCAGATCGGCAGCACCGTGCCGATGTCGCGGCGCTGCGCCTCCCAGAGGAGTTCGGTCGCCCAGGCGACGTCTTCGGCCGGGATCCCGCCGATGGAGAAGAATGACGGCCGCGCCGGATCGTAGCCGGGTGCTCGGCCGTCGACGATGTCCCCGAACTCGGCGATGTCGGCGGCGGTCAGGCGCCCCTCCAGGAGCATGTCCTGGTATTTGACGCCGAGTGCCCCGAGCTGCTCGTGGTACGGACGGCTGAAGTTCGCGACGTAGGCTTCATAGAGCGGAGTGTGGTCGACGACGTTGCGAGCTCCAGCACTCAGGAACCCGGCATCGACCTGGATGTTCGAGGTCGCCGCGACATACGCTCCCGGGCGCAGCCACTCCGGGTCGATGACCGGGTAGTTCGCGGTGCCGGACAGACCGGTCGCGGCGACGGTGACGATGTCGGCGTCGGCGACCGCCGACCGGATCGAATCGACGATCTCCACCGCTTGGATCTGGGGGAACTCGGAGCGGACGAGCTGCTCGAAGCGCTGCGCGTTCCGGCTCGTGAGCGAGCGCGCCGCGATCCGGACGCGGGCGATGGCGGGCCGTGCCTCGAGGATCGCCCGGAACGCGACCTGGTTGATGAGCCCGGGGCCGATCACCGCGACCGAGTCGGCGTCCGGCCGGGCGAGGTGGCGGGCGCCGGCTCCGACGACCGCACCAGTGCGATAGGCGCTGATCAGGTTTCCCGGCATCACGGCGATCGGAGCGCCTGTCTCGGTGTCGTTCAAGACCACGAGGTGGATGGACCGGGGCAGATCCTTCTCGGTGTTCTCGATGTTCGAGCCGTACCACTTGAGGCCGGTCGCACGATACTTCCCGCCGATGTACGCCGGCATCGCCATGAAGCGGCGGTCCGACGTGTGGCGCGGCATGCCAGGGAACGCCGGCTCGAGCGGGAAGTCGACTTTGATCCCGTGCGAGCTGTGATTCGGGCCGCCCATGCGGTAGTCGCCAGTCGCGAGCAGTGAGAAGACCTCGCACATCGTGTCGATGCAGCGCACCATGTCCGTGGCGCCGACGTCGATGAGCTCGGGCTCGCTGAGGTACCGCAACCGGAGAGAAGTGTCGTGCATCGTTGCCCTTTCCTGCCCGCGGCCTCACCGCGAGGTGCCGTATTCGATATTGCGATGCTAACCCTCGATAACGTGCCCGGAATGCAAAAGAGCCGCTTTCATTCAGACTGATAGCGCATGAATCATGCGGGAACTGGTATCGCGGGGCTCTTCGATTCCCTGCATCGACCTGGAACACTGAGGTCACCAGCTACTTTCGCAACGGCTGCACGGTGCCGTGCCGCACGAGGAGGATCGATGTCCAGCGCTGAGCAGGCGTCCGTCGCCGTCATCGGAATGGGCACCGTAGGCGCCATGGCCGCGTGGCAGCTGTCGAAGCTGGTGCCGGGACGCATCATCGGCATCGAGCAGTACGGCGTCGCGCACGCGTACGGCGCGTACGCCGGGGAGTCCCGCCTGTTCCGCACCGCAGCTTACGAGGGCGAGCACTATACTCCGTTGCTCGTCCGGTCGCAGCAGCTGTGGCGAGAACTCGAGCGGGAATCGGGGCAGAGCATCTACCTGCAGGTCGGCGCGCTCACGATCGCCCCCGGTGCTTCCCCGAAGATCGCTGGAACCCTCGAGGCCGCCGAGCGATTCGCCCTCCCCTACGAACATCTGGCGGGGCGCGAGCTGCTCAGCAGGTTCCCGCAGCACGACTTCGACGACGGCGACGAGGCGATCCTCGATCTCGGCGGCGGCGGCCTGCGCCCCGAGCGCGCCATTCTCACCGCGGCATCACTCGCCGAGCGCGGAGGCGCCGAGATCTGGGACGGCACTCGGGTGCTCGGCATCGACGAGCAGCACGGGCGGCACCTCGTGAGCACCACCCGCGGCGACATTCTCGCCGAGAAGGTCGTCATCGCCGCCGGCCCCTGGAGCCAGCAGGTCCTCCCTGAGCTGAAGACGTTCACGAAGGTGAAGAGTGTGCCGCTCACGTGGTTCATGCCGAAACGCGTCGACCAGTTCCTTCCCGAACGGTTCCCCGTCTTCGTGCGGGACCGCGGAACCACCCACCTGTTCGGCGCCCCGAGCCTCGAAGGCTACGCCGTGAAGATCAGCCGCGCCGCGTTCCCGGACTGGCCGCTCGTCGACGACGTCGCGCAGCTGCAGCGTGAGCACACCCGGGCAGAGCTCGCGCAGACCTCCGAGTTGGCGACCTGGTACTTCCCGGGCCTGCACCCGGAGCCGGTGCGCCACAGCATCCACCCGGACAGCTACACGGCCGATCTCACCCCGATCATCGACGCCTCGCCCGACGGCAGCCGCGTCGTCGTGTCCGGGCTGTCGGGACGGGGCTTCAAGTTCGCGCCCGTCCTCGGCCGCATCGCCGCTGACCTCATCCACGCAGGCGCCAGCGAACTCTACGACCCCGGCCGGTTCAGCCTCGCCGCTCACTACCGCACGCTCGACCACTAACCACACAGGCGGTCCGGGGCTCCTGCCGCGGCGCACCGCGCACGCGCCGGGAGCACAGTTCGCCATATCCATGAGAACCCCTTGAGAAGGAGAAACACCATGCAGGAAATCACTCGCGACGTCGTCATCATCGGCGCCGGTCCCGCGGGCCTCACCGCGGCGCGGCGCCTGAGCCAGGCCGGGAAGACGGTCGCCGTGCTCGAAGCGCGCGACCGCGTCGGCGGCCGCACCTGGTCGGACACGATCGACGGCACCTTCCTCGAGATCGGCGGCCAGTGGATCGCACCCGAGCAGACCGCGATCCAGGATCTCGCGGCGGAACTCGGACTCGAGCTCTTCCAGCGCCACCGCGACGGCGATTCGGTGTTCATCGACAAGGAGGGCAACCGCCACCGTTTCACCGGCGACTTCCCCGTGAAGCCGGAGACCCTCGAGGAAATGCTCAAGCTCCGCGCAGAACTCACCCGACTCTCCCTCGAAGTCGACCCGGCCGCCCCGTGGGAGCACCCCCGCGCCGCCGAGTACGACGAGATCACCTTCGACGCCTGGCTGCGCACCCAGAGCGACGACGCCGAGGCGCGCCTCATCATCGGCAACTTCATCTCAGGGGCGATGCTCACCAAGCCCAAGCACTCGTTCTCCCTGCTGCAGGCCATCTTCTTCGGCGCCTCGGCCGGGTCGTTCGAGAACCTCGTGGACGAAGACATCCTCCTCGACAAGCGCGTCGTCGGCGGCATGCAGAGCGTCTCCATCCGCATCGCCGAAGAACTCGGCCCCGACAATGTCTTCCTCGACAACCCGGTGCGCGAGCTTCACTGGGAGGACAGCGGCGAAGGCGCCCCCGCCACGGTCATCGCGATCACCGACCACATCCGCGTGAGTGCCCGCCACGCGATCCTCGCGGTACCGCCGAACCTGTACTCCCGCATCCAGTACGTACCGGCCCTCCCCCGCACCCAGCAAGTCGCGCACCAGCACCACTCGATGGGGCTCGTCATCAAGGTCCACGCCTCCTATGACCGCCCGTTCTGGCGCGAGCAGGGCCTCTCCGGCACCGGCTTCGGCTACTACAACGTCGTCCAGGACATCTACGACAACACGAATCACGGCGACGAGCGCGGCACCCTCGTCGGATTCATCGTGGAGCGCGACGCGGAGAAGGTCTGGGCGCTGCCCGAGAAAGAGCGCCGGGAGACGATCCTGAACTCCCTCGCCGAGTACCTCGGCGACGAGGCGCGCAACCCGCTCGCGTTCTACCTCTCCGATTTCGGCGCCGAGGAGTGGACCCGGGGCGCATACGGCACCAGCTACGATCTCGGCGGCCTGAGCCGCTGGGGCGCGACCCAGAACCAGCCCGTCGGCCCGATCTTCTTCGCCAGCTCCGACATCCAGGGCTTCGGCTACCAGCACGTCGACGGCGCCGTCCGCATCGGGCAGGACACCGCCGCCCGCATCCTCGAGGCGGACGGCGCAGCACAGTGACCACCGCACAGCGCGAGCCCGCCGCGACCACCAAGAGCCTGACACTCAAAGGTCTTCAGAAAGGGAAGATCGGCGCCTTCGCCGGGGCGATCATCGGAATCGCGAGCATCGCCCCGGCATACACCATGACCTCCGGGAACGGGCCGACGATCTCGGTGGCCGGGCTGCAGACCCCGTTCATCCTTTTGGTCGGATGCATCCCGATGCTGTTCGTGCTCATGGGCTACCGGGAGCTGAACACCTCGATGCCGGACTCGGGCTCCACATTCACATGGTCATCGCGCGCGTTCGGCCCCTGGATCGGCTGGCTCGGCGGGTGGGGGCTCGTCGCGTCGACCGCGCTGGTGCTGTCGAACCTCGCCGCGGTCGCCGTCGACTTCCTGTTCATCGCGCTGTCGCAGATGTTCGGGAGCCCCGACATCGCCGACCTCACGGACAATCTCTGGGTCAACATCCCGGTCGTCGCGATCCTAACGGGGATCGCCGCGTACATCTCGTATCGAGGCGTCGAGGAGACCAAGCGCGTCCAATACGCGCTCGTCGGCCTGCAGGCCATCGCCCTGGCCTGGTTCGTGATCGCAGCGGTCGTCAAGATCGCGAACGGCGAAGCCTACGACTACACCCCGGTGAGCCTGGAATGGTTCAACCCCGCGCTCCTCGGATCCGACGGGTTCAGCTTCAGCGTACTCATGGCCGGCCTCTCGCTGTCGATCTTCATGTTCTGGGGCTGGGACGTCATCCTCACGATGAACGAGGAGACCAAAGATCCCCGCCGCACCCCCGGACGGGCCGCACTGCTCACCATCGCCATGATCGTGATCACCTACCTCACCGTCACGATCGTGCTGCTCAGCTATGCCGGCATCGGCACGACGGGACTCGGGGCCGGAAACCCGGACATCCAAGAAGCGCTGTTCGCCGCCCTCGCCCCCGAGGTAATGGGACCGTTCGCCCTGGTGATGTCGCTCGCCGTCTTCGCGAGCTCAGCCTCGGCGCTCCAGGCGACGCTCGTGTCCCCTTCCCGGACCTTGCAAGCGATGTCGCATTACGGGGCTGTGCCGAAAACCTTCGGCAAGCTCTCCAAGTACCAGACACCGGGTGCCGCGACGGTGTGGGCGGCGGTCGCCTCGGTCGCCTTCTACGTGCTCATGCGCCTCGTGTCCGAGGACGCCCTCTGGGACACGATCACCGCGATGGGCATCATGGTCTGCTTCTACTACGGCATCACCGGCCTGGCAGCGTTCTGGTACTTCCGCGGCACCTGGTTCGCCAGCCTTGGGAACTTCTTCCGGCGCTTCTTCCTCCCGCTGCTGGGCGGGATCGCGCTCGTCGTCATGTTCGTCAAGACGCTGTACGACTCCGCCACCGACCCCGACTTCGGGTCCGGGAACATGCTCTTCAGCACCACCCTCCCCGACGGCTCTACCGATGGCGGCGTCGGAGTCGTCTTCGTCGCCGGCGTCGCCATTATCGGCGGCGGCATCATCCTAATGGTGATCTACTCCCTCATAAACCCAGGATTCTTCAAAGGCAAGGAAATCGAAGTCGGATCGGTACGCCAGGAAACCGATATGACACCTTTTGATGCCGCAGCAGATCACGCCTCAGCAGAGCGAGAAGAGCACTTGCAACATGAAACCGGACGCTAGTCAAGGTTACTCAAAAGTGTTATTACCGCAATACAGTCTGCATGTTCAATGCATAGAAATAACATAGGAGAGGACCAATAGCGGTAGGCGTCGGGCGGTTAGGAATTTCCTATCCCTAATCATCTGGTGCGATGCCCACACTATCGCCGTGGCCGACACAGGTGAAGAGTTCACCTCGGAGCAAGGACGTTTTACTGGTGGAAACGAGAGTTCCACTCATGGCCCGGCATCATGTCCTGAAATCAGCAACCGAGAGAACCGCATACCGTGAAATCAAGATTGTTGCGGTCCGAAGCGGTAGCTTACGCGTGTTGGTTGACAACTATGAAACCCTTGCGCACACCGGTGACATTACAGTTCTCCCCGCAGAGACGGTATTCCATGTGGTCCCAGTGCCCCAAGCCTCAATTACATGCATCTACTTAGACCCAGAATATGCGCTTGATCTAGTCTATTGGCAGTATCGCGGCCGACTCTCTCACCGCGCAGAGGCGCACGTCTTTGCTGAACGTTTATACGGTGACATGCGAATTATCGTGCGGCTTGGCAAACGCCTTAAGAAACTGGCACCGATTCTCGACGGAATGGTTGCGCTGAGCAGAACGAGTGATTTTGTCATACATTCAAACCAGATGCAGGCACACTGGTTCACCCTTGCAAACGCAATTTCACGCAGTATTGGTGGACCGGAGGCATTTCCGCCCGCCGGGTCCGACCAAAGGCTCCGTGCGACGCGCCCGACGCCGATCAGACCTGAGGTACTAAAGGTCGAAACGCTCCTGCGTGAGAGGCCCGAATTTGAGTGGACACTTAGAGAGCTGGCCAGGCGAGTTAATCTCTCGCCGGGTCATCTCTCTACACTGTGCACTCGAGCCTGGGGCTATCCGCCAAGAACCCGATTGCAATTGATCCGGGTTGAGATGTTGGCAAGGTTGCTGCAGGAGACAGACAGCACAGTCGAGCATTGCATTCATCTTGTCGGATGGAGAAGTAGTTCGCATGCCTCGAAGCTTTTTCGTACAGTTATGCAAGTCTCGCCTCACGAATATCGGATCGCGCGTCGGCGTGATACTTCTGTGACTTTGGGGGCCGAAATCGTTGGTCTTGGGGCCCGTAGCGAGGCAGTTTGAAAGAGGACACTTCCATCTTGGAAGTGATTAGCGGTAAGCCGGATATTCCATAGTGTCGGGGTCACTGCTACGCCTGACGAACGGTACCCTCCGAACGTCACTTGCGTCTTCTGTTCTCCTCGTCGCACCTTATCGCCAGTACCCAAGGTGAGAAGGAGTTAGCAACATGAATGATCTCGATCAACGGCTCATGCTGCTCGGCAGACTGTTGGGCACTGTCCGTGGCCTGCCTACCGCTGCGATGTATCTTGCCAGACATGGAGTGCCCGTCTTTCCATGTGTGTCTGGATTCAAACGCCCAATAGTAAAAGGCGGTTTCACGGCAGCAACCGTCGATGTTCGGCAGGTTGAAACCTGGTGGCGTCGGTGGCCTGACGCAAATCTAGCCGTGCCGACCGGTGCGGCGTCGGGTCTTGATGTCGTGGATGTGGATCGTCACAGCGACAGCGACACCGGGCTCCTGTCGTTCGGTCGCGCTCGTGATGCCGGGCTGCTGAGCGGCTGGTCCTCGTTGGTCGAGACGCCCTCCGGCGGCTTGCACATTTACTTTCCTGCCGATCCGAATCGGCCGCAACGGATCTGGCAGGCGGCGTCTGCGCAGGTCGATTTTCGTGGCGATGGCGGGTATGTGCTCGTGCCACCGTCGAGGGTACGGCAGAAAGATGGGACACTCGGCGCATACGTGCTGCGCTCGACCAGCCCAGCCCCCACCGCTCCGGTGGATGCGCAGCGGTTGCTCGAGTTGCTCGCACCGCCTAAGCCTGCCCGCGCCCGCCCGGTGCCGAGCACGCCTCGTGAAGCGCGAAACAGTGATGCTGGGCGGGCCAGATGGGTGGCGGCGCAGCCCGAGGGGAACCGGAACTGGGCGTTGTACTTCATGTCTTGTAGGATGACCGAGGACGGCATCGCCAAGGCCGACATCGTGAGGGTGTTGCTCCCCGCAGCGGAGCAAGCGGGGCTTGGTGAGCGGGAGATTCTGCGAACGATCGACTCCGCGTGGGAACGAGCACACCCGACCACCGGGCAGCAACAGTCACCGCAGTTGGCGCGGTTTGGCGTCGCTTGAGCTCGGCCGCTGCGCACTGGGTTGCGGTGGCCTCCGTGGTGTGCCGGTGAGCGCAACGCCACACCCGTTCCCCGGAGCGGTGGGTGCCTTTGTCGGCGATGTCGTCGATGACGCCGCGCAACGCTCCGCCCTCGCGTCCAGGGGTCCATGACGACCAGCTGGCGGTCATCATGCGATCGCCGCGGTCAGCTCGGGGGAGAGGACGCCGGCGTGCTGGTCTGCGCGGACGGCTGCGCCGCAGTCCTTGCACGTCATATCCGCGATCGCCGTTGCCGGCGCCGTCGTCTTGCGGCCGCAGTAGCCGCGTCCTGTGGTGCCTGCCAGGCAGGTTCGGGTGGTGCTCTCCTGTGTCATTGGCGGGATCCGTCGTCGGTGCTGCAGCTCGAGCAGAGATCGGGGGCGCCGTCGTCGTTGATCCACCAGCAGCCGCCGAAGCATGCCCGCTCGTCCGTGCACCCGCAGGCGTGGCAGGTTCGCACGATCTCGAGGAGCACTTGGTCGATTGCACGGTGGGTGCCGAGGTCCGCGCCGAGGGCGGTGACTCTCGAGATCAAGTCCTCGGGTGCGGTGCTGGGCACTTGGATCGTGATGGTGACGGAAGCGGCGGTGTCGTTCATGGTGAGCCTTCTTGGCGTCGGTGTCGCGGGTCAGGCGGAGCGTGCGAGCTCGGGTGCTGCGGTGGCCGGCTGCAGGGCGAGGAGACGCTGCGCCTTTTCCGCTTCGATCTCGCGCGGCAGCTCGCCTTTGCGCGCGCCGGAGCGGCCGTAGAGGAGGATCTTCACGCCGCTCTTGGAGGCTTGTGCGCTGTCGGCGATTTCGATGACGGTCATGCCGGAGGCCATGAGCTGGCGGACGTGTTGACGGACGGGCTCGGCGGGTACGCGCGGAGCTTGCGGGGCGATGCCGGCTTCACGCCGGCGGCGCCGCTCTTCGGCCAGCGAGGCATCCGCGCACGAGGTTTCGGCCGGGCAGTGGTCGCGGTCCTTGCAGCCGAGCTGGTAGCCGTAGGCCGTGCCGTGGTGCTCGAGCGGGATGGCCTGCGCCTTCCGGTTCGCCATCCACTGGCGGTGATACTCGCGTCCCGCTTCGATGCACTCGGGCCTGTCGCAGCCGCGCGCCCGGCAGGCATTGGTCCCATGGGGCTGCAGCTGCCTCGGCTGCGGTGTGCGTCGCGGGGTTTCCCCGCGTGGCCTCGGCATGCGCGGCTTGGCCGGCGGTGTGGGGCGGGCGTGAGCGGCAAGAGCGTCGGTCGCGGCCTGGTGTTGAACGGTCGCGTTGTGCAGGGCACGCTCGATCACGCCGCCGACCGAGAGGCCGCTGCCGGCGGCGATGGTGGCCGTCTTGAGGGTCTCGGTCGCAGCGCGCAACCGGTCGCGGAGATCTCGCTGCTCATCGCGCCCCTGTGCGAGCTCGTCGACGTGCCGATCGAGTTCGGCTTCGTAGCGGTCGACTGCCTGGGTGAAGGTGCCGGCGAGATCCACGGGTAGCTGCGCGGCCGCGGCGCGGGCTTTGTCGATCCATTGGTAGCCGGCGTGGGTGCGAGTCCGCGGGGCTGCCGGCGTCGACGGGCGTGGGTGCGAGTCCTGCGCGGGGTGGGGCTGACGTGCGGGCTTGGGCGCCGCCGCACGCTTCGCCCGCGGTGTCGGGGTCGGCTTCGCGCGTCGGGGTCGCGCGGCCATTGCCGCCGCGTCGCGCTCTTTGCGTGCGGCGTTCTTGTCGCTCTGTCGTGCCTCGTCGCGCGCGGCAGCGTCGCGCTCGAGGATCTCGGTGAGCGGGGTGCCAGCGTCGAACAGCCTCGCGAAAGAGAAGTCCCCGACGTAGCGGGTGTGTACGGTGCGGCAGGGGATGAGCGCGGGGCAGGCGGCGGTGCGGCATCCGCGGCGGTATCCGTTCGGGGTGCCGTGCGGGAAGCTGTCGTCGAGCAGGTCGAGGGTAGACATGACGGTCGGCCTCAGTAGCGCAGAAGCTTCGCGGTGACCAGCGTCAACAGCGCCGCCCGCTGGGGCGAGTTGAGGCGTGAGAAGTGGGCACCGAGGGTGTCCAGCGCTGCGGTGAACTCCGCGGGCAGCCCGTCGAGATCCCGCTTGACGCGCCGCTCGTTCGCGTCCCGCTGCGCTTCGGCCTGATCGGTCACCCGCCACTCGTCGGTCGCCGCAGTGTCGGCGTAGGCGCCCGTGATCCGTGGCGCGTACTGGCCGCTCGTGTAGAGCATGGTCGGCTCGTCCGCGGGGCGGTTGATCGTGACGATCGCCCCCACTGGCGCGGCTGTGTACGGCTTGTAGGAGCCGATCTCTTTGTCGGAGAGCTCGCCGTCGACGAGCGCGCGATACCAGTGCGCGAGCTTCCCGTTGCCCGCGGCCTTACGGCCGACGTAGACGACTTCCTCGGTGACGGTCGATGCGGCTTCACCCATGAGTGGACTCCCTCAGGTCAATCGTTAGTAGTGAATGTGACATTCACTGATACTAGAGAGGTTGCAGGGCGACCGCAACCGTCGTCGTCGAGGTCGTCGTTGCAGTGAGCTTCCGATGGTCGGCGACATGCGCGGGTTCGTCGCGGGGGCCTTCGATCTCGAACCCGCAGACACCGCAGCTATGCAGCCCGATGCCGTCGACGTCGTCCGAGGGGATGTACATCGTGGTGGGCTCTTCGCACATCAAGCAGCGCATGGTGTCTCCGTTCGTGATTGTCAGGTGATCGGTTGGACGGTGGCGGAGTATCCGCGGTGGGAGCCCCAGGCCGCGGCGATGCGGTCGGCAATGTCGCGGTCCTCGCCGAGGTATGGCCGGTATCTCTTGCCGCGAGGGTCGGTGATCACGACCTGGACGACGCCGGCGGGCTCGCGCACGGTGACCCTGGCGGCGGGGATCGGATATGCCTGGACGCGACCGGCGATGATGAAAGTCGGGTACAGGTCGCGTGCGAGCTCCGGGGCACGGAACACGTCGTGAACCCACGCCGTGATGGCGAGCGCGCCGGCGGGGCTGAACCCGATGAGGCGGGCGGGGAGTTGCTCGAGCCCGGCGCGGACGAAGTAGTGCTCGTCGACGAGGATCGGCGTCGGCGGGAGCAGGGTTTGCTCGTCGTGGGCGGGGTAGATGGTGAGGCTGGTGCGGCTGTTCATGAGGCGCTCGTTCATGCGGTGCGGCGGATGCCGGCGGCGATGATGTGGGCCTTGGTGGGCCGGGAGTAGAAGCCGAAGCTGTCGTCGTCGTCGGAAGCGGAGACGGTGGCGGTGAGTAGATCTTCGCCGTCCGGCGTGTGCTGCCGTCGCTCTCCGTGGAGATGGAATCCCGGCTGTCGGTCTCGTCCTGGCGACGGTCTTCACGCAGAGCGGCTGGGTCGGAGCAATGGCGGTGACCGCCGCGACTCTCGTCGTGGCGGCGCTGATCGTCTGGCACCGTGCCCGATCCGGTCTCGTTCGTGCGCTGGATCCTGATCATGCCGTGCGCCGGAGCCGATCTCTGTCGTGGTCACCGGGCAACCCGGGTGAGCTGTTCCAAATCGGCACAGCGCTGTGGCGGAATCCTCCCTGAGAGTAGAGCTCATCCACCGAGTGGTCGCCTAGTTCCTGCAGGCGCCGAGCATCAACGAAGGAGTTATGCGATGTCCTCGTCATCCACCGCGACCGCAGTCGTCCCGAGCGCCCTGCGTGATCTGTATCTGGGCTGGTCCGAGCTCATGGCCACCCACGAGCTGGACATGCGGCTGTTCCGCAGCATCTTCGATGAATGGCACCAGCCGACCATCGAACCGGAAAATGTCACCTACAAGGAGGAGACGGTCGGCGGCGTGCCCGGCATCTGGGCGTTCCCGGCCGGAGCCGATCGCTCCAAGGTCCTCCTCTACACGCACGGCGGCGGGTTCGCCGTCGGCTCTGCGGCCAGCCACCGGAAGCTCGCCGCGCACGTCGCGAAGGCGGCCGGGGTAACAGCGTTCGTGCTGGACTACCGTCGCGCGCCCGAGCACCCGCACCCCGCCCAGGTAGACGACGGGGTCGCGGCGTTCGAGGCCCTGCTGGAGCGGGGGGTCCACCCCGAGGACGTCACCACCATCGGCGACTCGGCGGGAGGCAATCTCGCCATCGCCATCCCGTTGGCGTTGAAGGCGAAGGGACGGCCGCTGCCCGGGCACGTCATCGCGTTCTCCCCGTGGCTGGACATGGAGAACCGCGGCGCGACGCTGGTCACCAACGATGCGACCGACGCGCTGATCTCCGTGCCGCTCCTGGAGGGCATGATCGCCGGCGTGCTGGGGGAGACCACCAGCCCGTCGGCGCCGCTCGCGAACCCGCTCTACGCGGATTTCACCGGGTTCCCCCCGCTGTACGTCAACGCCGGTTCGGTCGAGTCGTTGGTCGACAATGCCATCCGCGTGGCAGAGCGCGCCAAGGGCGCCGGCGTTGACGTCACCCTGCATGTCGCCGAAGGACAGCAGCACGTCTACCCGTTCCTGGCTGGCCGCGACGCGGACGTCGACGCGGAGCTTGCGGCGATCGGCCAGTGGCTTCGCCACTGACCTGCAGCACCCCCACCCACCTCATTCAACGAAGGAGTTGCACCATGACATCCACACAGACCACGGACCTCGACGCGATCGTCGTCGGCGCCGGATTCGGCGGCATCTACCAGCTGCACACACTGCGCGACAAGCTCGGCCTGCGCGTCCGCGGGTTCGAGAAGGGCGCCGGCATCGGAGGCACCTGGTACTGGAACCGGTACCCCGGCGCCATGTCCGACACGGAGAGCCCCTTCTACCGATACTCGTTCGATGACGAACTGCTGCAGGAGTGGGACTGGGCCCGAAAGTACATCGACCAGCCCGACATCCTCAGCTATCTCGAGACCGTCGTCGACCGGTACGACCTCCGCAAGGACTTCCAGTTGAACACCGAAGTCACGTCGATCGTCTTCGACGAAGCCACCAACACCTGGACGGTCGGCACCTCCGCCGGAGAATCCTTCACGGCCCGATACGTGGTGACGGCGCTGGGGCTGCTCGCAGCAACCAACATCCCCGACATCCCCGGGATCGACTCGTTTGAAGGCCGCCTCGTGCACACCGCGGAGTGGCCGGAGGACCTGTCGATCGAGGGCAAGCGGGTGGGGGTCATCGGCACTGGCTCGACCGGAACACAGTTCATCGTCGCCGCGGCCAAGCAGGTGTCGCACCTGACCGTGTTCCAGCGCTCGGCGCAGTACAGCGTCCCCTCCGGCAACGGACCGGTCGGCCCGGGGGAGGTGGACGGATACAAGTCCCGGTTCCCGGAGATCTGGGAGCAGGTCCGAAACTCCGGCGTCGCCTTCGGGTTCGAGGAGTCCACCGTCGCGGCCACCGATGTCGACGAGGCCGAGCGGGAGCGCGTGTTCCAGGCGGCATGGGACCGAGGCAACGGATTCTATTTCATGTTCGGCACGTTCAACGACATCGCCATCAGCCCGGAGTCGAACGAGGCAGCCGCTGCGTTCATCCGCCGCAAGATCGCCGAGACGGTCAAGGACCCGGAGACGGCGCGACTGCTCACCCCGACCCAGCCGTATGCGAAGCGGCCGCTGTGCAACCAGGGCTACTACGACGTGTACAACCAGGACAACGTGAAGCTGGTGTCGATCAAGGAGAACCCGATCGTCGAGATCACCCCGCGAGGCGTGAAGACCGCGGACGGCGTGGAGCACGAGCTGGATGTGCTCGTGCTGGCTACCGGGTTCGACGCGGTCGACGGCAACTACCGCCGCATCGACATCCGCGGGCGCGGAGGGGTGAGCGTCGACGAGCACTGGGCCGACGCTCCGACCAGCTTCCTCGGCATCATGACGGCCGGATTCCCGAACATGTTCATGATCCTCGGCCCCAACGGGCCGTTCACCAACCTGGTGCCCAGCATCGAGGCGCAGGTCGAGTTCATCACGACCCTGGTGACCGAGGCGGAGCGGAGAGGCGGGCTCATCGAGGTGTCGCAGCAGGTCGAGGACGAATGGACCGAGACCTGCACGACGATCGCGAACTACACGCTGTTCCCCAAGACCGACTCGTGGATCTTCGGGGCGAACATCCCCGGCAAGAAGCACGCCGTGATGTTCTACCTCGGCGGCCTAGGCGCCTACCGCGGCCTCCTCTCGGATATCCAGGCGAAGGACTTCGAAGGATTCAGCATCGGACAGCCCGTCCCGGCCTGATCGACGGTAACCGTAGGCCGGGAGTGTGCTTCCCGGCCTACGGTCGTCCTATGAGCGACTCCATGTCAGCAGACGTCACATTCCGGTCACGCCGCTGGGTCCGTCCCGAGGACCTGAACGCGCACGGCACCCTGTTCGGCGGCAGCCTGCTGCGCTGGATCGATGAAGAGGCCGCGATCTACGCCATCATCCAGCTCGGAAACTCCCGGGCGGTCACCAAGTACATCTCCGAGATCGACTTCGTCAGTTCCGCGCGACAAGGCGATCTGATCGAGATGGGACTGCGCGCCACCGCGTTCGGGCGCACCTCCCTCACGATGCGCGCCGAGGTGCGCAACATGATCACTCGTGAACGCATTCTCACGATCGAGAAGATCGTCTTCGTCGGCCTCGATGACCACGGCCAGCCCATTCCTCACGGCTACACCGACATCACCTACGAACGCGACCGGCTTCCCCACCACCATGGACTCATGCGCACAGAGGATGGATCCACAGCGGACCAGGTATTGGCGGGTTCCAATAGGGAGGCGGATACTGGGTGTGACCACTTGCAATGACGCGAGGTCCCAGCTATGTCCATCGACACCTACTCCGCCGCGAGCGTGCGGCAGGCTCGTGAACGCCTTCTCGAAGCTGGCGTCGGCGCGCACGGTCTCACTCCCCGCACGCTGAACGTCCCTCCGTGGATCGAGCGCAGTTGGCGTCGCTCGTTCACCACCGGTGGCGGCTACGATCCGACTGCGACTCCTGCTTACCACCCGTTCTCCGAACCGGCGGGACGCTTCCAGGACACCGCTGAGACCGTCCTGGCGCGATGGGCGGAATCACTCGCTGACATGCGTGTCGCGCTGCTGGTCAGCGACCGATCCGGACGGATCCTCGCCCGAAAGGTAGGCGACCCGAGCCACGCGAGACGGCTCGACAAGGTGTCCGCCGCCGAAGGATTCGAATTCTCGGAGTCCGCGCTGGGCACGAACGGACTCGGAACGGCGATGGAGGAAAGATCCGCAGTGTTCGTGCGCGGCGCCGAGCACGTCAACGACCGGCTGCAGACCCTCGCCTGCGCCGGCGCCCCCATCCACGACCCCCTCTCGCAGCGGGTCATCGGCTCGCTCGCCCTCGCCTCTCCAGTCGGGGCATCCCATCCCGCGATGCTCGCGATCGCGAAGCAGGCCGCTCGCGACCTCCAGGACGCGCTCCTGAACACCGCACCGCCGGAGTTGCAGGCGCTGCTGGCCCGGTTCGCGGACGGCACCGCCCGCCACCGCGTGCTTGCCATCAGTCGAGGAGGCGTGCTCGCCTCGACGGGCGCGTTGCCGATGCTCTCGGCCGAGCGGCACGTGACGCTGTGGGACGAGTTGCAGGCTCACCAGTGGCAGGGGGGTGTCGCGTCCGTCCTGCTCGCGGGTCGGCCGAGCACTGCCCGCCGCATCGTGAATCGGGCAGGCGAGAGCATCTACCTCGTTGAACTGCCCGAGGACGAGCCGACCGCAGCGCCGGAACCCACCCGGCTCTCCCGCCTTGCCGCGCACCTCGACGTGCTCGGTCGCACCAGCGGGTGCATCGCGATCCACGGTCCCCGCGACAGCGGGAAGACGCTTCTCGCCCAGCTCTGGCTGCGCGAACGCGACCGCCACGACCCGGTCGTCATCGACGCCCCGGCATTTCGGGAACCGGGGGCCGTGGCCACGGCGGCGCACGCGCTGAGCACAGGCACGTCGGTGGTCGTCCGCAGCGTCGAGTCTTTGACCGACGCAGACTTCCCGGTCCTGCAGCAATTGGCTGGCGCGGCAGATCCCATCCGGTCCGCCCGGGTCGTGTTCTGTGTCGCAGACGACCCGACTGGCGTCGTCTTCAGTTACCTGGGCCGCCGGGGGCCGCGACTCGACCTCCCAGCGCTGCGCGATGACCCAGACCGTGTCATCGGCCTGGCCGTGAGACTCGCTCAGGAGCACTCGGTGACACTGAGCCCTGCTCTGCTGCAGGCGCTTTCCCGGTGGGACTGGCCTGGTGGCGCCTCGGAGCTGCGGGTTCTGATTGCCGCGATGGTGGCGTACCGCCCCGTCGGCACCATCCTGGACGTCGACCTTCTGTCCGCCGAGATGCGCACACGTGCCCGCCAGCTGCGCGGCATCGCCGCATCCGAGTACCGGGCGATCGATGCGGCGCTGCGGGAAGCGGACGGAAACCGTTCGCGCGCAGCGGAGATCCTCGGTATCGGGCGCACAACGCTGTACCGGAAACTGCGCGCGTACGGTTTCGACGGGCAGAACACCCTGATCTCCTGAAAACAGCGCCCCCGCCTGCCGACCAGGGAGGCCTGGATTCGCAGTTGCGTACTCGGCGCGGCGGAGGCGTTACACGGGGATATCAGGCGGGGGTTCGGATGAGCTTCTTGTTCGCGAACTCGTCCATGCCGTACCGGGCGAGCTCGCGTCCGACGCCGGAGCGCTTCACGCCGCCGAAGGGGAGGTCCGGTGCGCTGCGGCTGGTGCTGTTGATCCACACCATCCCGACCTCCAGTTCGCGGGCGATCTGCGCGGCTGCCAGAGGATCCTGCGTGAAGACGCTGCTGGACAGCCCGAAGGGCGACTCGTTGGCCAGGGCGACCGCGGCCTGCGGGGAGGGCACCCGGTACACGACCGCGGTCGGTCCGAACAGCTCCTCCTCGTAGGCTCGCATCAGCGGGGTGACCCCGGTGAGCACGCTGGGCGGGTAGAAGGCGCCCTCTCGGCGTGCACCGGGGGCGATGTGCAGGGTGGCGCCCTTGGCGACCGCGTCCTCGACGAGCTCCTCGAGCTCATCTCCGGCATCCGCGGACGCCAACGGGCCGAGGAACGTGTCGGGGTCCGTGGGGTCGTCGGGGATGATCTTCGTGATCGCGTCGATGAACTTCCGAGAGAACTCGTCGTAGACGGCATCCACGACAATGAACCGCTTGGATGCCGTGCACGCCTGGCCGCCGTTGGCGATGCGGCCGCGTACGCCGGCTGCCACGGCCGCGTCGACGTCAGCATCCTCCAGGACGATGAACGGGTCCGAGCCGCCCAGCTCGAGGACGACCTTCTTCATATGCCTGCCGGCCACCTCGCCGACAGCCGAGCCCGCCTTCTCGGAGCCGGTCAGCGACACCCCTTGCACGCGCGGGTCGGCGATGATGCCGGCAATCTGGCGGCTGTCTACGAACGCGTTGATGTACGCGTCGGCCGGAAGCCCGGCATCG
This sequence comes from Microbacterium sp. NPDC076768, assembly GCF_040687205.1. Taxonomy (NCBI): domain Bacteria; kingdom Bacillati; phylum Actinomycetota; class Actinomycetes; order Micrococcales; family Microbacteriaceae; genus Microbacterium; species Microbacterium sp. NPDC076768. Next base: position 119,058 of record NZ_JBFBMU010000004.1, read on the forward strand.
TGGAGCACGCGTTCGATGGCGAGGGCGGACTGCGGGCAGTTGCGGGCGTGTTTGAGGATGATCGTGTTGCCCAGTGCGAGGTTGGGGGCGACAAACCGGGCCACCTGGTAGTAGGGGAAGTTCCACGGCATGATCCCCAACAGCGGCCCGATCGGCTCGGTGCGGACGAGCGCTTCCCCTCCGCCGACGATGTCGAGGGTCTCGTCGGCGAGGAACGCTTCGGCGTGGTCGGCGTAGTACTGGTAGATCGAGGCGACCAGCTCGACTTCCCCGCGGGCCTGCGTGACGGGTTTGCCGACCTCGAGTGTCAGCAGCGCGCTCAGTTCATCAATGCGGTCCCGGTGCAGCTGCGCCGCGCGTGCCAGGATCCCCGTCCGTTCGGCGAGCGGCAGCTCCCGGTACTTGCGGTAGGCCGTGTGCGAGCGGGCGACGATGTCGGCCACGTCCGCATCGCCGATCACGGCGTACTCGGCGACCGTCTGACCGGTGGCTGGGTTGATGGTCCGGTATGCACCCATCGTGGTCTCCTCGCTTCATTGCTGTCGTGCGTCTCACGGGCCACGCCCGCCCAGATCGGCGGTCGTCTGGCGCGGTACTGCCCTCTCAGCCTGTCGCGCCGTGGCCGAGTTCGTCCAATACTGATCCCGGTCCAGATTGATGACGATGGCGCATCAGATGTACGTGGATCGGGTATTGGACGCGCATTGATCGGTGATGGGAGGCTGGGACGGTGACCACTCTGATACTCCGCGAGGGCGCGGACCGGCTTCACGTCGAACTGAACCGTCCTGACGTGCGAAACGCGATCAACGACGACATGGTCGACGAACTTCACGCGGTATGCACGAGCCTGGAGCGAGAGCCCCGCATCCTGATTCTCACCGGAACCTCCACGCCCGAACGGGGTGTGTTCGCGGCTGGCGCAGACATCCGGCAGCTGCTCGAGCGCGGCCGCGACGAAGCGCTGGCCGGCATCAACTCCGGGCTGTTCACCCGTATCGCGCGGCTGCCTATGCCGGTGATCGCCGCGGTCGACGGGTTCGCGATCGGGGGCGGTGCGGAACTCGCGTACGCGGCCGACATCCGGATCGCGTCCACCCGCGCCGTGTTCGGCAACCCCGAGACGGCGATCGGAATCCTGGCCGCGGCCGGGGCGACCTGGCGGCTCGCCGAGCTGGTGGGGGAGCCGCTGGCCAAGGAGATCCTGTTCACGGGGCGCCGGCTGGACGCCGAGGAGGCGCTGCGGTGTGGGTTGGTGGCCTCGGTGCATGCACCCGACCAGTTAGCGGCTGCGGCGGACACAGTCGCCGATCGGATCGCGGGCCAGGATCCGCTCGCCCTCCGCGTCTCGAAGCGCGTGCTCGCTGCGCCGCGGGACGCCCACCCCCTTGTCGACGAACTCGCGCAGGCGATCCTGTTCGAGTCGGACGCCAAGACGCAGCTGATGACCCGATTCCTCAACCGTTCTCAGGAGACCCGATGATCACTGTTCCCTCCACCGTCGGCGTGATCGGGGGCGGCCGCATGGGCGCCGGTATCGCGCAGGTATTCGCTCAGGCGGGCGCCCAGGTCACCGTGATCGAACGCGACCCGGCAGCGGCGGGCGCGGCCGCCGCGCGGTTGGCCGATGGGATCCGCAAGGCCGCGGAGCGGGATGCCTCGGTCGACGTCGACGCAATCGCCGGCCGCGTCGCGGCCAGCGCCGACTACGAGGCGCTGCGGAATGCCGAGCTCGTGATCGAAGCTGTCCCAGAGACATTCGCACTCAAGGTCGAGGCGATGCAGAGAGCAGAGGGGATCGTGGAGGAGTCGGCGTGGCTGGCCACGAATACCTCATCGTTGTCGGTGACAAGGCTCGCGGCGCAGCTCGCAAGGCCGGAGCGCGTGTGCGGACTGCACTTCTTCAACCCGGTGCCGCCCTCGTCACTCGTCGAGATCGTGCTGACGCCGTCGACCGACCCGGACCTGCGGCAACGGGCGGAGCAATGGGTGACATCGCTGGGGAAGACCCCGATCGTCGTCAACGACGCGCCCGGCTTCGCGAGCTCCCGCCTGGGCGCGGCAATCGCGCTGGAAGCGATGCGGATGCTCGAAGAGGGGGTGGCCAGCGCCGAGGACATCGACACGGCGATGGTGCTGGGATACCGTCACGCGACAGGTCCGTTGCGCACCTCCGATCTTGTCGGGCTGGACGTGCGTCTCGGGATCGCCGAATACCTCTATGAGACGCTCGGCGAGCGGTTCGCCCCGCCGCAGATCCTCCGCGACAAGGTCGCGGCCGGGGAGCTGGGACGCAAGACGGGACGCGGCTTCTTCGACTACGCGTGAGTCGTGGCCGGCTGGACGCCCGGCGCGGTCACGCGCTGAGCACGATCCGGCCGGGCACGCCGCCCGCGGCGAGCCGGTCCAGCGCATCCTGCACCGCCGTCGCAGACAACTCCCCGTCGATGATCGGGAGATGCGGGAGCGCGCCGCGCCGCGCGAGCCCGACGAGCTCCTCGAGCTCGCCGAGGGACCCGACGAAGCTTCCGCGGATGGTGATGATCTTCAGAGTGAGCAACGCGGTGGGGATGACCAGCTCTCCGCCGAACAGCCCGACCTGAACCATCGTTCCGCCCTTGCGGAGCGCGGCGAACGCAGCGGGAGCTGTTGTGGAGTTGTTGACGAAGTCCACGATCGCCGCGACCGGCCCACCGGCGCCGGCGACGATGGCGGCGGCAAGGTCTTCCTGGCGGGCGGAGATCGTCGTGGTCGCTCCGAGCTGCCGCGCCAGTTCCAGATTGCGCTCCTGCAGGTCCACCGCGAGGACTGCTTCGTGGCCGAGCGCGCGCAGCGTGGCGATCGCCATCAACCCGACACCGCCGGCGCCTATCACCACGACCGGATCGGACGCGGTGGCCGGAAGGGCCTTGCGCGCGGCACTGTAGGCGGTCAGGCCGGAGCAGGCGAGAGTTGCGGCCCACCGCTCTTCGATCCCGGTGACGTCAAGGAGGTAACGGGGATGCGGGACGAGGATGAACTCGGCATACCCGCCGTGGCGGGCGACGCCGAGGTTGCGGGGCGAGGGGCACAGGTTCTCGTGACCTGCCTGGCATGCGTCGCAGGATCCGTCGCCGATCCATGGGTAGACAAGGCGATGCTCACCCGGCGAGACCCCGTCGGCGTCGGGGCCGGTCGCTTCGACGACGCCCACGACCTCATGGCCGAGGACAAGCGGGTAGGTGACGCCCCGGTCGATCAGATTCAGACGTCCCCGGCTGCCGAGGTCGTAGTACCCCTCACGCAGGTGCATGTCGGTGTGGCACACCCCGGAGCGAACCACGCGGAGGAGCACTTCGGTGCCCTCGGGCGTTGGTGTCGGCAGTTCCACATCGGTCACGGTGTGGTCGTCTTGGAAGATCGCGAACGCGTGCATGGTTGTCCTCGCCGTTGATATACGCACAGTGGACTCCACGCTTCCACTTCGTTCTGATTCTCTCCAATACCAAATGGCAGGCGGATTGATACCTGGCGACCCTTAGTCCTGCGGCGTCGGGAGGACGGATTCGGACAACCGGAGCACGGCGTGCAAGGCACGGTCGTCGCTGTCGCGCAGCCACGCCATCCGCAGCTCGACAGGTGCGACGTCGTCGGTCAGGCGCAGGAAGCGCAAGTGCGGGTCGGCGATGCTGTCGATCACCGAGGACAGGGTCAATGAGCAGCCGATCTCGGCGGAGACGAGGGACATCAGCGTCCACGAGTCCGGTGCGTGCTGGACGACATCGGCGTTGAACCCGGCGGCTCTACTCATCTGTCGCAGCCGCTCCAGCAGCAACGTGCCGGTCTGCGGTTGGAGCGACACGAACGGCTCACCCTCGAACTGCGCGATCGACACGGCACCGGCGTCGGCTAGACGGTGGGTCTCCGGGACGGCGATGACGAGTTCCTCGACAGCGATCACGCGGGTGCGCACGGCGGCGGGAATGTGGTCCCACCTGCCGAGGGCGATGTCGATGTCGCCGCGGGTGAGCAGCTGCATCGCCGGTTGGGCGAAGTGCTGACTGAGCAGCTCGAGGTGGATGCCTGGGTGGTTCTGGTTGACCGCTCGGGCGAGCAATCCGACCATCACGTTGGAGGACGCACCCGCGTACGCCAGACGGACGTGACCGATCTCGCCCGTCCCGGCTGCGCGGGCGACCCTGCTCACCCGGTCCAGCGCGTCCAGGACCTCCTGGGCGGGGGCGACGAGGGCCTCGCCCACCGAGGTCAGCGTTACCTTGCGGGTGCTCCGCTCGAACAGCCGCGCACCCAACTCCCGCTCCAGCTGCTGGATGCCGCGGCTGATCGGCGGCTGCGCCATATGCAGGCGCTCGGCTGCCCGTCCGAAGTGCAGTTCCTCGGCGACGGCGAGGAAGGTGCGCAGCTGCTGCAGATCCATCCAGGGATTATTGCATATTCCGTACCGATCGAAGGTGGATTGGCGCGCATGACTGGATGAATCGGCCGGGGTCGACACAACAGACCCCGGCCGACCGGGATCACTGCGCGGTGTAGCCTCCGTCCACGACATACTCGGCGCCGGTGACGAAGGAAGCCTCGTCCGAGGCGAGGAAGAGTACGACGTTCGAGACTTCCTCGGGCTGGCCGGGCCGGTCGAGGATCGTCGTGGACAGCACGGCTTTCGTCGACTCCGGCGTCGCCAGCAGCCCCGTGGTCATGGGGGTGGCGATGACACCGGGATGCACAGAGTTCACCCGGATGCCGTACTTGGCCAGGTCCACCGCGCTGGCCTTGGTCAGCAGCCGGACGGCGCCCTTTGACGCCTCGTACGCGGCGGCGCTCGGTGCGCCGATGATGCCGTAGATCGACGAGATGTTCACGATCGATCCCCCGCCTGCGCGGACCAGAGCAGGCACCGCGGCCTTGGTGCCGAGGAAGACACCCTTGGCGTTGATGCGGAAGATGAGGTCCCACTCCTCCTCTGTGGTCTCCTCGACGGGCTTGAGGATGAGCACCCCCGCGTTGTTGACCAGAATGTCGAGCCGGCCGAAACGCTGCTCGGCTTCTGCCACGATCTCGTCCCACCTCGCCGCGATCGCGACATCCTGCTCCAGCCCCACGACCGTCCCGCCGTCACGGTTCGCTTCGGCGACGGTGTGCTCGAGCCCGGCCGAGTCGACGTCGGTGGCGAGGACGCTCGCCCCTTCCTGGGCGAGGCGGCGCACATGTGCGCGCCCCATCCCGTTCGCCGCGCCGGTGACGATCGCGACCTTGCCTGCAAGCCTGCTACCCATGGGTTCTCCTTAGCCTCATTGCTGATCACGCCCAGGCGCGGGCCGCTCCCGGCCCCATCGCCTCGACACCACCAGGGTGGCGTCGAAATGGGGAGCCTCGAGTGTGCCGTTCTGGAACAGCCCTCGTTTCATGAGATTAGAGCATCAATACGTGCCTGATCAGGTATTGGACGGACATAAACGGCTGCTGGGAGTCTGGACGAACACGACGACTGAGGTGTTCCCGATGATGAAGAGCTCGCTCCCGGATGGCCGGACGGTGCAGGACGTGGCCGGTGGTCCTTTCGAGGGTCTCCTGGTCGCGGATTTCGGCCGGGTACTCGCTGGCCCCTACTGCACGATGCTGCTCGCGGACCTCGGGGCGACGGTCATCAAGGTGGAGAGTCCGCTAGGGGACGAGACACGCAGCTACCGGCCACCGGAGTACCGAGGCGAGTCGACCTACTTCCTCTCCATTAACAGGAACAAGCAGTCTGTGGTGCTGGACTTCCGCAACCCCGATGACCTTGTCCTCGCACAGCGTCTCGCGGCCCGAGCCGATGTGGTCACAGAGAACTTCAAACCCGGCGGGCTCCGGCGATTCGGCTTGGACTACGAGTCCGTCAAGCGGGAGAACCCCAGTGTGATCTATGCGTCGATCACCGGCTTCGGTACCGCGGGAGGCGCGGGGCTCGCCGGTTACGACCTGCTCGCACAGGCGCTGTCTGGACTGATGAGCGTGACCGGCGCGCCGAACACGGAAGGGTTCCGCGCGGGCGTCGCGGTGTTCGATGTGATCACCGGGTTGCACACGTGCATCGCGATCACCTCCGCCCTTTACCACCGACAGCGCTCGGGAGAGGGACAGCACGTCGAACTGAACCTGCTGTCCTCCGCATTGTCGGGCATGGTCAACCAGACCGGCGGGTTTCTGCTGAGCGGGCAGTCTCCGACCCGGATGGGCAATGACCACCCCAGTATCTACCCCTACGCACCGTTTCGCACCCATGACGGGGAACTGGTGCTCGCGATCGGCAACGACGCGCAGTTCGCTACGTTCTGCGACGCCATCGGGCTGCCGCAGCTGGCCGCAGACACTCGCTTCGCGTCCAACGCAGACCGCAGCGCGCACCGAGACGCCCTGCGCCCGCTGCTGACAGCGCGGCTGGTCACCAAGACCGCATGGGAGTGGTTCGACATCTTCAGCCCGTTGCAGGTCCCGTGTGCGCCGGTCCTGGATGTCCGTGGAGGCGTCGAGTTCGCTGCGAAGATCGGCCTGGAGCCCAGCGTCGCGGCCGGCACCGGCGACCACGCGGTGCCCACCATTCGCAACCCCATAACGTTCTCCCGCACCCCCGCGAGTTACCGCGCCGCGCCTCCTGCACTCGACCAGGATGGCGAGGCGGTCCGACGGTGGCTGCAAGTCGCGGAAGACGATGAAGACCACGTCGGCGATCGGGTTACCGTCCCGGCGATTCGGAAAGAGGGACGCTGAGAGATGACGATCACGAAGGCGGCACATCCGGTGGATACGGACTTTTATCAGATCGGTGATCTTCTCGGCGACGACGACCGCAATCTCATCACACGTGTGCGCGGATTCGTGGATTCCGAGGTCCTGCCAGTTATCAACGAGTACTGGGAGTTAGCGGACTTCCCTTACCAGATCCTCCCCGCACTGGGCGAGCTGGGAATCGTGGGCACCGCGATCCAGGGCTACGGCTGCCCGGGACTGACCCGACTGCAGACCGGCCTCGTCGCGATGGAACTGTCACGCGGCGACGGCAGTGTGAACACGCTCAATGCCGTGCACTCGGGACTCGCGATGGGCAGCATCGCACTGCTCGGCGACGACGAGCAGAAGCAGCGCTGGCTGCCCGAAATGGCAGCCCTCCGCAAGCTCGGCGCGTTCGCGCTGACCGAGCCCGAGCACGGATCAGACTCCGTTGCGCTGGAAACCACAGCCCGCCGCGAAGGAGACGTCTATGTGATCGACGGTGCCAAGCGGTGGATCGGCCTCGGCCATGTCGCCGACATCGTCATCATCTGGGCACGCGACACCGCAGACTCGAAGGTGAAGGCATTCGTCCTTGAGAAGAATGCCGATGGAGGATACCCCGACGGATATGAGGCCGAGGCGATCACCGGGAAGATCGCCAAACGCGCGATCCAGCAGGCGCACATCGAGATCTCCGGACTGCGGATCCCTGCCGGGAACAAGCTCGCGAAGTCGAGCTCCTTTCGGGACGTCTCCGCGATCCTCAATCGCACCCGCAGCACCGTCGCGTGGGAGGCGCTCGGGCACGCACTCGCCGCGTACGAGGCGGCAGCGGCCTACGTCCAGGAGCGCGTCCAGTTCGGCAAGCCCATCGCGAGCTACCAGCTGGTGCAGAACAAGCTGGCCAACATGCTCGCCGATCTCACCGCGATGCAGCTGCTCTGCTTCCGCACAGCCACCCTGCAGGATGAAGGCCGACTGACGAACGAACAGGCCTCGCTCGCGAAGATGTTCACCGGCGAGCACGCGCGTGCACTCTGCCGGGATGCCCGTGACCTCCTCGGCGGCAACGGACTCCTTCTGGAGAACCACGTCGCCCGCCACCTCACCGACATGGAAGTCGTCCACACGTATGAGGGAACCGACTTCATCCAGTCGCTCATCATCGGGCGCCAGATCACCGGAATATCGGCGTTCGCCTGACCCTCGGCCGACCACGGAAGGGAGCCCGCCATGACCGCGAGCTTTGTCTACGATGCTGTCCGCACCCCCTTCGGGCGGGCGGGTGGCGCGCTCAGCGGCATCCGGCCCGACGATCTCGCCGCAGTCGTCATGAAGGCGACCGTCGCGCGCATGGGCCTCGACCCCGCGCGCATCGATGACGTGATCTTCGGCGATGCGAACCAAGCAGGAGAGGACAACCGCGACGTCGCCCGTTTCGGGGCGCTGCTGGCAGGCTTCCCCACCAGTGTCACCGGCGTGACCGTCAACCGACTCTGCTCGTCGTCGCTGGAAGCGGTGATCCAGGCCGCCCGCGCTGTCGAGACCGGCGACGCCGGTCTCGTGCTCGCCGGCGGAGTGGAGTCGATGAGCCGGGCGCCGTTCATCGTGGAGAAGTCGCCGAGGCCGTGGCCGGCGGTCGGTAACCAGACACTGTGGAACACCTCCATCGGGTGGCGGATGACCAACCCGAAGCTGCCGAAGCAGTGGACCATCTCCAATGGAGAATCGGCGGAGAAGATCGCCCGAGAGTGGGGAATCTCCCGAGATGCCCAGGACGAGTTCGCCGTGCGCTCTCACCGGCTGGCAGCTAAAGCGTGGGCTGACGGGGTCTACGATGGCGAGATCGTGCACGTGCCAGGGGCCGACCTGGCACGCGACGAGGGCATCCGGGACGACACTTCCGTGGACAAGCTCGCCGGGCTTACTCCGCTGTTCGCGCGCGACGGCGAAGGCACCGTCACCGCCGGCAACTCCTCGCCGATCAACGACGGCGCTTCCGCCGTTCTGATCGCCGCGGAGGGTGCGCTGCCCGGCGAGCCACTCGCGCGGATTGCGGGACGCGGGGCGCATGGCGTCGATCCGCATCTGTTCCCGATCGCGCCGATCGAGGCGGCGAACAAGGCGCTCGCACGCGCCGGCCGGTCCTGGGCCGATGTCGACGTGGTCGAGCTCAACGAGGCGTTCGCTTCACAGTCGCTCGCATGCGTCGCCGGGTGGCCTGAACTTGATCCTGAGCGGGTCAACATCCACGGCGGAGCGCTGGCCATCGGCCATCCGCTGGGCGCTTCGGGGGGCCGCATTCTCGGGCATGCCGCGCATGAGCTTGCGCGACGCGGAGGCGGCGTCGCCGTCGTGGCGATCTGCATCGGCGTGGGTCAAGGCCTCGCCGTCGTGCTGGAACGGTGACAGTGAGACCGCGAGCATCCGTTCGTGGTGGGGTCATTGGCAGTCCCAGAGTCAACCGAAGCTTCAGCATTCCCCTCCGACGTTCTTCCTCGACGGTGAGATGCTCGAGCTCGGCCAGCTGCAGTGACCTCCAGCGCTCTCGCCGCCGTGACAGGCCGCTGACCAGACAGGGTCGGCGCGTCAGAGAGCGGTGTAGGAATCCGCCATTTCCCGTGGAATCCTGAGTCCGGGACCACCGCCAACTAGCGTGGAATCCCTGGGGTTATCCGCCATCTCGAGCGGGAACCTACAGTGATCTGGCCGGCGTGCGCGGGTGCGCGATCCTCGTCAGTGGGGCCGAGCCCTTCCCAGAGGTCGGGGCGGTTCTCGTGGATCCAGGCGCAGATGGCGGCCCAGTCCGCGACGCCGGACGGGTACTGGTTGGTGGTTGCCATGGTGTCCTCCCGGATCGTTGGTTAGTGAATGTGACATTCACAGCCTAGGGAGGGGGTCGGACATCGCACGGGGACATCGCGACTGCGTCGCTGGGGGCGACGGAGTCGCCGCCGCCCCCAGCTGGCTAGTGCATCTGTTTGGCGATGCCGGCCGCGGCACTGACGACGCGACGGGGGATGCCGAAGAGATCGGCGGGGCCGGATGCGACGCCGTTGCTCCACACCTTCCCGACGCGCCATCCGATGGGGAACCGGATGGCGGTCGTGGTGTAGGTGGCCCCGGATTCGAGGGGGCCGGCGATCACGCCGAGCGGGCTGACCTCGACGTACCATCGGCCAACCGTCCGGGAGCCGCCCTCGTGGCCGGTCATGCGCCGGCGCTCTCGAGCGGCTGCGCGACGTGTGCCGGCAGCGCGCGCAGCGCGGCACGGGTCACCCACTCGTCGGCGGTCTCGTCGAGCTGGCCGAGCTCGATGATCGGGCCCTGGTCGTCGTGGTGGATGAACAGCGATCCGTACTCTCGGCCGTCGACGTAAAGGTAGATGTTCCCGGCGTAGGCGCCGATCTCGCCGTTGTCGAACAGTCCGTCGCGGGCGTCGGGTTCGCCCAGGTCGATCTCTTCCTGGCGGTGGCCGAAGTTGAGGGTGAGTTTCATGGTGTCCTCCCTGGTAGGTGGTGAATGTGACATTCATAGGCTACGGTGGGGGTCCGACATTGCGCCGGCGAGCGAGCGAGGGCACTCTGTGTCCGCGAAGACGCCGGGATGCGGCCTATACCCCTCAGACGGGCACAAGCCCGCGACGAGAGGAGGAGCGATGCCGAGTCGCGAAGAGGTAGACGATGTCCTGCAGCGCGTGGGGCTGGCGGCGATCTCGTACTACCCAGAGATCCACATCGACGAGCCCGACTACACCGTCGACACCGACGTTGACTGGTGCCTCGAGCCGGTGACCGACCTGACCGATGAGCAACGCGCCCCGCTGCGAGAGGCGGTCGGCCTGGCGATCACCAACCCGACAGCTCACCGGTACGCCCTGTTCCAGATCTTGCTCGAGCTGGCGCCCGCGGACTCGTAATGTCCGCCGGCGTCGACGACACGTCGGCGCGATCGAATGGCGGAGCACCAGACCCACACGCGGCATGGCTGCGCGCGGGGCAGGCCCGTCAACAGGCGAAGCGCGCCGACCAAGGACAGGATGCCGCGGCGAGCGCCGCGGCAGAGCGAGAGCGTGAGTACAAGAGGCGCTATCGCGAAGAGCATCGCGAGGAGATCCGCGCGTACCGGGCGCAGTATCACGCTGAGAACCGGGATGAAGTGAACCGGAAAAACCGGGAGTACATGCGTGAGCGGTCGCGGAAGATGCGAGCGCAGAAGGAGCGGCGCGAGAAGGACCGCGAGCGGGTGCGGCGGTGGACCGAGGCCAATTCTGAGCGCAAGCGCGAGACGATCCGGCGGTGGCATGCGGAGCACCCGGAGAAGACGGCGGAGTACTCGCGGCGCTACTACGAGCGCAACCGTGAGGCGGTGCTGGCCAGGGCGAGACAGCGCCGAGATCAGAGCCCGGAGAAGGTGAAGGCGTCGGCGCGGGACTGGCAGCAGCGCAACCGTGACCGTCTGACCGAGTGGCAGCGGCAGTATCGGGCTGAGAACCCGGATGTGTATGAGCGGGCGCTGCAGTCCAACCGTGAGTCGAAGCGGTTGGCTCGCCGCCTCAAGTCGTTGGGGTTGCCGGCAAAGCGCGTGCGTCGGTCCCCGGCAGCAGAGCGGCGGACGCATGAGGCAGAGTCGCGGGAGTTCTTCGAGCGGGACCGGGCGGCGAGCGCGCGGAAGCGGGTCATGGCGGAGTACACACCGCTGGATCAGGCGGCGCTCGAGGCGTGGCGCTCGAAGTCGCCATTGGCGCGTCGACGGGATGCGCAGCTGTCGCGGTTCCGGCGGAAGCTGACGACGGGCGCAGCCATGGTGGCGAAGATCCGTGAAGAGGTTCGGATGGATGCCGTCGCGCGGCGACTGCGGGGAGACAGCATCGACGCGCCCGCGGAGCTGCGTCAGCGGGTCTTCGACGCCGCAGGGGGCCGGGAGTACCTTGCCGCGGGTGGCGATCGCCACACGGCGGCGCTGATGCTCGAGGAGTCCCTGGATGGGCTGGTCAAGCCTGTCGCGCTCCCGGATGGGCGGGGCATGGTCTGGGTGCCGGAGCACACTCGCGCAGGACGGGAGATCGCCGGTCACTGGCGCAGGCGCCCCGGCGCGTGAGCAGCTGCGCGGTGAGGAGTGCGGGGCGTCCCTGTGTGGGGCGCCCCGCACTCGCTCAGCTGGCTGCGGCGAGCGCGTAGCTGCGAGCGCGCCAGCGGGGGATGCGCACTCGCACGCCGTGGTGGTCGATCACGCGGAGCACGTCGCGCTCGACGACCTCGAAGACGGTCGCCGCGGTGGTCTGGAGCCCGCCTCCGAACGTGAAGGCCTCCGCGAAGCGGATGCGGTCACCGCGGCGGACGCGGGGCTTGGCCTCCTCGAGCTCGAGGTTCGCCCAGCACGCCGTGCGCCACTGCTTCGCGTACTCGTGATCGGTCGGGGTGAGTGCCTCGAGCACGCGGCGGGGAGCGTGGACGGCGCCGGGGCCGACCGTCTCGTCCATGTCCTTGTACGTGAAGTTGTAGTAGCTGGACGGGGCGACGGAATAGAGCACGACGAACGCGAAGACCTCCCCGGCGTGCGGGTGGCCCTCGTCGTAGCACACCGCGGCATAGAACTCGAAGGGCCAGTCGTAGCTCCCGCCGACGTAGTCGGGGTCGCGGCGGGTGCCGCTGGCGATGATCGTGGCGTTGGTGAAGTAGTCCGCGAAGTAGTCGCGGACGCTGACGCCGGCCGTCTTGTGAGTGGATGTGGCACCCATGGTGTCCTCCTCGATTGCTAGTGAATGTGACATTCACAGGCTACGGGAGGCCTCCGACATTGACGATCGCCGACGTCGATGGTGGGGCTGTGAGACGATGCGTCGATGACGACGACGGATCGCACTGGGGCGGTGGGCGGGCTGCGGATGCCGGCCGTGTGGGATCGGGCCTCCTTCGAGGCGGTGGGATTCGTGGGGTTCGTTCCGTTCGCGAATCTTGCGGCCGCGGGGGTGCCGACTGAGGCGGGGATCTATGTGGTGCTGCGTCCGGCGTCGGCGTCGCCGGAGCTGCTCGAGCTGACGCGAGCGCGGGCGGGGTCTACCTACCCGTTGGACGACCTCGCGTCGCGGTGGGTGCCGGGGACGCCGGTGGTGTACATCGGCAAGGCAGAGGCGAAGGTGGGCGGGCTGCGCAAGCGGCTGGGACAGTTCGCGCGGAAGGGCGCCAGCCACCAGGGCGGGCGTTCGATCTGGCAGCTGGCCGATCAAGACGAGCTGCTCGTCGCGTGGCTGACGACGCCGGGGGAATCTGCCGAGGACGTGGAAGTCCGATACCGTGCCGCGTTCGCCGACGTGTATGGTCGCTGGCCGTTCGCGAACCGGAAGCGATGAGGGCAGGCGGTTGATGAGAGGGTGGCGGGGCTGCTGCACACGGGTCTCGCTGGCGTTGACTTCTCCGGGGATCTAGGTTGCTACCGCTGGCCTGTGTACGCTCTCGGCCATGAGGGCAGACAGGTTTGAGGACGTGGAGCTCGGCGCGTTTGAGCGCTTCTATGACGAGCGACCCTTCGAGGGGCGCAGCTATCCCGGCCCATACTTCGAGACCGAGATCGCGTCGGGCATGAAGCGCGGGTTAGCGGTGTCCGTGGAGGGGCCCACGGTCGATGATGCGCGTGCGCTCATGGATCAGGTGAGGGCCATCATCGCCCGCCCGCTGCCCACCCAAGAGATGTACTCTGCGCTGCTCGAGACATTCCCCAAGGCGTTCCCCTGGAATACCCCAAGACAGATGAGCTATGCCGTCACGCCGAGTGCCATTTGCGTCGGAAGGGAGGGAGACTACTCGGTCCACTTCGACGTCGACTCGGAGGACGACACTCTCGTCGACTACTGGCCTGTCGTGTGGCTTGACCGTGACGGCAACATTCTGAGCGCTCACGCCGATGGCGGACGTGGCGTATATCCCGGAGGTCGGGACTACACACTCCCGGAGTCGACCGAGGCGTTGGTGCGCTCCTGGCCGTCGAAGAACATTTGGGCAGAGGATGTCGCGACCCGTCTGGACAAACTGGACGGGCTGGGCTGAGCCCCGCGTTCGTCGGCGGGGCCCAGCGTTGGGGTGTCAGCCTCGTGCGGCTGCCAGCTCGGCGTCGATCCGGCGCCGCTCGCCGCCGGGGTGGGTGCTGCCCAGCAGCACGACGCGGCGATCCCATGCGACCTCGCCCGTGAGCGAGTCGACCCAGTCGGTGACGTCGGCGCGCTGCGCCTCGGTCAGCTGGTCGACGGCCAGGCCGGGCAGGATCGTGTCGGGCAGGGTGAGGGTCTTGCGCAGGTACTCGAAGTCGACCTCGTTGCGCCAGGCGCGCTCCGACTCGATGAACCGGTCGATCTGCGCGGTGTCGGGGTGCCACTGGCATCCGCCGATGCAGGCCTCCTCGGGGTCGACGGACTGAAACCAGACGGCGTGTACGGTGCGGTTGGTGGTCATGGCATCCTCCCGGATTGCTAGTGAATGTGACATTCACAGGCTACGAGTGGCCTCCGACATTGGCTGCGGCGAGCGCCGCGAGGGGCGGGGCGGGCGGTGTGCCCGCCCCGCCGGGTTGGGCTACTCGCGCTCCCAGTCGGTGACTTCCGCGTCGATCGAGTCGGCGACGTAGTTGTCGGATCGGAGCGACTCGATCACGTCTTCGACGGTGTACGCCTCGGTCGCGAGGTCTTCCGCTTCGTCTGACGTGCGAGCGGTGACCGAGACGGTGACGCGCTGGGTCAGCGTGACGGAGAGGGTCACCCGGAAGTCGCGCTCGCGCGGGGTGCCGCCGATCGCTTCCACGAGCCGGTCGTACTCGGAACAGAAGCCCTCATCGTTGGCAATCTGCTCGCCCCTCTCCCAGATCGCCGCGAGGCGGTCGTCTGCCGCGTTGGTGATCGGCAGCTGCAGGCGCTCGATCTCCCGCTGCTGCCGTTCGACGGTCAGCGCGAGATCCGCGGCCCGCGCCTCTGCCGCGACGAGATCGGCCTGAGTGCGGGCCATCTCTCCGGCGTAGCCGCCGCGACGGTCGGTGACCGGGGCGGGCATGTCGAGCTGGCCCTGTGCGAACTCGATGCTGGTGGTGGTTGCCATGGTGTCCTCCTTGGAACGTAGGCGGTGAATGTGACATTCACAGGCTACGGGAGGCCTCCGACATTGGCTTCGGCGAGCGCGACAGTGCCCCGCCGAACGATCCCGGCGGGGCACTGAGCGGGCGTCAGCTGACGGGTGGGGTGAGTGCCGCCAGGATCGCTCTGAGCGCGTCCACGGCCCCGTCGCGGGCTTCGAAGACGGCATCCATGGTGTCGGCCTCGGTGGAGCGCTCCGCCTCCTCGATCGCCGCCTGCGCCGTGTCGGTCAGCTCGCGCAGCCGGTCAAGGTCTGCGGCGAGCGCGAGCGGCGCCGCGTGCTGGTGGATGTGCAGCGTCCAGCCGTCGTCGGTCGGGGTGGCCCAGACGGTGGCGATCGCCTGTCCTTCGGGGTTGTCGAAGTCGACCTTGCCGAAGTCGTCGCCATGGTGGGCGAGGATGCGTGCGCGGTCGTCGGCGGGCATCGAGTACAGGTGCGAGTTGCTCGGTGTCCAGGCGGACGGCTCGGCACGGCTGCCGGTGTCGTAGGGGGTGAGTGCGGTGGTCATGGTCGGTCCTTTCGTGCTGAGTGCCGGGGCGGGCGTGGTGCCCGCCCCGGCGGGATGTCAGCGGGTAATGAGCCCGGCAATGATCCGGTCGACGGAATCCGCGGAGACGGTGATCGCACACGGGATGCAGACCTCCGTGCGGGTGTGGCGGATGTCGTCGTGGTCAAGGATCGTGACGACGTAGTTGGTCGCGTCCTGCGTGCCGCACTCGGCGCAGGCGTAGCCCACCGGCTCAGCCTCGGGCTCCTCGTCGACGTCGGCGACGTCGAGCCCCTGGCGGGCCAGCTCGACGGCCTGACCGACCCAGTAGGCGACGGCCTGGTCGTCGACGACGAACGCGCCGTCGTCGATCGCCTCGACGAGCGAGCCGCCGTGGTTGCTGGTCATGCGCTCGAGGATCGTTCGCGAGATCTCGTCGGTGGTGAGTGGTGTGGTTGCCATGGTGTCCTCCTTGGAACGTAGGTGGTGAATGTGACATTCACAGGCTACGGGAGGCCTCCGACATTGGCTGCGGCGAGCGCGAGAGTGCCCCGCCGGGATGATCCGGCGGGGCACTCTCAGGGGTTCAGTCTTCGCCGGGGAGGGCGATGATGATGCAGGCCTGGCCGGTGAGGTTGTAGCCCTCGATGCTCACGCGGAGCGGCTGGCGGCTGGCGGTGGTGGCGTTGCTGGGGTTGCCGGATCGCGTGGTGTTCGGCACGCGCAGCACGTAGGTCTCGCGGGGGATGAGATCGCCGGCTACCTGCCGGGCGGTGGGGCGGATGACGTTGAGCACGTCCCAGAATCGGGCGTCCTCGCTCTGCCAGCTGCCCTCACGGGTCCACTGCACCGCGGCCTCGTAGGCGGCACGGGTGAGCAGCACCGTCAGTCGGTATCCGGCCTCGAGTGCGGTGGCGGGGTTGAAGTGCAGCAGGATGCCGTCTGCGACGGCTTCCTCTGCGGTGTAGACGGCGATGATCTCTGCGCCCTCGAACGGGTTTTCGTTCTGCTCGGTCATGGTGTCCTCCCGGATCGTTAGCTAGTGAATGTGACGCTTACACTCTAAGCGAGGGGTCTGACATTGGCCCGCTGGGGGCGCAGGGCGATGGGGGACAGTGGCACGCATGACTGAGACGTGGATCTACGAGCGCACGGCGGACAACTCCGCGCGCTTCGTGCTGGGCACGGTGGGCGTAAACCCTCTCGTGTGCGTCGGCGTGAACCCCAGCACCGCGGCGCCGGGAGACCTCGATCTCACCGTCAGCAAGGTCATGGGTTTCGCGGCCCGCAACGGGTTCGACAGCTGGGTGATGCTGAACCTCTACCCGCAGAGATCCACCGACCCCAAGGGCATGCACCTGGCGCACGATCCGGCGCTGAAAGCCGAGAATGAGCGACACATCGCCGATCTCATCGGCGGGCGTCAGCTCACAATCCTTGCCGCGTGGGGCGAGCTGATCCGATCCCGCACCTACCTCCCGCGGATGCTTCAAGGGGCTCTGTTGCAAAGATTGGCGGCAGTCAGAGGTAGGCTGTCGCTCTGCGCCGATCAGGCGGCTGCTGCGAAATGGTGGTTGAGCATGCCCATGGCCTCCGTCAGCGCCGAGGGCCCAATGCCAAAAGCTCTCTCCACAAGGCGCACCTCGCCCCTGATGCCGGGCTGCAGGCACCAGGGGCGAGCCTGTCCTTTGCGCAGGGCTCGCATGACTTCGAATCCCTTGATCGTGGCATAGGCCGTGGGGATCGATTTGAAACCGCGCACCGGCTTGATCAGTATCTTGAGCTTTCCGTGATCGGCCTCGATCACGTTATTGAGATACTTCACCTGCCGGTGGGCCGTCTCCCGGTCCAGCTTTCCTTCGCGCTTCAATTCGGTGATCGCTGCACCATAGCTCGGCGCTTTGTCGGTATTGAGCGTGGCAGGCTTTTCCCAGTGCTTCAGGCCTCGCAGGGCCTTGCCCAGGAACCGCTTCGCTGCCTTGGCGCTGCGGGTCGGCGACAGGTAGAAATCGATCGTGTCGCCCCGCTTGTCGACTGCCCGGTACAGGTAGGTCCACTTGCCCCGCACCTTGACGTAGGTTTCATCCAGGCGCCAGCTCGGATCAAAGCCACGCCGCCAGAACCAGCGCAGCCGCTTCTCCATCTCCGGGGCGTAGCACTGGACCCAGCGATAGATCGTCGTATGGTCGACCGAAATGCCGCGTTCCGCCAGCATTTCCTCAAGGTCGCGATAGCTGATCGGATAGCGACAATACCAGCGCACCGCCCACAGGATCACATCACCCTGGAAATGGCGCCACTTGAAATCCGTCATCGTTCCGTCCGTCCAATCTCCGCCAAGCATGCTCAAGCTTCACGATTTTTGCAACAGAGCCCTCGTGGGCGTGATCCTCTCGGCGATCGCGGCGAAGATCGCGATCACGCGGTATCTGCGGGTCTAGCGGCGAGGGTGCGGTAGGCTGGATCCTCGCGCGTGAGCGCGGATCCCGCACCAGCCCGACGGCAGAAAGGATGTGACATGCCCAAGGAGACCGGCGAGAAGCTGATCGCCTCCAACAAGAAGGCCCGGCACGAGTACAACATCCTCGACACCTACGAGGCGGGCCTGGTGCTCACCGGCAGCGAGGTGAAATCGCTGCGCATGGGGCGCGCGTCGCTCGTCGACGGCTACGTCTTCATCGAGCGCGGCGAGGCCTGGCTCGACGCGGCGTACATCCCCGAGTACCTCAACGGGTCGTGGACCAACCACGCGCCGCGCCGCAAGCGCAAGCTGCTGCTGCATCGCCAGCAGATCGACAAGCTCTACCAGAAGACCCGCGAGGGCGGCATGACGATCGTGCCGCTGCGCCTGTACTTCCTGGACGGCCGCGCGAAGGTCGAGATCGCCCTCGCGAAGGGCAAGAAGGAATACGACAAGCGGCAGACGCTGCGCGAACGGCAGGACAAGCGCGAGGCCGAGCGGGCCATGCGCAGCAAGAACCGGCTGGGGGAGTAGCGCCCGCGACCCGGTGCGATTCAGTCGGCCCGGGCGAGCCGGGCGGCCCCGCCGGTTGAGCGGGCCCCCGCTGGTTGAGCGAGCGGAGCGAGTCGAAACCCGGGGCGGTCGGGTTTCGACTCGTCGCTGCGCTCCTCGCTCAACCGGCGGGGGAGGCCCGCCGCGAGCGGAGCGACCGTGGCTACACTGCGTCGAGCGCGCGGCTGACGTCGAGCAGGATCCCGTTCTGCAGCCGGTGCCAGTGCTCGGTGTCGGGATCGGGCCACGACGACAGCTTGACGATCACGGAGTCGGTGAGCGGGTCGAGCCACAGATTCTGCCCGTGGATGCCGATGCCGCTCACGTTGCCGCGCTCGTTGCCCGTGCACCACCACTGGCGGGTGTAGCTGCCGTCGGGGAAGGTGTTCGTGAAGCCCTTGTCGGTCATCGCCTCGTGCGATCCGCCGGCGAGTACGCGACGCACCCAGTCCTCGGAGACCACGCGGCCACCGGGGGCGACGCCGCCGTCGAGCATCATGCGCCCCACGCGCGCGAGATCCCGCGCCGTGCAGGAGACGCCGCCGTGCGCGAAGCCGAAACCCGTCGTGTCGACGGTGATGGTAGCGTCGCGGTCGGCGTCGAGCTTCGCCCACAGGTACGTGGAGAGCGCTTCGACGTAGCGCAGACCGGTGACCCGTTCGACGATCCAGGCGAGTACGTCGGTGTTCGCCGAGCAGTACTGGAACTCGCCGGTGCTGCCGTCGCCGCGGAGGGTGGTGAGGAACTCGTAGGTGTCGGCCGGGTCGCCGTGGCGGCGCGTGCGCCAGCCGGCCGAGCGACCGTGGGTCTGCACCTCGGATGCGGGATCGACGTAGTCCTCGTTGTAGTCGATCGAGATCTGCATGTCGAGCACCTGCAGCACGGAGGGCCCGTCGTAGACGGAGCCGGCGAGCTCGGGTACATACTCGGTGACGGGCTGCGCGGGATCGATGCGCCCCTCGTCGACCAGTGCTCCGACGACCGTGCCGCACAGCGACTTCGAGACGCTCATCAGCAGGTGACGGTCGTCGGGCGCGAAGCCGGCGCGGTAGTACTCGGCCACGACCTCCGTTCCGCGCAGCACGAGGAAGGCGTCGGTGTAGGTCTGTTCGAGGCGCTGTTCGAGGTCGGGAAGCTGCGCCGCGATCGCGCCGAGCCGCGCGAGGGCATGACCGGGCGCGTTCACCGGGCGCCGCGAGACCGCTGCCGAGGGCACCATCTCGCCGAGGTGAGCGAAGGCCCAGCGGTTGTGCGGGGGCTCCTGCCAGCTGTCGAGCGTCGGTTCACCCGCGGCGGCGTCGGGGTATCGGGCGGGGTGCGAGCCGGTGGTGGGCGTGTTCATCGAGCGTCTCCGAAGGTGTGGCCGCGGCGGGTGAAGAGGTAGTACAGTCCGCCGCTGACGATCATCGCAACGGGAGCGGAGAGATCGATGTAGCCCATGGCCTCGGCGATCGCGCCGCTCCAGAAGTCGGTGGTGAGGAAGAAGGAGGCGGCTGCGCCGCCGATGATCCCCGCGGCGAGGCCGGGAATGCTGAAGCCACCGGTGTACCAGTACTTGGCCCCCGGGCGCTCATCGAAGAGATCGAGGCCATCGTATCGGTTGCGGGGCTCTGTTGCAAAGATTGGCGGCAGTCAGAGGTAGGCTGTCGCTCTGCGCCGATCAGGCGGCTGCTGCGAAATGGTGGTTGAGCATGCCCATGGCCTCCGTCAGCGCCGAGGGCCCAATGCCAAAAGCTCTCTCCACAAGGCGCACCTCGCCCCTGATGCCGGGCTGCAGGCACCAGGGGCGAGCCTGTCCTTTGCGCAGGGCTCGCATGACTTCGAATCCCTTGATCGTGGCATAGGCCGTGGGGATCGATTTGAAACCGCGCACCGGCTTGATCAGTATCTTGAGCTTTCCGTGATCGGCCTCGATCACGTTATTGAGATACTTCACCTGCCGGTGGGCCGTCTCCCGGTCCAGCTTTCCTTCGCGCTTCAATTCGGTGATCGCTGCACCATAGCTCGGCGCTTTGTCGGTATTGAGCGTGGCAGGCTTTTCCCAGTGCTTCAGGCCTCGCAGGGCCTTGCCCAGGAACCGCTTCGCTGCCTTGGCGCTGCGGGTCGGCGACAGGTAGAAATCGATCGTGTCGCCCCGCTTGTCGACTGCCCGGTACAGGTAGGTCCACTTGCCCCGCACCTTGACGTAGGTTTCATCCAGGCGCCAGCTCGGATCAAAGCCACGCCGCCAGAACCAGCGCAGCCGCTTCTCCATCTCCGGGGCGTAGCACTGGACCCAGCGATAGATCGTCGTATGGTCGACCGAAATGCCGCGTTCCGCCAGCATTTCCTCAAGGTCGCGATAGCTGATCGGATAGCGACAATACCAGCGCACCGCCCACAGGATCACATCACCCTGGAAATGGCGCCACTTGAAATCCGTCATCGTTCCGTCCGTCCAATCTCCGCCAAGCATGCTCAAGCTTCACGATTTTTGCAACAGAGCCCTTCAAGGCATCGCCTCGGTAACGGATGCCTCGGGCTGCGACTGGGTGTCGATCGGTGATCTGCTCAAGAGCGGGCATCCTCGGCATCCGTCACGCGCCCGCTACGCCTGGCCGTTGCAGAGCTTCGACGTGGCGAGCTATCTGCGCTAGGCGCTGGCAGGCCTGGCGGTGCCCCGCCGGTTGATCCCGGCGGGGCACCGTGCGGCTATCCCTCGTCGTGCGGCCATTCCAGGCGGGGGTCGAAGTGGAACCGCTCGCGGCCCTCGTTGTGTGCGAGATCGTCGCTGCGCGCGTCGTACTCGTCCTCGCTGAGCCGTGAGCCGTGCCCGTTGGCCCAGGGCAGCGGGTCGCGGTCGCCGTCGCTTTCGGCAAGCCAGGTCTCGCGCATGATGTGATCGGCGGTGCCGGTGTGGCCCAACTCGTCGAACAGGTCGGCGAGGATGCGGGCCTCGGTCATGTTGATCGCCGCGAAGACATCATCGTGCCAGCCGCCGATCATGTCGGCCGCGGCCGCGACGACGGCGAGGTCGGGGATCGTTCCGCTGCTCATCGCTGCACCTTCCCCAGTCCCCAGTCGGCTCGTTCCTGGTCGGCCATCCACACGGCCCGGTCGAGCGCGGTGTGAATGTCGACGCCGCGGGCGTCGGCCAGGTGCACGAGATCGGTGAGCACGTCGCGGATCGCCTGATCCGGTTCGCTCGGCTCGTCGTCGTACCAGGCCGCGATGAGCGTGTGCATGCGGAACTGCGCTCGCCGCAGGGTGTCGGTCTCGGTGCGGTTGTCCAGCTCGCGGCTCATCTCGAGCTCGAGCTGCGTGGTGGGGTTTGCCATGGTGTCCTCCCGGATCGTTGGCTAGTGAATGTGACATTTACAGCCTAGGGGAAGGGTCAGACATTGGCCGCGGCGAGCGCGACGGTGCCCCGCCGGATGATCCCGGCGGGGCACCGTGTAGGGGTCAGCTGCGGATGCCGCGCGCCCAGTAGAGCGCCCGCGGCAGGTCGAACCGTGCCGCGATGCTGTCGTGGGCGATGTGCAGCGCGCTCGCCGCGTACCGGCGCGTCGGCAGGGGAGCGACGGTCTGCGGGTGCACGTCGCGCGGGGCTGCCTGATGTGGGGTGCTGCCGGTCAGGATGCGGCGTGCCGTGCCCTGGTAGGCGCGGTCGGTGTGGCGGGTGCTGATCTGGAAGGCCACGAAGCCCGGCCCGCCCCACGGCGCGGCGTACTGCGTGTCGAACAGTCGCCACGTCTCGGTGATCGTCCGCGCGGCCGGATCGAAGCTGCGCGTGTGGATGACCGCTTCCGGGTCGTCCGGTCGTTCAGCCTCGATCGCTTCCAGCGCCGTGCCCAGCCTGGCGAGCACGCGGCGAGCGCGGGCGATCTGATCGCGGGTGCTGATCGCATCGTGGTCGCCGCGGTCGATCGAGTGCACCCACTCGTCGCACGCCCACGCGGTGAGCGGAAACGTCTCAAGGCAGGCCCAGTCGCGGAACGCCTCGACGATCGGGTTGCGCCTGGTGGCGCTCGCCGCGGTCACGGTGCCACAACCCGCAGGGAGCGCAGCCAGTCGACTTCCTGGGCGTCCAGGACGTGCCCGGCGGTGATCCAGTCGGCGGCATCGTCGGTGCCGTCGAGATCGCGGAGGGTGTACACCTGGCTGGGTGCGTCGTCGTGTTCGGGGTTGCCGTCGTAGATCGTGCCGTCGTTGAGGAACACCCGGACGTGGCTGGTGGCCTCGGTGGTGTCTATCTGAGCGACGGCCGCGCCGTCGATGAGAGACACGTACCCGTGCACGTCGATGCCCGCGGCCTCGCCCGCATGGTCGGCGACAGCCCGCTCGGCGGCGCCGGTCGCGAGCGCGCGGATCGCGTCTGCGTCCACGTCGCCCTGCCCGAGCGCTTGGGTGAGCCCGTCGATGTCTTCGTAGTTGAGCGCGATCGTCTCGGCGACGATCTCGCTGATCGGTTTGGTTGCCATGGTGTCCTCCCGGATCGTTGGCTAGTGAATGTGACATTCACAGCGTAGGGGAGGTCGCCGACATGGCGATCAGTCGTGCAGTACCTCGGTCGCCCAGGCGGGGTTGAATGTCCCCTCGGCGCGCGCTTGTGCCTCCGCGTGGAGTTCGATGGCGAATGCCCAGATGGGATGCTCGGCCCGTTCGTAGACCGCGATGCGGGTGCCTGGCATGGTCTCCCGCTTGCGTCGCCTCACAAGCTGGGCTGTGCCGAGCCGCTTTAGGAGAGCGTGGATCGTGCTGGTCGGCAGGGAGACGGCTCTGGCTACGTCAGGGATGGTGAATCGGCCGTCCTCCGACTCGGCGATCGCGGCCGCGATTGCGAGCGCGTGTCTGCTGCCGAAGAACACGAGGGAGAGGTCTTGCTGATTCATGCGGTCGAGTATGGCAGCGAGGCCCGCTCATGAGCCTCGCTGCCGCCACCCGCTACATCTGTCCGACATCCCGCGCCATGCGCTCGCGGAACGCCGTGCACGCCGCGTCGATGACGGCGGCACGGTAGGCGCTGCTCTTGGCCGCAGGGAGGGTCGCGAGGGCGTCTCGGAGAGCGGTGCGGGTGCTGTAGTGCAGAGCCTCAGATGCTTTGTGCGCTGAGCGGGTGCTGATGTCGTGGGTGATCCGCTCGATGATCTCCGGCACGCTGAGCGGAGGCAGCTCGAAGCGATAGCCGGCGAGGTCGGCCAGGATGATCGCGCGCTGCCGATCCGTGAGCGGGGTACCGTACCCGCTACTGGGGTACAGCTCGAGGTCTCCGCTGCGGCCAGCCCGGATGTTCACGCGCACGTAGGGGCGCTCTGCGCGGCCGATGCGCACGTTGCTGATGCGCTCGCCGCTGTCGGGGTCGATCGGGCAGAGGTCGGCGCGCGGCTCGCCGAGGGTGGGGCCTGGCTCGTGGCTGCGTGCGTCGGAGACCTCCCAGGTCAGTCCGGCCGCGGTGAGTCGGTCGCCGAAGGTGAGGGGTGCGGTTGCCATGGTGTCCTCCCGGATCGTTGGCTAGTGAATGTGACGTTCACAGCCTACGGGTGGGGTCGGACACTGCGGCGAGCGCGGCAGCGCCCCGCCGGTCAGTTCCGGCGGGGCGCTGCGGGAGGGGTCGTGTAGGTCGCCTACTGGGGGGAGAGTGCGTTGGTGACCTGGGTCTTGATCTCTTCGGCGGCGAGGATCATCGCGCCGTCCTGGTGCGATTCGCCGTAGGCCGCGATTACGCCCGCGATTGCTCCCCATTCGGCCGCGGCCAGGGTCACCGGGATCGGCGTCGGCTGTGATCCGGTGGGCGATCCGTTCTCGCTGGTCATGGTGTCCTCCTGGGTGTTAGGTAGTGAATGTGATGTTCACAATGTAGGCGGCGGGGCGGACATTGGCGCGAGCGCGAGAGCGCCCCGCCGTTAGATCCCGGCGGGGCGCTCTCGGTGTGTCAGTAGCCCTCGTCGGTGCGGGCGAGGGTGTCGATGATCCGTAGTCCGTCGTGGAGGGGGATGGTGACGGTGGACAGGAGCGCGTAGCCCTGTGCGCCGTAGGCGTTCAGGTCTTCCTCGCGCTGCTGGCGAGCGCGGTTGCTGGCGATCTCGCCCTCCGCCTCGGTGTACTGGCGGGTGTCGATGGTGATGAATCGAGTGCGGTTTGCCATGGTGTCCTCCCGGATCGGTGGCTAGTGAATGTGACATTCACAGCCTACGGGTGGCCTCCGACATTGGAATTGCCCACGGGTATAGGCCTAGGTTTCGGGGGTTCGCGGACATCGCAGGGCGGTGCCCCGCGACCGTCGCCGCGAGGCACCGTCCGAGGGCCTATGCGCCGGGGCACTCGGTGTCGATGTCGTCCTGGTCGAGCGGCAACAGTCCGCACGCCTGGCAGGTCGTCGTCCCGGTGAAGCGGCCGCTCTGCCACTGGTGCGCGACCGGCGAGGCGGGTGCGTCCTCGTCGTCGGTGTCCATGGTCGCGGTCGCGCCGCAGTCCAGGCACCGGGCGGCGACGTCGCCGTTGAGGGTGACGACGACGCCGGGGACGCCGGAGAGCCATTCGATGTTGGTGTGGTCGCAGTCGGTGGTGGTGGTCGCCATGGTGTCCTCCCGGATCGTTGGCTAGTGAATGTGACGTTCACAGCCTACGGTGGGGGTCAGACATCGGCGGCGAGCGCGCGCGACGGTGCCCCGCCGGTCTCCCGGAAGGGCACCGCGTGCGGTCAGGCCGCGTCGAGCGGCGTCCAGTCCCGCTCGTGGGCGGGGGTGTAGTCGATCAGTGCGGCCAGGCGGTCGCGTGCGGCCTGTAGCGCCTCGATCTCGGCGTCGTTGCTGTCCCCCTCCGCGGCGGCGAAGGTGTCCTCGATCAGACCGGCGATCTCCTTCTGTGCCGCCTCGTCAATGAGGGTGAGGCGGGCGATCTCGCCGTCCGGGTAGCGGGCATCCAGCGCCGCGGCGTTTTGATAGTCGAAGGCCCACTGTTCGCCGAGGATCGCGAATGCCGCGGCGATGTCGCGGTCGCGGTCGCCGGTGCTGATCGCTACGTAGCCGCGGTTCAGGCCGGTGCCGACGTGCGGGTGCAGGTCGGCGTGGTCGGGGCCGAAGGTGATGTACGTGGTCATGGTGTCCTCCCGGATCGTTTGCTAGTGAATGTGACGTTCACAGCCTAGGGCGGGGGTCGGACATCGCCACGGGGTGGCGAGCGTGAGCGCCCCGACCGGGGTCGCGGGGCGCTCACGCTCGCTGGGTGCGGTTATGCCTTCCAGGTGCCTTCCCAGCCCTCGGGGAGACGCACGCCGTGCTCGCCGTGTTCGTCGGTCTGGTGCAGGTACACGAGCACGTCGCCGGGGTCGGGGTCGGCCTCGTACTGCGGCACGGTGCGCTCGGCGGTGTTGATCTGGCCGACGCTGTTGTAGCGCACGTCCACGTCGATCGCGCGCAGGTAGCCGTCCTCGACGTTGACGTGCTGATCGCAGCGCGGGCACCACAGCACTGTGCGCTCGCCGTAGTCGGTCGGTTCGTCGAGCTCGACGATGCGCAGCGCGGGGAAGTCGGCTGCTTCGATCTCGTGCATGACGCTCCACAGCCGGTCGATCAGGTCGTCGGCAGGGATGGGGGGAGCGGCCGTAGCCGCGGTGTCGGTGGTGGTCATCGTGTCCTCCTGGGAACGGTGAAGGCCTGCGGCGAGCGCGGGCGGGGGATTGGAACTCGAGGTGCTCCCGCCGAGGGGCTCGGCATAGCCGGCCCCTCGGCGCGTGTGGTGCTCGCCGCCGCCGGGGTAGGTGTGCACCCGGCGGCGGCGAGGGGTCAGACGGCTTCGACCAGTCCAGGGCTGACGCGCCAGCCGTTGGCGAGCGTGTACGACTTGGGGTTGGTGCGGACGATGAGCGTCTCGACTCCGGCCAGCCCGTCGCGGGTGGTGCGAGGGTTGGCGATGATGCGCACGCGGGTTCCGGGGATCAGGCTCGGCAGCGCGGCCGCGATCGCTTGCAGAGCGGCGGCGAGCGCGTCGTCGCTGTGGCCGGTCGGCTCGACGGTGGCGGTGCGGGCGAGGGTGTAGACCTTGCCGGGTTCGGTGAGGGCTGCGATCTTCGCCTTGGTGCGGACGAAGTCGATCAGCACGTACTCGGTGCCGCGGAAGCGGAACGTGTCGCCGGGGGTGCGGGTGATGAGGGTGGTGGTGTCGGTCATGGCGTCCTCCTTGGACTCTCGACGGTGAATGTGACATTCACAGGCTACGGGTGGCCTCCGACATTGGCCGGGGCGGGCGGCGCGGTCTGCGCGCCCGCCCCGGCGTGGGTCACTGGGAGGCGATCGCCGCGGTGATCTCGGCGGTGACGCGCTCGCGCTTGGCGTCGGCATCACGCCCTGGCTCGAAGTGCCCGAACGCGGTCAGGTAGGCCTCGATCTGCCCGCGCAGGTACTCGGTGTTGCTGGCGTCGGAGTTGAGGCCGATGATCGCGTAGCGCGCTGCGCTCGCCGCGGCCCGCCATCCGCTCTGTGTGAGGCCGTGGGGGTCGCCCTCGGGGAGCGAGTAGGACTGCTCGATCTGGCCGTCGTGCGCGGTGTACTTGGTGACGGTGCGCTCGGTGACCACGACGACATCCAGGTAGTCGGGGTCGCCCTGCCCGCCGAGGGGCACCCACACCTGGGGGTCGTCGTCGGGGTGGTCGGCGTCGATGCGGGCGAGCAGGGTGGGCATGGCTGGGTCGAGGGTGAACGGGTCGCTGAGGCTGTAGTCGTCCCACGCCTGGCGCAGTTCGTTCGGCTCGATGGTCGTCCAGCCCTCGTCGAACTCGGCGCGCAGCGGTGCGTGGAAGCGGATCGCCCGCTCGACGGCTGCGCGGATGTCGTGGACGTTGTTGATGGTGTCGGTCATGGTGTCCTCCCGGAACGTTGGTTAGTGAATGTGACATTCACAGGCTACGGGTGGCCTCCGACATCGCGCGGGGACATCGCGAGTGCGACATGGCGGACAGGGGAGTGCCCCGCCGGGTTGTTCCGGCGGGGCACTCGTGGCGCTCAGCGGGTGAACGCCCAGTCGGGGAGCGTGCCGGTCGCGCAGAGGGTGGCGACGATCTGGCTCATGCCGTGGTCGGGGTCGATCGCGAGTGCGCGGTCGGTGTAGACGGTGGCGTGAGTGGAGCGGCCCAGCCCCCAGGACAGCCAGGCGGCGGCGGCGAGCAGGTTAGGGCGCTCCTGGTCGTCGGCGTAGGCGGCAAGGTGCCGCACGAGCGCGAGGCCCGCCGTGAGCCGGTCGGCGTCGGGCCGCTCGCCCTGCCCGACCAGGATGCGGGCGATGCCCTCGGGGATCGGCGCGCCCATGATCGAGTGGCCGATCTGCGCGGCCAGCGCGCGGGTGCCGGTGTCGCGGTCGGTGGCCCACTGGATGAGGGCCACGTCGCGCCACAGCGGGATGCCGATGCCGGTGAGCAGGATCGCGGCCTGGCGGGTGTCGAGGTCGGCGGGGTCGCCGGTCAGGGCGGCCTCCGCGACGGTGACGAAGTCCGCGAGGGCGTCGTCGTCCATCCGCGCGGCCGCGAACGCGATCCGTGCGGCACGCGCCGGGTCGGCGTCGGGGATGCTCGCCCCGGCGGTCTGCGAGGCCGCGACCTTCTCGCGCAGCGCGTCCGGGGTCGCGATCTCGGCGACCGGTCGCGGTGCCTCGCCGGTCAGGTGGCTGCCGTAGCCGTCGCTGGCGACGTAGAGCACGTCCACCAGGTGCAGTCCCTGCCGGTCGGCGACATCGGTGATCTGTTGGCCGATATCGCGGGTGCTGTCGGCATCCCCTGTGGCGTAGATCACGGCGGCTACGCCGGTCACGCGAGGCACCCGGCAGACCAGGCCCAGCCCGGTGTGCACGAGCGTCGCGGCATCCGCGTCGAGGTCGAGTCGCATCGCCCCGATCGTGCGTGCCGCCTCGAACGGCACGAGCACGAGCGAGTCCTGCGGGGTGAAGCCGAGCAGCGCGGGCACGAGGCCGAGGAAGTCGCGCGGGGTGCCCGCCTTGATGGTGGTCGGTGTGGTGGCCATGGTGTCCTCCCGGAACGTTGGTTAGTGAATGTGACATTCACAGGCTACGGGTGGCCTCCGACATTGGTCAGTGCACGACAGAGCGCCCCCCGCCGGTAGGTGGCGAGGGCGCTCCGAGAGGGGTGTCAGTGGCCCGAGCAGCCGCAGCAGTCCAGGCACTCGGTGTGGATGTTCGGACACGCGATCTCGTCCATGTGCGGGGTTCCGCACACCCGGCAGACCGCCGGGATCGGGGTGCCGGTCATTCGGCGTCTCCGTCCGTCGTGCCGTCGCTCCACGTCACGGTGAAGTCCAGACTCAGCGCGTCGATGATCTGGTCGAACGGGATCGAGCCGTTGCCGTCGTCGTTGCCGTGGATCGAGAAGAACCCGACGCGCTCACCGTCCCAGAACGGGATCACGTAGGCGTCCCAGCCGCCCATCCACTCGGCGGTGTAGACCTTGCTTGTCGCTGCCTCGGCGTGCTCGATCCAGCGGTGCACGATGGGGCTGATGTCGGCCTCGCATGCGATCCGCCGGTCATCGTGCCACCCGGTGGCGGTGAGCAGCTCGTCGCCGTGACGCTCGGTGACCTCGGCGTAGTCGAACGCCGCAGCGAACAGGTCGCTGTAGTTGTGGCCCCACTCGTCGGTCACGGTGACCTTCTGCACCCGGCGCGGCTCGGCGGGCTCGGTGGGCACCGGAACCCGCGTGCCTTCCAGCCCGTCCGCCAACCACCGTGCCGCGGCCGCGAGATCACCTGACCCGTCCAGCGCAGCCCGCAGACGCGCGATCGACTCGGCGAGGTCGTCGGGCACCAGGCCGCTCTCACGGTCGTTGCAGCGCTGCCCGCCGATGTAGGAGTACTCGATCGACCCGGCCTCGTCCGCATCCCGCGTATCCCACTCGATCCGCACGCCCACGACAGCGCCGGGGAACCGACCCGACACAGCCTCAGCGAAGTCCTCCACGCCTTCCGGCTCGTACTTGGTATTGCCGTCCAGCGCCCAGCCCGCCCCCGTCACCGGGCCGTAGGAGAGATCGCTGATGTTGCCTTCCAGATGACGCTCCACAGCCTCATCCAGCAGACGGCCCGTGGTGCCCTCGGCCTCCTCGATGTCGACGGAGACGGTGATGTAGTGACCCATGGTGTCCTCCCAGGGTTGTTAGTGAATGTGACATTCACAGCCTAGGATGGGGGTCAGACATCGAGGCGCGCAGCGCCGACCCCACCGTGACCAGCCCTCCCACCCCAGCCATGAGCACGGGGGAGAGGGGATGAGCCGGCACCGCCGGCGGACCCCACCCGAGGCCGTAAGCGCCCCCGCAGCGCCACCCCGACCTGCTCCCCGCACCACAGGCACCGGCCACTCTCGAACCGCCAGCCAGCGGGCCGCACACCGCACCCACCGGAGGTCCGCGCAGCGGTCCGACCCCGCGCGCAGCGCCCGGCCTGCCGGGCGCCCGTCCCTGCGAGCGCAGCGAGCGGGGCACACGGGAAGG
>NZ_JBFBMU010000005.1:0-44856 GCF_040687205.1 Microbacterium sp. NPDC076768
GCGTCGACGGACAGATCCACAAAAAGACAACCGCAAACGGCGTCCGTGTAATTTCGAGTCACGCCGGCACCAGAGCCGAATCCATCATCTCTGTGGAGTTTCTCGACACCGTGCGGGCCAGCTGGTTTGATTATGCCGCGTTGAGTTCCGGGGTCGCCACCTCCTCGTCGGTGGTGGTGAGGAGTTTCATGGAGTGCTCGGAGAAGTAGCGGCGGTCGGCGCCGTCCCATTCATCGTGCTGCTCGATCAGGACGTGGCCCGCCAGGCGCAGGAGCGCGGCGGGGTTCGGGAACGTGCCGACGACGTCGGTGCGGCGTTTGATCTCTTTGTTGACGCGTTCCAAAGGGTTCGTGGACCAGATCTGTCGCCAGTGCTGCTGCGGGAACCCGCAGAACGCGAGGATGTCATTCTTCGCGTCTTCGAGCATGTCCGCGATCCTTGGGTGTGACCGTGTCAGCATGCGCACGACCTCGTGGAACTGCGCGAAGACGTGCTCGGTGTCCGACTGCGCGAAGATCGTGCGGATGATGGACGCGACCATCGGTCCTGATGTTCTCGGAACATTCGAGAGCACGTTGCGCATGAAGTGCACCTTATGCCGATGTTCGGATTATGCCGATGTGGGCGATGGATCCCTTCTTTGGCGCGGGTCCTGTGCTGGCAAGGTCGGCATAATCCTGTGATCTGATCGATGCTCTTCTCATCTGTTCTTTGAGAGAGGAGAAGTCATGGTCAAGGTGTTGCGTTCGTTCGTGCGTGGCCCACTGGAGCGGTTCGCCGCGGGGTTCGCAGAGGAGTTGCTTCTGCAGGGTTACGCGCAGAGCTCCGCGGATCAGCATGTGTGTTTTGTTGCTCATCTGGATCGCTGGATGCTTGGTGAGGGTGTCGGCGTGGACGGGTTGACCGCGCCGGTGTTGCGACGATATCTCGAGCAGCGGCGCACGGCTGGGTATCGGCAATACCTGTCGATGAAGGCGCTTGCGCCGTTGCTCATCTATCTGACGCCGATGGGAGTCCTGCCAGTTGCGGAACCTGTTCTGCTGGGTCCGATCGAGGAGTTGCTGGCTAGTTACCGCCAGTATCTGCTTGTCGAGCGCGGTCTGACCGAGGGCACAGTGCGCGGCTACGTCGATAAAATGCGCCCGTTCGTTGCTACTCGCGTGCACGGCGACGTGCTTGATCTGGGCGGGATCACGGCGGCCGATGTCACCGGATACATACGAGCAGTCTGCCCGGGCCGGGCGCCGGGGACGGCGAAATTGATCGTCTGCGCGCTGCGTTCGTTGCTGCGATGGTTGCATCTGACCGGTCAGCTTCCGACGCCGCTCGACACCGCGGTGCCGGCGGTGGCCGGGTGGCGGCTGTCGAATCTCCCGAAAGGGTTGGAGCCTGCTCAGCTGGATCGGCTACTGGCCAGTTGTGACCGGTGCACTTCGACGGGCCGACGGGTTTACGCGGTGATGCTGTTGCTGTCGAGGCTGGGATTGCGCGCTGGTGAGGTCGCCCGGCTCGGGCTCGATGACATCGATTGGCGCCGCGGGGTGATCACCGTGATCGGGAAAGGCAACCGGGGTGAACGGCTGCCACTGCCAGACGACGTCGGAGAAGCGATCACTGCGTATCTGCAGGACGGCCGTCCGGCCGCGGCCGAAGGACGCTGCGTGTTCGTTCGAGTGCATGCGCCGATGCGGGAGTTGACTACCGGCGGGATCACGATGATTGTGTTCGATGGAGCGCGGCGCGCGGGGCTGGGGAAGATCCACGCGCACCGGCTGCGTCACACTGCCGCGACCGTCATGCTCCGCTCCGGCAGCTCGTTGCCGGAGATTGGCCAGGTGCTGCGACACCGGTCCCTGCTGAGCACGGCGATCTACGCGAAGGTTGACCGGGACGCGCTGAGCGTGCTCGCCAGAGCCTGACCGATCGTGACCCGGGATGGTGTCTCATGACCGGGCTACTGCGGGAGCATCTCGCTGACTACCTCACGCTGCGCCGCGCACTGGGTTACCGGCTGGAGCGTCCAGAGAAGCTGCTGAATCAATTCCTGGACCATCTTGAACACCTTGACGAGACGGTCATCACTGTCGCGGGCGCACTGGCCTGGGCACAGCTTCCCGCCAGTGGATCATCGAACTGGCGGGCCTATCGGCTTTGCGTGGTTCGTTGCTTCGCGACCTACCTACATGCGATCGACCCGGTCCACGAGGTCCCGGCCACCGGCCTCCTGGCACAACGACCGATCCGCGCCACTCCTTACCTATATTCCGACGTCGAGATCGCGGAGTTGATCGCGGCCGCCGTGATGTTACGCACTCCGCTGCGTCGCGCGACGATCGCGACGCTGATCGGGCTGCTCGCGGTGACCGGAATCCGGATCGGGGAAGCGATCAGACTGGATCGTCGCGACGTTGACCTTGCCGAGGGTCGCCTCACGATCCGGTTCGGGAAGTTCGGCAAGACCCGGGAGCTGGCCCTGCACCCCAGCACGATCGAGGCGTTGCGCGCCTACCGGCAACTGCGCGACAAGTCGGCACCCCCGACTGGGACGTCGGCATTCTTTGTCTCCACCGCTGGGACTCGGCTGATCTACTGCAACGTTCACAACACATTCCACCGGCTCGTCAAACAGATCGGTCTGATGCAACGGGCAGCGTCATGCCGTCCTCGTATCCATGATCTGCGACACACCTTCGCGGTCCGGACGATGCTTGATGCCTACGCGGCCGGTGAAGACGGGCAGGTCCGGCTGACGCTGCTGTCCACCTGGCTCGGCCACGTTCGTCCCCGGCACACCTACTGGTATCTGTCCGCAGCGCCGGAGCTGATGGCGTTGGCCGGGCGACGGCTCGAAGCGCACCTGACCGGCGAATCGGGGGCCCAGTGATGAGCGCGCTGGCCCCCACCTTGCAGGCGTTCTTTACGGACCGGCTGATCCGGCAACGCAATGCGAGCGATCACACTATAGCCGCCTACCGCGACACCATACGGTTGCTGCTCGGCTACGTCACCGCCCGCACCCACGTCCCACCGTCCCGGTTGGATATCGGCGAGCTTGATGCGCCGATGATCGGCGGGTTCTTGGACCATCTCGAGCAGGAGCGCGGCAACAGTGTCCGCACCCGCAACGCCAGGCTGTCCGCGATCCACTCGCTATTCCGGTTCGCGGCCCTCGCCCATCCCGAACATGCCGACAGCATCGCCCGCGTGCTCGCTATTCCACCCAAACGGTTCGACCGGGCGTTGATCAACTACCTCACTGAAGATGAGGTCGATGCGCTGCTGGCAGCCTGCGATACCGGCACCTGGACCGGCAGGCGCGACCACGCGCTTCTGCTGTTGGCCGTCCAGACCGGGCTGCGAGTCTCGGAACTGATCGGTCTCACCCCAGCCGACCTGGACCTCGGCGCCGCCGCACACGTCGCCTGTCATGGCAAGGGCCGCAAGGACCGGATCACCCCGCTCACACGCGCCACGACCGCCGTCCTGCGCGACTGGATCACCGAACAGCACGGCCAGCCAGACGCCGCGTTGTTCCCAACGCGTCGTGGCAACCGACTCAGCCGCGATGCGATCGAGCACCGTCTCGCGCACTACACCACAAAAGCGAGCACCGCCTGCCCATCGCTGCGAGGCAAAAAGATCACGGCACACGTGCTGCGACACACCACCGCGATGCGGCTGCTGCACGCCGGCGTCGACACCAGCGTGATCGCGCTCTGGCTCGGACACGTCAACATCGACACCACACAGATCTACCTGCACGCCGACATGACATTGAAAGAGAACGCACTCGCTCGAACCAGCACACCCGACGGACGAGACACCCAATATCGGCCGCCCGACAACCTGATCGCCTGGCTCGAAGCACTCTGATTATGCCGACCTTGCCAGCACAGGACCCGCGCCAAAGAAGGGATCCATCGCCCACATCGGCATAATCCGAACATCGGCATAATGCACTCGACAACGCTGCCATGCGGAGCCAGCGAAGACGGTCTCGATCGCGGAGATCAGACCAGTGTGAGCGTCGCTGATGACGAGCTTCACCCCGCCGAGCCCGCGGGCCTTCAACGAACGCAGGAAACTCGTCCAGAACGGCTGCGACTCGGTCTCGCCGACTTCGAAGCCCAGCACCTCGCGCCGCCCGTCCGCGGCGACACCGATCGCGACGACAACGGCCTGGGACTCGACCCGCCGGCCGACGCGGGCTTTGCAGTGAGTCGCGTCGAGGAACACATACGTGTACGCGGTGTCGGCCAGCGGTCGGTCACGGAATGCCGCAACGTCCTCGTCAAGGTTCGCGCAGATTCGTGACATCTCGGACTTCGAGATGCCGGTGTCCGCGCCGAGCGCCTTCACAAGGTCATCGACCTTCCTCGTTGAGACGCCGTGAACATAGGCCTCCATCACGACCGCGAACAGGGCCTGATCGACGCGGCGGCGTCGTTCCAACAACGACGGGAAGAATGACCCCTGTCGAAGCTTCGGGATCCGCAGATCCAGTTCCCCCGCGGTCGTAGTCAGAGTTCGCGGGCGAGTGCCGTTGCGTTGCGTTGTTCGTTCCGGAGTTCGTTCGAACGGTCCGGCGCCGATGAACGCGGCCGCTTCCGCATCGATCAGCTCCTGATAGAGCGTTTCGGTCGCGACCCGGATCCGGTCGGTGACATCGGTGAGTTTCAGTTCCCCGAGGAGCTCGAGGAGGGCAGACTGGTCAAGAGCCATCGTGCTTTGTGTCCTTACGTTGAGATTCCTAGACAGTTCTCACTGGCCATCGCACGATGGCTCACCCACGTCTACGACGCAGGCGACCTCATCGGAATCTCCACCACTCCACGGGACGTCACCCTCGTAGAAGCGCCAGCAATACGCTAGGAAGGCCTGAGATCCCCTAACGGCCGCTGTTCTGCGCCATCAGCAACCACCGGATGCATGTGTCGGTGGTTGCCATCCTCTTGGTGCGCCCGTCGCCCTTCACGCCCATTGTGCACTGGTTGTGCGTGGCTGACGTCGCCTGCTCCGGCGCTCCGCATTCCTTGCCCTAAGAAGGATCACGGCTGAGACCGGCCCGATCACGATGAACTTGAGCGCGTTCCAGATGCAGACAAGGGCAACGACGTAGAGCCAGCGGGACGCTCCCCCGTCGATCAGAGCTGTGCAGATGCTCGCGGCGAAGAGATACGGGACGGCGAGAAGCATCGCAGGCACGCCCCACTTGAGCCCGCGGCGGGTGCGAATCACGTCGAGCAGGATGTTCGTGGGCATGTACCTGCGCATGAAGTTGCGGAGGTGGATGCTGATAACCCAGATGATTCGAAGCAAAACAACGGTCCTCTCGTGGCTCGGCAACGTTGAACCTTGGAGGACTGCCCTGGGCCGTCATGCCATCGCGCGGGCGATGGCGAACATTGAGTGTGTCGCCTGTTGCCAAGGGTACGCCGAACCAACGACA
The DNA here is from genome assembly GCF_040687205.1 of Microbacterium sp. NPDC076768. Lineage (NCBI taxonomy): Bacteria > Bacillati > Actinomycetota > Actinomycetes > Micrococcales > Microbacteriaceae > Microbacterium > Microbacterium sp. NPDC076768. Next base: position 5,450 of record NZ_JBFBMU010000005.1, read on the forward strand.
TAGGAAAGGGCGCGACGAGACTCACTTAAAGTGCCCGCGAAGCGCGAGTCGTGCCTCACGTGAGAATGCCCGCGAAATTCGTGGGGGCGTGATGATGGGGCATGGGATGTGAGTTGAGTGTGGCCACTCGGGTCGAGATCACGCAGAAGTATGCTCGCGCGTATGCGCGGGCGTCGAAGAGGGTTCGCGGTGGGTTGCTTGACGAGGTCGTCGCGGTGACGGGCTGGTCGCGCGATAATGCCAGGCGTCGTCTGTCCGCAGCGGCGAAGCCGGGCCCGCGGTCGGTGAGGAAGTCGCGGGCGCCGAGGCCGCGGAAGTTCTCGTATGACGCGACGAAGACGCTGCAGCGGGTGTGGGCGTTCAGCGGCGGGCAGTGCGGGAAGTATCTCGCGGCCGTGATGGAGATTCTCCTGGCCGCACTGGAGCGCCATGGCGAGCTCGTATTCGGGAGGAGCCGCTACTCGGCCGAGGTTCGGGAGGAACTGCTGGGAATGTCGGCGGCGACGATCGACCGCTACCTCGCGCCGGCGAAGGCGAAAGACTCGTTGCGGGGCATTTCGACGACGAAACCGTCGCCGCTGCTGCGGAACTCGATCACCGTCCGCAAGGCCGGTGATGAGGTCGAAGATACGCCGGGGTTCTTCGAGGGCGACACGGTCGCGCACTGCGGGCCGACACTGAAAGGCGAGTTCTGCCGGACACTGAACCTGACAGATATGCGCACGGGGCGGACGTTCCCGCGCTCGACGCGCAATAACGCCCACGTCCACATCCTCGCCGCGCTCACTCTCGCCGTCGAGACGATCCCGTTCGAGGTCACCGGGCTGGACTTCGACAACGGCGGCGAGTTCATCAACTACGACGTGATCGATTGGGCTGCGAACCGGAAGATCTTCTTCACCCGGTCCAGGCCCTACAAGAAGAATGACCAGGCTACGATCGAGTCCAAGAACAACCACCTCGTCCGCCGCTACGGCTTCTACTGGCGCTACGAGAACGCTGACGCACTCATGGTCTTGAACCGGCTCTGGCCCGTCGTGAACGACCGGTTGAACTACTTCACCCCGACGAAGAAGCCCATCGACTGGAAGACCGACAAGATCGGCCGCCGCTGCCGCATCTATGACAAGCCGAGAACACCGTTCCAGCGGCTCCTCGATGCCGGTGTCCTCTCGCCCGTCCAGGAACGCGAGTTGCTCGAGTATCGCGACAAGCTCAACCCGGCCGAGCTCGCCCGCCGCATCCAGTCCCTTCAGGACCGGCTCGTCGCGATCGCCAAGCGCGCAACCCTGGACCTCGAAGCCACCCTCGCGAAACCACTCCCCGATACCGCACGCGGCGTCACACTCCGCAAAGCGAGCTGAACTGACCCTCGGATTTCGCGGGCATTCTCAACTGAGGCACGGAGAAGATCTCGCGGGCATATTGACATGAGGCACTTCGGGGCGGATCTGTGCACCTTCACGGTGATGACTGCTGTGAAGGAGCCCTACGATGACTTCCCTCTCTTCCCTCGGACACGACGAGCGAAGCGCGCGTACCGTTCTCTCGCTCGTGGCTGCACCGAATGATCCGTCGACGGGTCTTCTCCTCGGCCAAGTCGGTGCCGTAGAACTGCTCCGCTTCGCTGATGCTGACGGCACCGTGCCCGGCCTCGACCAAATCGCAGCGGCAGTATGGCGCGAACGCTTGCACACTGTGAGCAGCGCCGACACCTTGGCCACACAGATGGCGACCTTCGAGCGACAAGGCCTCCGGGTCCTGATTCCGGGTGAGAAGGATTGGCCAGTCGCCCTCAACGATCTCAGAGCACGCACACCATATGCACTTTGGACGCGTGGCGAGACTGCGCTGCTGGCCAAGCCTCTCGCCGACCGCATCACGCTGACCGGTGCGCGCGCCTCCACCGCGTATGGGGACCACATGGCGATTGAACTCGCCAGTGACCTCGCGCTCAGTGGCCGTGTCGTTGTCGCTGGCGGTGCCTACGGTATCGAAGCAGTCGCACACCGGTCGGCATTGGCGACCGGTGGAAGAACGATTGCAGTCCTCGCGGGTGGGGTCGATCGCGCATACCCTGCTGGACACGCGGATCTGTTTGCGCGTATTGAGCAACGAGGTCTCCTCGTTTCTGAGGTTGCACCGGGTGTTGCACCAACGCGGCAGCGCTTTCTCGATCGTGGCCGGATTATGGCCGCGCTCTCCTCGACGACGGTGATCGTTGAGGCGGGGGCGCGGTCAGGATCGCTGCGTGTCGCCGACGAAGCGGTGGAGCTTGGGCGCTCAGTCGGTGCGGTTCCTGGGCCCGTGACGAGTGCCGCCAGCTATGGCTCCAACATCCTTATTCAAGACAGACGCGCCCGTTTGCTCACAGGTTCCGGAGACGTTCTTCGACTCGCTGACGAGGACAAGAGCAACGACCGCAACGCGGAGCTATCACGAGCATTTCGCATCGCTGCAGCGTGTGATCGTCGCTCACCCGATTCACGCGGCCTGTAATCGCCCATCTTCCTCAGCGCGGCTTCTTGGCGGTACGAGCGTGTACCGGCGTGACTGGGCAGCGGTCAGAGCACCCGCCCCTCCGAAGTCCGCTCAGACGGCTCACGATGGGACTGCACAACCTTGGCCGCGGCGCTCAAACGGCGGATCTCGGTGAGTGCTGCTTCGGCCCTTGCGTGATCGATTCGCTGCGCCGTGGCTTCGGGTCGGAGCCCAAGCGGGCTCGGCGTCGTGACGGCGTATCGGTCGCGATACGCGGCGATCGTCCGCGCCGCCAACTGCCACCTCTCACGCCCCGATGCAGTAGCGGGAGCTTCACCGAGTGACGCGATCCATTGCGCATCATCTGCGATGGCTTTGCCGAGCACTGCGTCGGCTCGCTGCGTGATGAGGTCACGACGTTCATCGAGCGCCTGACGCATGTCATCAGCGACCGACCCCATCGCTTCGGGCACGAGCCCGGCAATGAGCCTGGCCACTTTCCGTGAACGCCCCGATCCAGCGGGCTGAGCAGTCGCCGCTATCAGTCGGTGACGGATGACCGCAGCGATGTCGTCCGCATCCCCAAAGCCGCGCGCACGGACAAGACGCGGGAGCACACTGGCCAGGTCATGATGGTTGGCTTCAGCTCGGCGCAGCTCTGCGGTCAAAGGGCCGAACGCATCCGAGCCAATGACCTCATCCATTTCTTCGGTAGTGAGGCCGGATGCCCGAACCAGGGCGGCCCACCGATCGCGTTGCGCTGCCGCAGCGATCGTCTCGTACTCGGCGGCGAGCTGTGCAATCGTTCCCCAGACCTCTTGTTCGACGGCAATCGTTTCATGCGCGGAGAGTTCCGCGCCGACGTGCTGGAGCACGCCGCCGAGAACACTGCGGCCGGTGACTTCATTGTTCTCACCGGGATGCCGACCATCGTGGGAAGTGTCGGGCGTATCGACGGCCACGTAGGCGATATTGGCGTCACGTCCCCGCGTCATCGCCACGTAGAGCGTCTCCCTGGTCATGGCCGCGTCGACGAGCACGTGGGCAGTATCGGTGGTGAGGCCTTGCGCGCGGAAGGATGTCACGGCGTAGCCGAGTTCGACGTACTCAGCTACATAGTCGGCTGGCAGAAGAACGCTGGTCCCCCAGGAACTTCCAGCCCGTCGAACCAGCATCGATCCATCGCGTCGAACATCGACGACGCTCCAGCGATCCCCGTTGCGCACCCAGCCTCGCCCTGCCAGCAGGCGGCGGTCATTGCGGCGAGTGATGACGATATCTCCGCACGCCGCATGGGTTCCATCGTGCAGCTCTGATTCGCGCGTCCCGCTGACAGTTCCGTCGAGGATGAGATCGGTCCGCGCGCGGTTATTGAGCGCGGTCACGGATTCGTTGGAGTCGGAGACGAGAACCGTTGCGCGCCCCGCGACGAGATCGGTGCGCCATGCGGCGTAAGCCGCATCGATCATGCTTTCGGTGTCACCGTCAACGATTCGATTGCACGCGTCGTAGGTGTCGATAACTTCGGCGTGACCGTGGCGAAGATCGAGAGACGCACGCTTTTCCCAGTCGTGCGTGAAGCGGTGAACGTCGACGAGTTCGGGCACGTCATCGCGGTCGTGGGTGAGTAGTCCGAATGCACCGCCCGCGTCGACCGCCTGGAGCTGTGCGTAGTCGCCGACCAGGAGCATCTTTGCCCCAGCCTCAGCAGCGAGCTGGGCGATCCGGTCCAGCGACAGCGTCCCCGCGAGTGACGCCTCGTCAACGATGACGAGCTGGCCCGACTGAAAGGTCTCACCTTCTCGCAGGTGATTCTGCCACCACTTCGCCGTGTTCTCGGTTGCGATACCGAGATCCTCGGCGAGCACTTGTGCCGCACTCGACGAGGGCGCAAGCCCGACGACGGATCCTTGACCGTGTTCCTTTTCCCATGCCCGGCGTAGTGCGTTCATGGCGGTCGTTTTCCCGGCGCCAGCCGGGCCGACGAGCAGATCAACGACACGACCGGAGACAGCGATCTTCGTCAGCGCAGACGCTTGGTCTTCCCCGAGCACCAACCCCTCGCGGTCAGGCTTCCGCGTGACACGTTCAACCGTGGCCAGTGGGATCGTCGGCCCCGTCGTTGTGTGCGCGAGTTGAAGCAGGCGCTCCTCGGCGTCGAGCAACTCACCAGACGAGAACACCGTGGAGTTCTTCGGCCGAAACACCGAAGATTCATCGCTCCTGCGAAAGACGGCAGGGCTGGATGCCAGTTCGGGCGGCGTGAGTCGAATCGACACAGCCTCAGCAGCATCCACAACCATGCCGATGATCGCTTCACGATCGCGGGTGCTCGCGAAACGGTACCCCATCGTTTGCCGGGCAGCTTCGGCAGTGAGATTCCACCGGCGCCAGGTCGAACGCTTCTCCCCGACCGTGCCCACGACGCTCTCCCCCAGCCCACGAACGACGTCAAGCGGCAAGTCATCCGCGCGAAGAAGCAACGGCGCGTTATTCGTTGTGACCTCACGTGCCCAGCCTGTTGCATCACCACCAAGGATGTTGCCCGCCCGCTGCCTCCACTGAGTGGTGAGTTCAGCCAGCGAATGGATCTCCTTCTCCGGTCTTGTCGCGAGCGTCGCCTGGGCACGTAGTTTGATGATCGTCGCGCTGGAGGGTTGCCTGCCGTGCTTCTCCATGTACGCAGCGATGAGACGATCCTTCTCCTCATTGATGTAGCGCGAACGCGACGAGAACTCGGACACGAGTTTTTCAGGGACCTTAGCGATGGCCCATGCCGCGTTGCGGTCCCGTCCGCGATCACGCGTTTCCCACTCAACGCCGAAGAGCCGCGTGAGGTGATCCGCGAACACCGCTTCGTGGAACTCAGAGAGCGCCACCGTCGCAGCGTGGAGAGGGCGCCCATCCAAGCTTCGCCACTTGTTGTCAAGCACCGTCTGCACCTTGTTGCTGATAACGACGTGCGTGTGCAGATGCGGGTCGCCCGAGCGTGAGTCGTAATGGTCATACGCTGTCGCAATCAACCCACGCACGTCGACCTGCGCAACGGCACCATCCCCAGGGGTTGCACCGGCACGAGTGGTTGCAACCTCGCGCTCCATGAACGCAACCACCTCTGCAACCGCCGCATGGTGTGCGTTGACGACGAGAGATTGCGTCCCTGCGTCAGCAACTGCCCACAGCACGGAGGCGGACTTCGGGATGGAGAAGGTGAAGTCATACCCGGCCACTGCTCGTCGAGTGCCACGCTCGGATTCCTCCGCCTCGATCGCCGCGACTGCTCGGGCCCGAGCGGTAGGACCCAGCTCCGGATCGAGCGCACTGACTCGCTCACCAACCCGCTCAGCCGCCGATTTGTAAGCCGGGTACGCGCGCCCAAGCGGCTCGCCCGTGACAGGATCACGACCCATGCCAATCAGCAGCTGAAGCTGCGCCTCGGTGACCTCATCACCTTCGTGGATCTGCCCGCTTCCAAGGGCTGTGAGGCCACTGCCCATCCATCGCCCCGGCGGTGTGCCGTCTGCGTTGTAGTACCTCGTCAACGGGGTCGAAAGGTCCCGATCGCCGTCACCAGCAGCCACCGTGCGCAGCAGATACTTGTAGCCGTCGCCCGCCGACATCACACGCATCGACACCGTCACCGCAGCTCACCTTCCCTCCATTAAGGAGGAGGTAAACAAGCAGGAGCGGAGACTTCAGAAATCACACGCGAGTTGTCGCGACCTCGATCTGCAAGACGCGTGGGAGTTCAGGATGCGCAGATCACTCGTCGAGCGCCTTGAGAAGCGCGTCCTTAGCGTCGCTATAGAAGATGAATGAGACCTTCGTCGCGACCTCGTCACTGACATCCAGGAGTTGACGACGCGCGGACACCGGCAGAAGTAAAGCGGAGGCGCCCTTCTCCATCGCGTGCTCAGCGAGCGCCGCGGCGTTCAGTACCGTCTCGACCCCGCCGCCGAGCGACAGGTTGCCAACCGCAATCAACCCGCCACGTACCGACCGCTGAAGCATCGCGGAGGCCAGTGCGAGAAGGATCGGGAGCCCAAGACCGGCTCCGGTCTTGGCAGCATCGAGGGCTCGGACCTGAGCCGTGAGGTTATGCTCACGGGGGTCGCGGTCGCCCACGAGTTGCCTCGCCTGGGCGACGAGGTTCTGCTCGGCGACCTTAAAGCTCTCGCGGAGAGTGGCAGGCGCGGCCTGGTTGAGCAACCCACGTGCGCCCGAGCCGGGGGTGTCAGCCGCCTCAATCCGGTAGAGTCCGGGGCCGGCATCACCGCTGCCTTCGGAGATGGCCCAGACCTGACCTGGCGGCAACGGGTCGATGCCGATCGAGTCAGGACTCGCTAGCTCGGGGGTCGAGACGAACTGCTCGACGCCCTCACCGAGGCGGTAGCCGAACTGCGTGTTCCGGAATTCGGCGGCACCGATACGCCGCTGCTGCTCCTTGACGCGACGACGGGACTCCAGCGCGATGCGCACCGCCCATTCGAGGTCCTCGTCGGAGATGGCGGACTCCGCATCGGGGTACAGCAGCTTGAGCAGCCCGTCGACAGTCTTGTTCACCGCAGAGAGGTCACGGCCAGACAACGCGTCGGAGTAGTTCACGCGACCTTGGATCGACGTAAGCCGCGACTGGTCCCGGAGTCGCGACCAGCATTCGGAGAGGAAGTCGCTCACGAGTCCGAAGTGGTGGGTGAAGTACGTGGGATTGAGCTTCGGGACATCCCAGCCAGGCAGGTAGGCGTGGATGCGATCCATGAACGCGGTGTCGTCGCGCATCTCCGGCGGCAGGGGCGAGAGCAGGTGGCCGATGCGCTGCTGATGAGCGACATCAACGTCGAAGTTGCCGACCAACACGATCGAGCCGTCGGCACGGATGGACTCACGGCCGCGGGAAAATTCGCCCGACTCCATGTAGCCCTTCATGATGTTGACGCCGTCCTTCTGATCGAAGGAGACGCCGGAGACCTCGTCGAAGCAGACCACGTCGTACTGCGCGACGAGTCCGCGCTGCCCAGTCGCGTTGTTCACGAACATGCGGGCGACGGTCGCCTTGCCGCCTGAGATCAGATGCGCATACGGCGATACCTGCTGGAACAGGTGCGACTTGCCGGTGCCACGCGGTCCCAGTTCCACCATGTTGAAGTTTCGTTGCACGAACGGAACCATTCGAAGCAGCAGCACGTCCTGCGCGCGGTCGCTGAGCTGCGCGGGCTCGAATCCCACCGATCGAAGCAGCAGGTGCTTCCACTGCTGGGTCGTGAACCGTGAGCGTCCGTCGGCCAGGCGCGAGAGCGTGTCACGAGTCGAGAGCTGGATCGGGCGCAGCGAGCCGATGGCGAAGGGCTTGCCGTTGTTCTCCTCCGCGATCGCTGCGTCATAGAACAGGTCAACCTCGGCGTAAAAGCCACCCGTGAGCATGCGCTCGTTGTCGCGGACGACGGCGTCGTCTATGCGCACGTCGCGGAGCCCAAGGCTCGGCAATTCGGCGACGTAGGCGTTCGACTTTGCGTCGAGTCGAGCCTTGACGAGGTCGATGAGCTTGATCGTCATGCGCTCGCGAGCGCGCGACTTGAACAGCTCCTCTTCGCCTGCGCGCACGGTGCGGTCGGCGAGCAGGCGTCGCACAACCTGGAGACCCTCTTCGATCTCCTCGGGATCGGTGGTGGCGCAGTAGCGCCCGATGAGGAACTCACCCACATACGTAGGGACCGGGTAAGCGCCCTTGAACTGCTGCGCGAGATCCTTGCGGACGACGTAGCCTTCGAAGGCCGATGCTGCGGTCTCGTCGATCTCATCCAGCGTGATCGCCTCGGTCATTCGGCGCCTCCTACCTTGGTCTGTGTTTGGGCCAGAACCCCACCGTTCGGGTCGAGAAGCACGACCCACGCGACAGCCCCAGCGGGGGCAAGTTCCTCATCGACGAGCACTTTGACCTCGCCCGGCTCCGCGGGCGACTTCGGGCCGCCCACGACACTTGACGCGTCGGCGGGGCGGAGCCGGATCTCGGCGACGATGTCGGCCTCCGCGGGGCTGTAGTCGAGGCGACATCGCTGTCCGGTCCACCGGACGGCCTCAACCTGGACGGGCGCAACGGCCGTATCGCTGCGCGTCACCGTGACGACCGGAATCACACACTCTTGGAGGCTCAAACCACCGTGCTCGTAGAGGCGGCCCGCCTCGAACGCAGCGGCTCCTGGCGCGCTCACCATGTCGACGGACGTGTCCCAGGTCCAGGGCAGGATTGGGAAGTCCGGGCGCGCCGCTGCGGCCTTCAACCGAGCCACACGCGGCTTGCGCGCCGCGTCCCCTTCCGTAACCTGCAACGACAGGGTGACTTTCTGCGCTGCCTGGCCGGGCAAGAGGAACCCGTGATCGGTGACTATGACGACCTTCCGCCACCCCGCATCGAGCAGCCCTCGAACGCGCTCTGCAACGAGGTCGAGCTGCTGGTCGACGAGGTCCGCGAGCGCGTGTCCGTGCGAATGGCCGAGCGAGTCGATCGAGTTCGTCTGCGTCCATGCCTTTCCGCTCGGGTCGCCGACCTCGGCGGCGTCCCACTCAAGGAACTGAACACCTGCACTCGCGAGTGCCGAGCGCAGGACCGCGCCCTTGAGGGATCGGCCCTGGTCGTCGGCCGCGTCGAAGGCGGTCCCGCCGCCCACGGTGATCGCGATGGGGGCAACCGCCGGCTGCCCGGTCGGCGTCACGCTGGGGAATGCGGCCAGCCGAGTCTCTACGGCGGCGTCAAGCGGTGACAGCCGCCGAGCCACACGTGTAGCCAGGTCGAAGCGAAGCGCGTCGACGTAGACGACGGCAGTTCCCGTTCCAATGTCGAGGCCGGTTCGCCCGTGATAATTGGTCACTGCCGCCTTCTGGAAAGCCCGCGCCGACTCGTCGACCCAGGGATCGTAGAGCGCGCCAAGCGCAATGGCCACTGCGGCCCGGTCTTGCGCGGTCTTGGCCGCCGAGATCGCTCGTAGTGCGAGATCGTCAATCATGTGGCCCTCATCGCCGTACCAGGCAACCTGAGTCTCGAGGTCTGTCGCAGGTTTAGCGGTCGCCGCGCGGTCTGCCAGTTCGGCGAGGTGACCTACGGCCCGAGCGAGCGGTGCCTGCCCGAGGGCCGCCCAGACGTTGTCTTCCCGCGCCGCGTGTGCGGCAGCGAGGTCCTTGACTCGATCGCCCGGGTTCGGGTGAGTCGCGAGCGCACCGAGTGCAGTCCGCAAGGCCTCCTCCTGGTCGCGATTCCATGAGGGCCACGAACCAGGATGCGGGTCGGTGTCTCCAAATAGCGGCACGACAGAGGGGCGTGCCTGATCGAGGAGGTTGGCGATGTTCGGATAGCGGGCGGGATTCTCCGCGAACCGCTGCCAAACCGCACTCCACTCGCCAGCCCGGCTTCCGAGTTTGCTGGCCGCAGTGAGCGCGCCGTCCTTCTCAGGGCTGAAACCGTAGACGGACTTGCAGGAGGCGATGAGTGCCTGCCATCGCGCGCCCTCAAGTGAGCTTCGCACGCTGACCGGATCATCCATCCATTCAAGGAGGGTGCGCACCGAGTCATCGAGCACGAGGTGGTGCAGGCGCGACGAGTCGAGACGCCCCATGCGCTTGAGGTCATCGATGTCCTCGAAGAAGAACTTGTCCAGCACCTGCGTGAGGGCCGCCTTTGTCGCGGCGTCACCAGCAATGTCCAGCCCGGCACCCTGCTTTGACGAGAGGAACGAGTGCGGCGTCCACGGCGTCTGGCCGTGAGCGGAGGGCCACCAATTGGAGCGGATCGCGACCTCGGCGAGCGGCGCGAGCGAGTCGTTGAGAGCCGATGCCTCGGCCACGGAACTTCGGCTGATTCCAGGCAGATAGATCACCCACGGGTTGCGCTCATCGCGTCCGGCAAGATGAGACGGTAGTTCCGCAGACTCGGGTGAGGCAAGAACGGCTCGAAGCCAGAGCGCCGGGCCCTGCGCAGTTGCGGGGTCGTACTCGCCGAGAACGAGGATGGGCACCGCCTCCTGAAGGCTGCGGATCACCGGCTCCCATGTGCGCTCGGGGTCGGCCCACAGAACAGCTGCTGGGGCAAAGTTCGCCCCCGCGTTGAAGGCCCCGGCATCACGAAGGGCCTTGGCGACTATGGCACGGACAAGCGTCATTCGGCTGCCTCCGCAGCCTTCCGGGCTGCACGGCGCTCATCGAGTGTCGGGTGCAGGTCGTTGTGCCGCTCGGATCCGTCGGGATTCGTTCCGCGGTCCTTCTTCCAGTGGACGCTGACCTTCGACCGGAGCACGCCGGCGGTCACGAATGGCCGGATGTTGAGGCGGACACCATCGTCAAGGTCAGGCTCCCAACCGATCGGCTGCTCGGCCATGGACTTCCACCGCACGTACATGTCGTAGGGCGGTGCCCCGTCGAGAATGAGCTTGAGCCTGCGCTGGAGATCCTCGGCTGCGGCCAGGCGCGCATCTGCACCTGCTCGCTCCGCGCGCGCCTCGTGCTTCTGCCGGTCGATCCACGATCCGAGCGACGTGAAGGTCAGCTTCTCCAGCGTCCGCCGGTCGAGCTTGTGATAGTTGACAATCGCCGAGAACCCGTCCTTGCGACTGTCCCAGATGTGCCAAAGGAACGGCCGATTGTCGAAGACCCTGACGTGCTGTGCGAAGAACGAGTCGCGGAGCCAGTCTTCGAGCCTGCCATTCTTGCCACCAGCCTCTACAACCAGTCTCCTTTCGGTTGTACTCGACCACTCGCTGCCGTACGCAACGGCAAGAGCTTCGCGGAGTCGCGTAACGAGGTCAGGTTCGCCAGGAAGCGCCACCAGCGCGGCGATACCGTCATCGTCCGCGTAAGAGTCCAGTTCCACGGAGGTGTGCTCGGGCCAGCGATAACCAAGCACACGGGCAACCGCAACCTGAAGAGGCTCGCTCGAATCTCCTACCGAGCCTGAGATTCCCCACTGCGCTGGGTCATTCGTCGTCGCCGAGGGCAGAAGGCCGGCTTCCGCCGCGGCAGCGCGCCATCGATCTATATCGAAAGGCACCTTGACAAGAGTGGAGTTCGTCACCTTTAGTGCCGGCTCAATGCGGCGCACGTCCCGGCAATACTCCTCGGAGGACAGGTAGGCATACACGGCTGGGAGATCTGCCGGGTTCTTCGGAATGACAGGTGAGGCATTCGTGTCGAACAACTCTCCAAAGTAGAGAGACACTGGAAGCTCCCGCATCTGGCTCACAAGCACACCGCGTCTACCCCAGGCAGACTTGCCAACGATGCGAGACCCCGAGCTGTCGACCATCGGCCCCCTCCCGCCGCGCCAGTCGACTACATACGACCGTCCGCCATAGTCCACGGTGTCATCGACTGAACTCACGAAGAGGCTCCACTTGCCCCAATCCTCAACTTCCCAGAAGTACCGTCGATAGCGCCCATCGTCGCCGGTTTTGATCCCCTGATATGCATCTGCGTAGTCACCAAGCAAAGTGCCGGTGAAGACTGTCGTGGAAACCCTGTGATCTGGAGCCGCCAAAGCATCCTTCGAACGGACAGAAATGAAGGCGCCTTCGCGCAGTACCGCAGATTTCTCCTCCGGTCGACGCGGCTCATGAGCGTCGAGAAACTGGATCATCTCGCCCACTGAGTTTGTAATCAGGTACAACGCAACGAAGGCACCTGCGGCAGCGGAGCTGGTAAAGGCGCCCTCTCCAAGACGAGCCACAAGGTCGATTGAACGCTCTGTCAGAATCTGCTCTCTGAAATCAGTGTACGTAGTCTGGCTCAGCCAGTTCTGCGGAGCGACGACTGCTATCGTGCCGCCTGCATCAAGCAGATCTAAGCAACGTTCGATCATCGCCGTCGCGATGTCCGAACGGCCGAGCGGGTAAAAGGCGTCGATGTGCGCCGTCAGGGGCTCGTCCATACGATTCCGCTGCAAGTACGGCGGGTTCGTCGCAACTAGCGTGTAGGAACCGCCGAGCAACTCAGCCGCCTGCAGGATGTCATTGGCGGTGTGTCCCAGGACGGTCTGATCCTGAGACTCGGCCTTCACCGCCACCGCCAGGAGCGCGCGCAATCGGGGCCACTCGACTCCGATGCCACCGTCTGCCCCAAATAGCGCACTCCGTTCCCGGGCCGGCCGAGGGTCGATCAAGGACCCCAAGGACTCGGCAGAACGAAAGACACCATGGAGGCGAGACATGGCGGAGCGGAGAACGTCGTTGCTCCCCGCCAACGACTCCCACTCCTCGCGAGTACTGCGCACCGGCACGCCAGAGCAAGCGACCTGCGGAGAGGGAAGCTCGCGGAACCCGCCTTGCTTCCACGCTTCCAGCGCGACGTTGAAGGTCGCGATCTGGGTGCAGCGCGGGTCGAGTTCGAGGCCGTGAAGGTTGTCGCGAATGACGGCGTCTTGTGCCTCGGCCGGTGTGAGCCCCTCCTCCTCGGCGCGCATGCGCCAGAGCATCCCGAACATGGCAACGAGGAAGTGGCCCGAGCCGCAGCAGGGGTCCATCACGGTGACGTCGGCCGCATGCTCGGGCCAGTCGCTGAACGAGCCCGCGGCGGGAGTGCCGTCCTCATTGCGGCGGAGGTACTCCCACGTATCGACCAGCGGCGACTCGGGGTGACGGGCTGCCCACCATGCGCCGAGCGAGTTCTCCAGCAGGAAGCGGACCATGTAGTTCTCGGTGAACAATTGCGTCACGGGAGACAGATCGGCTCCACCAATCTTGACGCCAGAGTCGTTCACCCGTTTCTTCTCGGCCGTCTGCCAGAACTGGTAGACCCAGCCCAGCGCATCTTCGGTCGTGAACACCTCTGCCGGGATCTCCAGCAGGAGGCGCTCCAGCGCGTCCCGGTGTTCGGCCGCGAGCCGCACTTGCACCGCAGGATCGGTCAGGCGGAACACACCGGGCAGGATCTCCGACGCGAAGCGAGCGGCGACCGCCCACGCGTCGGGCTCGCCGAGGTCGGGCGCAAAATCGCCGCAGTCCTCAAACGACAACGGGATGTCGCGGTACTCGGGGTGTCGCAGGAGCTCGTTGACCTCCAGGAAGCGCGCAAACAGCAAGCGGTGCCATTGTTCATAGGCGACGTCATGGACGAGGTTTGTGAGGGTTGCTCCCGTTCGCGACGTGTCGTCACCGAGTTGCCGGCCCTTGTCCCGAAGCGCCAGGCGAAGCCCGTTCTGCTCCTCGCTCAGATAGGCAGGCCGGCTCAGCTCACCGACCGCGAGTGCGCGCAGGGCATCCTCAGCTGCGCGCTGTGCCGCCTCGCGGGCGCGTTGCGTCTGAGCATCGAGGAATCGCCGTTGGTCGGTATTCAGGACAGTAATCGTGGCCTCGGTCATGATCAGCCCTTCACCACTACGGTGTCATTACTGCTCAGGGCTTCGAGAAGCTGCGTCCGCAGTTCGTCGATGTACCGCTCGACCTCGACCGAGCTACTCAGGCTCGCCGTCGAGACGGTGACCGTGGCGGTCGTCGCCGCAGGAGTCGTGAGCCGCAGGGCTGCCTCCAGAGCGCGAGAAGCACGCTGCGGGATCGCGTCCAGTTCGGCGGTCCACCCTTGGAGAGGTCGCGCCTGCGCCGCCGCCAGTACAGCCGATGGATCGGCCAGGTTGGGCTCCGGCTCCGCAATGAGGTGATGGTCCGCGAGGAGCGACGCGCGTTGCGCCTGTTCAAGCGGCTTCCATACAGACTGCGCTTCGAGGCTTTCGACAGCCTGCTTGCGGGCGTCCCTCAACGCGCCCGCGGCTGAGTGGATCGCGTCGCGAAGCGCGTCAGCCAGGTCCTTGACTATCGGGGCGACAGGGTCGGCGTCGGCGAGCAGATCACGGCTTGCGACCAGTGCGTCGAGGCGGTTGCGTACGGTCAACGCGGTCTCTAATCCGGCAGAGGAGGTGGCGAGTGAGCGTGCGAGCGCCAAGGCTGTGGTTCGGCTCTTGCTGCGGCCCTCAAACTCCCCGAGCATGTCGCTGAAACTCGTGAGTTCGTCTTTCGCGCCTAGTAGAGCGTGCACTCGGTCGTTGCCGGAACTGCTGATGATGACCTGGATGTTGCTCGGGACGCTGATGTCCGGGAGCGGCGCCGGTCCGCTCACGTCCTTCGCGCGCTGAACGAGCGACTTCACGGCCTGCTCGACCGCCGAGACGAGTCCATCGTTGTCGGTCGGGAACCCGAGGGTGCTCAGCACCTGGCGCCCCTGAATCTTCTCGGCAGGCTTGAGAACTGTTACTTCACGGCGGAGCTGCACATTGCCGAGGCGGGTCTGCTTGAGTACGTCGGTAGTCGTTGCTTCACTGCCGTTGAGCGTCGCTCGAATCACCCCGGTGTCGAGAAGCACACCGAGGGCAGCCATGAGCGCGTCCCTCGGCCAGCCGAGCGGTTTCGAGGTGACGGCCTTCTCGACGTCGTTCGCGGAGGTGCCAGCCGAGCCGATGTGGCTGAGTACCTCTTTGATGACGCGATGCTGCTCAGGGTCGGCGTCGTGATTGACGGCCTTGAGGGCATCAGCCGCCGACCCGCTCTTGACCCTGGCGATCACCTGCGGCCAGCGATTGTCGTCTGCCTCGGCGAACCGCGGGAAGAGCCGCGTCGCGGCGTCCTGCGCGCCAGCTTCGATCCGTTCGCGCAGGCTGACTCCGCTGGGTGCCGTCCCGCCGCCAAGGAGAACGTTCGCCTTGGAGGTGACGTCGCGGACATGGGCGTTCACCTGGTCCGTCGCGCGATTGAGGCGGGTCTGCATCGCACTTCTGGCTTGCTTGCCCTCATCGTCCTGAGGAATGCCCTGCTGGTCGATCACTCGCTGTGCAGCGAGCTTGTTGCGGACCGCCGCTGCGAATGCGGGGGCCTGGAGTCGCGGAACGTGGACGAGGATGATCGGCGAGTCGACGCCAAGGCTGCGGGCGGCCTCATCGAACTGCTTCGCCGTGATTCCTTCGTCCCACTCTGAGCGGAGCCACACCGGGATCGCCTCGGAGTCGGGCGGGAGCGACGCATCGGCGTGCAGGGCAAGCTTGCGCGATTCTTTGGCGCGCCCCTGCTGGATCGAAGCGGGCAGCGACCGACCGACCTCTGAGAGCAACAGCGAATCGCGCTCGGTGCTCACCTCGCTGTCGGTGACCTGGGCGTGGTGCCTGCGGAACGCCTCGTCCCAATCGCGGCCCGCCTTCGTCTGAAGACGGAACTCCTCGCCGTCCTGCTGGATAATGCCCTCCGCGGCGAGCGCTTCGAGCACGGCAGGCACTTCTTGCCGAAGCCTGTCGCCATCACGGGCGAGGTCTTCGACGAGCAGGTCGACGAGATGGTCTGCCGAGGCGCGCACGCCGATATCCCCATGCCCCGAGGTCGGGAGGAGACCGATGAGATGGATCAGGCCGAGGACGCGACCACGCAGGGCGTTCTTCTGCCACTGCTCGTGGATCAGCGTCTGCGTCTCCTTGAGGAGCAGCCCCGCGCCGTTCAAGTCTTCATTCTTCTGGGAGTAAAGGAAGTCCGCACCAACCACCGTGCCCAGTGGCTCGGGCGCAACCTTACGGTTCGCCTCATGCACGATCCGGAGCTGGGAGCGCAGCTGTCCGGCGCGGCCGGCGTCGGCCTGGCGGAGCACGCTCTCCC
This sequence comes from Microbacterium sp. NPDC076768, assembly GCF_040687205.1. NCBI lineage: Bacteria > Bacillati > Actinomycetota > Actinomycetes > Micrococcales > Microbacteriaceae > Microbacterium > Microbacterium sp. NPDC076768. The sequence goes on from NZ_JBFBMU010000005.1 coordinate 21,538, forward strand.
AGAATCGACGCCGCACAGGAAGCAGCGGATAGTCCTCGGCGAGGTCCTTGTCGTCCTCCGCGGTGTGCTGAATCTTGCTTCCGATGAGCTGCCGGGAAATCTGCCCAGCGACCGACGCGAGGGTGCTGTCGAGACCCGACTTCTTCGCAGGCTCCTTGCTCAGCAGCACACGACGGACGACGGCATCGACATCCTGATTCTTGAGCACAACCTTGACGGTGAAACGGTCCTGGATCTTCTGGAGTGTCGAGTCCGCCGTCAACTCCTGCTGGCCCGTGGCGACGAGCAGCACGCGACCATCGAGTTCGCGGGACACCGACTCGACGAGGTTCTGGACCTCCATAGCGCGGCCGCCGTCGCCACTGATGTACTGCTGCACCTCGTCGAGGACGATCAACGACGGCGGGATCTGACCATCGCCGACGTATTCAAGGATCTTCTTGAGCAGCGCGACGGTCTCGTCAGTGGAGAACGACCGCGTGTCCGGCGGGAACTGGCTGCGAAGCGCGGCTCGCACGTCCTTGGCTGATGCGGCGAACTCCGTGTCGGAGGCGAGGATGGCGTTCGCGAGCCTCGCGCTGAGGTTGTACTCGCCAAGTTCCTCGATGAAGTCCCCACCGTTGGTCGTGATGTGGTCGCGGACGGCGACGAGGTGCCCGTTGCCCGCAAGCCAGAGAGCCACTTGGGCGGGCGCGACTCGCGTAGGCAGCCCGGCCGCCCCGAGGACGATGGAGAGGAACACCGAATTGAGGGTGTCGCCGCTCCGGTCGAGCGCACCTGCGGCTGCCCACGGTGCGGCGCCATCCCGGCGGCCGAGCGTGGTCAGCTCCGTCAGCTGGTCCTGGATGCCTTGCGGGATGTTGGTCAGGCCCCGTGCGGTCGCACCGTTCGGGAAGCTCGTGTCTGCCCACAGGTGCTGAAGCACACGGACGAGGTGGGACTTGCCGCTGCCGTAGAAGCCCGAGACCCACACGGCAGGCTGCGTCGTCCTGTTCCGGTGGCCGACGTACGAGTCAAGGATGCGCTGAAGGCCGTGCTCGTACTCGCCCTCCGAGACGAAGCTCTCGAGCTCGTACTTGAGGACATCCCACTGGTTGGAGTCCTCGGGACGGTCGACGTTGGTGACACCGTCGTTCGGAATCTCGAAGCTCAGCGGGTGCCGAATAAACAGGTCATTGTTGATCGTCACGTGAGGTCCTTCTGAGGATCGATGACGCGGGCGCGGTAGTTGAACCCGTCGCGCGCGTCGAGCAAGCGGAATGAGTGAGTCTCCGGGTCGTGAAGTCCCGGAAAGAGCACGAGGAGGCGGCCGGCGACAGCAGAATCGACGGACTTGATCACGTTCGACGCACGCAAGAACGGGAAGATCGAGCCGATACCGACGAGCGACACGACGGCGCCTGCGGGAGCCGCTTCAAGTGTCTGGCGGATTCGCGCGACCAGTGTCGTCTCGAACTGATCGAGGATCGACTGCGTGAGGTCGCTCGGCTCCTCGTAGAACGCCTCCGCGTGCCGGTGTGACGACAACCAGTGCCCGAAGTCGTCGGTGACATCGAGGACGATCCAGTCGTGGCCTGCCTGGGTCGTCGCCAGCCCCAGGTTCGGCAGCGAGTGCCGCATTTGCCGCTCTAGGTCCGGCGGGTAGACGAGCATCCAGACGCGCTCACCACCCGAAACGTTGTCCTTCCACGTCAAGGACAACTCGGCTCTGTAGGCATCGACGAGATCGGAGACACGACTCATGCCACACCGCCCAAGGCAGGGAACGACACGTCAACCACGTTGCCCGCTACGAGCAGGTCGAGGAGTCCCTGGGTGTGCGCGTTGCGCAGCGTATCCAAGGAACGGCCGGGAGCAATTTCAAGGATCTGAGACCACGGGTTATCGAGGACGCCAAGCCCGCGCCCGCCCGCCAGGTGCCCCAGGTAAGCGGCGTAGGCGATGGCTGCCGGTTGGGCGTTCACGGCAGTGCGAATCTTCTTGGCGCGCCCGGCAAGATGGCCGGTTTGGGTCCAACAGGCACCGGTGTTGCGACCGGTCTTTCCGAGTGTTGACTCCGACAACGCGCTGCCGAACTGTGCTGTTATGGCTGCGGTGAGATCAGCCGAGGTAACACTCGCCCCCGCAGGCAGGTCAGCGATCGCACCAAAGGAAGCGCGGAACACCTCATCTCGGGTGAAAGCCAAGAGCCCGGCCAGGAGCGGGCGAGACGAGCGATCGAGATCCCAGAAGTGCCGCAAAGCAGTGAACTCCGTGCGACCCGGGTCGAGGAAGTACAACTCTCGCAGGTGGCGGAACGACCGGAGCCTCCCCGCTTGTGTTGGGCGCCCGAGGACGTTGCCATCGACCACGGCCTCACGGTACCGCTCCGCGGGAGCGCCCAACGGCACTTCCTGCAGAAGCTCCACGAGATGGGAAACGCCGATTGTGTGGCTGGCGGTCGTCCGGAGCGTACCGAGGGCAAAGCTGTTCCCAGCAGTTTCAGAACTCGTCATCTCTCGACATTCACCCCCTCGCACACAGATAGTGGATCACTCTTCAACAGATTTGGGACTCCACCTTGCAATGTGGCACCCTGCTTCACAGAGCCCACTGCACCAGGAGCCTCCGACAATCGCGCAATCACGAGTCGCCCTCTCCCGTCGTTGCGCCGCCGCCTCGAACCCAGTCGTCGACCTCGCTCGCCTGGAACTTCCACAGTCGTCCGATCTTGTGGGCGGGCATGCCCTTCTCAGCGATCCAGGTGTAGACGGTGTCCTTGGTGACGCCAAGATGAACAGCGATGTCGTCAGCTGACAGCCACGGCTCGGTCACGTAAGTCCTCCATCTCGACCCGCTCAGGCCGACATTCCCGATGATATCGGAGTGACAGCGGGTTGAGTAGGGTTTTTCCGGGTGTGAACCGGATTACTGCCCCGCGCGACATCGCAGTCGCATCACGTTGCAGGTAAAGGAACCAGCTGCTTCGCGAGCCAGGCGTTGACCGCAGAACACCATCGCACCGGGTCGGAGTTCCAAGCAAGCGTGTGCCCTGCACCAAAGGATTCCAGTTGAACAAGGTCAGGACGTCGCGCGCGCAGTGCTTTCGACAAGCTGATGGGAGCTGAGTCGTCCCTGGCGCCGTGAAGGATCAACGTGGGAACGGCGAGCTCTTCGGCGCGCTGCACCCAATCAAACTCCCGAAGTGGGATTGCCCTCGGCAGCCCAATCATTCGAGCGAACGGGCCGAACGTCAACCACGGGGCGGCGAGATAGCCTGCGACTGCAGGCAAACCGCTGCGCGCGCAGTTCGCTTTGATCACGTCGATCCAGTTGAGAACTGGAGAGTCCAAGACGAGTCCGGCGATAACACCACGCTCTCGTGCGCGGCTCGAAACTCGTAGCGCGATCGCGGCACCCATCGACCAACCAAACAGCACGATCCGTTGCGCGCCGTTCTGGATCGCGTACCCCACTGCAGCTTCGGCGTCCTCGCTCTCGGTGAGGCCAAGCGTTGAGCGTCCGGTACCGAATCGGGGGCTTTCGCCGTCGTTGCGGAAGCTGACGATGACCGACGTGTAGCCCATCTCCGTGGCGACCTGCGCACCGCGCAAGGTTCCGGCCCGACTACTCCCAAGACCGTGGATGTGGATCGCCCAGGTCGCACCGTTCTCTTCGCCCTCAATGAGCCAGGCCGGGACTACCCCCACGCCTGTGTCGATCGAGACGTCCGTGGCACTGAGGCCTGCATCGGCTGGGTTTGCGAAGTAGATCCCGCTCCATGAGAAGTGGTCGCCAGCGGAAGCTAGGAAGTCGTTTGCCGCATCCGTCACAACCCGGGCGATCTGATCAGACCCTCGGTCGAGCACTTCGTCGGATACTCGCACCCAGTCCCCCGTCTCGACCCACAGGTTGTAGACGCCACGCGCGGCAGTCTCGCGTGTGCGGTCGAGGACCAGTAGTCGCCGATCTCCATCAACCTCCACGTCGCGGATGGTCAGGTCGAAGTTCCTTGGCCCTGCCGGTGCGGTCAGCCTCCGGGCGATAGTCCATCCGAGCCCCAGACCTCCCGCGGTGAGCAGCGCCGCGCCCGCGGCGATGATCCGTCTCATACCTGTCCTCGTTCGCGTGCAGGGCGACCAGGCACAGATTCACGTGCGCCGCGCGCATCAGCCCCCAGGAGGTGAGCCTCGGCTCGCTCCAGCAATGCACGATCGGGTCCAGTGACTTCGAAAGAGACGCGTGGATCGATCATGGCGTCACGGATCTCGACGATCACGCGGTGGAGGCGCAGCTCTGGGTCATCCAGGCTCGACCCGAGCGAGTTCGTGCCGCTGAGTCCCGGCCGCACGAGTGTTGCTCGACGCCAGAGCGGCTCCAGCTCTCTCACCATCTCAGCTGTCTGCGCACGTCGGGCGCGATCCCGCACGTATCGGACCATTGGTTGCCCCACGAATCCGGCGCAAAGAAAAACAAACGCGAGTAGAGATAGTGGCCCATACGTGGCGCCGACCGCGCTCATGAGTTCGAGGTTGCCTGAGATGTGCGCAACATCCATAACGATCACCACCACGCAGAGTGCGACGCCCGAAGCGGAGCCAATCAACAGCAGCGCTGGCGGAACGCGCTGGATGCCATCACCAAGCCGGAACTGGCGTGTCGCCAGCGCGAGCATCGCGGCAACGACGATCCCGCAGTACGTGAAAGCGACGATCGAATACGTCGCGGCCCACGGTTGGGCGCCGAGATCAATCATGAAATTGACCGTCGTTGACCCTCGATCCATGAGAGTGAAGGCCGCTGAGGCGCCAAGGAGTGCGATGAACAGCGCGGAGCGACCAACGGCCGCGCGCACCAACCGAGGGCGATACTCCCCCGCTTTCATTGCTGCCCGGCCAAGGAAGAAGAGGCCGATCATCAGGAGGCCATCTGAGAGCAGCGTGGCCAGGTTGGTTGCGCCAAGTACTCGATCGACGACAACGTAGATCGCATCGACGTTGAGTGTCATGGCGATAGCGATGGTGAGCGCAGAGTACGTGATGCTGCGGTCTGTGCGCCCGCGCCGCAGGATGAGCAGGCTCGCCACCAGCACCCACATGAGTGCCGCGACAAGCGTCTGGATCATGCGAATATCTCCGAGTAGCGAGACTCCGCGAAGGCCGAACCGCGGATGCCTGCCGCGAGCCGGTCGGCCAATGACTCTGCAGCGATCTCAGTGCCTGTGTCGAGGTCCTGGCGCCTGAGCAAACGTCCGCGAGTGTGCGGTGGGATATCGGGCAGCAGGGCATCCACCTCGGAGCATTCGTCGCCGTCGCAGTGCCCAAGAATCATGTGAGCGAACTCATGCAGAACGAACTGTTGGCGGTGCAGAACCGAGTCACTGTGGGCGTGGAGGATCAGATCCTCAGTATCGGTAGTCAGCCAGACGGCGCAGATGCCATCATGGTCGCCAAGCTCGGCAAGCTCAACGACACGCAGCTTCCGATGTCTGCGCTGCCGCACCGCGTCGAACAAGGCGTCGAAGGTGAAGATTCCGCCCAGAGCAAGATCCGCGACAGCCGTGGACACGGTCAGTTCGATATTCATGCTCTGCTCACCCTCCTTCGAGAGCATCTACCGGCGTCGCTCCGCACCGGGGGCACCGTCACTGCTCGATTGTGTGTGCCACTTCTTCGTCTAGGAACCTGCTGATGGCTTGGAGAGCTTGCGGTGAAATATCTCCAAGGGTGCGGGCTGCGTAGGACTTGACCTTCGCCGCCCGCATTGAGCGCACAAGATCAAGCTGTGCACTCACTCTCGCCGGGACCTCGGCCCCATCAGAACCGACAAGGAAGTCAGTGTCGACATCGAAGAACGATGCCAGCCCTTCGAATACCTCGGGATCTTGCACGTACCGGTGCCCGTTCACCATGTAGGTCCACCGCGATCTCGACAGATTGGTACCACGTTCGCCTAGGTAAGCGGCGATCTGCGAATACGTCGGTTCGATACCGGACTCAGCGATCGCAACATCGAGCAGCAGGCGCAGGCGTTTCGCGAGATCCGCAGCTGCGGCTTTGCTCTCGTTCTCGGTCATTGGTGCTGACCCCTTCCGTCGGGACGGGTAGGTATCGGCGCCGGCCACCCCGGCGGGGTGTTGCGCATGCTCAATATAGCCGTTGAGCATGCACAAATCAAGGGTTGCGCATGCTCAATTGCCATGTTAGAACGGAAGGCCTAAGCCATTTGAGCATGATCAACGAGTGCAGTTTGACGTGACCGCACCACTGCTCAAAGAGAGGTGAACCATGCCAAATTCGAGGCGATGATGCGCGTTCAGTCGGTCGCGCGTGGTCGCAGCTTGCTCACGACACCTCGGCGAGCATGCCTTTCCCGCTATCGCGACTTGGGCATCCCCGCTCACCTCACAGGTGCATCGCCACACGCTTCCACAACGTGGCACGCCTGAGAGGAGGCCGACCGATGACTTCGATTGACGATCGCCGCGAAGCGCGCGAAGCGAAGCTCGATGAGTTGCACGAAAAGTTGACCGAGGCTGTCGATCAGCTGGTGTCTGGCGAAGACTGGGCCCAGGCACTTGCCTTCGCTGCCCAGTTCCGAAGCCGTTCGTTCAACAACACGCTTCTGATCTGGATGCAGCACACCGCCGCGCATGAGGCAGGCTTGGTGCCCGATCCGATGCCTTCGTATGTGGCCGGGTACAAACAGTGGCAGCAGCTCGGGCATCAGGTGGAGAAGGGTCAGCCGGGTTATCAGATTCTCGCTCCAGTTACCGGCCGCTTCGCCTCATCATCGCCATCTGACCCGACATCGTGGCGACGACTCAACCGGTACGAGAAGCCTCGCCCCGGCGAGCAAGTTCGGTCGAAGATGGTCGGCGTCCGCCCCGCGTACGTCTGGGATGCCGCACAGACCTCGGGCGACCCGATCCCGGCACCGCCTACCCCGAAGCTGCTGCGTGGTGAGGCTCCTTCGGGACTCAGAGCTGGAATCACTCGGCAGATCGAAGCAGCCGGATTCCAGCTGCACGCCGTGGCCGATGCAGGCGCGATCTTTGGTGCGAACGGCGTGACCAACTACGGGGAGAAAACCGTGAGCGTCCGCGATGACATGGACCCGGCCGCCCAGGTGAAGACGCTGGCTCACGAACTCGCACATGTTCTCATGCACGGCCCCGACCAGGGAGATGCACGTCAGCACCGAGGTATTGGTGAAGTCGAGGCCGAGTCGGTAGCGCTCATGGTGAGCGCGGCGCACGGCATGGACACTACCGGCTACACGATTCCCTATGTCTCGACGTGGGCGGCTCAAGTCGATGGGGAGGAACCGTCGAAGGTCGTTCGGGCAACGGGCGAGCGCGTCCGTGCGACGGCGATGAAGATTCTCGATCAGCTCGACACGCAAATGACCGGTGACGGCACACCTCCGGGGCTTGAGCGGGACTCGCTTCGTCAAAGTTCCAAGGCAGTCGAACGCACGGGCGCCTCACCCTCAACCATGGCCACCGCGGCGTCACAACAGCTGGCGTTGGTCGACGTGCGAGGGCTGCGATGAGTGCGCCGCAATCATTCATGGCGACGCTGGATCACATTGGTCGCGGGGTCTCCCTCCGTCAGAGCGCGCTCGCGTTCGCAGCATCCGGTGTCCCCGTATTTCCCTGCACCGCGGGCGGGAAACGCCCCGCCGTTGCGGGAGGGTTTCATTCGGCCAGCAGCGAGCCCGAGTCGGTTCATCGCTGGTGGGCCGCGATGCCGTCAGCAAATATCGGGATGCCGACTGGCGCTGCCACAGGCCTTGTCGTGGTGGACGTCGACGTGCACACCTCGGTCAACGGCTACGACGCACTCGATGGCGCCCAGCGTGCCGGGCTGCTTGAAGGTTGGGAAGCCGCCATCAGGACTCCGTCCGGCGGGCTGCACCTCTTCTTCCCAGCAGACAGGAACAGCGAGCAGCGCTCATGGCAATCCGCGCGGACCGGAATCGACTTCCGTGGCGACGGAGGCTATGTCATCGTCCCACCGTCTGAGCGCACCCTCGCCGGGTCGACGCACCGATACGAGATCCTCCAGTTGGCTGGTACACCAGGTCGTCCGCTCGACTCGCAGCAGCTCCACGACTATCTCGATCCGCCGCAACTTAACGAGGCACGTCGAAGTCCGCGGTCGGCGCAACAGCCCGTTGACGTGCAACGGCTGGCCGATTGGGTTGCGCGACTCCGAGAAGGCGAACGCAACCATGGGCTCTTCTGGGCCGCGTGCAAGATGGCGGAGCAGATGGTGCCGAACAGCGAGGCGCTCGACGCCCTCAGCGCTGCCGCCGAACAGGCCGGTCTCAGCCAGCGAGAAGCGGCGACTACCGTCCGGTCTGCATACCGGGCAGTGCAGGGTGCATCTCCGCAGCGATCGATACGCGCCAACAGAACAACGTCGTGCGATCGCCCACCACCCGCGTCACACCCACGGGCACTGGCATGAGTGATTTCAACGCGCGACGATGGGCTGTCATGACGGCCGTCGCGGGCACCGTCTTCATTGCCGCGGGAGCTTTCTGGCTGTCATTCACCTCGCTTGCGGATCTTGCCGCCCGTTCAGGGATTGGTGCCGGGCAAGCGTGGGCGTGGCCGCTCATTGTCGACGGCGTCATCGTTGTATCGACCGTCGCCGTCGTCGCGCTGGCCGGAGCCCGAGCGGCCTGGTACCCCTGGACTCTGCTGGCTGGCGCCGCGGCCGTGTCGGTGACAGCCAATTCGATTCACGCGGTTGTCGCGGCGGATGCCGATGTGCCGAGCTTTCTCGCGGCGGCGGTGGCGGCGGTGCCACCGCTGGTCTTGCTGGCGATCACTCACCTCACAGTGCTCCTCATCCGTATCCCCGAGCGACCCGAAGCTGCTCGCAAGACCATGACGCAGACCACGCCCCAGGAGTCTGCGATGGCTTTGCGCGCGGACGGGTGGTCGAACAAAAGGATTGCGCGTGAGCTGAGTGTGCACCCTTCGACCGTGGGCCGCTGGTTCGCAAACAACCCGCTCGATCAAGAGCGCAATGTGCCCGCATCCGCAACGCCGCACAAGGAGGAATTGAAATGAGCGAACAAGAAAAGGACGGCGCCGCTGTCGCTGCCAGCGAGAATTCCGTAAGGACGACGAGCGCTCCGGAAGCAGTTGAGGCAGCAAGCGTTCAAGGTCATGGTCGTAGCACTGGAATCGACCCCGCGTTCTACCGCGGTCGTGGAGTCGAGTGGGTACGTCCGACTGATCTGATGGTGCGCGGTGGTTCGCGCGTTGCCGGGGCAGGGATCAATTTCCAGGCCGAGCTTCGACGTCGCACCTACCAGGCGACCGCGACCAGCGCCCGCGGCATCGCGGAGCGAGCCCGTCACCTCCCGCCGTTGTCCGCGTTCGGACATGGCAGCTCCCGACGAGGGGCCGAGCGCGGCGCGATCGGGACCCCCTGATCGTCGGGCACGGCATCTCATGGGCACTTCGCTGACATCCAGGACCCCGCTGGGGAGCGGGCGCGCACCTGCTTGCCAGGAGGTGCCCACACCATGACCAATAACAACAGCCCGGCGCCGCAGCCACGCGAGGACTATACGACGAGCGAGGGGCTTCGCGCCTTGCTGCATCGACTGCACGACACGGGTGTCCGCGCGTGGGAGCACGATCGCGTCGCTGCTGAACTCGCAGCATTCGCCGCGGAGAAGTATGCCGCATTGGCTCGCAAGCATGGCCTGGATCCGTGGGAGGCAGCGTCGGCAGCTTTCGACGTGATGAGAACTCGATCCGCTCGCGAGGCCATCGATCCTTGGGCTGTGGTCACCCGTGGCGTCCAAGTCACCTGCATCGCCGAGGAACGCGGGCAGGGCTTGCTCTGCGCGACGCATCAAGCACGTCGCCCGCAGGTATCTGCGTTTCACGACCCCGAGCGTTTTGCCGACCGTGAAAATCCACTGGCCGACTATCACCCGGCGTTCCACGTCATCGATCGGTATCCCGTCATCGAAGACGAGAACCCCGACACTGCGCGCGACACCGACACAGCTCGGCGCACGATCGACCGCGCGATCACACTGTTCACGACCTTGGGGTGGCCCGAAGACACGGCGCGGGCCGCGATCGAGCATGTGTGCAGCGCGGTGGCGCGTATCGGGTCTCGGCAAGGTGCGTACGAGCTGCTGCGCCGAGACAAGCACGCGAGAGCGCTTCTCGACTTGCCCGCCGACTCCTGGTCGTCGCTTCTGCACGTGCTGCTTGGGCACCCCCATCCTGCTTACCGAGCGACGAGCACCGGTCGCGGCATCCTGCTCCGCCTACTCGTCGGCGAGACGCTCCCGACGCTTCTCAGTGACGACGACCTGGTAATGGTTGTTGCGATGTCGGCGCCCATTCACGGGAGCACGCGATGAGTGCACGTGACGGTCATATCGAGCTGGACCGGGCCGTCGACTCGATCCAGGTCGGACGCCGTCACCGCACTGAGCTCGGCGACCTCGGATCGCTCTCCGCGTCGATCGAGCGCGATGGTCTGCTGCAGCCGATCACAGTCACCCCTGATGGGATCCTGGTCTGCGGAGCGCGACGATTGGCGGCGATCAAGCAGCTCGGATGGCAGCACGTCAAGGTCTGGGTGCGGTCCGGCATCTCGGGGGATCTCGCGCACCTCCTTGCCGAGCAGGACGACAACGTTCTGCACAAGCCACTCACCCAGCTGGAGAGTGCCGCGCTCTATCGGGAGATCAAGACGCTGATGGCTGAGGATGCCGCTCGCCGTCAGGAAGCTTCACGGTTCAGCCACGAAAACCAGCCGGGAACTGACGGTGACGCAAATTTTGCGGCACCGTCAGAGTCGCTCGGAGATTCCCGTGCGCAGGCCGCCTCGATGATCCCGGATGGCGCGTCACACACCACGCTGGAGAAGATCAACTACCTGCAGCAACTCGCTGACGATGAGAACCAGACAGAGTGGGTGCGAGAGGGCGTCGCAGCTGAGCTTGAACTCATTGGGTCCGGCGCACCCGTGCATCCCAGTTATGAACGCGCACGGCAGCTGGTGTTGGGGGCTCAGGCAGACGCACCGGTCGAGGACGTGGCACAGCTGGCGGAGGCCGCGCTGGCACGTATCAAGAGCATGCCGCATCAGAAGCGCCGTACCTCGCCGAGCCCCAGAACGGCGCCTATCGACAGCGACGAGCCCTGGCCAGTTCGGGCGTTCGTGGTGACGTGGAACGAACTCGATGGATGGTGGCGACACTTTGAGGTCGACGACCTCGTCCGCCAGCTCAGCGGCGCAGAAGTCGAGATGTTCCTCCATGTCGTTGACGCGACTTCACACTTTGCCGAACAACTCCGAAGCGCGCTCGATGCCGAGGATGCAGGTTCCGACTCAACAGCATCAAGAGGCAACCTTCGCGCGATCTGATGACGGGCTGGTGCTGCGCACCTGCCCGATATGAAGCTCCCCACCGCGCTCCGCTCACGACGCACGCTCGTCGCTCTCATCACCGCTTCGATAGCGGTGATCCTCGTCACAGGTGTTGGCGTCTACGGGATCATCATCGGTTCCCGAGAATCCACGGCTCCAATCGGTCCGTCACCGTCGAGCACTGAACCAGCAGCGCAACCGTCGCGTGAGTCACCGGTCCAGCCGTCTCGGATCCCGACTATCCCCCACAGCACCGATGCGGAGACCTTCTCGCGCGGCGTCGCGACGGCGCTGTTCACCTGGGACACCGGCAGTGGGTTCCTGCCGCTGGACTATGCCGAAGTCATCCTCGATGTCGCCGACCCCACCGGCACCGAGCAGCCGGGGCTCGCAGCCGACATTGCAACGTACATGCCCACCCAGGACGCGTGGGCACAGCTGCGACAGTACGCGACGAGCCAACGCTTGGAAATCACGTCCGCGCACGTGCCGGATACCTGGGCCAACGCGCTTGCTCAGGCTCGCCCTAGCCAGCTCCCCGCAGGCGCCACCGCATTCACGATCGCGGGAATCCGCCATCGCTCCGGTCTCTGGAACGGTGACCAAGTCAGCGCTGAGCAAGAGGTCGCGTTCACGGTCTTCATCGCGTGCCCGCCCGATGACAGTTGCTACGTCTTGCGGCTCTCACAGCTGAACAATCCGCTGCGTTAGGAAGGCCAGCTCATGATGAAGAAGCTCGCGATCGCAGTCGTCGCCCTGATGTTCTTGGCTCCAACGCTAGGGCTCGTCACCGTCGGCCTCGTGATAAATCCCGCCGTTATTGCGTGTCTTTCCTCGTCAGGACTCACCTTGGGCAACGTGCCGGACTCTCTCGTGGTGACAACAGCGAATGGTGAGACGTTCACGCTCAACAAGCAGCAGCTGACTCACGTGGCCACGATCATCACCGTGGGCTCACGGATCGAGGGCGTCACCCGAGATGGCGTCCAGATCGCGATCATGGCTGCGCTCACCGAGTCGACGCTGCGGCAGCTCGCGAACACGGGCACCTACCCGGAATCCGGGGGCTATCCGAACGATGGAAGCGGGTCCGACCACGACTCGCTCGGCCTGTTTCAAATGCGCCCACAATCGGGCTGGGGATCCGTAGCTGAGCTGATGGACCCCGAGTATCAAGCTGCTGCGTTCTTTGGCGGACCGTCCGGCCCCAACTATCCCTCGCCCCGCGGCCTTCTCGACATTCCTGGATGGCAGAGCATGGGTAAAGGCGAAGCCGCTCAGGCGGTCGAGGTGTCTGCCTATCCTGACCGGTACAACAACTACGAGCCCGTCGCCGAGATGATCCTCACGACTCTCACGAGCGGCAAATCGACTTCTTCGACGACTGCCCCGTCTCCGGCTGACGCCGTGGCCGGATCCTCGCACGTCGTGTTCCCGTTGCCGGAAGGTACCTGGGTGCTCACTGGTGACTTCGGGCCCCGCTTTGACCCCATCACCGGAGAGAGGGCCTTCCACTCAGGAACCGACCTTGCTGCCGCTGACGGAACACCCATCCTCGCAGCAGCGGATGGTGTCGTGACAGTCGCGGAGTTCTCTGGCGGCTATGGCGGACTCGTCGTGATTGAGCACCGCATCGATGGCGAGACCATCGCGACCGCCTACGCGCATATGTGGGAGAACGGCATCCACGCCACCGTCGGAGAACACGTCATCGCTGGTCAACACATCGGTGATGTCGGCTCGTCTGGACACTCCACCGGTCCGCACCTTCACTTCGAAGTCCGCCCGGGTGGCACGAACGCTGAGGCGGTCGATGCGGCGAAGTGGCTCAACGATCACGATGCCGCCGACCTTCCGGAAGCCACCGCAGGAGCCGGATGCTCGGCAATGATGGGCGGCTTGTCGTGAACGTGTTTCCGGACTTCGGCAGCATGAGCGGTATCGGCGATCTCAAGGTTGTCATCGGAGCGATGCTCACGATCATCCTGATTTTTGCTGTCCTCATGATCATCATCAGCGCAATCATCTGGGCCATCGCCACCTCCACTGGCAACCCGGGGGCCGCCGCGAAAGCACGCGCCGGGGTCTTCGTCGCGCTGGGCGCCGCGGTCCTCGCTGGCGGTGGCGTGACGTGGATGAACTGGCTCATTCAGTTGGGTGAGCAGCTGTAGCTCGCTTGTTCGTACCTGTCGAAAGGGACGACCGGCGCACCTGGCTCTCGACCATGTTTCAGCTACCGCCGACGGCGGTGTTCATGCCAAAGGAGCCACCGTGTTCGAACTCATCACGACCATCGCCTCAGCCCTGCCGATGGACATCGACATCACCCCGAATGATTCGGGGCTGCCGGGGATTGCGCAGCTGCGCACGATCGTCGGCGCCGTCATGACGATCGGCCTGATTCTCTCCGTGCTCGCGCTCATCATCTCGGCGATCGTCTGGGGATTTGGGTCAAACTCGTCCAACCCGCACCTCGCCTCTCGCGGCAAACTCGGCGTACTCATCTCCTGCGGTGCCGCCGTCATCTGCGGCGCATCAGTAACGCTCATCAATTTCTTCTGGAACGTCGGACAGCAGGTCTGAGACCCACCCATCCATCACTTCCAGGAGGCCTGCGATGAGTGTCTGCGATATTCCTGTCATCTCCAACGTGTGTGATGCCGTCGGTGAAGGTGCCGCGACACTCGTGTCGGCGCCATTCGACTGGCTCGCCTCCACGATGGGGCAAGCTGCCGGATGGCTCATCGAAGCCATGTGGACCGTCTTCGACAGCACAACCCTCGTGGATGTCCAATCCCCGGGCTACCTGAACGTCTACAACCTGCTCTTCGGCATCGGTGTCTTCATCGTTCTCCTGTTCTTCTGCTTCCAGCTGATCCTCGGCCTCATCCGACGCGAACCCGCCGCACTTTCCCGCGCAGCCCTCGGCGCAGCCAAAGCTGTTCTGGGGTCGTTCGTGGTCATTACGTTGACGGCGACGGCTCTTGAGATCGTGGATCAGCTGTGCATTGGGGTTGTTCAGGCCGCAGGAGAAACCACCGCCACCATGGGCGACAAGATCGCGCTCCTCACCGCAGGACTCACAACAATCAACATCGCCGCTCCCGGGGTCGGCGCGATCGTCACGATCTTCCTCGCCGGACTGATGATCTGTGCTGTCGCTATCGTGTGGTTCTCGCTCCTGATTCGCAAGGCCCTGCTGCTCGTCGCAATCGTGCTCGCGCCCATCGCTTTCGCTGGGGCGGCATGGGACGTCACCCGCGGATGGATCGGGAAATGGGCAGCGTTCGTGATCGCGCTCATCATCTCCAAGCTCGTACTCGTCGTCGTGTTCCTCATTGCGATCACGCAGGTCTCGACCCCGATCGAGGCTGACCTGTCAGCCGTCACCGAACCGATCTCAGGCATCGTGCTGCTGTTCATCGCAGCCTTTGCGCCGTACATGGTCTACCGATTCATTTCGTTCCTCGGCTTCGATCTTTACCACGCGATGGGAAGCGAGCAGGAAGCGAAGAGCGCTGTGAACCGACCGGTGCCAGTGCCGTCGAAGCCTCAGAGCGACGGAGTGAAGAAAGTTCTCGACGGTGGCTCCGGTGGTGGCGGGACATCCAACGCCGCTCCAGCAGCAACCGCTTCACCCAGCGCGTCTGCTTCGGGTGGGGCGACGTCCGGCGGATCAGCTGCCGGAGCGGGGGCGGGAGCCAGTGCAGGTGCCGGTGGCGCTGCCGCAGCGGCTGGCCCAGCAGCGGCAGCGGTCATTGGCGCGAAGGTCATCAAAGCTGCCGCTACTGCCGGGCCCCAGCTCGGAGGCGCTGTCGGTGGCACGGCCGAAACTGCGGCTGCCGGTGCGGGTGGTTCGGGTGCGGCTGCACCCGCTCCTCATTCCACGCCTCAGCCTCCCGCACCGCGATCGGATCCAACACCACCCAGAACCCAGCAGCCACGATCTGGGAAGGAATAACTGAGCATGCCAAAGGACTACGACGATCAACGAGCCGGGGACCTCATTCCGGTGAAACTCTCCCGACTGACACGAAGGGGCATCCTGCTCGGACTATCCCTCTCACAGCTGGTCGCGCTCGGAATGGGTGTGACCACGCTTGTGTGGGCCTTCTATGCCGGAGGCGGCATGCTCATCGCGTTCTCGGCACCCGTATGGCTCTGTGCCGCGGCCGTGGTGTGGATCCGGATCGCTGGACGTCCGATCGTCGAATGGATTCCCGTTGCCTTCTGGTGGATGTGGAAAACCACCGGTGGACAGTTGCTCTACCGGCGGCGTGTTGTGAAGCCGCGACCTGCGGGCTCGCTCGCGCTACCCGGCGACATGGCACGACTGCGCGAGTACGACGACCCGACCACCGGCGCCGGAATGGTTCATGACCCGACCGCCAGTACCCTAACGGCCATCGTTGCGGTCTCGCACCCAGCATTCGCGCTCCTCGATCCCGGTGAGCAGGAACGGCGTGTCTCCTCTTGGGGGCGTGTGCTCGCGACCGTGTGCAGGTCCGGGCGCCTCTCAATGCTGCAAGTGCTTGAGCGCACCCTCCCGGACTCCGGGACAGGACTCGCTGAATGGTGGGCATCGCACGGCAACGCAGATGGCTCCTGGGCCTCGACGACGTACGCCGAACTCATCGACCGCGCAGGACCCGCTGGAGAACGCCACGCCACCACGCTCTCCCTCTCGCTCGACATGCAGACAGCGGCACGACAGATCCGCACTGCCGGTGGCGGCATCCGTGGCGCTGCGGCTGTTCTTCGCCAAGAGATGTCTACATTGGTCGCCGCGCTGCGCTCAGCAGACCTCGCACCCTCATCGTGGTTGACGTGCGGCGAGATCGCCGTCATCCTGCGTTCGGCATACGACCCGGCAGTCGCCGCGACGCTTGAACGGCACGGCGAACTCGGCCAGTCGCTCGCCACCGCAGGTCCGGTCGCAGTGAACGAATCCTGGTCTCGACTACGCACAGACTCGGCCTTCCACGCGGTGTTGTGGATCTCAGAGTGGCCGCGGTCGATGGTCTACCCGGGCTTCTTGGCACCTGTGCTCCTGTCGACCGGGATACAGCGGTCCTTCTCGCTGCTCTGCACACCGATGCGGTCCGACCAGGCAGCGCGTGACATCCGGAAAAAGAAGACGGAGTACATCTCAGACGCAGCTCAGCGTCAGCGCATCGGCCAGCTAGAGGATGCCTCGCAGACGGCCGAGTTTCAGGACGTTCTCCAGCAGGAAGCCGATCTCACCGCTGGGCACGGCGTCCTGCGCTACACCGGACTCATCTCAGTGTCCGCACGAACCGCTGATGACCTCGACGCCGCCGTCGCCGCGATCGAGCAAGCCGCCATTCAAGCGTCCTGCGAGACGCGACTCCTCGTCGGACAGCAGGCCCAAGCGTTCACCGCGGCGGCGCTGCCACTGTGTAGGGTTGTGTGACTCGTCAATCTAAGGAGGAAGTCGATTGACGGCGGAACTGGCGCGTACTACCTATTCAGCCACGATCGAGTTCTCTTCATCTGCGCGATCCCGTGCACTTTCAATCCGGAGTTGGCTCGCCGCCACACTGTGCACCCCGTCTTCGACAACGACTGCGAAATTGTCGATCTGCTCATCGTCCGCCGCGGAAGAGAACATCCAGGTGAAGTCCTTCCGATCAGTGGCGACGCTGATCGTCGACCGCACGTTGTCTGCTTGATTGCGGCGAGGTCGCACATACCGGACTTCGCTCAACGGGAACACGGCCCCCAGTTCGCCCTCCCGAAGTAGAGCACGCGGAGACGCAGTGACGATCCGCTGGTCTGTGACAGCTACAAACGTGCTGGAGGCGATCTTGTCCACGATCGCGGCCGCCCTCCCTGGAGCCAAAGCATCCCAAGATGCATCGACCCGCTTCGCGAGCACCGCTGGCACGAGCGCCGCAAGGGTCCCTCCCGCCTCATGCGGAAACGCAATCCCCTGAAGGACTTCTGTGTCGTCCATGAACCATCGGAGTATCTGAAGGTAGGGATCGAGGTCTAAGTCTTCCGGAGCGAGCACGACATCGGGAGCACTCGGCTTGTCAACAGGTGGGTGCATGATGTTCGCAACCGGTTCGAAGGCCTCAAGCAGCTGCGCGCATGTCAGTTGCGACGCCTTGGCATCTTTTCGTTTCTTTGTGAGCGGCATAGTGGCACGGCCGGGAAGCTCAGCGATAATTCTTAGCTCGCGCACGAGCTCCTTGGTCAGGATCGCGATCTCATCACGCGCGGCCTGGATCTCGATCGGAGTATCCCGAGTAATGCGCTCGAACAGCTGGGCTTCGCTCTCGTCATCCGCACTTCGCGTTCTCGCCCGTACTGCCTTGATCGCTTGGTACTCCGCGTATGCCTTCAGAGAGCTGAGCAATGAGTAAGTGTCGAACACCATTGCCTCAGCATTGGACTCCAGGAATTGGCGCCGTGGGCGCCCCTTGAGCTTGCCAAGCTCCTGAACGTAATCCGCGACATTCCTTCGATAGAGCTTCATTTGCTTTCGTAAAGACGGATAACTCGCCGCGATTGAGTCCCACACGGAGTCAGGCACGGCCTCGATACTCCGCGCATGGTCGACCGCTTCATCCACAGCCTCAACCAATGCTTCAAGCTCAGACCATTGCTCATTTCGGATCGATTTCAGAGTTTGGGTGGTCAGCGCAATATTTGTGCGCACGAGACCCGAAATCTCTCCAAGCTGCATCTGGAGTGCCAGCATGGCAACAGCCGGGCCAATGGCAGCGATGGCCGTCGCGGCAGTCATAGAAGCAGGGATGAAGCGTGCCTGTGCGACCAACTCCCCATTCTTGAAGATTGCCCCGAGCTTTGCGCCGTCCTTTGCCGCCAGCTTGCCCCCACTCTGGAGCAAGGACAACGTTGCGTCGTTGACTCGGTACAGCCCTTGCGCGCTGGAAATAGCCTCGGCGACATTGCCAACTACGGTCCCGATGTTCCCAATCGTCCCCAGCGCTGTGTTGAGTTGCGCTCTGTCGAACGACGGAAGCATGTCGAGATCGAATAGTTCTAGGCCCTCCGGAACTTCGCCGAAGACAACGGCAATGCCTGGCGTTACCTCCACCAGAGTCGTGGACGTCACCTCTTCAAGCTCAGTAGTGTCTCCAGCCCGCGGACCATCGACGTCGTGCTGCGCCGCAGAGTCGTCATCGGTTTCGCTGTGAGCTGCTGACGAGTCATCCATACCCGGTCGTCCCCTCCCCGGTGGCTGAGACGCAGCTATCACCGATCCACACCACAAGTATCGCAGGGAGGTCCGACATCTCCAGAAGCGACGGTGCACCTGGCTGGTGTCCAAAGCCACAACTCAGGAGGTCATCATGCCCACGTTCTACGATCCCGGTGCAGATGCCGGGGAAGCATCCGAAGCGTTGCGCGGGCTCGCGCACGCAACGCGCACGTTTGAAAGTCCGCAGGATCTGTACGGCGTTCTCGGCGACCTGCTGTCAGGCGTGCGATCGCTCAAGCAGGTTCTCGATCAGCTCGCTGCCGCCCACATCAAGAATCGACCTCGTGCGTTTGACGAGCACGGTGACCACTCCATCGGATCCAATGATGCTTTGGCCGCGGCCGACGAACTTCACCAGGCGGCGACCCTGATCGACCAGGCAGAGGAACGGCTCGACGCCGCGGCGGGTGCGGCGAGTCGCGTTGCTTGGCACGAAGCTCCAGCCAGCGAAGCATCGACAATCGCTCGTTGGATCAATGTCGTCTTCCTGCAAGGTCAAGAAGCAGACGAGGTGCTGGAGATGATCGACGCCGACGGTGCTCTCGCTGGGCTCAACCATCTGAAGTATTGGGATTACGGTGACGAGACCACCAGCGCAGCGATGGAGAACGGATACGTCTACGACGCACCGCCGAGTGGCCCGCTTGAGCATGAACTGCGCGACGGTGATTACCACCTCGCCTACAGTCACGCGTTCGCGCACGTCGCGCTCTACCGAATCCACGCGGTGGACACGGCAGATCAACTGCCCGATGACGTTCGAAGCGTCCCTGCTCTGTCGGCACCTAGCCGTACTCACGGTTCACAGCGAGCGTCGTGGTTTGAGCCCGCCAGCATCACGGCGGTCAGGCAGCAGCGAGGTCTAGGACTATGAGCCACGATGATGCCGAGCGCCTGCACACTTCGGTTCTCGTCGCTCCAGCATCCGAGAAGCGGCGCATACGCAGGCAGCGCAGGCAGGCTGCCGCGGAGTTGCAAGCGGAGCAGCAGAGAGCAGAACATCAGGCGTCCCGCGCCAAGTACGCCGCTGATCTGGCTGAGCGCCGAACAACCACATTCATTTCGCCAGCTGGCGAACCGGGACCAACGCAGCTGCGTTCGCCCGGGAGGCTTCGCCTGCCACGGCATCAAGACACGTCGGCAACTCTTGCTGGTGCATACCCATTCCTGGCTGAAGGCGGGCTCGGATCCGACGGGGTCTTCGTTGGTCAGGATCTGTACTCAGGTGGCTCCTTCGTTTACGACCCATGGGTGCTTTACGCGCGCGGCATCATCACCGCGCCGAACCTCGTGCTCGCGGGCATTGTCGGATCCGGAAAATCCAGCTTGGCCAAGAGCCTCTACACGCGATCGATCCCGTTCGGGCGTCGCGTCTACGTCCCCGGCGATCCGAAGGGTGAGCACACTGCGATCGCTGAAGCTGTGGGCGGTCGGGCGATCGTGCTCGGTCATGGGCTTGCTGCTCGGCTGAATCCACTCGACGAAGGCTATCGACCAGCAGGAATGAGCGATGAGAGCTGGTCGTCCACGGTCGGCGCGCGACGCCGCGACCTGATCGGCGCGCTCGCCGAGACGGTCCTCACTCGACCACTCACACCCTTGGAGCACACCGCAATTGACACCGCCCTGACCGAGGTCGTTCGAAGCAACGACGTTCCGGTCCTTCCCATGATTGTTGAACACATCCTTGCCCCGACTGCCCAGGCGGATCCGGATGGGCGCCTAGCCGAAGACGGACGTCTTGCTGGGCATGCCCTGCGACGCCTTGTCGCAGGTGACCTCGCCGGGCTCTTCGATGGTCCATCGACAGTGCGTTTTGATCCGTCGCTACCGATGATCTCCCTTGACCTATCGAGAGTGACGGAGAACTCGACCCTGACCTCGGTCCTCATGACCTGCTCGTCGGCTTGGATGGAATCCGCCCTACTTGACCCGAACGGCGGGCAGCGCTGGTGCATCTACGACGAAGCATGGCGCCTCATGTCTCATCCGGCGTTGTTGCGCCGAATGGATGCGCACTGGCGGCTCGCTCGCCACTACGGGATCGCGAACATGCTGATCTTCCACAAGCTGACCGACTTGGAGAATGTCGGTGACCAAGGTTCCGCAATGCGAGCCCTGGCAAGCAGCCTTCTCGCCAACGCCGAGACGCGAATCATCTACCGGCAAGAATCCGATCAGCTCGGGGCCACTGCTAGAGCGCTCGGCCTGACGGGGACCGAACAGAAGCTACTGCCGGGTCTCGGTGTCGGCCAGGGACTGTGGCGCATCAAGGATCGCTCTTTCGTCTGCCAACACCAACTGCACCCTGGGGAGCTGGAACTCTTCGACACCACGAGCCGCATGATGAGCTGAATCATTTCAATTGCCATGTCGGCGGCTACTGTGCAGAACCGAACGATCCGTCGCACAATGACTCCACCGTCCGCAGACTGTGGCTTTGTCAAGCTGAAGTGGCTCTTCCCAGATGAGGGTGTAGGTCGGCCGGGAGCGTCGGTCCGCAGATAGACGTCGAGGTCTCCCGACGACGGAGGTTCCTACGCCATCCGTCCGAAAGACCTCGACGTGACCGACGCTACCCCGCCGGCCGGCTTCGGCCGCCCTGACCTGACCGCCTTCGCGTCTTATCCCGATCGGCTCTGATCGGGTCTGCTGACCCTCTCGACGAGAACGCAGCGACATCACAGCCACCCAACCTCGACCGTCCGGGAAGCCGGGACACGTCACATGGGCTGTGCTGCGGGCGTGTCGAGTGGGTCGTCCAGGGGCGACGCAGGAGCGTCGACGCGACGTGCTGAGAGGTGGTTCCAGTCGAGCGCTAGGACACCGGCTACAGGCATGGCGATAGGTCAGGAACGGCGTCGCTCCCTGCGCAGGAGGGAGCGCAGAGTCTCGGCGTTCGCGTAGCCGACCCGTAGCGCGATCTCGGCGGAGGTGAAGTCCGTGGTTGCTGAGAGGTGCCGAGCTCGTTCGATGCGAAGCCGTTGGACGAAGCCGAGCGGAGTGAGGTTGAGCGCCGCACGGACTCGTCGTTCGAGGGTGCGCCGGCTGGTGCCGAGCGACTGCGCGACGAAGGCGACGTTGAACGGTTCGTCCAGGCGGGCGCGCACGAAGCGTTCGAACTCGACGACGATCGGGTCCTCGTGCCGGAGATGTTCGTAGGCGACGAAGGCCGCCTGCGACGGACGCTCGTCGATGATGAGGAGCTTGGCGACATGTTGGGCCAGGTCGGGGCTGATCGATCGCACGAGTGAGAGCGCGAGGTCGATGTGGGCGAACGCGGCGCCGGCGGTGACGAGGTTCCCGTCGACCACGACCATGGTGTCGAGATCGAGGGCGACGGTCGGATAGCGCTTCCGGAACTCCGGCCCCAGGAACCAGCTGGTCGTCGCCCTCCGATGATGCATCCGTCCGGTCTCGGCGACAGCGAACACGCCGGTGCACGCCGCGGCGATCCGGGTGGTCGCCTCGTCGAGGCGCCCGAGCGAGGCGATGACCGAACGAGCATCTCGGCTCTGGAGGGCGTCGTTGGTAGCGGCGGCCGTAAGGGTTCCAAGCGCAGGGACGACGACCACGTCGAACTCTCCGGACTCCGACAGCGGGTGGTCCACCGACAGGGTCATCGATGCCGTCGTGGTCACTCGCCGTTTCGGTCCGAGGATGGCGAGTTCGATCGGGTCGATCCGCGGGTCGACATCGCCGCGGGCTCCGTCGGCCACCCGCACGATGTCGATGATCGACGCGATAGCCGAACCGAAGCAGCCGTCGATCGCGATCAGTCCGATACGCATGACGTAAACAATAGCAATACTGCCGTATACGCCACTCCCCACCGGCCCTCGCTCGTCATACGCTGAACTCGTCCCACGAAGAACCCCGACGTCAAGGAGAGTCCCTCATGTCCACACCCGCATCACTTCCGTATGCCTTCGTCGCCAAGATCGTCGCGGCCGATGGACAGCACGACGCGGTCGCCGATCTGCTCGCCGGCGCTGTCGCGCTCGCCAACGAAGAAGTAGGAACGATTGTCTGGTTCGCGGTCAGGACCCACGCCGACACCTTCTGGATCTTCGATGCATTCCCCGACGAGGCCGCTCGCGACGCCCACGCCAACGGCGCCATCGTCGCAGCCCTGATGGCCAACCAGCACCTCCTCGGCGCAGCACCCGAGATCCTGGCGGCCGACGTCCTCGCGTCCAAGCTCCCGTAGTCCGCCAACGCACGAGACGATCGCGCCCCGCCGAGCCGTCGCCAGGTCGCGACGCAACGCCACGCTGCGTTGCCGAGCGGTGCGAGGCCTATCGGCACACGGACAGGATGCCGGCCGCGAGCGCTCAGCCGGCGAGGGGTCCGTCGCAGAGGAGAGCGACGTCGGTGTCGGGCAGAGCCGTGAGGCCAGCGCATCGCGCGACCACCAGAACGGTTCGCCGGAGCCGCCTGTCGGAATCGAACCGACGACCTAATCACGTCGGCTTTGCGTCTATCGCTTGATGCGCCCACTGGGCGAACGAGCCGCTGACCTGCGCAAACGCCGGGGCCTTGGCCCTTGATCGTGGACACGGTGTCGGTTCGGTTATGCCGCTTCCGCGAGCGTAGCGGAGCGTGCGGCTTCGTAGGCGTTCGGGCTGATGTTGCCGATCGCGGAGTGGCGCCGGCGAGTGTTGTAGC
>NZ_JBFBMU010000006.1:0-36052 GCF_040687205.1 Microbacterium sp. NPDC076768
ACTCGTCCGTGTAGTTCTTCCTAGCCATCCCTTGGATTCTCGCTTCCCCAGCATCGTGCTGGAATCAGCGTGTCCAAGATCAGGGGTCAAGCGCCCCGAGCGTGGAGGACGCCGCCATCCGGTGGTGACCGACGACGACCGACCAGTACCGACCGTTTCACCGGAGCTTGCGGCGGCGTCGAAGCCGAGCAAGCTCCATTCTTTTAGCTCACCGCGCCCTCCTCCTCGCCGGTCCCGTCGTCGGCGAAGACGTTTCAGGGGTCTTCTCAGATGACGGTGTAGGTCGGCCGGGCGCGTCGGTCCGCAGATAGACGTCGAGGTCTCCCGACGACGGAGGTTCCTACGCCATCCATCCGAAAGACCTCGACGTGTCCGACGCTACCCCGCCGGGCGGCTTCGGCCGCCCTGACCTGACCGCCTTCGCTCGACTCGACGGCCTCGGTCTGAGCGTGACCGGACAACGACTTGAACCGGATCGTGCGGTCCTCGCGTGCCGCGTGGTGGAACCAGATCAGTGGTGCCGACGGTGCGGCAGCGAAGGCGCTGCTCGTGACACCGTGATCCGGCGGTTGGCCCACGAGCCGCTGGGCTGGCGACCGACCGTGCTGGAAGTTGTAGTGCGCCGCTACCGCTGTGCCGACTGCGGACACGTGTGGCGCCAAGACACCAGCGCCGCGGCGGAGCCACGCGCGAAGCTCTCGCGCACCGGGCTGCGGTGGGCGCTGGAAGGGATCGTGGTCGCACACCTCACCGTCGCACGTGTCGCCGAGGGACTCGGGGTCGCGTGGGACACCGCCAACAACGCGGTCCTGGCTGAAGGCAAGCGGCTGCTGATCAACGACCCCACGCGGTTCGAGGGCGTGAAGGTCATTGGCGTCGATGAGCACGTCTGGCGCCACACCAGGCGTGGCGACAAGTACGTCACCGTGATCATCGACCTCACCCCGGTCCGCGATGGCGCCGGCCCAGCAAGGCTGCTGGACATGGTCGAGGGCCGGTCGAAGGCGGCGTTCAAGACCTGGCTCGCCGACCGCGACGACGCCTTCCGTGACGCGGTCGAGGTGGTCGCGATGGACGGCTTCACCGGGTTCAAGACCGCCGCTGCAGAGGAGATCCCGGACGCGGTCACGGTGATGGATCCCTTCCACGTCGTGCGCCTGGCCGGTGACGCCCTCGACAGGTGCCGGCGCCGGGTCCAACTCGCGATCCACGGGCACCGTGGGTTCAGGGACGACCCGCTCTACAAGTCGCGGCGCACGCTGCACACCGGCGCGGACCTGCTCACCGACAAGCAGAGCGACAGGCTACGCGCGCTGTTCGTTGATGACGCTCACGTCGAGGTCGAGGCGACCTGGGGTGTCTACCAGCGCATGATCGCCGCCTATCGCCACGAGGACCGGCAACGTGGCCGCGAGCTCATGGAGAAGCTGATCACCGACCTCAGCGCCGGCGTCCCCAAGGTGCTCACCGAGCTCACCACCCTGGGCCGGACCCTGAAGAAGCGAGCCGCTGACGTGCTCGCCTACTTCGAACGACCCGGCACCAGCAACGGGCCGACCGAGGCGCTCAACGGACGGCTCGAACACCTGCGCGGCTCCGCACTCGGGTTCCGCAACCTGACCAACTACATCGCCCGAAGCCTGCTCGAGACCGGCGGCTTCAGACCCCAACTCCTACACCCCCGATTGGGATGAGCCGCTGAAGTGACCCTACCGCGACGGCCACGTCTGGCCCCATCTCCCTTCTTGACTGTGCTCGCCAACGGCGCAAAGCCAAGTGAGCGCTCGTTGGGGATGAACCTGAGCAGGATTGGTGCGCAGATTCGCATATCAGGCGTCCCGCAAGGGGAACCGTTTACGGGATGGGTTAGGCGTGCCGTGTTCGGGTCGAGTTTGTCGGAGGGTTGTGCGAAGTGTCGCGTGTTCCGCTTCATCTCATCGTTTGTGTGGCTGGGTCTCGTTCACGGCTTCTCCGAAGAATCAGTGGAACTTCGCTCGTAACGGCATTGCGTGAATCACGCTGGGATTATCTCCGGCGATGTCAAGAAATCCGGTCTCCAATAGCGGACCGTCGGGCGCTGGTTCGAAAAGCATCTCAGGTCGCCGTCTATGACGAGTTTGCGTCGAGGAGCTGCGCACCCGGGGCTGCTATGGGATGAGCAAGACCGGGCATACCGCCTGCTGGGTGACTTGGTCGCTGATACGATGCGCCAGCGGCGCCAACCACCGTTGGTGGTGTGGTGCCCCGATCACGATGAGGTTTTCCACCTCTGGCTCAAGTCTGGCCAGGATGGCCTGGCCGATCTCTCGCACGTCGGCAGGGAGGACTTCGGACGTTGTTGTGAGGCCTGCACTCCTGAAGGAGGCCAGCGCATGCTCCATGAACGTGCGGATTTCCGAGGTGTCTTCCATGGTGAGGTCCTGACCCTCGATCCACTCGTGAACGCTCAGGTGCAGGATGTGAGCGGATGCGCCGGTCAACACGGCGAGCTCGCGCGCTTGGCGCAGAACAGCCTCGGAGTGGGCAGTGCCGTCGATGGGAACGAGCAGGTGTGAGAACACGGTGAGAACTTTCTGTGAGTGGATTTACTGTAGGCCGGTCGCGAATTGGAGGCCCAGGCTGGTTAGCGAGACGACGATCCAGAGGCTTGCGCCGAGGATCAGCGGTTTCGCACCGGCACGCCGAAAACCGGCTAGGTCGGTGGAGAGACCGATCGCCGACAGGGCGACGGTGATGAGGAAGACGGAGACCGCGCTCAGGCTCGGGTGGATGCCTACGGGGATGATGCCGAAGGAGTTCACTGCTGCGACGATGATGAATCCGATCAAGAACCACGGGACGAGACGGAAGACGTTCAACCGGCGCCCGCGTGCTTGTACGGCGGTTGCATCGTCCTGCAACGTGACGGGATCGAGACCGGCGACCTCGCCGCGCCCCTCGGTTGCACTGATCCGCCTTCCGGCCCACGCGGCGAGGCCGAGGCTGATCGGGATGATCATCAGAGTGCGCACGAGTTTGACCACGACCGCGTAGTTCGTTGCGGCGGGGCCATAGGTTGTTGCGGCGGCCACAACGGAGGACATGTCATTGACGGCGGTTCCTGCGAAGAGGCCGAAGGCGTGCTGGCTCATGCCGAGTAGGTGCCCGATGATGGGGAAGACCAGTACTGCGGTGATGTTGAACAGGAAGATGGTGGAGATCGCGTAGGCGACATCGACACCGACCGCCCCGATGACCGGGGTTACCGCGGCGATCGCCGACGCGCCGCAGATGCCGGTACCGACACCGATCAGGGTGCGTAAATTCCCCACGATGCCGAGCCAGCGACCGATCAGCCAGGCCGCAACCAGACACACCACCAGGGTTCCCAGCATCACCGGGAGCGATTCGAGGCCTACTTTGGCGATTTGCGCCAGTGAGAGCTGCGAGCCAAGGACCACGACGGACAACTGGAGCACAAATTTGCTTGCCGTGTTCATGCCAGGTCGCAGGCGCGCGGATGGCTTGATGATTGTGGCGAGGGCAACACCGAGCACGATTCCCGATACCGGCCCTCCCACGAGCGGAACGAGATGACCGATGGCGGTGGCAACGATCGCGATTCCCACCGCTAACGCTAGTCCGGGAACCTTCGCCAGGATGCGCGAACGCATCGGTAACGGATGGATCGGTACGGGCGCAGTTGGAGGCGTTGAAGTCACAGCCACCATGTTCCGCTCGCTGCCGTCACAGCAGTAGAGGGCTCGCCCTTGGGTGGTCACAAGGTGTGCTTGTATCGTGGAGGGCGTCGACCATGAGGGAGCAGTGGATGTTGAGTTCTCGGGTGCCGGACCTCGCCGCCTTGCAGATGCTGTGTGCGGTGCACAATCTTGGCAGCTTTTCCGCGGCAGGCAAAGCCCTCGGCCTCTCGCAGCAAGCCGTTTCCTCTCGAATGCGTGCCCTCGAAGATCAGGTCGGCTCACCGATACTCATGCGTTCGCCCCGAGGCTCAACACTGACGCCCACAGGTACACTCGTCATCGGGTGGGCGATGCCTGTCCTGGATGCTGCGGAAGAGCTCGACGCGGGAATCGCATCCCTTCGCCAGAACAGCGCCCAGAAACTGCGGGTCGTGGCGAGCCAAACGATTGCCGAACACTTACTCCCCGGCTGGCTTGTCACGTTGCGACGACAACAAGAAGCGAGCGGGACCCGGCCCAGCGCAATCGAGCTCACGGTGGCCAACAGCGAGGCCTCCGGCGCGATGGTCCGTGCTGGGCAAGTCGACGTCGGCTTCATCGAAAGCATGCGCCCGCCTCGGGGGCTCGCCCACCAGAGGGTGCTGCAAGACGAACTGGTCGTCGTCGTGGCACCCGGTCACCGGTGGGCGCGCCGGGACACACCGCTCACCGCTGACGAGTTGGCTCGAACCCCCCTGGTCATCCGCGAGTCCGGCAGCGGAACCCGGAGCGCCCTCGAATCCATTCTGGCGGCGCGAGCGCCCGACTCGCCGCGAGCAGACGCGGCCGTCGAGCTGTCCACCAGCGCGGCAGTTCGTTCCGCCATCGCCGCGGGTATCGCGCCCGGCGTTCTGAGTATCCTCGCCGTACGTGACGACGTGACCCTCGGCAGACTCGTCGTGATACCAACCGAGAAGCCGCTCCTGAGACCCCTGACCGCAACCTGGCAGGCCGCAGGCGGAGGCCTGACCGGTCCAGCCCGCGCCCTCATCGCGATCGCCGCAACCAGCCCAAGCAACCCCGGATAAACGCACGCTCTACACGGATGCTGACCGGGCCACACCTCAGCGTACTTTCCGGGACGAATTTGAGAGCGTTTATCGCTTCGAGCGGTACCCGTAGACCAAACGTTTTGGGGACGTTTGGCGAGGCTGGCGCGGATGTTCGCGTTAGCGCCGGTTCACGGGGTCTGACCAGTATTGGAACGGTGGTTGGCACTAAGGGTTGGAAGCCACGGCCGCTGTAGATTCACGACCGACCTCATGGGCTCGGCCGCCAATGCATGAAGCATGCGGGCGCTCCGCCCAGTGTCTGCCTCGCGCGCAACGGGCGCACGCGATCAGCTACCGTCCCGCGTCGTCGGAACTGTTGAACGGTGCGCCACTCGCGACGGTTGGCGATTCCGCGGTTTGCACCGGCGCAGCTTCGGGAACTCCGATCCCCTTTGCCTCCGGCTCGGTCAGGTCGGGCCTCCTTCCAGGGAGGTAGCCGAATGGGGTTGGTTCACCGCGGTGTCTGATTGATTGGATTACCAGAATGACGAGCCCGAAAATGGCGGCCGCGATCGCAACATCGGCGTTGATCTTTTGCCCAAGGAAATGGAACTCCGTCGGATCCAGCCTGAGAGTTTCCAAGTATGCGCGACCGATTCCATACCAGAGGAAGTACACGCCCATCGATTTACCCCACGACATCACGAATTTTCGACCCAAAAGAATGATCAAGATTGCCCCGGCGATGTCCCAAATCATCTCGTACAAGAACAGGGGCTGGAATAGGGTGCCCGCCGGCACGCCCGCGGGGAAAGCTGGGCTCGACGAGTGAATTTGCAGACCCCACGGGAGCGTGGTGGGTGGGCCGTACAGTTCCTGGTTGAAGTAGTTGCCGAGGCGTCCAAATGCCTGGGCAAGGAGGAGCCCCGGGACCAGCGCATCGGCGAAGGCGAAGAACCGGATCCCGGCGCGGCGGCAGCCGATGTAGGTGCCGAGGGTACCGAAGAGGATCGAGCCGAAAATCGCCAGGCCTCCGTCCCAAACGGCGAAGATGGTCCAGAGGTTGGCGCCCTTGTAGAGGTAGTCCCCGGGGTGTGTGAAGACGTGGTAGAACCGGCCGCCGGGAATGCCGATGATGACGGCCCACATGGAAATATCCAGGACCACGGTGCGGGGAATGCCCGATCGGGCGATTCGCCGGACGGTGACTGCCGCAGCGATGACGATCCCGGTCAGGATGCAGAGGGCGTAGAAGTGGATGGTCAGCGGCCCGATGTTGAACGAACTGATCGGTGGACTGGGGATGCTCAGCGGAAGCATTTTGGGCCTTCCCGCCCAGAGTGATGTCTGCAGCGCTGGGAAACGTGGTGGGGTTGATCGTCCCGCGCGCACAGCCTACAGAAACAG
Source organism: Microbacterium sp. NPDC076768 (assembly GCF_040687205.1). Lineage (NCBI taxonomy): Bacteria > Bacillati > Actinomycetota > Actinomycetes > Micrococcales > Microbacteriaceae > Microbacterium > Microbacterium sp. NPDC076768. Next base: position 6,119 of record NZ_JBFBMU010000006.1, read on the forward strand.
TCCGGCTGCATCCTGAGATTTTCCGTCGACCAACATCAGGGCCTGGCCGTTGTGTCGCGCCTGGGGCGATTTTCACTTATCGGAGACCACAGTCTGCGTGAAAACCTAATCTGCTCGCGCGGACACAGCCTGTGCGGAAGCGGGACGCCCACCGGAACTCCTGCCGCGGAATGACACACCGGTGCCGACGCGTGCGGTTCCGGCAGGCGGACATTCCCGTAAGACCCACCCGAGAAAATGCCCGATCAAGGGACGCTATACGCTACAGCGGATCCGGTGATGAACTACTCGCCGGGTCCGGCCAGTCTGCTTACTTACCCGTGCCCCGCGCGTGGGTGTTCTTCGTGTGGGCGAGGCTGTCGGAGTCGCTGCCGGTTTCGATGTTGTTGCCACCGAAGGTGAGACGGTCCACGATCGCAGCACAAAGCGCGGATCAGTGAGAGTCTTCGTTCAGGCGGAGAACGACGAGGCAGCCTTCGAATCGAACCCCAACGGGTTCCCCACGAAGCTGGTCGGACTATCTCGACTGTCACCGATCTGCGGGCGGTGATTGACTCCTTTGACGCACAGCGATAGCACGCGGTCTAGCCTGGGCTCCCCCGGCGAACGATCAAAGCCAATACGAGAATCCTCGGTCCGGAAGTTGTAGACGTGACCGTCGACGGTCACGCCCAGCCCGTACCTGGAGTGCATGGAGCAATGGCGCGAGTACCCGCGCACCTCTATGGCATGAGCAATAGCCCTGCAGGAACGCCACCCGGATCGCCCATCGCTTTCCCCCTCGCAGTCATCACGGTCAGCGAGCGCGGAACCATGAACGTCAGCTGCAATGGGCGCGACTTCCCGCCTCCAACGACGGATGCCTCTTGGAGTCGGGCACGCTTTGGTGATCTTCTCGACGCAATCTCCGAACACCGCTCTCGCACCGTTCGAGTTGAGGTGCACGAGTTCGATGGCTCGGTGTTCACCGACATCGTCCATGCGGTGCGACGAGAGCAAGCCATCGCGGACGTTCAGTCGCCCAGCACGATACGGCGAGCGCGGCACCGCCCAACGCATCATCTGATCGAGGTGACCGGGTCCGGATTCGTCCCTGGCGAGGACGTCACCGTCGCGCTTTCAGTCTCCAATGCTGAAGGATCCGCTGACGGGAGCGCTCGTGCGGTCATCGATTTGAGTCGACTCATGGATCACCGGTCGGAGATCCTGCTCATCGGACGCGTCTCCGGCGTCATCATCACCGAGCCTTTGCCGTCATGAGCGCCCCACACGGTCAGGGAGGGGGTCTCGGTGATGAGTTGACCAACTTTCTGATGATCGCGCTGGTCGCCGTCTTCGGCGTCGTTGCTGTCTTGCGAGTTGCGGGTTCCATTGCGGCATTCCTCACTAGCTCTGGACAGCCCCAGGTCGGGATTGCTGGCGGAGTCGCCGTGCTGTTCAACCCGTCGAACCCGGCCGAGGTGCTGCAGGCACCCCGGCTGAATACGATCCTCTACTGGTCGATTGCAGTACTACTGCTCCTGGTGCTCGGCGGTGTTATCGGGTGGGCTTGGGTCTGTTGGAGTCGGCACGCCCACAACGCCGACACAGATCCACGGCGGCTTGCCGGAACTGCCAGCAGTCATGAGGTCGTAGCGAGCGCGTCTGCGAAGGCGCTCCTGCGCCGGGCTGTGACGCTGCGCCCTTCGCTGGATCAGCCAAAGCCCGAGGACGTGGGCTACCTGCTCGGGCGCTCGCACGGCAAGCAGGTATGGGCCAGCGTGGAAGACTCGATTCTCCTCATCGGTCCGCCACGTTCGGGCAAGGGTCTGCACATTGTGATCCCGGCGATTCTTGATGCACCGGGTGCAGTCGTGACGACGTCCACCCGGCCCGACAATTTGACGGCAACGATGCAGGCACGCGAGCGGATCGGCCCCGTCGCTGTCTTCGATCCACAGCATCTTGCTGAAGGCGTCCCCGCCGGGCTGCGGTGGTCGCCTATTCGGGGCTGCGAGGACCCGTTGACCGCGATGATCCGCGCGACCGGCCTTGCCGCGGCCACCGAGCTATCCGCTGGCGGTGTCGAAGGCGGAGGGTTCTGGGAGGGAAAGACACGCATCGCTCTGCAGGCGCTCCTTCACGCGGCCGCGCTTGATCATCGGAGTCCGGCTGAGCTGTTCCGATGGACCCTCGACCCATCCGCGGCAGCAGAGGCTGTCGCCATCCTGACGGGCTCACCGTTGGCAGCCACGGGCTGGGCAGATTCGCTGGACGCAACGCTCGACGCCGACCCGCGCACACGTGACAGCATCTGGCAGGGCGTTTCGCTCGCACTGTCAGCGCTGGCCGACCCCAGAGTGCTTGATGCCGTCAGCCCTGAAGAAGACGAGCAGTTCGATCCCGAGAGCTTCATCCGCGACCGTGGCGCGCTGTATCTTCTGGCGACCGGCATTGGGGCCGGGAACAGCGCAGCTCTCGTCGCAGCATTCGTCGAAGACCTCGTTGAGACCGCCCGTCGCATGGCTGCTCGATCACCCGGCGCACGGCTCGACCCACCGCTGCTGTTTGCGCTCGACGAAATCGGAAACCTCGCGCCACTACCTTCGCTGCCCACACTCATGGCGGAAGGTGGCGGCACCGGCATCACAACGATGCCGGTGCTTCAATCCCTTGCCCAGGCACGGGACAAATGGTCAGAGCACAAAGCGGCAGCGATCTGGGACGCCAGCATCGCGAAGATCATCCTTGGCGGTGCCTCGAACTCGCGAGACCTTCAAGACCTCTCCACGCTGATCGGCGAACGAGACGAGTTCGCCGACTCCGTCACTCTCGGCGACCATGGCTCGCGCTCCAACCAGCGTTCCATCCGTCGAGTACCGATCTTACCGCCCGACCGCATTCGCACGTTGCCGTTTGGAACAGGGATCATTTTGCTCCGATCCGCTCCACCGATCATCACTGACCTCCACCCCTGGCCTAAGCGCTCCGATGGTGAACAGCTCAAAGCAGATCGTGCGGCGGTTGAATCGCTGTTGGGACGCCCTGCAGCGCAATGATCCGCACTGGGGCGCGGCGCGCACCTGTCTGCTGCAGTGGCCACCACATCGGATGGCCGCCCCAACAGATCAAGGAGTCGTCATGTCCATCGACACCCAACAAGCCATCACAGGATTCATCGCGACCGAGCCCCGTCTGACCTACACCGATGACGGTACCGCGCGGTTCTACGCGCGAATCGGCATAGAGCATTCGCGGCAGGACCCAGACGGAAGCTTCACGCTGCTCGACCCGTCATTCCACGACATGAGCGCCTTCCGGCGCGCAGCCGAAGAAGGAGTCTCGCGATTCCGCAAAGGAGACAAGTTCATCGCCACCGGGCGCGTGCGCGAGTACAGCTACGAGAAGGACGGTCAGACTGTCGCAGCCGAGGAGTTCATCGTCTCCCGCTTCGGTCACGACGTTGCACGCACACAATACGAGGTCGATCGCGGATCTCATCGCGACAGCAACATGCGCGAGGCGACTGGTCGTGATGCCTCCCCTTTTGAAGCACCTGCCCGAGCGCGAGCGCAGTCAGATGCCGCTCCTGCGGTCAGCATCTGAGTAGGAGCGGTCATCGTGACTGACTTCATCCCCAGCCCCGAAGCACATGAAGGGCGCGACGCGGATGACTACGACGAATCATTCGTCGCTGAACCACCGCATCCGATCAACTGGAATCTCCTCACCGCGAATGACGCGGAGGTCGAGTGGCTGGAACTGAATCGCTGGATCGACTGGCTCCGCCGAACCTACGGACTCCCGGCAGCAGTGATCCCGCCCTACTGGCATCGTCACCCCGAGCTCGTCTGGGAGCTGTCAGCGCTGCACCTGCACTGGCTGTGCGCCTACGACCCCAACCAAAATGGATCCGCACCGTTGGGGTGGCATCGCGACTTTGCGGACGCTCGTCTACGGCTCCGCGACTGGGTAGCTACCTGCGGGACTCGACTCGATCGTGATCGCCCCACACGGCAAGCCACCTGGCCCGGGGAAGAGCCGCCCACCCCCTCCGAAGAAGCGATGGTCACCGACCGGGAATCCGACTTTGTCGAGTTCGTCGTTGATGACGTTCAGCGTCGTAAAGCGGCTGAGGACGAGTTCTACCGTTCGCTCGGCGATCGTCCGCAGGAGGAGTCATGAGCAACGCGGCAGAAGCGACTGCGCCAGTCTCGCCATTGCTGGATAGTCGAGAGGTCGCCTCGTATTTGAAGGTCTCCGAATCGACATTGTCTCGATGGCGCTCCGCAGAGACCGGGCCACCATTCATCAAGCTCGGCGGTATCGCCCGATACCGGCTCGAAGCAATCGACCAATGGCTGCAGAACTTAGAGCCGCACCATGGCCCGGCCAACTGAGCCAATGCCAGAGTCCTCACCCCGCCCGGTACCGCCGATCGGGGTGAGGATCTCCACCGACATGGAACGACGCTCCTACGGGATTCGAGCGCGGGCACGCTGGACCGATCCGCTCACCAAGCAGCGCGTGATCCGTACCGAGATCGTGAAGGACGAGGCAACCGCACGGGCATTCTTCGAAACGCTCCGGAATTCTTCGGTCAAGGGAATGGACGTCTCCATGACGCTCCTGGAGTTCTTCACCTCGATCGGCGATCGATGGGCACGCGGCCTCGATATGACCTCCACCGGCGACAACTACCGATACGGTCTTCGGCTCCGAGTACTCCCGGCGCTCGGCCACCTGCCCGTCACGCAAATCACCGCTGGAATGATCGACCGCACGATCGATGACTGGGAGAAGCAGTACGGCGCATCGACGATCAAGAACACCATCGCCCCACTCGTGCGGGTACTCGACGAAGCCGTTCGCGACGGTCTGATCACAATCAATCCCGCCAAACACCGTGCGAAGCGGAGTCTTCATCGAAACGCCTTCCGAGTTCAACCGGCCGAAGATGCTGCCCCGCGCGCGCACGCGATCCCTGACCTGCAGAAGCTGAACCAGCTCGCCTCCGCCTGCGGCGCCGTCCATCAGTCCTATTCAGACTTCGTGATGCTCGCCGCTCTGCTTGCAGCACGTTCTTCCGAAGTCTCCGGACTCCAAGTCGGGGACGTGGACTTCACCAAGAACCTCGTCATCATCAGACGACAAGTCTTCCCCGGCAGGGGCGGCCTCATCACCAAACCAACCAAGAGCCGCAAAGAGCGTCGCGTGCCGATTCTCGACCCACTCCGGCCGGTCCTGAAAAGACTCTGCGCGTTCAAGCAATCGGACGCACCACTCCTCGTCGGCCCACGTGGCGGTTTCCTCACGACGGCCACCGTTCGCGATGCGACCAGTTGGGATCAGGTTGTTGCTGACCTCGGCCTGCCGAACCTCACCCGACACGGTCTCCGACACACCGGCGCCACCTGGCTCGCCGACGCCGGGGTTCCCCTCCATGTCCTCCAAGAGATCCTCGGACACGCCTCAATCGAGACCACTCGCGGCTACCTCCACCCCGATGACCGCCACCTCGCCTCCGCCGCGGAACAAGCCAACGCCTTCCTCAGCAGAGACACTCCTCGGGATCCATCGCGACGACCGCGGCAGGGCACGGGCCGCGGGCTGTGACCCGCTCCGTCGCCGGTATTAACCGTTCTGGTCCCCTTTTGGTCCCCTTATCCACAGACAGAGCGTCGCAGCGGGTCTGTCATCCACAGGTCGACCATGCCAACCTGCCCAGGGGGACCAGAGGGGGACCAGAGAAAACGACATTCAGAAACAACAAATCCCTGATGAAAATTGCTTCTCATCAGGGATTTTCTGTCGGGCTGACAGGATTTGAACCTGCGACCCCTTGACCCCCAGTCAAGTGCGCTACCAAGCTGCGCCACAGCCCGTGGCATTGTTTTTCAGTTGTTCGGGCCGACCGAAGAGTGGTAAACCACTTAACCCCCAGTCAAGTGCGCTACCAAGCTGCGCCACAGCCCGTTGTTCTGCACTCGCGCGCAGGCAACTCCACTATCTTAGCCGCATGCCGGGCCCCTCCGCGAACCACGCTGCGGCGCCACGCGCGAGGCGCTTTGTCGGTGGCCAGACATACGATGAGTACATGGGCATCGACACCACCAGCCGCATCGACACCACCAGCAAAAGTCTTCCCGCTGTCGGCGCCCTCCACGTCTCGATCGATGGCAACTACTAATGGATGCTGCACGAGTAGACAGTTGGCTCTGGGCGATCCGGGTGTATAAAACGCGATCGGCGGCGACAACAGCATGCCGCGCTGGGCACGTGCGCGTAAACGGCGACAAGGTGAAGGCTGCGCAGCAGGTGCGTGTAGGTGACGAGCTTCGCATTCGCATCGCGGGTTTCGACCGACTTCTCATCGTCCGGCAGCTACTCGTGAAGCGCGTCGGCGCCCCAATTGCGGCACTCGCGTACGAAGACCGGACTCCGGAGCGCGAGCCCCAGGCCGCGCTCGGACTGCGCGATCGCGGGGCCGGCCGCCCCACCAAAAGAGAACGTCGCGACATCGATAAACTGCGCGGCCGACAAGATCCTTTTCTGGATTAACTCTTCCCATATTCGAACATATGTTCTATAATGAGGTATGGGCCCACAGACGGATTTCGACCTCGAACTTGAGGAACGACGTCGTGTGCTGGACGCCTGGGTGGCGAAAAGACAGCAGATCGCGACACTAGAGGCCGAAGCCGCAGAACTACTGGTCGAGCAGATCACTCTTCACGATGCAGATGTTTCGGCAAGCCCGTTTCATCGCGACGCCATCTACCGCTCCATGATCTCTGAGTTCTCTGCCGCGGGGCATTTTTCTAAAGGAACCGTCGAGTTCGCCTTCGCAGACGCTCAGGCACTGTGCACCCATCTCCCCGCTGTGAGAACCGCATTCGCGAGCGGCGCGCTCTCCCCCTTGCATGTGCGCGAGATCGCTCGAGCAAGCGCGATCGTGATCGAAGCCATCCGAAACAAGAAGATCGACGCATCGGCCATGGCTCTGTTTGAGGCAGCAGTTCTCGTGGTGGCTGAGCACGACAGTGCAGCTCGCACCCGAGCGCACGCGCGGCAGGTCGCCGCCACGCTCACGGGAGAATCTTTGGGCGAGCGACACGAACGCGCAACGACAGAACGGTGCGTCACGGTCAAGTCGCTCGACGATGGCCTTGCTCTGCTCACCGCCGTTCTCCCCGAATGGATTGCACACGCGATCTCCGACAGGTTGAGCCGCATGACGCAGCAGATCGTCGAAACAAGAATCAACCCAAAAACCTCTCACGACGATCTCCCTATAGAGAACCTTGCGCTCGAAGACCCAGAAGAAGAAGAGTGCCTCGACACACGCACATGGGCGCAAATTCGCACCGACCTCTTCAGCGATCTCCTTCTCGCGTCAGACCCCTCAGCCGTTCATGGCGATGGCCTCGACAACATTCAGGCGCGCGTGCAAGTGACGATCGCAGCTGGCACCCTCCTCGGCGCTGATAACCGGCCAGCCGAACTAGACGGGTACGGGCCGTTGCATCCAGACATCGCCCGTGATCTCGCAGGACGCAACAATGGCTGGACCCGCCTGTTCCTCGACCCCAGCGGCATGATCATCGAAACCGATACCTACACTCCGACCGAAAGCATGCGTCGGTTCCTCCGCGCTCGCGATCAGCATTGCCGCTTCCCCGGCTGTCGGATGCCGGCGCACAGGTGCGAGATCGATCACAATCATGATCACGCCAAGGGCGGGTCAACCAGCATCGACAACCTCAGCCACTTCTGTCGCACGCACCACACGCTCAAGCACCCCGACATCCCAGATCCACACAGGTGGACTGCTCTTCAGGAAAGCGATGGCGGGGTCAGTTGGCACAGCCCACTCGGTCGTGACTACAAGGACCCGTCACCACGACGCGTCATGTTCGTGTGATCTCGCAACCAGCCGGCCGATCGAATCAGCGCGGCCCCCGCGCGTTCTGCTCGCTCGCGCAGTTCCCGATCACTCGTCACAGCAACCACAGTTCGACCGCCTGCAACACGCCTCTCGATTTCGGCAACGATCGCGTCATCCCCCGCACCGTCCGCACGGACCACCTCTACAGGGCCCCGTTCCGAGTCAATCGCCTTAGCTTGACCTTCAACAACCATCACGATTTCGGGGAACCAGTCATCGCCGCCGAGACCAAGGGCATCTGCAGGCACCGCCAGATCAGCTAGAGCCGAGCGGAGCCGAGACGCGGCCCCTGCACGGTCTTTCCACCAGCCATCCGGCACCGAACCCACCACATTCGCCGCATCGACCACCAGCAGGGGCCGCACTTTCAGAAGTTCGCGCAATGCAGGCCACGCCGCCGCAAACCCCGGGTGCAATGGTCGATCATCGACTTCGTCAATCGGCACCCACTCCAGCGCAACGCTTTCTGGGTCACTGATTACCGGCTCAAAAGGAACGTCGACGTCTGCGATCACCGTCGTGTACGACCAAATCCCCAGATCAAGAACGCTCGTGAACCGCGCACGCACGGCACCGTCTGGCACACCAGCCTCTTCTTGAGCCTCGCGGATCGCACCAACAATGGCGCTCTCCCCCTCGTGCAGTGCACCGCCTGGCAAACCCCACGTACCGCCAAAGTGGCTCCACGCAACGCGATGCTGCAACAGGATCCCCTTCGTGGGGTCGACGGCGAGAAGTCCGGCAGCGCCGAAGCGCCCCCAATACTTCTCGCCCGACTCCGCCACCACCCAGGCATCGCCAGGATCCCGTGGCCCTTCAGGACGACGGGGCTCACCAGCAGCGGGAGGGATGACGGTCACGTCTTCAGCCTGTCACAGCATCGAGTTCACGGCGCCATGATTCGAAAAGTGTCGTCAGCTCAGCGCTGGCGCTTCTCCCTGACACGCATGTTGATCACGATCGGTGTTCCTTCAAACGAGTACAGCTCGCGCAGGCGACGCTGAATGAAACGACGGTAACCGGGGTCGAGGAAACCGGTCGTGAACAGCACAAATGTCGGCGGACGCGTCGATGCCTGCGTACCAAACAGGATGCGTGGCTGCTTGCCACCGCGCAGCGGGTGCGGGTGCTCCGCCACAAGCTCAGCGAGGAACGCGTTGAACTTACCTGTCGGAATACGACGATCCCAGTTCTCCAGCGCAGTCTCCAGCGCGGGCACGAGCTTGTCGAGGTGGCGACCCGTCTTCGCCGAGATGTTCACACGCGGAGCCCAGGCGACGTGCGCGAGGTCTTGCTCGATCTCGCGCTCGAGGTAGCGACGACGATCAGCGTTGTCGAGGTCATCGTCGTTCAGACGATCCCACTTGTTGAATGCAAGAACGAGCGAGCGCCCAGACTCGAGCACAAGGTCGATGATGCGCACATCCTGCTCACTGATCGACTCAGAGACATCGAGCACAACGACCGCAACTTCTGCCTTCTCCAGCGCCGCAGAGGTGCGAAGAGACGCATAGAAGTCTGCCCCCTGAGCCATGTGCACGCGACGGCGAATACCAGCGGTGTCCACGAGACGCCACATCTTGCCGCCGAGCTCGACGACCTCGTCCACCGGGTCACGAGTGGTGCCGGCCAAATCGTTGACGACGACGCGCTCCTCCCCCGCTGCCTTGTTCAGCAGTGAGGACTTTCCGACGTTCGGACGCCCGAGGATAGCGACGCGACGCGGTCCGCCGATCTCTTGCTTAGCGACGGCTGACACCTCAGGAAGCTTCTTCAGCACAGCGTCCAGCAGGTCAGCAACACCGCGGCCATGGATTGCCGAAACCGGGTGTGGTTCGCCGAGTCCGAGGTTCCACAGTGCCGCAGCCTCCGGCTCCTGACGAACGTCGTCGACCTTGTTGGCGATCAAAAACACGGGCTTGCCACTCTTGCGCAGCATCTTCACGACATGCTCGTCCGTCGACGTCGCGCCTACCATCGCATCAACGACGAAGAGCACCATGTCGGCGAGATCGATGGCGACCTCAGCCTGAGCAGCAACCGAACGGTCGATACCGCGGGCGTCTGGCTCCCACCCACCCGTGTCAACGAGCGAGAAGCGGCGATCTGCCCACTCCGCCTTGTACGTCACGCGGTCACGCGTAACGCCAGGGGTGTCTTCGACAACAGCCTCGCGGCGACCGAGAATACGGTTCACCAGCGCAGACTTGCCGACGTTCGGGCGTCCGACGATCGCAACGACCGGCAGCGCAGGGCTGTAATGAATGCCGTCTTCGCCGAGCGTGATGCCCGCAAGAAGCGCGGCATCTTCGTCGTCGAGCTCATAGTCGGAGAGCCCTGCACGCAGGGTCTCTGCCCGCTGGTCGGCGAGGTGCTCGTCGACCTGGTCCATTTTCTCGGCGAGCTGGTCGGGGCCGCCTTCGTATTCTTCGTCAGCCACAGTGTGCTCCTCGGATTTGTTCGATCACCGTGAGAACGGCGTCGATGGTCTGGGGGAAATCGAGTTCCGTCGAATCGACAACCTCGACGCCTTCTGCGGCGTTGAGAAAGTCGACGACGGTGCTGTCAGAGGCGTCGCGCTTGTGCAGCGCCGCGGCGACAGCAGCCGCATTCTCGCCGGCGAGTTCGCCAGCACGTCGAGCGGCCCGTACTTCGGGAGCCGCGGTGAGCAAAATCCGCACGGGCGCATCGGGCGCAACGACGGTCGTGATGTCGCGTCCTTCGACCACGACGGCCGGGTACGGTGCCTCAGCTACCAACCGGCGGAACAGGTCGTTCACCTGCGCACGCACTTCGGGGACGCGCGCCACACCACTCACGGCATCAGAGACCCGCGGGTCGCGGATCGCGTCGGTAACATCGACGCCACCCACCCGCACAGTGCGGTCGTCGGCGTCGAGCCCGAGTTGCACGGGAAAATTCGCTGCAGCAGCGCGCACGGCTGCCTCATCGGCAGTGTCAGCGCCACGGTCGAGTACATGCCACGCCAACGCACGGTAGGCCGAGCCAGTGTCCAGGTATCCGAACCCCAGCTTGCGCGCCACGGCCTTCGAAACACTCGACTTTCCGGAGCCTGCCGGACCGTCGATAGCGATGAACTTTGCCGCGTCGATCACGGGCACCTCCGCCGAAGAGTCAAGAGAAATGTCAGTCATTGGTGCTCCCCGCAATTCGCCAACCGCGCTCCTGCAACCCGCTGATCGCGCCGTGGAGTGCTGCCGGGTCGACGCTAATCTCTGCCAGACCGAACTGCGCTCCAGGAGAGTGCTCCAAACGAAGGTCTTCGACGTTGACGCCGAGTTCGCCCAGCTCTCCAAAAAGCCGCCCTAGTTGTCCTGAGGTGTCATCGACCATGACGACAAGAGTCTCGAAGCGCCGGTTCTGTCCATGCTTTCCTGGCAGACGCTCGACACCATCGTTTCCCTGACGGATTGCCTCAGCGACGATGCGTCTGGCGCCCGCAGCATCAGGTTCGCGCAGCGCTTTCGCGACCTCACCAAGGTCGGCAGCAAGCGCGTCAAGAATCTCGACGACAGGGCCAGCGTTCGCGCCGAGAATCTGCACCCAGAGCTCCGGGGCTGACGCCGCGATGCGTGTCGTGTCACGCACCCCCTGGCCTGCAAGTCGCAGTGAACCTTCTTCTGCCCCCGCCAATCGTCCAGCCAGCAAACTCGCCACGACCTGTGGCACGTGGGAGATAAGCGCGACCGAACGGTCGTGCTCTTCAGGTGTCATCTCTAGTGGCATGGCGCCCACGTCCAAAGCAAGCGCTTCGACCAGGGCAAGGTCAGCAGCCTTTGTTTCTGCATCACGGCAGACCACCCACGGACGACCAATGAAGAGGTCGGCGCGCGCCGAAATTGCCCCGCCGCGCTCCCGCCCAGCCAGTGGATGCGAACCGATGTAGCGGGCAAGGTCGACGCCCCGCTCCTGCAACGAACGAAAGGGCGCGAGCTTCACGCTCGCCACATCCGTCACAACAGCGGAAGGAAACTGTTCCAGTTCTGCCTGAATCACATCGGCAGTCACGTCTGGCGGCACAGCGACGACGACCAGTGATGGTGCATCATCTGGCGACGAGACACGACCTGCGCCGTAGTCGACAGCAAGACGCAACTGTGCGGGCGACGCGTCGGTCAAGACCACGTCTACGTCTTTCGCGCGAAGCGCGTGGCCGATACTGGCGCCGAGCAATCCAGCGCCGACGATGCGCACGGTGCCGGAAAGACGCGGCGCCACAAAGCCGGCCTTCCGCGCCGTGGGCGCACTCGTCGTATCGGTCATTAGCTCTCCTGCTCGCCTGGCGCCTCGGCGACACCGGAATCACGGCGCGACAGGGTCAAAAGCGCGCCAAGTTCAACTTTAGTCAGTTCCCGTGTCTTCCCCGCCGGGAGGGTTCCCAGGTGAAGCGGGCCAAACTGCCGACGAACCAGCTCCGTCACCGGGTGCCCAACAGAGGCGAGCATGCGGCGCACGATGCGGTTGCGTCCGGAGTGCAACGTGAGTTCGACGAGGCTGGAGCCGCGAGAAGTGTCCAGCAAGCGAGCTTTATCGGCCGCGATCGGACCGTCCTCCAGCTCAATACCCTTGGTGAGCTTTGAGATCGTCTGGGGAAGCACAGTCCCCTCAACCTTCGCGATGTACACCTTGGTCACACCAAAAGAAGGGTGCGCGAGCACATGCGCGAGCGCGCCATCGTTGGTGAGAATCAGCAATCCACTGGTCTCAGCGTCGAGGCGCCCGACGTTGTACAGACGCTCTTCATAGTCGTCGGTAAAGCGACGAAGATCAGGGCGTCCATTCTCGTCGCGCATGCTGCTGACAACGCCGGTGGGCTTGTTCAACATCACGTAGCGCTTCGAAACATCGAGCTGCACAGCGGTGCCATCGACATCGACAAGGTCGTTCTCTGGGTCGATGCGTCGTCCCAGCTCAGAGACAACAATGCCGTTTACACGGATGCGCCCTTCGGTGATGTACTGCTCGACGACACGGCGCGATGCCACCCCTGCACCGGCGAGAACCTTCTGCAGGCGCACACCTTCCGGCGCGCCGTCAGCGTCTGTCGCAGCCTCAAAGCCAGTCATCGGATGGTCCCTTCGTCAAAGCCGTCTGCTCCATCGTCGAGCAGAGGAGAAATGGGGGGCAGCTCATCGAGTGAGTTGATGCCCAAGTGCTGGAGAAGCGCGTCAGTGGTGCCGTAGTTGATCGCTCCGGTCTCCGAGTCGGCAAACAGCTCGGTGATCAGACCACGCGCGAGCAGTGTGCGAACGACCGAATCTACGTTCACGGCACGAATAGAGGCAACTTGACTGCGCGTCACCGGTTGCTTGTACGCAATCACGGCCAGAGTTTCGAGCGCAGCCTGTGACAATCGTTGTGGCGCCTGTCCGCCGACAAACGCCGCGACAACAGCGTCGAGGTCTTCGCGCACATAGAGACGCCAACCGCCACCGACCTCGCGCAGTTCAAACCCGCGCCGCGGGCCGCTGCCTCGTCCGTCGTAGTCGTCGACGAGCGCCTCGAGCGTCTGACGCACGGCGGCAACCGGCGAAGCCACCGCGGCCGCGAGCGCGACCAGGCCAATCGGCTCATCCACGATGAAGAGGATCGCCTCGATCCGCTCAGCGAGAGGCAGCTCAGCGGTCGCGTCTTCCGCAGTCTGTGTCAGATCATCGGTCATAGTCGGCCCCCAGGGTCGCCAGTGTTTCGTCCGACCACGAGTCGGCTGCCCAGCGAAGAGTGAGCTCGCCAAGCGGTTCAAGTTGTTCAAAAGACAGCGCACCGTGTCGATAGAGCTCCAGCACCGAAATGAACCGTGCCACCACGATCCCGGTCTCACTCACGCCGGCGACCAGCTCACGAAAGTTGATCGACTCTGTGCCGCGCAACAGCGTCACGACGATCGCTGCCTGCTCGCGGATGCTCACCAGCGGCGCATGCAAATGATCGAGGCCGACGTGCGGCATCTCTTTCGGTGCGAAGGCCAACAGTGCCAGCGCACCGAAGTCTTCTGCGCTCAGCGACCACACAAGCTCAGGGGTTTGCCGACGGTGCTTCTCTTCCAGTCGCACGGCTCGCACATGTCTGCGGTCTTCGCGCTGAAGGCACCGAGCAAACCATGCCGACACTTCCTTAAAGGCGCGGTATTGCAATAGTCGGGCGAACAACAGATCCCGAGCTTCCAACAGCGCGACCGCCTCGGCATCGACAAGCTCGCCCTGCGGCAGGAGTCCGGCGACTTTCATGTCGAGAAGGGTTGCTGCGACGACCAAAAACTCCGAAGCCTGGTCGAGTTCTTCCTCATTTTCAAGCGCACCAAGGTACGCAATGAACTCGTTCGTGACAGCACTCAATGACACCTCGGTGATGTCCATCTCGTGCTTCGAGATCAAATTCAGCAAGAGGTCGAACGGACCGTCGAAGTTCGTTAATGAGACCCGGAAGCCAGCGCCGTCTGCTGCGGGGGCATCCTCTGCCGCCTCGATGGGCGCTGCGTCGGCGACGTCTTCGCTATGCGACGGCGCCACGGGCGACCAGCTCCCGCGCCAACCGCAGGTACGCCTGAGCGGCGGCGTGCTCTGGGGCGAACTCGGTGATGGGAACGCCAGAAACTGAGGCATCAGGGAACTTCACCGTTCGGCCGATCACTGTCTCCAAGACGTCATCACCGAATGCCTCGACCACGCGTTCCAGCACCTCACGCGAGTGCAGCGTTCGCGGGTCGTACATCGTCGCCAGAAGACCATCCATCGTGATCGATGGGTTCAGCCTGTCGCGCACCTTGTCGATAGTTTCGATCAGGAGAGCAACGCCACGCAGCGCGAAGAACTCGCACTCCAGCGGGATAAGCACGCCGTGTGCTGCCGTCAGCGCATTGACTGTAAGGATGCCAAGAGACGGCTGGCAGTCGATCAGGATGACGTCGTACTCCCCCGCCACCTGGCGAAGAACGCGTGCGAGGATCGTTTCCCGCGCCACCTCGTTGACCAGGTGCACCTCGGCGGCGGAAAGGTCAATGTTGGCCGGCATCACGTCAAGCCCATCGACGCCAGAAGGGACGATAGCGTCGTGCGCATCGCGCTTGGTGTCAAGCAACAGGTCGTAGATTGTCGGCACATCGTGCGTCGGAATACCCAGGCCAGCAGACAGGGCTCCCTGCGGGTCAAAGTCCACCGCAAGCACCTTGCGACCGTACTCTGCAAGCGACGCGGCCAGGTTGATCGAGGTCGTCGTCTTTCCGACGCCGCCCTTCTGATTGCACAACGCGATGATTCGTGCGGGGCCGTGCGACTTCAACGGTTCGGGGGTCGGAAACCCCTGATAGGGGCGGCCAGTGGGTCCCATAAGGGGCTCGTCGGCCTTCTGCGCCTTCGCCCTGGACTTCGCCACTTTCTCAGCCACCGATTCTCCCGCTCCTTTGTACTCGTTCGATTGTACCGGCAGGCCTCCTTCAGTCGCCGCGCAACGCGGCGACTGGTTCGATGCGGGCTGCGCGCCTGGCTGGGTACCAACCGGACGCCCAGCCAACAAGAGCGCCGAGTACGGCGCCTCCACTCGCGACGAACGGATCGGTGACGGGCGCCCAGTCCTGCACCGCGGCGACGATGATGACGGCGGCGACGCCAAGTGCCGACCCGATGATTCCTCCGATAAAGCCGATGACGACCGACTCAACCATGAACTGAGCGCCGATCTGACGCTGAGTTGCCCCGAGCGCGCGGCGGAGCCCGATTTCTCCCGTCCGCTCCATCACCGACAACAGCGTCACGTTCGCGATACCGAGCCCGCCGGCGAGCAAGGCGATGACACCGAGAATGAGAAAGACGACATTTACGTCTGCTTGGACGTTCTGACTGAGGTCTGATGATGCCGCTGGTGACTGTGCTTCCAGCGAGTCTGGGTCATCCGGCTCGAGTGCAATCACCGACTGCTCGGCAACCTGCGGCCCCGCTCCGGGAGCAATCCGGATAGTCAACTCTGTCGGTGCACTGAGGCCAAAATCGGCGCGGGCCGTACCTTGCGGAATGATCACCCCGTCGACGAACTCGGAGCGACGCTCCATCCCATCGACAATGCCGATGACAGAGTATGCGAGCCCTGCGATGAAGATTGAAGGTTGGGAGTCAACGCGGTTGATGCCCATCCGTTCCGCCGCCCTTTGCCCGAGCACCGCGACGCGGTCGCCCCGTTCATCATGACCATCGTCGAAGAATCTTCCCGTGACGAGCTCCCCATCCACGGTTTTCAGGAGGTCCTGGGTCGTCGCGAAGAGCTTCGGTGAAGCGGTGATCGGAGCCGACGGATCGTTGACCGGAACGGAGGTGATCGTGTCGCTCTCGGCAATTTCCACCTCTGCGATAAGCGCCGCCCCCTCAACACCCACGAGAAGTTTCACCCGATTAGGCGAGTTCCACGGCAGGCGTCCTGCCGAGACCGTGGCGTTCGCTTTGCCAGCCTCTGCCTCCGCTGGTGTTACCAAGACCTGTGTCGCGGCGATGCCGTCGAACTGCCTCGCAATCTGCCCCGCAGCCGTCTGCGCGAACCCCAGCGTCGCAACAAGCGACGCAATACCCAGCACGGTGCCGAGAATGGTCATGACCAGTCGGGCTGGGCGCGAGCCGATGTCTGACGTCGCTTCAGCGACGAGGTCTTGGAATGTGAATCGGTCGGAATGCTTCACCGTCGGCAGAAGCACGGTCGGTGAACTCTGGGCTTCTTCGGCGCTGTTGTCGGCGGTACCGGAATCGTCGGCGGTACCGGAATCGTCGATAACGCGCTTCCTCCGACGCCAAAACGCCCGCACTAGAGCTCGCTCAATCTGCCATCGGTAATACGAATGCCCCTGCCTGCGCGACGGGCCACCCCATCATCGTGCGTGATCACCACAAGAGTGAGACCGTCCTTGTTCAGCTCTTCGAACAGTTCCATCACTTCACCAGAGGTGCGTTGATCAAGATTTCCTGTCGGCTCGTCCGCAAGCAACAGCTGCGGACGGCTCACGACAGCGCGGGCCACCGCAACGCGCTGACGCTCACCCCCGGAGAGCGAACTCGGAAGAAAGTCAACGCGGTGGTCTAGCCCCACGCGCGTCAATGCCTCGCGAGCGCGCACCTCACGCTCCTGCCGGGGTACGCCGCTATAAAGCATCGGCATCAGCACGTTATCGAGCACGCTGCGTCGTGGGAGAAGATGAAAAGACTGGAAAACGAAGCCGATAAATCGAGCTCGCACCGCCGCCCTCTCGTCCTCGGAGAGATCGCCGGTTAACGCCCCCGCGAGCCGGTACTCGCCGACACTCGGTCGGTCGAGCAACCCCAACAGGTTGAGCATTGTCGATTTACCGGATCCGCTGGGTCCGACGATCGACAGATAGTCGCCTGCGTGCACCGTCAACGTCGCGGCTTTCAGCGCCTGTACCTCCGGCGGCCCGGGAAATGAGCGAGTGACGTCGCGGAATTCAACGAGCGGCGGCACCAGCGTCACCGCCCCACCACCACCAGGTCGTTCTCCTCTAGCTCACCGTCAACCGGAATGACCTCGACGGCGCCCTTCGCAGCAAGCCCCGTCTCTACAACGACAAGCCGCGTCTCTGCTTCTTCGCCTTCGCGAGGGTCGGACTCGACAACCTCCACACGCGAATCGCCTCCCGGCCCGGCCGTGAGCGCAGCAAGCGGAACGGAGAGAACATCCCCGTCGGTCGCGCCAACCGCGATTTTGATGCGGACGTTATTGCCCTGCAGCTGCGTGACCTGCTCTGCTGTCAGAGGATCGGGATCAAGGAGCACTTCCCACCGGGAGTTGGTCTCTTTACCGGGTTCAAGCTCTGCGATCACCGCACGGTGCGCAGTGCCGTCTGGCAGATCGAAGGTTGCCTCAGCACCCACTTCCAGCAGACCGGCGTCTGCCTCCGCCGCAGCCCCCGTCAAACGGACTGTCGCGCCGGAGACGGTCATCGCGGATCCTTCCAACACCGATCCTCGTTCGACAGTCACGTCGTCGACGCGACGAGGCAGCTCAGTCAAGTAGAGCACTTCACTCGCTGGCAGGTACGGCAACACCGCATGGCGTGCGTCTTCCAGCGCCTCGTTCGCAGACGTCACCTGAGCACGGGCAGAGTCCAGACCCGACTGCTGCGCACTCGTATCCTTTGTTTTACGCAGCTGATCGCGCTCCAGTTGAGCCGTCTGCAAATCCCACTTGGCCTGCTGCACGTCACCACTAGTCGCTTTAGCATCAGCGAGAGCACGTTCCGCAGCCGCGACGTTGACATCTGCCTGGTAGCTTTCCACGGCACTCGGACCAGCCCCTGCCTCACGCAGCGCACTCTCGGCGTCTGTCACCCCGGCCTTCGCCGCCCGAACGCCCTCTTCCGCTGCGCGCACGTTCTCAGCCGATCCCTCTTCGGACGCGGGGACGGGATACCCCGCCTCTGCGTACAGCTGTCCGACCGCCGCCGCCGTCGCGTCATCGAACACGTTCGACTTCAGATCACCGGCCTCAATCCCCACGCTTGAAAGTGCCTGCTTGAGCTGCAGCACGTCTGGACCAGAGACGCCGTATCTCAGCGAACGGTACGACGGAAGATCACCGGGAAGCACAATCACCGGGCGTCCGACCACCTCAAGCGCTATCGAAAGCGACTTAAACGTCGCCCCCACTTCGGGAACCTGCCCCGTGACCACTGCGGCACCGGCGAATGCTGACGTGTCGAGCTTCACCTCGACAGCATCCGCATACCCGACGTCTGCACGTAACGTCACATCGTTGCTCAGTGGTCCGAAATCGACGGGCGCAGTCACGAGGCCAGGCTCAGGCGCGTCGGCACTTGACGCATCAGACATCAAAAATCGGCCGATGGCCAGCCCAGCGACTAAGCACACGATGGCGACGAGAGCCACGATCCAGAGAGTGCGGTTGCCCCGCAACACACGACCCCACCCGCTCACACGAGACGTGTCGGCGACGGGCTCAGCCTTGTCAGGATCGGTGTCGTCAGTCTCCGCATCATCGACGAGCCCGGAAAGCTGAGCTGTCGCTGCATCCTCGTCCGCAGGATCCACAGGAACTCTCGTCGTCGGAGTTTCGTCTTCGGTTGTCACTCGCTTTGCTCTGCAGCCGCCTTGAAGGCGTCGAGCTCGGCCTTGTTCTCAGCGACGAACTGTTCCTCGAGCGCAAACTGGATCTCCAGCGACTTCTGCGTGTAGGAGGTCTTCTCGCGGCAGTCGAGATCGATGAGCGCTAGTTCAATCTCTCTCGCCGCCAGTTCTTCCATCTCTGGAGCATCGCGGGGATCGCTCTCGTCGGCGATTTCACCGCTCTCTGCACCCTCGCTGGGAAGGGCTTCGTAGATCTTGTCCTGTTCGTCCAAGATCGACTGGCTCGCGTCCGCAGGCGAAGCGAACCCTGGCTCGCCCTTCTCCGTCATGCACGCTGCCCACTCGGCGTTGAGGTCGGCAAGTTCTGGAGCGTCCTGACTAGTGGTGAACAACTCTCCGATTTTTTCGCGTAGGGCAGTGAACTCTTCTGACTGGATGGGGCTATCCCCCATCACCTCGTTCTGTGCCCAACCCTGGCAACCGGCTTCCTCCCAGTTGTACTCATAGGCTTCCTCGTCCAGCTCTTCACCCTCCGCTGGCTCTTCCTGCAAGAACGAAGCGCCGTACAGCACCTCGTAGTACGCGTTCTGCTCCGACTCCGAAAGCGACGCTAAATATTCGTCGTTCGGGTTTGAGGCTTCTTGCTCAGCCAATTCTTCTTCCGAGAAGTCTTCGAACGGGCTGTTGACGTAGCCGAATCCGTACTTCTCCACCCACTCGCGCTTGTCTGGTTCCCACTCGCCGCCGTCGCTGATCACGCCGCCGCTGCTGTTGGTCGGCGTGTACTCGAAGCCTTCATCAGACATGCACTTCGCGATGAGTTCCTCGGCCTGCGCTTGCTGCTCTTCGAACTGCCTGGTTTGCTCTTCCTGGGAAAGGTCCCCACCCCACGCAGCCGACAGGTACTCCCCCAGCGGTGAATCCTCGTAGGTGAGCTCATCCCCGCCTGATGCCGCCCCACACCCCACAAGAGTGAACAGCAGCGCAGACGTCGCGAGGACGGAGAGAGGAAGAGTGGAACGCATACAAAGACTCCTTGGTGCAAGCGAAGATCGCTGGAGCGTTCAGGTTAGGCAGCCTCCCCTCCCCCGCACATCCGCCCATGGGATAGGAAGTTCTTGGACAAAAGATGGAGTCGAATCTAAAGAGCTCGCGGATGCGATGTTGCATAGATGTCGCGGAGCGCATCGACGGAGACATGTGTGTAGATCTGCGTCGTAGCCACAGACGAGTGCCCTAGCAACTCCTGTACTACTCGCACATCGGCTCCGCCCTGCAGCAGGTGCGTAGCGAACGAATGGCGGAGGGTATGCGGCGAGACCGCAACCGTGATCTGGGCCCGCTCTGCGGCATCTCGGATCACCAGCCACGCGCTCTGCCGAGAAAGGGGTGCACCGCGAGCGCCGAGAAAAAGCCGGGCCGATGCCCGCCCCTTCGCCGCAAGCCCCGGGCGTACGCGGGTCAGGTAGGCGTCGACGGCAGCGCGCGCAAAAGAACCGACAGGCACGATCCGTTCTTTCGATCCTTTTCCGCGAAGCCGCAGCATGTCCCCGTGCGCAAGGTCGTCAACGTCAAGGCCGATAACTTCCGATACTCTCGCCCCTGTGGCGTAGAGCAACTCCAGCAGGGCGCGGTCGCGAATGCCGATCGGCTCTTCAGAAGAAGGCGCAGCGAGCAACCGCTCAACCTGGTCGATAGTCAGTGCTTTAGGGAGCCGTTGCGGGGCCTTCGGTGGTCGGAGTTTGCCACTCGGATCATCCGCTTCGATTCCTTCACGCGCGAGAAATCGGTGCCAGCCGCGAACGGAGGACTGCAGGCGCGCGATACTGGTCGACGCGGGCGCAGGCACCGCTGAAGCCCGTTCTGCGATGAAGCGGTCAATCAACGCAACGGTCACGTCGGCCGTATCCGTGACCCCCTCCGAGGCCAACCATTGAAGGTATCCGTCGAGGTCACGTCGATATGCCGCGATCGTATGAGCGCTCAGACCACGTTCGACCGTGACATGGCGCAAATACGCGTCGAGTGCACGCTCGAGCAG
Source organism: Microbacterium sp. NPDC076768 (assembly GCF_040687205.1). Taxonomy (NCBI): domain Bacteria; kingdom Bacillati; phylum Actinomycetota; class Actinomycetes; order Micrococcales; family Microbacteriaceae; genus Microbacterium; species Microbacterium sp. NPDC076768. Next base: position 27,186 of record NZ_JBFBMU010000006.1, read on the forward strand.
CATCTTCAGCCTCTGTCGCGCAGCCTCTGCGATGCCGCAAGGACGCCGATCGCCAGAATGCCATTGCGCATCCTGCCGTCCATGACAGCCGTCACCGCATCGGCCAGAGGCACCCATTCGATCCGAATGTCGGCTTCTTCATCTTCGCGGTCGTGCGCAGAGTCAGCCGTGCGCACTCCGGTAGCGAGAAACACCTGGATGAGTTCGTCGTTTCCGCCAGGAGTAGTCCATGACGACACCAACGGTTCCCAGTTGTCTGCAACGAGATCTGCTTCTTCCGCCAGTTCGCGACGGGCTGCAGCCAGCGGCTCCTCACCCTTCACATCGAGCAGACCAGCTGGCAGCTCCCAGTCCCTGTGACGAATCGGATGCCGGTACTGCTGGATCAGCAACACCCGCCCGTCATCGTCGAGTGCGAGAATCGCGACGGCGCCGGTGTGCGCGACGTATTGCCGCACGATCTCACCGTCGCCGTAGCGCACGCGGTCGGAGCGGACATCCCACACTCGTCCTTCGTAGACCGTCTCGCTCGTCAGAACTTCAGGCTCGAAAGGCTCGTCTCGCAGCCCGTCTGTGTGCTCAGTCATCGGTGTCGACGTCGAACAGCTCGCTGGCGTGGTTTCGTTCGATTGCTGCCCCCACGAGTCCGCGGAACAGCGGGTGCGGAGCGGTCGGGCGCGAGCGCAGCTCTGGGTGCGCCTGCGTAGCGATGTAGTACGGGTGCACGTCCCTGGGCAACTCGACGTACTCGACCAGGTCGAGCTCCGGGTTCAGACCAGAGAACACCAGACCGGCCTCGGTGAGGCGGTCGCGGTAAGTGTTGTTGACCTCGTAGCGGTGCCGGTGGCGCTCGGATGCTTCCGGCGCTCCGTACACCTCGCGGGCGAGCGATCCCTCGGCCAGAGCTGCCTGGTAAAGCCCCAGCCGCATTGTTCCGCCGAGGTCTCCGCCGTCGAGGATGTCGATCTGCTCTGCCATCGTGGCGATGACGGGCTCCGCGGTCTCCGGATCGAATTCGGTCGACGAAGCTCCGGCAATGCCGGCGACATCGCGAGCGTACTCAATCACCATGCACTGCAATCCCAAGCACAAACCGAGCGTGGGGATGCCCTGCTCACGGGCGAACTTCAGCGCGCCGAGCTTGCCCTCGATGCCACGGATACCGAAACCACCCGGTACGCAAATGCCGTCGACCTCTGCCAACTGCTCTCTCGCACCCTCCGCCGTTTCGCACAGGTCAGACGGGATCCAACGAATGTTGACCTTGGTCTCCTGCGCAAACCCACCGGCCTTGATGGCCTCCGTCACCGAAAGGTAGGCGTCAGGCAGGTCGATGTACTTTCCGACGAGACCGATCGTGACCTCGTGCTTGGGGTTGTGCACGGCGTGCAGCACCTTATTCCAGCGCGTCCAGTCCACATCGGCGACCTTGGCGCCCAAACCAAGACGACGTGCTATGTATGAGTCGAGCCCCTGCTCGTTGAGCGTTGAGGGGATGTCATAGATGCTCGGCAGGTCAACGGTGTTGATGACGCCTTCGACGTCGACGTCACACATGAGAGCGATCTTGTTGCGGTTGCTCTCACTCACAGGACGGTCGCTGCGCAGCACCAGAGCGTCCGGCTGAATACCGACCTGGCGCAGGGCCGCAACGGAGTGCTGGGTCGGCTTGGTCTTCTGCTCTCCAGAGGCGCCCATGAACGGAACGAGCGAGACGTGCACAAAGAAGACGCTGTCGCGACCGAGCTCGTGACGAAGCTGCCTGGCTGCTTCAAGGAAAGGCTGCGATTCGATGTCACCGACCGTGCCGCCTACCTCGGTGATAATCACGTCTGGGCGCGGATCTTCTGTGGCCTGCAAACGCATACGGCGCTTAATCTCATCGGTGATGTGCGGGATGACCTGCACGGTGTCACCGAGGTACTCCCCCCGGCGTTCGCGGGCAATCACCTGCGAGTAGATCTGGCCGGTCGTCACATTCGCAGCCTCAGACAGGTTGATGTCCAGAAAGCGCTCATAGTGACCGATGTCAAGGTCAGTTTCGGCTCCGTCGTCCGTCACAAAAACCTCACCGTGCTGGAACGGGTTCATCGTGCCAGGATCCACGTTCAGGTACGGGTCGAGCTTCTGCATCACGACGCGCAGTCCGCGAGCGGTGAGGAGGTTACCGAGGCTGGCGGCTGTCAGTCCCTTACCCAAAGACGAAACGACACCACCAGTCACAAAGATGTGCTTAGTTGTGTCGTTCTTGGGTCCCGCAGAAGAAGAGGTCATCACGGGCTTCGATCCTATCAGGCAGTCGGGAGGCGGAGGCTGAGAAGTTCACGGGCGTGGGTGAGCGCGGCATCAGAATCGGCGAGCCCCGACAGCAGACGAGCCATCTCTGCTTCGCGTTCCTCGCCACTCAAACGCCGCACACTCGACGCGGTTACGGCCCCGTCGTTGGCTTTGACCACGGAGAGATGGTTGTTTGCGAAGGCTGCGACCTGCGCGAGATGGGTGACAACAATGACCTGAGATTTCTCGGCGAGTCGGGCGAGTCGTCGTCCGACTTCGATCGCCGCCGCACCGCCGATGCCTGCATCGACCTCGTCGAAAACGAAGGTCGGAACAGGATCGGTTGCCGCGATCACTACTTCGATCGCCAACATCACCCGCGAGAGCTCTCCCCCCGATGCGCCCTTCGCGACGGAGCGGGGCTCGGCGCCGGGGTGCGGAGCCAGCAGGATAGCCACGTCATCACGCCCGTGCGAAGTCTCTTGTCCTGCGCCGACAGCAACTTCTAGGCGCGCATCTGGCATTGCCAGGGCGTGCAGTTCAGCCGTGACGGCCTCGCCGAGGCGAAGGGCGGCGTCTGTGCGTTGGACGGTGAGAGCGTCGGCACGTGCATCAAGCTCTGCTCTGGCTGCGTCGCGCTCCGCGATCAGCCGCTCGATTCGATCACCATCGTCTTCGAGTTCGGCGAGCCGCGCAGACCCTGTCTGCCACAGTGCCAGTGCCTCATCGAGCGATCCATGTGCACGGATCAGCGTGCCCAGTGCCGCACGGCGCTCTTCTACCGCGGCGAGCTCGTGCGGACCGGACTCGTCGAGATCAGCCAGGTACGCCGAGAGCAGGCCAGCAGTATCGGCGATCCGGTACCCGATGTCGGCAAGGCTTTCGCCGATAGTGGTGAGTTGAGGATCCGTCACCCGCTCGAGCACTCGACGCGCCTCTGCGATCAGCGCAGAGGCGTCGGGCTCGCCATCTTCGTTCGAGAGAGCACCGTGGGCGAGAGTTGCGGCGACGCGCAGCTCTTCCGCGTTGGCAAGACGTTCCGCACGCGCTGTCAGCGCTTCGTCTTCGTCTTTTTCTGGGTCTGTTGCTTCGATCAACGCGAGCGCCTCGCGCAGGCGTGTGGCTTCTTCGCTGCGACGATCCCGGTTCTCGGTGATCTCAGAAATTTCAGTGTCGAGTTCACGCCATCGTGAAAATGCCTCGGAGTACTGTGCGACGGCCTCCGCGATCGGTGCGCCACCAAAACGATCGAGCGCGTCTCGTTGGGCGACAGCAGAACGCAGACGCAGCTGCTCTGATTGGCCGTGCACGACAACCAGCTCTTCGGCAAGCGATGAGAGCACGCCGGCCGGCGCTGCACGGCCGCCCACGCTGGCGCGGCTACGCCCCTCCGCACTCAATGTACGAGACACATAGAGTTCTGCCTGGCCAGAACCGGCTGGCTCCAACTCACCGCCTGCGTCAGCGACGATCTCTGCCACGCTTCCGGTTTCGGGCACCACCCACACCCCGGCAACAGACGCCTGGGGTGCCCCCGCACGCACGGCGCCAGAGTCTGCACGCTGGCCAAGAAGAAGCCCAAGACCGGTGACGACCATGGTCTTCCCGGCGCCCGTTTCACCGGTGATCGCCGTAAATCCGGGCCCGAGCGGCAACACAGCATCGGCGATGACGCCGAGCCCCTGCAGACGCATCTCCTCGATCATGAGGTCGCTTCCTGCGCCTGACCGCGCCATCCGTGGACGGGAAGACGAAACTTGCGCACAAGACGGTCGGTGAACGCCGTCGGGTGCAGCCGAGCGAGGCGCACGGGACGCGAAGATCGACGCACCACCACGCGAGCGCCCGGCGGCAGCTCATGGGAGCGACGTCCATCGCACCAGAGGATGCCTGAGCCATTTGTGCGTTCGAGCATCTCGATCGCGACGGCGGCATCTGGGCTCACCACGAGCGGCTTCGCGAACAGCGCATGCGCAGACAGCGGCACCACGGAGATCGCTTCGACGCTGGGCCAGATCACCGGACCACCAGCTGAGAAGTTGTAGGCGGTAGAGCCTGTCGGAGTAGAAACAACCATGCCGTCGCAGCCGAAGCTCGACAACGGGCGGCCGTCGATCTCCAGCACAACTTCGATCATTCGTTCACGGCTCGCCTTTTCCACGGTTGCCTCATTGAGCGCCCAGGTTTCATAGACGACCGCGCCCGAGGAATCTTTCACGCGCACCGAGAGCGCGAGCCGCTCTTCTACTCCGTAGTCTCGGTCGATGACCCGGCGCACAGCATCGTCCATGTCGTCGCGGTCGATCTCGGCCAAGAATCCGACGTGACCCATGTTGATTCCCAGCACGGGTGCACCACTGTCGCGCACAAGCTCAGCGGCACGGAGAATCGTGCCGTCGCCGCCCAGCACAATGGCGAGCTCGAGTTCTGCCGGATCAACAGAAACTCCGAGAACATCGGAATCGGCGAAGAACGCGTCCACCGCGGTGAGCGCGGCATGGTCATCGTCGGCAAGAACCGGTCGTGCTCCCGCGTCGCGCAGGGCATTGATCACGCGCCGTGCGGCTTCGACTGTGTCTACTCGGCCCGCGTGAGCGACGACCAGGATGCTGCGCTCGTTCATCGTCCTCCTGCCAGACGGTTGATGGTGTCTAGATATTCTGTCGGATTACTGCCACGCCCTGGCGCGAGATGCACCATGTACTCCGCGTTGCCGTGGGTGCCCAGAATCGGAGACGGGAGGATTCCCCGCATCCCGAGACCTACATCCCATGCGCTCCACACGGTTCGCGCAACTGCATCTGCGCGCGTCGCCGGGTCTGTCACCAGCCCGCCGCGCACAGCGGTGCGGCCTACCTCGAACTGCGGCTTCACAAGCAGTAACACTTCGGAACCCGCCGTTGCGACAGCAGCGATGGCTGGCAACACGAGTTCCAACGAAATAAAAGAAAGGTCACCCACGATGAGTTCCGGAGCTGCGGATTCGCCGGTGACCTCCGCGAGATTCTCTCTCGTCATGTGACGAACGTTGTACCCCTCCACCGATACGACGCCAGGGTCTGCAGCGATCGAGGCCGCCAGTTGGCCGTGCCCCACATCGACCGCGAGCACTTTGCGGGCGCCCCGCTCGCGCAACACCTGGGTGAATCCCCCAGTGGAGGCTCCCATATCGAGTGCAAGCTTGCCCGACGCTTCGATGTTGAAACCGTCAAGCCCTGCAATGAGCTTGTGAGCAGCGCGCCCCACATAGTGATCGTCGCCCGAGATAGTGATCTCCGATGCGTCGGTCACCGCCGTCGAGGCTTTCACAACGGGACGCCCATCGACGCTCACCAAACCGTCACTGATGAGGGTGGCCGCGTGACTGCGCGAACGGGCGAGTCCCCGGGTAGCGAGGGCAGCGTCGAGTCGCGTCATCGGGATCCCGTGGTCTCCCGCTGATCAAACTTGGAACCGCTGTCGAGGCGACGCGAAAGCTCGTCATGAAGAGCGGAATATGCGTCCGCACGCACAGAAAGCGACTGTCCCTCGATTAGGCGCAGCCGGCTCCACAAACCATCGGTCGGCGTGCTCGTCGTATCGTCGCTCACGCTTCTACTGTACGCGGGCGTAGCGCCAGGAGAGCGCGCGACCCGAGTCGGGTCAGGGACGATGGAATGGGTCGTCGTACAGACGCTCTGGCACACGGAGGACAAACACCGGGGTACCGGATGCCCAGATGGCAGCGGCACCCGCCCGGAGCAGGTCAATCTGCGAACCGACATCCGAGACGATCTCTACATCTGCACCGGAGACACGCACCGCCGCACCGTTGACATGAAAGACGCCGTCGCGTTCCTCGACCGCGGGGTACGGCAGATGCAGTTCACGCAGATCACCCAGGATGTACGTAGGACGCGAGCCTTCAGGCGCAGCCAGAACGTGCTTGGGGCGGTCGATTCCCGTCAGCACCAGGACGGATTCGATGCCAACTCGGCATGCGCCCAAAATGTCGGTGTCGAGACGATCCCCGATGAAAAGCGCCTTACTCGCGCCAAAACGCGCAATGGCTTCTTCAAAGATGGGGGCTTCTGGTTTTCCTGCGACGGTCGCCAAGCGTCCGATCGCGGTGTGCACTGCGGAGACCAGCGTGCCGTTGCCGGGAGCAACTCCACGCTCACGAGGAATGGTCCAGTCGGTATTGGTGGCAATCCACGGAATGCCGCCTTCGTCTTCGGGAACCTTTAGGGCGAAGGCCGCCTCAGCAAGATCCGTCCACGCGACCTCGGGTGCGAACCCCTGCACGACGGCGCTGGGAGAATCTTCCGCGCTGCGGGTGACCGTGTACCCAGCCTTCTGCACCTCATCCACAAGCCCATCGCCGCCGACCACCATGATCGTCGCCGGCGCCTGCACAATCTGCGCGAGCAGACGCATCGCAGCCTGCGGGCTGGTCACCACATCAGCAGCCTCGACACGAAGCCCGAGGCTGCTGAGATGCTGCGCTACCGAGGCATCAGTGCGCGCTGCATTGTTGGTGATGTAACCGAGACGAGCAGACTTCGCCGCCTCATTCAGGCTCTCGACCGCGAACGGCAGCGCCCCTGGTCCCGCGTAGACCACACCATCGAGATCGGCGAGAACAGTGTCAACGCCATCGAGAGGAGTTGGGAGCGAGCGCTTACGAGAAAACAGCGCCACTAGGCCTCCGAGCTCGAATCTTCGTCTGCGTCCTCACCCAGGAGTTCTCGAACCTCGTCCTCGACGGTCGGCTCAGCCTGCGGTTCGTCTTCCAGCACATCTACCTGTGCTGCTTCTTGAGCCGGAGCATCCTCGAGCAACTCGCCATCGATGAGAGTGTCTTCGATGAAGATCTCTTCGTCGCCGCCTTCGTCCATGCCTAGCGCTTCCGCAGCGACTTCAGCCCGGTGTGCCCAGAAAGCTGCTTCATCGGCGCGGCCAAGGTCTTCGAGCACCGCAGCACGCGCGGCGAACAGTGCGGGGCTCCATTCGAATGCCCGATCAGGATCAAGCTCCGGAATCTCAAGCTCACCCAATGCCAGCTCCAGATCGCCCTGATCCAGTCGCGCACCAGACATCGCAATCGCCAGCGCAACCCGCACCGGTGTCTCCAGTGCAGAACGGTCAACGGCGCGACCGGTCTCAAGTGCGCGATCGGAACGGCCGATGCCGCGCTCACTATCGACCATCAACGCGATCTGATCATCTTTGCCAGAAATACGCCGGTAAGTACGCAGCTCACGAAGTGCGAGCGCAAAGTCGCCAGTCGCATACGCAGTGATGCCCAGCGTCTCGCGCACAATCGCGATGCGACCTGCACGGCGGGAAGCAGCCAAAGCATGCTCATGTGCCAGCGCGGGATCTTCATCAATCAACCGTGCTGCCATCGCAAGGTGACGGCCGACGTGTTCGGCATTCTCCTTGCTCAAGGTCTTCAGCTCGTTACGAGCGGCCCCATGAAGGTCGCGCGCAGTGACCTCATCCGGGATGTTGGGCTCATCGAAGCGCGGACGCTCGTCCGCCGCCTGCATCGGACGCTCACGACCCGCTCCCCCGCGCTGCGGGTACGAGCGACCCTGCGACCGATCGCGGTCACCGCCATCCCGACGGGGCGCGCCGCCCTCACGGTTGTACCCACCGCCTTCACGACGAGGAGCACCACCATCGCGGTTATACCCGCCACCTTCACGACGAGGAGCACCACCATCGCGGTTGTACCCACCGCCTTCACGACGAGGAGCACCACCATCGCGGTTATACCCGCCACCTTCACCACGAGGAGCACCACCCTCACGGTTGTACCCGCCACCTTCACGACGAGGAGCACCACCCTCACGGTTGTACCCACCGCCTTCACGACGAGGAGCGCCACCATCACGGTTGTACCCGCCACCTTCACGGCGCGGGGCACCACCATCACGACGAGGAGCGCCACCATCACGACGAGGAGCGCCACCATCACGGCTATATCCGCCGCCTTCACGACGGGGAGCAGCACCATCACGGCTATATCCGCCGCCCTCACGACGGGGAGCAGCACCATCACGACGAGCGGCAGCACCATCACGGTTGTACCCGCCGCCTTCACGACGGGGAGCAGCACCATCACGGTTATACCCGCCACCTTCACGACGAGGGGCAGCACCATCACGGTTGTACCCGCCGCCTTCACGACGGGGAGCAGCACCATCACGGTTATATCCGCCGCCTTCACGACGGGGAGCACCGCCCTCGCGGTTGTACCCGCCACCATCGCGACGGGGAGCAGCACCATCACGGTTGTACCCGCCGCCTTCACGACGAGGGGCACCACCATCACGACGAGGAGCGTTGCCTTCACGGCCTCGTTCGGGGTTGCCGCCAGAAGGTCGCTTTCCGCGGGATCCGCTATCGTCGTTGCGACGCGGACGGCGCTCTTCCTCTTCTGGCATGATGCTCCCTATTATCTTCGTGTAAACGCAAAATGGCCACCCAACATTGGGTGGCCATTTTGTGTAAAAGAAGTTCGGCGGTGTCCTACTCTCCCACAGGGTCCCCCCTGCAGTACCATCGGCGCTGTGAGGCTTAGCTTCCGGGTTCGGAATGTAACC
>NZ_JBFBMU010000007.1:0-13889 GCF_040687205.1 Microbacterium sp. NPDC076768
GCTACAACACTCGCCGGCGCCACTCCGCGATCGGCAACATCAGCCCGAACGCCTACGAAGCCGCACGCTCCGCTACGCTCGCGGAAGCGGCATAATCGAACCGACACCGTGTCCACGATCAAGGGCCAAGGCCCCATGGCGTGAAAACCGAAATTGAACGAGAAGGAGCGAGGGGTTCACATGGTCGCAACGAAGGGCAAGATTTCACTCGTCGGGTCCGTTTCGCTCGGCACCGGAGTGATGATCGGGGCGGGAATCTTTGCGCTCGTCGGGCAGGTCGCGGGCTTCGCCGGAGACTGGTTTCCGCTCGCGTTTCTGCTCGGCGCGATTGTCGCCGGTGTCAGCGCCTACTCATACACGCGATATTCAAGCGTGAACCCCTCTGCGGGTGGTATTGCGATGCTACTGAAAGATGCGTACGGACCGGGGGTCGCTGCGGGATCGTTTACCCTGTTCATGTACGTCTCAATGGTGGTCGCGGAAAGTCTCCTCGCTCGCACCTTCGGAACTTACCTGCTGCGCCCATTTGGCCTACAAGACTCTGCAATTCTCGTCCCCCTCCTGGGCGTGCTTGCGATCGTGGCAGCAGCCATCGTGAACTTGCTCGGTAATAAGCTCGTTGAAGGATCCGCGACCACGACTGCGATCATCAAGATCGTGGGCATCGCACTGCTCGCTATAGCGGGACTCGTCGGTGCTGTCGCATCAGGATCCGGACTCTTCGCCCAAAGCTCAGGCGAGGCCCCCGATATCGTCGGACTGCTCGCCGGAACGGTCCTGTGTGTGCTCGCCTACAAAGGGTTCACCACCATAACCAACCAAGGTGACGACATTCAGGACGCGAAAAAGAACATTGCGCGCTCGATCGTCATTTCCCTGGCGGTCTGCACGGTCCTCTACATGCTGATCACCGTCTCGGTAGAGTCCAGTATTGGGGCCGCAGGCGCGGTAAAAGCGCGTGATTATGCGTTGGCTGCGGCAGCCGAACCGCTCTTTGGCTCGTGGGGTATCGGAATCACGGTGGCGATCGCCGTTGTCGCCACACTGTCCGGGCTGCTGGCCAGTCTGTATTCGGTATCACGCCTCTACGGAATGCTCCAAGACATGCGCCAGACGCCGTCACTGCCTGCGCGCGTCCCGCAACAGCCGCTGATCATCACGGCTGGGCTCGCGATTATCGTCACAGCCTTCCTGGACCTCACTCAGATCGCATCGATGGGAGCGTTCCTCTACCTCGCAATGGACATCGCGGTGCAATGGGGCGTGATTCGGCACCTCCGGACAAAAATCAAGGCAAAGCCGTGGGCACCGCTTCTCACAATATTGCTCAACTTCTCGATTCTGATTCCCTTCACGATTCTTAAAGTGCAAAGCGATCTTCAAACCGTAATTGTCACTGCAGCGGTTGCGACAGCCGTTATCGTCGGCCAGGTGATCGTTATGCGGGTGAGAGCAAAAGAGGAGACGAATTAGAGCCGGGAGTCCTAACTCTGAGGCCTCGCCGATGTCGGAGCCTCGTGCTGTCTCGGTTCCCAGAGCACTGATCCAATTACGGATTTGGGCGTGAGGAACGGATCGGTGACAACTGATCGTTAGTGCCGGGAGGCGCTGGCGGGAAGGATGTCATCATGCCCGGTCCCTATCCGAGAGAGTTCCGCGAAGACGTCGTCGCGGTCGCCCGCCGCCGTGAGAGCGGCGTCACCATCAAACAGATCGCCACTGACTTCGGAGTCAGCGAGGCGACGCTGCAGAACTGGCTCCGCCAAGCAGATGTCGAGAAAGGCAAGCGTCCCGGTCAGACGGCAGACGAGGCCGCCGAGATGCGAGAGCTGCGCCGCCGTAACCGTCTCCTCGAGCAGGAGAACGAAGTCCTCAGGAAGGCAGCGGCATATCTGTCGCAGGCGAACCTGAAACTGGGTGGCTCCCCAAAATGACGTACCCGCTCGTTGCCGAGCTCGCCGAGGCGGGGATCCCCGTCACGGTGTCGTGCCGGGTCCTGAAGCTCGCAAGACAGCCCTACTACCGGTGGCGCAATGACCCGATCCGCGACGCGGACGTCCTCCGCGCGTATCGGATCAACGCCCTCCACGACGCGCATGAGGACGACCCGACGTTCGGTTACCGATACCTCGCTGACGAAGCACGCCGCGCAGAGTGGCGGATGAGTCGCCGGACGGCGTGGAAGCTGTGCTCGCAGGCTGGGATCCTCTCCTCCGCGCAACGCCGCCGGCGCGGGAAGGGCAAGAAGGCCGGCCCACCCGTGTTCGACGACCACGTGCAACGCGTCTTCCGGGCCGATGCCCCGAACCGGGTCTGGCTCACCGACATCACCGAGCACCGCACGACGACCGAAGGCAAGCTTTACTGCTGCGCGATCAAAGACGTCTTCTCAAACCGGATCGTGGGGTACTCGATCAGCGACCGGATGACCTCGAAGCTCGCGGTCGACGCACTCCGCAACGCCGTCGCCCGCCGCGGCGATGTCGCCGGATGCATCTTGCATGCCGACAGGGGGCAGCCAGTTTCGAAGCCGCGCCATGGCCCGGGAACTGCGCCGGCACGACATGGTCGGTTCGATGGGCCGAGTCGGCGCCGCGGGCGACAACGCAGCTATGGAGAGCTTCTGGTCGCTCCTGCAGACCAACGTCCTCAACCAGCAGCGGTGGACCACCCGGCAGGATCTGCGGCTCGCCATCGTCGTCTGGATCGAGCGGAAGTATCACCGGCAACGAGCCCAGGACTCCCTCGGCGGCTTGACCCCCATCGAGTTCGAGTCCAAGCTGGCCGAGCCGCTCACCCTCGCGGCCTAAACCACACCTGTCACCAGTTCGTTCCTCACGCCCGGATGCCGAAGCTCGCGAACCTCGACCAGGCCACCGGGCTGCCCGTCCGCAAGCCGAAACCGAAACGGTATGAGGTCGCCGCTCCGGGCCAACTGGTGCACGTCGACATCAAGAAACAGGGCCGCATTCCCAATGGCGGCGGGTGGCGTGTGCACGGTCGCGGGTCAGTGCAGGATCACGCCGCGGGCGCGGTCCGTGACAAGGCCGCGAGGGCTGGCGCGGCACGCTCCCGCGGCTACCGGTATCTTCACCACGCCGTCGACGACCACTCGCGGGTCGCGTACTCGGAGGTCCTGGACGACGAACGCAAGGAGACCGCCGCAGGGTTCTGGACCCGCGCGAACGCGTTCTTCGCCGGACTCGGCGTGACGGTCACCGCCGTGATGACAGATAACGGTGCGTGCTACCGATCACACGCCTTCGCGGACGCCCTGGGAGAGACCGTGAAGCACAAATGGACCAGGCCCTACCGGCCGCAGACGAACGGCAAAGTCGAACGGTTCAACCGCACCCTCGCCGCCGAGTGGGCATACGCGAAGCCCTACGCCAGCGAAGCCGAACGAACCGCCGCCTACGAGACCTGGCTGCATCACTACAATCACCACAGGCCCCATACCGGCATCGGCGGCAACGTTCCCTCCGCCCGCGTTCACAACGTCACGGGGAAGTACACCTAGCGATGGGCAACAGCCCGCTGGAGGGGGCGGCGTCAGCGCACGAGTCGCGCGATGGCTTGTGATGCTTCGCGGATCTTGCCTTCGATGTCTCCGTCGGTTCGTACGGCGTCGGTGACGCAGTGGCGGAGGTGGTCTTCGAGGAGTCCAACAGCGACGCTTTGTAGGGCGCTGGTGAGGGCGGAGATCTGGGTGAGAATGTCGATGCAGTACTTCTCGTCCTCGACCATGCGATGTACGCCGCGTGCTTGTCCTTCGATGCGCTTGAGCCGGGTAAGGTAGCGGGATTTGTCGGTGATGTAGCCGTGTTCTGCGTGTTCGCAGGATGTCGCCTGCTCAGCGGTATCGGTCATGGGTGCTCCTGGTGTCAGTGTTTGTCGAGAATGGTGCGGGTGGTGGTGTCGGGTCGCAGGTCGAGCCGGCGCAGCAGTTGTGCGTTGAGTGCGACGACGATGGTCGACAGCGACATGAGGATTGCGCCAACGGACATCGGCAGGATGAACCCGATCGGTGCGAGGACGCCGGCGGCGAGGGGCACGGAGATGAGGTTGTAGCCGGCTGCCCACCACAGGTTCTGCTTCATCTTCTGATACGCGGCACGGGAGAGTTCGACGACGGACAGCACGGATCGGGGGTCGTCGCTGGCGAGGATGACGCCTGCGGATGCGATCGCGACGTCCGTGCCGGCGCCGATCGCGAGTCCCACGTCGGCTTGGGCAAGCGCGGGGGCGTCGTTGACGCCGTCGCCGACCATCGCGACTTTGCGGCCTTCCTTCTGCAGTTCTTGGACCTTGGCGGCCTTGTCTTCGGGGCGGACGCCGGCGAAGAACCGGTCGATTCCGAGGTCCTGGGCGACAGTGTGCGCGACCGCTTCGGCGTCTCCGGTGATCATGACCACCTGGACGCCGAGCGCGTGGAGCGCGTCGACGGCTTCGCGGGATTCGGTGCGCACCTCATCGGCGAGCTTGAGAGCGCCGATCACCTGGCCGTCCTGCAGAACGTGCAGGATGATCGCGCCGTCCTCTCGCCAGGTGTCCGCGACAGGCAGCTCGTTCGCGTCCTCCTCGGTGAGTAGGTGTGGTCCGCCGACCCGGACCGTTGTCCCGTCGACGGTCGCGGTGACGCCCACGGCGGGCGAGGAGGTGAAGTCGCGGCTCTCGGGAACCGTGAGGTCCTTGTCGGCTGCGGCACGAACGATGGCCTTGGCGAGCGGGTGTTCGCTGTCCGCTTCGGCGGCTGCGGCGAGAGCAAGCACCTGGTCCGGGTTGCCGCCTTCGGGTACCGATATGTCGCTGACGGTTGGCTCGCCCTTGGTGAGGGTACCGGTCTTGTCAAACAGGACCGTGTCGACGGTGCGCATGCTCTCCAGCGCGAGTCGGTCTTTGACGAGCACGCCACCACGTGCGGCGCGTTCGGTGGCGATAGACACGACGAGCGGGATCGCCAGCCCCAGGGCGTGGGGGCACGCGATCACGAGAACGGTGATCGTGCGGATCACGGCAGCGTCCGGGAAGCCGAGGACGGTCCACACGATGGCGGTGATCGCCGCTGCCCCGAGTGCGAACCAGAACAACCATCCCGCCGCGGTGTCGGCGAGACGCTGGGCGCGGGAAGATGAGTTCTGCGCCTCAGTGACGAGGCGCTGGATGCCGGCAAGGGTCGTGTCATCGCCGGTCGCGGTGATCTCCACGCGGAGCCCGGAGTCCGTGGCGACGGTGCCGGCCGTGACCAGGTCGCCGGCCGCGCGAGCGACGGTGCGCGATTCCCCGGTGACCATGGACTCGTCCATGGATGCTCTGCCGTCGACGATCCGCCCGTCGGCGGGGATGCTCCCACCGGGACGGATGACGATGAGGTCGCCGACGACGAGGTCGGAGGGTGAAACGGTGACGACCTGCCCGTTTTCGACGCGTTCGGCTTCGTCGGGCAGTAGCGCCGCCAACGAGTCCAGTGCGGTGGTCGTCTGGGCGAGGGAGCGCATCTCGATCCAGTGGCCGAGGAGCATGATGACGATCAGCAGCGCCAGCTCCCACCAAAAGTCGAGCTCGTGATGCAGCACGCCCAGGCTCGCGCCCCAGGAGGCGAAGAACGCGACGGTGATCGCCAGGCCGATGAGGAGCATCATGCCGGGCTTGCGGGTACGGATCTCACTGACTGCGCCGACGAGGAAGGGCCTGCCGCCCCACACATACATCACGGTCCCCAGGACGGGGGATATCCAGGCGAGGCCGGGGATGTTCGGGAGAGTGTAGCCGAGGATCATCGCGAACATTCCGGACAGCGCCACGGTGGGCACCGCGAGGATCAGCATGATCCAGAATAGTCGGCGGAACTGCCCCACATGATCGCCGTGACCGCTGTGGCCCCCGTCTTCCATATGCCCGGCGTGTTGCGTGTGTGCGGCTTGTTCACTGCCGTCGTGGCCGCTCATCGAGGGCTCGTGCCCGTTGTGGGTCGCAGTGGCGGCGTGATCTGTATGACCCTCTGATTTCGGGGCGTGGCCGGCATGGTCGGTGGCCGGGGTCCCGTGGGATGCGTGGGCGTGGTGATCGTGATGTGCGGTAGGGTGTTCAACCTCATCGTTGTGTGAGTCGCTCATGGACCTATCCTCCTCGGGAATGGTGAAACCGTGTGAGGCTCGCGTTGGGGGCGAGCCTCACACGCAGATGGTGCGAGATCAGGCGGCTGCGGCCGCGTATTTCGCAGGGTCGGCGTCGAACAAGGGCCCGCACGCTGCGCAGCAGAAGTAGTAGCGGGTGCCTTCGTGGTCACGGAACAGGCCCGCGGCTTCCGCGTCTGCCTTGACCACGGTGCTTCCGGTCATCACGGGGCATTCGGCGAGGTCTTCCGCCTGCGGGGCGAGGAGATCCTTGCGTCCTTCGGCATCGACCTGGGCGTGGTTGTTGTGGGTGCAACAGGAGCCGGCGGAGGTGTCTGACATGGTGTGTCCTCTTTCGATTTCAGTGGTGAGTTCCGACGGGAACCGCAGCTGTCGCGTCTTCACGCGGTGCACGGGCGCCTGTCGGAGAGGGGTCCGCCGCCTGGCTACGGAAGGAGCGCAGGCGGAGGCTGTTGCCGACGACGAAGACGCTGGAGAACGCCATCGCCGCACCGGCGAGCATGGGGTTGAGTAGCCCGAGTGCGGCGAGCGGGATCGCCGCGACGTTGTACGCGAAGGCCCAGAAGAGGTTGCCCTTGATCGTGCCGAGCGTCTTGCGGGACAAGCGGATCGCGTCGGCTGCGCTACGAAGGTCACCGCGGACGAGGGTGATATCGCTGGCTTCGATGGCCACATCGGTGCCGGTGCCCATCGCCAATCCGAGGTCAGCCTGGGCGAGGGCAGCGGCGTCGTTGACGCCGTCGCCGACCATCGCCACGACCTTCCCTTCTCCCTGGAGACGGGTGATCACGTCGACCTTGTCTTTGGGGAGGACTTCTGCGATGACCTCGGCGATGCCGACCTCCGCAGCGATCTGCTCGGCCACGGTGCGGTTGTCACCGGTGAGCAGGACCGGCGTCAACCCGAGGCGCTTGAGTTGCATGATGGCTTGTGCACTGGTCGGCTTGACGGTGTCGGCGACGACGAGCACACCTCGGGCGTGCCCGTCCCAACCGACTGCGATCGCGGTCTTGCCCTGAAGTTCTGCACCTGCCTTGGCCGTGGCGAGATCGGCAGGAAGGTGCTGTGACCAGTCGGCGAGCAGCGACTCACGACCGACGAGCACAGCGTGCCCGTCGACGATGCCCTGGACGCCCTTACCTTCGACGTTCACGAAGTCCTCGGCCGTGGGAAGGGTGCCGAGTTTCTGGGTCGCGGCTTTGGCGATCGCCTCGGCGATGGGGTGCTCGGACGCATCCTCGAGCGCTCCCGCGAGACGCAGCACGTCATCACGGATGACGCCGTCGGCCGTGTACACATCGGTGAGAGTCATCTTCCCGGTGGTCACGGTGCCGGTCTTGTCCAGAACGACCGTGTCAACCCTGCGGGTGGACTCGAGGACCTCTGGGCCCTTGATGAGGATGCCCAGTTGGGCACCGCGGCCGGTCCCGACCAGCAGTGCGGTCGGCGTTGCCAGACCGAGTGCGCATGGGCAGGCGATGATCAGGACCGCGACCGCGGCGGTGAATGCCGCAGCGGCGGGGAATCCGGCACCAAGCCACGCGCCGAGCGTTCCCAGTGCGATCGCGATGACGATGGGGACGAAAATCCCCGAGATCCGGTCAGCGAGGCGCTGCACTTCCGCTTTCCCAGTCTGCGCATCCTCGACGAGCTTCGCCATCTGCGCGAGCTGCGTGTCTGAGCCGATCCTCGTCGCGCGGATCACGAGCCGGCCGCCGGCGTTCACCGTCGCCCCAGTGACCGAATCATCCTCAGTGACCTCCACCGGCACGGACTCACCGGTGAGCATCGACGCGTCGACCGCCGACGTCCCCGAAACGATGACTCCGTCCGTCGCGATCTTCTCACCGGGGCGGACGACGAACTCGTCGCCCACGGCAAGTTCAGCGGTCGGGATGCGCATCTCCACGCCGCCGCGGAGCACCGCGACATCCTTCGCGCCCAGCTCCAGCAGGGCGCGCATTGCAGCCCCGGCTTGACGCTTGGCACGCTTCTCGAAGTACCGTCCGGCCAGGACGAACATCGTCACCGCCGCACCGACTTCGAGGTAGATATTCGCGGCGCCGTCGCTGGGCGCCACAGTCAGCTCGAACGGGTGCGTCATCCCCGGAGCACCGGCTGTCCCGAAGAACAGCGCATACAGTGACCACAACAGAGCGCCGGCGGTGCCAATGGAGATGAGCGTGTCCATTGTCGCCGCACCGTGGCGGAGATTCGTCCACGCCGCCTTGTGGAACGGCCACGCCGCCCACACGATGACCGGACCCGCCAGCGCGAGCGACAGCCACTGCCAGTACGTGAACTGCAGTGCCGGGATCATCGCCATCGCGATGACAGGGACCGCCAGCACAACCGAGGTGATCAACCGGTTGCGCAGGCTCACCAGTTCCGCATCCGGCGCGTCGGCGTCCTCGCTGCTCGACGGTTCGTCCATGGCGGGAAGGGCGGCCGTGTACCCGGTCTTCTCCACCTCGGCGATGAGCAGCGCGGTGTCGACACCGGCGGGGGCGGTGACCTTGGCCTTTTCCGTGGCGTAATTCACTGTCGCCGTGACGCCGTCGATCTTGTTGAGCTTCTTCTCGATCCGCATCGCGCACGATGCACACGTCATGCCACCGATCTCCAGCTCTACGCTGGCGACGTCGGCCTCCGACTGCGTGTCCGTCATGACGGTCTCCTCAATTGCTGTTCGTCTCAAAGGGGCGTGCTGTGATGCGCGGTCAGTGACCGGAGTGTTCGTCGTCGCTCGTGTCCGATTCGTCCTCGGCGCCTGCGGCGGGGCTGGCCGCGTCGAGGACGAAGGCGGCGGTGTGCACCTGCCCGTCGACCTGGAAGTCGAGATACAGCAGGTATCGTCCCGCCGTAGGCGCCTCCGCTGTGAACTTCACAGCAGGACCAGCTTGGTCCCCGGGCTCGGGCTCCTCGCCTTGCGCGTGGACATGCAGGTAGGCCAGATCACCCTCACGCAGCGCGACCAGGTGCCCGAATGCGCCGAGATACGGTTCCAGCGCGGTCACTGGCTCACCGTCGCGGGTGACCTCGACGGTGAGCTCACTGCCGGTTCCCGCGACGAGGTTCCCGCTGATGCTCACATCGAATCCGTCGACACTGTCGGTGGCCTTGACGTCCGTGGACGGTGCCGGCGTCACCAGACCTGCCACATTCACGGTGCGAGAAAGCGTTGCGCTCGTACCGTTGCCGGCGGTGAAGTCCGCATACGCGCGGTACGTGCCGGCAGCGTCCCACGTCCAAGGCAGCGACCACGTGCCGGTCGAGGTGTCGAGCACCGGGTGCACGTGCCGATACTCACTGCCGTCACTGCGCACGACGATCAAGTGAAGTTGCTTGCCGTGTGCTGTCTCGTACTCGGTGACTGGCTCGCCCTCGGTATTCAAGACCTCGAAGGTCAGATCGCCCTCGACGCCTACCTCGGCGGGTGCTTGGACGGCTCCGATGACGAACCCCGACGCCGCAATCGACAACCCAGCCACGCTCGCTTCCGGCAAGGTCTCGGCGTCCTGTTCTGCATCCGTGGCATGCGCTACCGACCCGGCGCCTGCCCATGCCGTGACAGCGTTCTCAGGAACGACGACACCACTGACGGCGAAGGCGGCGGCGAAAACCGCCACAAGGCCCGCACCGTAGATGCCTAGGCGGCCTGCGGCGTTCATCGGACGCGGACCGCCTCGTATCCTGCCTCGTCCACCGCGGTGAGGATCGTGGCGTCGTCCAGCGGATGCGCACTGGTGATGACGAGCTTGCCGCTCTGGGCACTGACATCAATATCCGTGACGCCCGCGATCTGGCTGACTTCCCCGCGGATGGCAACCTCGCAGTGACCGCAGCTCATCCCGGTGACCTGATATTCGCTCGTGTCCATGATGATTCCTTCCTCAACCTGAATACCCGGGTGGGGTACTGTTACGCTCGACTGTATACCCAGAGGGGGTATTCCCGTCAAGGAATGAGAGGAAGAGCGGAATGGGTCATATTGGTGAATCGCTTTGATGTGGTCGAGGAGATATTTGGACGTTCACCGCCGAGTTTTCGTTCGAGACAGCAGCGCAGCGATTGCGACCGCGCCAAGTCCGCCCCACAGCAGCACCCACGAAACGATGGTGCCTATTGCTGTCCCTAGCGTGGTTCCGGTGCGTAGCTCCACGTCAGCAGTCATCACACCTGACTCGCCGGCGGGGAGCGACGCGGACGTGGTGCCATCGGGGGAGATAATCTGGCTGGTTCCGACTGTGGAGACGTTCACCACACTGCGTCCGGTCTCGATTGCGCGCATCCTCGCGAAGGCGAGTTGTTGCAGGTTCTCGTCGGTGCCACGAAAGTCGGCGTTGTTGGTCTGGAACACGAGCACCTGCGCGCCAGCATTGATGCTCTCGGCGACTACTTCGTCGTAGATGACATCGAAGCAGATCGCCAGCCCGATCGGGACGTCGTTGACGGTGACCAAGGGCACGTCGGTGCCGTGTGCGTATTCCCGCTGGATTAGTCCGATCAGGTCAGGGACCAGGGCATTGTAGAACGCCCTGTCTGGCACGTACTCGCCGAAGGGCACAGGATTCCGTTTGGCGTGCGTTTGCAGCTGGTCGCGTTGAGGCATGGTGCTGATGCGCGGATCCCACACGAACGAGGTGTTGTAGAGAGTCTCGTCAACGCTGGTGGCCGCGTTGGCGAGCAGCGGAGCACCCACCTGCTGGCTGATCATGGTCAGGTAGTTGGCGAGGTAGTTGCTTTCGAAAGGATCGGCATCCATGCCTTCGGGCCAGACCAACAAGTCCAAGTTTTCGCCATACAGCGGCCTGGTCGCATCCCCCTGCGCGTGCGCGATTGCCCACGGTTCTCGTTCGTCGAAGTACCCGGACGGGCCGTTGCCCTGCACCGCACCAATCCGCATGGTGCCCGCGAGGGTGGTGGGAAAGGCCGGCATCAGCACCAGCACCCCACCTAGTGTGACCGGGATCGCTATTCGGAGCGGATGGCGCCACCCGCCCATCCGCAGCCATTCGAGTGTCGCGGCGACGCTCAGCACAATAAGGAAGCTCAGGCCACTGACACCCACCCAGGACGATAGTTCAGCAGTCGGGCTCTCGGACTGGGTCATTCCCAGTCGAGCCCACGGCAGGCCACCGTATGGCCACATACCGAGCACAACCTCACGACCGGTCCACAGCGCCGCCACCAGCACCGGCAGGAACACCAGCCTCCCGATAACACCGGGAACCAAGTGAGGTAGCCATCGGTATGCCAGGGTCAAGGGAATCACACCGATCGCGGTCAGCGCACCCTCCACTGCGGTCAACGCTAACCATGGGATCAGGCCGAGATAGCGAGATGTCCAGAGCACCAGCAGGGAAAAGAACACCAGACCGAACACCAGACCGATCGCGAGTGATCCCGCAACGCTGCGGCCGATCGCAGCGACCAGCACAAGACCGGTAGCGACGAACGCAGCGGGCCAGAACCCCACCTCGGGGTAGGCAAGATCCATCACGACCCCCGCCACGGCAGCCGTGAACAGCGCCGCCCACAACGGCAGAAGCGGACGATCCCGACCGTCGGGTTTGCGCACTACAGTGCTGGCCTGTTTCGACGGCATCTGGCGGCCAGTGAGACCCACAAGCTTACGAATCGGCGGTGGGGCCCCTGGTGTGCCGTTCACGTTGATCACTTGGGCTTTCGGCTGGACACGATCGCTCCGATGATGACGAGTAACAGCCCCATCGGGTATCCGGCGACGAGGTCGATCCATCCTTCCGGCTGTCCGGGGCCGAAGGCTTCGAGGTGAGTGAGCCAGTGGATGACAACTACCAGCGCGCCGATCACCATGATGGCTTGCCCGATGCGGAGGTTGCGCTGTCGGCGACGGTACCTCAATGCGGGGTCCGGATTCTTTGGGGTGTGACGATTCATTGTCCGCTCCTTGCGGTGGATGGGTGGGCAGGCGGATGAGCTGATAGATATGGGGAGCTCTCCCGTTCCGGGTGGCGTCGGGCTTGTACGAGGTACAGGACGACCCCGCCAAGGGCGACGAGCATGGCAGCAAGCATGTTGATTTTGAGTCCCCACAACTCGAGTTCAGTCGGGTCGATGCGGAACGACTCGAACCAGGCGCGGCCAGTGCCGTAGATGATGAGATATAGCCCGAGGGCTTTTCCCCACCGCAGTGAAATCTTCCGCTCGAGCGCCAGAATGAGCGTTGCACCGGCGAGGCTCCACAGCATCTCGTACAGGAACAACGGGTGAAAGAGCGTGTCTGTTGGCAGACCTGGTGGGAATGCCGGGCTGGAGGGATCGATCTGAAGACCCCAGGGTAGGTTCGTCGGAGCTCCGAAGAGTTCCTGGTTGAAGTAGTTGCCGAGTCTGCCGATCGCCTGGGCGATCAGCAGCCCCGGTGCGAGCGCGTCGGCGAACGCCAGGAACCGCAGGCCCGCTCGCCGACAGGCGATGTAAGCGCCGACGCTGCCGAACATGATGGCTCCGAAGATCGCGAGACCGCCCTCCCAGACGTAGAACACACGCCACAAGTCGGCCCCTGGGTAGAAGTAATCTCCGGGGTGGGTGACGACATGGTAAAGCCGCCCGCCGAGGATCCCCACGGGCACTGTCCAGATCGCGACGTCGATGACGATGTCGGGTTTCGCTCCGCGCCGACGTAACCGTTTCGAGGTGAGCCAGATTGCGATGATGATCCCGGCGATGATGAACAGCGCGTAGAACCGGATGGTGAGCGGACCGAGCTGGAACCCGGTGATGTCGGGGCTCGGGATCGATGTGTGGATCAAGGTCGTCTCCTCAGTGCTTGAGTCCGCGCTATAGGGTGCGGAAATTTAGTCATTCGGTCTTTCGATTGCCTCTGCTCTGCAATGTTCTGCCTGGAACGTTGCGTGATCTCCAGCGATGGCGCGTCGGCAGGCCGGTGCTTCCCGCGAATGGATCGATGCGACGTACAGCACCAGCGGGGATCGGAGACGTCTCGCACGGACGTTAAGAGAAGGCGCTCCGAACCAGCAGCGCGGCACGTCCTTGGCCACCGTCGGCGGCGGGGGAACGCAGCGTCACAGGAGACAGCGGGCCGAGCTTCAGGTTCGGGAGATCGACAGCTCTACTAGCGAGGGTGTGAACGACGATTCAGGCTCGCGCGGCTGCACCATAAGCGGCGCGCGGAAAGGCCGCGACGTCAGAAGTGAGAGCCGTCGAGCGCCCAGTGTGAAGGAGCGCAGCACAGTGAAGACGAGGAATGTGCAGAGCACGCCGATCAGGCAGGTCACCGCACCTCGTATACCGCTGTCGCTCGTTGCCGCCGGCTCAGCCGTTCCGACATTCGCAACAGACGCGACGGTCTCGGCGCCGGTCTCGATACTCGTCACGGACCCGAAGCTCGGGAGGTCGGCTTCCGCGTGGGTCGTTGACCAGATGCCTGCCATAAGGGTGAGCGCCAACCCCAACGCGACAATGATTCTGACGACCAACCGTTGCTCACCCAGGTGGGCGTCTCGTCGAGACTGCAACGTCCGTATCATGATGTCGGACACTATATCAATCGATGTCATGAACCACCTGTCGCCGGCCTTGCTCAGATGATGGCGGCGCTCAGATGATGGCGGCCATGTGCGAAATCACGCGGGATCCATTCGAGAAGACCGAAGGCGCTTGACCCCTGATCTTGGACACGCTGATTCCAGCACGATGCTGGGGAAGCGAGAATCCAAGGGATGGCTAGGAAGAACTACACGGACGAGT
>NZ_JBFBMU010000008.1:0-12577 GCF_040687205.1 Microbacterium sp. NPDC076768
ACAGCGGGACGTCACCCGCATGGAAACCGTGCATCTCGTGACGTGCTCTGCATGACCTGAGCCGCAGAACTACGCGGGACTGTCGTTAGATCGAGAGGTTGGGACGCCTGGGGGTCAAGGGATCGCAGGTTCAAATCCTGTCAGCCCGACAGAAAATCCCTGATTAGAAGGAAGTTTTATCAGGAATTTGTTGTTTCCGGAAGCCGGATTTTTTGGTCCCCTCCTGGTCCCCCTCGTGCTTTCGGCAAAGTGAGGCTGTGGATAACGGAACGCCGTGCGAAGCCCTCCCTGTGGATAAGGGGGCCAAAAGGGGACCAGAACCGCTCCCAGCGTGGTCCTCGATGCCTGATACGGCAGTCGAGTCCTAGCAGTTCCGACTAGCAGCATTGAAGCGGCTGGCCTCACGGCACGACCGATGCTCGCAATCCCCGGCAGGTTGTGGATGTAAACCCCAGATCCGACACGTTCAGGCCCTCTCGTCTTGCTGCGCATGGTCAGATCAGGCTTGGAGCGATCGCCACGGCGACGAAACCTGACAAGAGTACGGCTGCCGCGAGTACCAGCGCGGTCGCCTGTACGCTCGTGGGGGCCGCCGGGAAGGCCGGTCCTGACATGCCCTCTGGCGCGGCGCGGAAGGGGCCGGTGAAAAGGCGAAGGTAGTAGAAGAGACTGACCACCGTATTGATCGCTGCGACGACGACGAGCCAGACGAGTCCGCCATCCCACGTCGACGTGAACACGGCGAGTTTGCCGAAGAAGACAGCGGTGGGCGGGGTTCCCACCAGGCTGAGCGCGCCGATAGCCAGCGTTGCGGTCAGCCATGGATGCCGGCGTGCGGCACCGGCGAAGTCGTCGATATGCTCGCGTCCGGGAAGCGCAGTGAAGGCGGCGAAGACTGTCAGGTTCGAGATGCTGTACAGCACCAGGTATGCGAGCAGACTCGCAGGAGCAGTGGGGGCGGCGCCGATGACCGCGATCGGCATGAGCAGATATCCGACCTGACTCACGGTGGACCAGCCCATCAGGCGGCGCACGTTGCGCTGTGCCAGCGCGGCAAGATTTCCCACGGTCATGCTCAGTGCCGCGAGCACTCCGATGAGGAGGGGAACGTCGATGCTCGACGGCAGCACGGTCACCAGACGGGCGATGGCAACGAGGGCGCCGATTTTGGGGACTGTTGTTAAGAACGCGCCGACAGCCGTGCCTGCGGCTTCGGAGGCGTCGGGCACCCAGAAATGCCCCGGCACCCCTCCTGCCTTGAAGAGGAGTCCGATGATGGTCGCAACGACACCTAAGACGACCGCAGCGGTCGGGGCTCCCGCGAGGCCGGCGTTCATGGTCGCGTAGCTACTCGTGCCTGCGAGGCTGGTCAAAAGTGCCACTCCCGCGAGCAGAAGGACACCGAACAGTGCCCCCATCAGATACGTCTTCAGAGTCGCTTCGGCGGCGTGGGCAGTACGTCTGATCCCGATGAGCGCGTACAGCGGGATGCTCGTGAGAAGGAACGCCGCAATAAGCACAAGCAGGTCTGTCGCTCCGCCCATCACGACGGTGCCGAGGGTGGCCAGGAGGAGAAGCGTGTACGTTTCGCTTTCCCTCGAGGAGCCACGGAAGTCGCGCCGTCCGATCAGGACCACGGCCACCGTGCACAGGGGAGCGAGCACGCGCACGAGCGTCGTCGGGGTGTCGATGGCGTAGGTCCCATCGAAGATCGCACCGCCCGTCTGACCGGCAGCTCCCGCGGCGATGCCCGCACTGACGATGAGCGCCCCGAGGGTGAACCAACGGATGATGACCTGGCCTCGGCGTGGCAGGAAGCTGCCGCCGAGCAACGCGATCACCGCGGCGGCGAGGAGCACCGCTTCGGGGATCAGCGCGGAATAGCTCATAGACATCGAGGTCACCGGCCGAGCACGCTGATCAACTGGTCGGCCGCGGGGGCGATGAGTTCGATCAGTGGGCCGGGGAAGATGCCGATGATCACGGACAACCCCAGAAGCACAACGAGTGGGACGATCTCACGGGACCGGAGGTCATCGAATCCGGGCGATAGGCCGGTGGTGGGGCCGGTGAAGACTCGTTGGAAGGCGCGCAAAAACAGCACGGCCACGATCAGAATGCCCGGTAGTGCCAGTGCTGCCCACAGCGTGGTGCCGATGCTGCCCGTGAAGATCTGGAACTCTGCGATGAATCCGCTGAAGCCGGGAAGGCCGAGGGAGGCGAACGCGGCGATGGCGAAGAAGCCCGCGAACCGCGGGGCGGGCGAGGCGAGTCCCCCGTAGCGGCGGAGATCGTAGCTGCCGGTGCGATCCCAGAACACTCCCGCGAGCAGAAACAGTGCGCCGGTGATCAGACCGTGCGACACCATCTGGATCACGGCACCGGTGATCGCAAGGTGCTGGGCCTGTTCGCTGTCCTGGGACACGATACCGGCCGCACCGACGGCGAGGATCACGTAGCCCATGTGGTTGATCGAGGTGAACGCGATCATCCGTTTCACGTCCGTCTGCGCCAGAGCGACGAGCGCGCCGTAGAGCACCGACACGATTCCCACCGCGACGATCACCCACGCGCCGGCCCTCCAGGCATCCGGAAGCATCGGCATCGCGATCCGCACGAAACCGTACGTGCCCATCTTCAACATCACAGCGGCGAGCACGACGGACCCGATGCTCGGGGCATCGGTGTGGGCAGGGGGTAGCCAGGAGTGGAACGGGAACGTCGGGGTTTTGATCGCCAAGCCGACCACGATCGCGGTGAGAATGAGGCCACCGGTCACCGCGTTGCCCGTGAAAGCTCCCGCCTGAGACAGCTCGATCATGTCGAACGTGTGCGGGGAGGAGTTCAGGTAGAGCCCGATGAATCCCAGCAGCAAGGCCAGCGATCCCAGGAACGTGTACAGGAAGAACTTCAGTGCGGATCGGCGGGCGTTGCCGTGACCCCATCCGGCGATCACGAAGTACATCCCCACGATCGACAGATCGAACCAAAGGAAGAACAAGATGAGGTCTTGGGCGGCGAAGAGCCCGAGGCACGTGGTCTGCAGGAACAAAAACAGCGCCGCCTGCGCGCGCGGTCGATCCTCAGTCCGGAGGGACCACGCGGCGCTCGCGACGAAAACCACCCCGGTCAACAGCAGTAGCGGGAGTGAGAATCCGTCGACGCCGATGTGATAGCTCGTGCCGATACCCGGCATCCATGCCATCTGCTCCTCCGCGACGAGGCCATCGCCGCTCGTTTGCCCGGCCACCGTGATGCCGGCGATCAGGGCCAGATCGACGAGGGTCGTGGTCAGCCACACCCAGCGTGCTGCGGCCGGCGTGATCTTTTTGAACACCGCGAGGAGGATGCCGGCCGCGACCGGCAAGAAGATGACAATGCTGAGCACGGGGCTACCTCACAACAATCAAGAGCACGACGAGGGCGACGGTGATGACGGCGCCAGCGGCGTAGTAGTCGGCGATACGACCAGATTGGGAACGTTGGGCAAGCCTTCCCGCCGCGCGGGTGAACGTCACGACGCGACCCACCGCACCGTCGACCTCGCCGTCGAGGGACCGCGTGGCCACACCCGCGCGATCGAGGGCACGCGGCGCGGCATCGATCGCCGCGTCGAGGCGGACATCGAAACGAGCCAGAGCGGCGGCGAAGACCTCCAGTGGGCGGCCGACGATGGTGATGGCGGCGCGCTCCAGACCGAACCACGTCGCTGCCCCAGGAACCGGCGGAAGCCGATACCGCAGCACGACAAGAACGACGATGAGGGCAAGGATCGCTGATGCCGCCAGCTCGGCGATGCTGCTCTGAGGCTGCCCTGCTGCGCCGATGGTTTCGCGGAACGGAGCATCCACACCGGGAGCAGCGAGGATTCCCAGAACAGCCGCCCCGACTGCCAGGACAACGAGCGGGCCGTTCGCGCCGGCAGGAATGTGCCGCGTGCCCTGCTGCTCGGCATCCCACTCCGCCTCACGCGCCGCGTCCTGCGCAGGGGCCGCCCACGCCACTCCGATGATTTTCGCCGAATACGCCGCCGCCAGTACCGCCCCCACCAGGCCAGCCGCGTACAGAGTGGGGCTCGCTTCGAGAGCGGCCGCGAGAACAGCATCTTTGGTGAGCCAGAGCGAGAGCGGTGGGATGCCGGCGAGCGAGAGTGCTCCGATCAGGAACGTCACTCCGACGAGAGGCCACCGCCGGCCGACGCCACGCAACCCGTGCAACTGTTTGGTGCCCGTTGCTGCCAGCCACGCGCCCGCGATGAGGAACAGCAGCGCTTTGGTGGCCGCGTGTGCGATCAGCTGCGCAGTTCCCCCCGCTGTCGCCCCGATGCCGGCGGCGAGGGTCACAAATCCCAGTTGCGCGGCGGTGGATGCGGCGAGGAGCTGTTTGAGGTCGGACTGGCCGATGGCGATCACACCCAAAACGATGGTCGTGGCCGCACCGATCCATGCGGCCGCCCATCCCGCCCAGCCGGACGCGAGCAAGAGTGGACTCAGTCGAAGCAGCAGATATCCGCCCATGGCAACCATCGCGGCGGAGTGCAGCAAGGCGCTCACGGGGCTGGGCCCTTCCATGGCGTGGGACAACCAGAAGCTGAAGGGGAGTTGCGCGGCCTTTCCCAGGCCGGCGATCAGGACTCCCGCCGCGATGATCGACAGCCAGGGCGCCGATGCGCTACTCAGATCGTCGAGTTGCCAGCCCACGCCCGCGACGATGGCCACACCCGCAGCCAAATACAGGCCGAGGTCGGCCGTCCGCGTCACAGTGAATGCGACGAAACCCGCGGGAACGGTGCGGGCGTTCTGCCAGTGGAAGCCGATGAGCGCGTACGAGGTGGCGCCCATGATCTCCCACGCGGCCAGCAACGACACCAGCGATGTCGATGTCACGGTGATGAGCACGGCAGCGATGAACACCAACATCAGACCATGGAAACGGGCCTCGGGCTGTGTCCGCTCAGCAACAGCGAAGACCAAGACGAGAAGCGCGACGGCGGTGATCATCGGCAGGAGGACGGCGGAAAGCCCATCGACGACCAGGGTTGCACCGCCCGGCCCGATAAAGGCCGCCTCCCACCGCGGCCGGGTAAGGGCCGCAGCGATCGCGGCCCCCAGGGTCACCGTGGCGACCGCTATCGATGTGACCGGAGCGACTCTGTCGAAGCGGCGCCCGCCGAGGAGGAGGGCGGTGCCGGCAACCGCCGGCAACGCGATCAGGGTGATCAGCAGGAGACTCATCCGTTCAGGTCCGTTGCCGAATCGATCATGTCGGACCCTCGGGAGCGGTGCACGATCGTGGCCGCCGCGAATCCCATCGCCATCTCCACCGTCATCGCCGCGAGGATAACGATCATCAGGGTCTGGCCGTCGGGCGTGGGTGCGAGGAACCACCACAGCGCACCTGCCGCGAGGAGTACACCGTTGATCATCAGTTCGATGCCCATCATCACCATGACGACAACCTGCTGCGAGAGGGCGCCATACAGCCCGACGGCAAAAAGTGCCGCCGCGACGACGAGCACGAGCGAGAGGGTCATTTGTGGTGCCCCCCCGCCATCGACGAGTCAGGCGGCATCGCCGTGTCGCCGCCCTCTTGGTCGTCACGATCCTCACCAGCTGGGTCGGAACGGCCGTGCGGATTGGCCAGCACCAGTGCCGCGACAATCGTCGCGAACAGAACGGGGCTGATGACGAGCATCACCAGCATTTTCGAGCCCATGATCGCATCACCCAGTGACCTGACGAGGTCCGCGGCAGGTTCACCGGCACGTGCGGGCCAAGGGATGACAAACGCTGCCACCGCCAGCAGCACGAACACGACCGCCGCGATGATCATCGAACGGCGTTTGCTGTGGGTCATATCCATCGGCATCAACGCCGGGTTCATCCCCATGAACATGACCATGAAAACGGCCATGATCGCCATCTCCATCAACATCATCAAGATGGTGATCACCCCGATGTAGTCCAAGTTCAGGACAACGAGGATCGCGCCGACACACACGAACGACACCGCAAGGGCGTAGGTAGCCCGCGCCATCGAGTTGACCACGAAGACGGCGATGCCGCTCGCGACAGCAACCACAGCGAACAACCAGAACAGCACAGCCGCGATCACAGTGCACCCCCGTTGACGCCCACGATCACGGCGGCGACGGCGACCTGAACGATCGTCAACGGCAAAATGATGACCCACGCGAGCCCCGCGAGACGGTCAGGTCGAATCATCGGGAAAAGTCGTCGCACCGTCAACATCCCCGCCAGCACGACCAGCGTCTTGATGAGCACCCACATCGACGGTGGCAGCCACGGACCGCTTCCACCACCGAGGAACAGCGGCACCGCGAACGCGGCACCCGCGACGAGGACGGCGTACCGGCCCACGAGAACGAGCAGCCGGTCGACCCCGCTCAGCTCGGCAATCACGCCAGAGGCGATATCGCCGCTCATCGCGGTATGGAAAGGACCCCACGACGAAAACGCCACCACAGATGCAACGAAAATCAGGAATGCCACCGGCATCCAGACGACAAACCACAGGTTGCCCTGCGCGTCCTGCACATCGAGCATGCGAAGACTCCCCGCCGCGACGGCCGGCGCGGTCAGCGCGAACATCAGCGGAAGCTCGTACGAGAGGGCAAGTGCAAGGAAACGGTATCCGCCCACCAGCGACCAGGAACTGTTGGCTCCCCACCCGAGCAACCACCACAGCGCCCACAACAACACGTCGACGGCATTGAACCACACCAGACCCACGGGCAGGTCGGCCAGGACGAAGGACCCGAAAGGGATCACCAGCATCTTCAGCATGGCCGCGATGACCAGGCCCGCGCCGGCGATACGCCACAACAACGAATCTGCCCCCGCAAGAGTGCGGCGTTGCTGGCGGAGCAGGCGGCTCACCTCCCGAAGGGGTGCGGCGGCTGCGGTTGCGACCGGTGAGCCGACAGATCGAGCATCAAGCATCGCGTTCGCGGCCGCCGCCGCCCAGGCGACCACGACGAGACCGCCGCCCACCAGCAACACGGCGAGAAAGACCGTCGCCACCTCACCCACGCGGCACCCGCTCCCGTGAAATCGCATGTTCCAGCCCGAGGGATGCCACGATCAGGCGGACGGCCGAGAGTTCGTGCCCGACGACCGCGCTGCGGATCACCTCACTTGTCGCACTGTCCGCGGCGGACCCGAGCGCCCGGCCGGTTGGGGAAGCCGCTTCAGGGTCAAGCAACGCGGAGCAGGTGCGCAGCCAGCCGACGAGCACGCCACGCGGATCGATGGATTCGTCCGCCGCAATACCCTTCGCGCTCCACGCCAGCGTCCGTGACCGCTCTGCGCGGCGGGTAAGACGGGCCAATCGGGGTCGGACTTTCTCGAGCGGTACATCACCAATGAGGTCGTTGCGGACACGCCGCGCCCGCGCGGCCATCGGATCCCAGCCGACCACGGCCAGAACTCGCGATGCTGCATCGCACAAGCGGGCGGCATCCTCCCGAACAGATCCCGTGGGCATGTCGTCAGCCTCTAACCACTCGATCTCCGCATCGGTGACCAGATCACCATGCAACGTGCAGTGCACAACGAGCGCCGCGGGCCAATCCGACAGAATCGGACCCAGGGTGAGGTGGGTGGCATCCATCTCCAACCCATCACGGTCATCAGATCCTTCGGCAAGCGGAATGCCGCCGGGGCCGGACATATCCATTCCGTGACCCGAGTGGTCCATGTCGGGGGACGTATCCATTCCGTGACCCGAGTGGTCCATGTCGTGCCCGGAGTGATCCATTTCGCGTCCGGAGTGGTCCATGTCGTGGGGCATGTCCATGTCGTGTCCGGACTGGCCCATTGACATCTCGGCGACGGGGGGCTTGCTCTCCTGCTCATTTCGAGCCCGCATGCGCTGGGTTGCGGTATCGCGGAGGTCCTCAACAACGGCATCCAGCGTCGACGACAGGTCTGCAGCATTGGTCACGATTGCTTGCGCGCGGGGTGTGGGAACCTGCCGCCACACCGAATCGATCAGCTTACCCAGAGCCGCCTCGGGTCGTCCGCAGACCAGCACAGCGTCAGTGTCTGCGGGTGCACACGCCAGTGCCCAGCCGCGAGCCGTGATCGCAGCCTCAACCCGCATCCGCAAAAGACCCGAGCCTGAGGCCTCAACGATCATGACGTGAACGCGCTTCACCGCGGCATTGGCTACCCACCGGGTCAGACCCATCGGAAGGCCCCTTCACGCCACGCCCAGACAACGCCCGCGACCAGCAGCGCGAGAAACACGAACATCTCGATGATGGCTTCGGCACCGCGGTCGGCGACGATAACCGCCCAAGGATACATGAATAGCATCTCGACATCAAAGGCGAGGAACACCAGTGCAATCGGGTACCAGCGTGTGTGGTAGCGGGACAGTGCGTGTTCGCGTGGTTCCCAGCCGGACTGGAACGGGAGGACCTCCACTACATCCCGGGAAACCGCCACGAACCGACCCACCACGTACAGCAATCCCACCGCGGCCAGACCGAGGCCGATCACAATGAAAACGCTGATGTAGGGCGACATGCTACGCATCTCACTTCCAGATCGGCGACGATAGTTCGGCTATACCCGAGCCTAGGCTGTAGTCGAAGGAATCGCCAGGGTTCCGGCGGTTCATGCCGTAGCGAAGCGCAGACCGGTGAGAGCTGCATTATCGGAGGACGAATGGAATGGTTGGTGCGCACGGCGGGAGCAGTGGTCGTTTTCCTAGTACTCCGCGACATGTTTCACACTTTGGGACAACCGGAGGGGCAGGGCCGCCTCAGTCGACTTGTGCTAGGGGCAATCTGGCGGATGTCACAGTACCGCCGGGGGCGCGGACGGCTGGGACAGCTCAGCGGACCCTTGGGGATGTTGACCGTCATTGTCGCAGGGGGAACGCTCGCGGTCGTCGGTTGGGCGCTGCTCTACCTACCCTCGGTGCCGAAGGATTCATCTATAGTCCCGGTGCGGCCACGGACAGCGCGAACGCTCCCCTTGACGCACTGTACATCTCGATGGTCACGATTTCGACACTCGGTTTCGGGGACGTCGTCCCGGCCCCGGGATGGTTGCGCGTCGCCGTCCCCCTTGAGGCCCTATTTGGATTTGGGCTCCTGACCGTGGCGGTGTCCTGGGTGCTGCAAATCTACCCGGCGTTGGCCAGGCGCAGAGTACTGGCGATACGGATCTTAACCATGCGTCGCGCGGAGGTTCTCTCGGCGAACAAGGACGCTGAGTCCGTCCTTCTGCCAGTCACCCTGGAGCGGCTGGCGACCGCCATCATCCAGGCCAGGATCGACCTCAGTGAATACTCCGAAACCTACTATTTTCGAGACACCGACCCCAACTCGTCGCTGGCGGCAATGCTGCCCTATGCCGTAGCCCTCGCCGAATTGGGGAATGAGTCACGTCAGTCTGACATGCGCATCGCTGCACACCTACTGACCGGTGCGCTGGAGGAGTTCGCCGGGGTCCTCAAGGGTTGGTTCCCACGCACCACTCCTACGATGTCCGACTTGCTTGCGGCATATGCGATCGACCATGGGTATGACCCCGTCAAAGACAACAGCTCGCCATAAGATCCGGGTCTACCCGCCCGCGGTATTCAATCCACTCGGATAGGGACGATAGGTTGTTCCGCCCCTGGTTTGATGGAGACTCCGATCGTCCCGAAAGGATGAGGAGCAATGCCAGCACTGAAGAAGTATCCGACGGAGTTGAAGGAGCGAGCTGTCCGGCTCGTGATCGAGTCGCGTGACGCCGATGGTGGCCGCCGCGGGGCGTGCACCCGGATCGGGCAGCAGCGTCGGCTGCACAACGGGAGTGTGTCCGCAGAAGGATGTTGGATTCGAGGTCGGCTGGCGCGATCGGTGCTGAGCATCTTCCAGGCCCACCTCGGTGGCACTGCAGCGTGGGTTGCCGACCGTTGCGCGCTTCACGCGAGCGTTCGCGTCATTCACACTGTCCCCAGATGGATAGCCAGGGCGCTTCAATCTGAGAGATCTACGGCGGTGGGAACTGCCGATGCGCCTCACGTCCGGGCGGGCCTGTGGCTCGCCGTTGTTCTTGCCTTTGTTGGGCCAGCTGCCCACCGGGGCAAGCCAGCTCAGATGTCACTACCGCGCGCGGCAGATCCAATTTCAGCACGAGAGGGTGTCGACCTGTTGAATTAGCGCACTTCGGGGCGTAGCTTTTCGGAAGGCAACTCCAAACCTCGGTCGCTTAGTCACTAGTGATCTTTGGAATCGGCCGCGTGGCTTCGCGACTTGTCGCGGACCATCGAAGGTAAGGCTGACGGGCCCTAGAGGAAGCTCATGTGGTCGGTGACGACCGGTGTGTTGCTGGACTTCCCAGAGGTGGCGTGCAGAGCACAGACCGACGGATCACGTCCCACATTCTCAGGTCGGGAGAAGCGGCGCCGGATCGTCACCTCATCATGCGGGCTCGTTACCTAGACTCTGTCCGTCGCTGTTGATGCCAACCCCATCTCTACCTGATGTGACGTGGTCAGGCGGTTACAGCTGCATCCTCAACTGGTATGCGGGCGAGCGCTATCTTCGTGAACCCGAGTCGGTTAAGGTCACGTACTGTCTGCATCAGTGTGAGGCGGCTAAAGAAAGGGAGCCACTCGGTTCCTTTTGCTTTAGAGTTCGCTATCACCGCGTATGTGACTGTCACCGTGTCGCGGGCGGGCGCGGTTCCGCTTGGTGGCACGAACTCCAGCCAGGGGCTGGCATCTTCAAAGCCTGCAGCTTTTGTGATGGCGGTGCGCACTTGATCGCGGAGCAGGCCGTCCACCATTGCTTCGGCTGAGACGTGACCCTGTGCAAAGAGGTGGCTCAATGTGGATGAGCGGGACTTGCGTTTGACGTGAATTAAGGAGCCGTCGGTGGCGATCAGATCGCAGAACTCGAGCCGGGTCTTGGCACCGTTGGGGGCGACCAGCTGCTTGTCGAGAAGCGCGAGGTCGCTCGAGCCAGCTGCCGCCCTCGCGTTATAGTCGCCCTCGGACTCACCTGGGTAGCCTGCGGGCAGGGTGACGGTCATGTGCGGAATTGCGGAGACGGCGGTATCGACTTGGGTGACGAGGGAATTTGCGATCTCGAACCATCGTCCTTCGACCAGGGCGTAGAGGTTTCCGTCTAGCCTTTGCTCCGTCACCACGCATTGGTAGACACTCCAGCGGTCAACTGCGTCAGCACTGCTAATGAACTTCACAGCGACCTTGCGTCGCTTGAGTTGGTCAACTGTGAGTTCACCTGATCTCGTGGTTGGGTGGTTGAGGTAAGCGTCGAGATCCAACTCCACGAACTGTGTCTGCCGACGCGTCGGGACGATCGAGAAGTACTCGATGTCCTCCCAATCGAGGTTTTCCGGCATCGCCATATGAGTTGAACTGGTGTCGGCAGCTCGCAACTGCTCGATGAGCTGCGTGTCCAGTCGGTTTGCGAGTGCAGGGTCTTTCACCTCCGCAAGGTGATCCACCCATCCGAACGCAGCTTGATATTTTGTGGCGGTGTAGTGGCCATAGAGATCACGTAGGAGGCTCGGGAGATCTGTCACAGGAGCTTTCACACCAAGAACGAGGGCGTCGGCACCACTCACCCCCTTGTATCCGGTGGACTCCGGCGCAATCCCTGTGACGGCTCGGACAATGTCACGCAGGATGTCAACGCCAAAGGCAGGGAGTTCGGCCGTGCGACTGGTTTGGGTGTTCCTCGACACCACCATTTCATCGAACACCTTGGTGTCGAGGCTACGGATCTGCTTCTCGTCGATCAGGTTTAGAGCGACTTTGAGGCCGAAGCGACGCTCGATCTTCGCCTGATCGAGGAAGCTCCGTCCGTATCCAAACGTCAGGGCAAAGGTGAGGTCGTCTACCGCTAGCACGAGCAGTCCAGATGCTGACGCGGACTGCACGCCGTGAATTCCGCCTTCGACGGCTGACTTAACGTACTTCGCCCAGCTCGGGGTGCTCGCGACGTTCTTCTTTGAGTAGAACCGCCCGGTTAGACCGGAGGACTTGGTGAGTTCGTTGATTTCGAGGCCGGCAG
The DNA here is from genome assembly GCF_040687205.1 of Microbacterium sp. NPDC076768. NCBI lineage: Bacteria > Bacillati > Actinomycetota > Actinomycetes > Micrococcales > Microbacteriaceae > Microbacterium > Microbacterium sp. NPDC076768. Next base: position 12,065 of record NZ_JBFBMU010000008.1, read on the forward strand.
AGACATCGTCGGCGATGGCGTCGTCGACTTGGTCGATATCGCGCAGCAGGAAGATGGTGAGACGCTGTGTGCGCATGCCGCTGCCCTCTCCATCGATGGTAACTGGGAGAATACGTGACGGCTGGGGTCTCGGTTGGGCTTGGACGCGGTGAGTCGTGGAGGCGCTCGCGGGTTCTGATCTTGGCGCTCGCGATCGGGGGCCAACAGCAGGTCAGTGCTGGCTCGCATAACCATCGGGGGCCGCTTACGTCCAGATCGCGTGACTCGGATGGCATGTGTTGCCGCGGCCCAGACGACGACTGGCTGCTGGCGCGTTCGGGAAACCAATTTCGCCAAGGAAGTAAAGACATGGTTTCGATAGCTCGGCCAGTATGCCTGGAGGATCGTGCTGAAGTTGGGGTGCCACGCTAGTGACCCGACGCGCACGCCGAGTCCACTGAAGAGATTACTGGCGACAATGTCGCGAGTCTCGACGTGGTAATGACCGTGGAATGACACTGGGCTATAGCTAGC
>NZ_JBFBMU010000009.1:0-5689 GCF_040687205.1 Microbacterium sp. NPDC076768
CCCCCCTCAAGCGGAGAACCACTCCCAATCTTCTCTCATTTGAGAGTTCGGACGTTTGCGTCTAGGGTTGGGATTCCACCTCTTCTGTTGCTGTCTTCAGTGGTGTCGCGGATCTGAGATTCGCACGACACGCCGATTTGACAAGCGGGTCGAGGTGGGTAAGATAGAGAAGTTGCCCTTCGGGCCTGGTCGTGATGGCTGGGTCGTGGGAGCATCCGATCCTTGAGAACTCAACAGCGTGCACTTGTCAAATGCCAAATTATCCTCGTCTAGCTTCGGCTAGGTGAGAATTCCTTTGGATCAAAGACCAATCCTCTTCTGGGGGGTTGGCAATGGATAAAGTCAGCAATGAATTTGTCTCTTTGGTCAGCATCAAACTCGCTGCGTCACCGTTTTCCCGGTGGGGTATGCATTTCTTTTTTACGGAGAGTTTGATCCTGGCTCAGGATGAACGCTGGCGGCGTGCTTAACACATGCAAGTCGAACGGTGAACACGGAGCTTGCTCTGTGGGATCAGTGGCGAACGGGTGAGTAACACGTGAGCAACCTACCCCTGACTCTGGGATAAGCGCTGGAAACGGCGTCTAATACTGGATATGTGATGCGACCGCATGGTCTGTATCTGGAAAGAATTTCGGTTGGGGATGGGCTCGCGGCCTATCAGCTTGTTGGTGAGGTAATGGCTCACCAAGGCGTCGACGGGTAGCCGGCCTGAGAGGGTGACCGGCCACACTGGGACTGAGACACGGCCCAGACTCCTACGGGAGGCAGCAGTGGGGAATATTGCACAATGGGCGCAAGCCTGATGCAGCAACGCCGCGTGAGGGACGACGGCCTTCGGGTTGTAAACCTCTTTTAGCAGGGAAGAAGCGAAAGTGACGGTACCTGCAGAAAAAGCACCGGCTAACTACGTGCCAGCAGCCGCGGTAATACGTAGGGTGCAAGCGTTATCCGGAATTATTGGGCGTAAAGAGCTCGTAGGCGGTTTGTCGCGTCTGCTGTGAAATCCGGAGGCTCAACCTCCGGCCTGCAGTGGGTACGGGCAGACTAGAGTGCGGTAGGGGAGATTGGAATTCCTGGTGTAGCGGTGGAATGCGCAGATATCAGGAGGAACACCGATGGCGAAGGCAGATCTCTGGGCCGTAACTGACGCTGAGGAGCGAAAGGGTGGGGAGCAAACAGGCTTAGATACCCTGGTAGTCCACCCCGTAAACGTTGGGAACTAGTTGTGGGGTCCATTCCACGGATTCCGTGACGCAGCTAACGCATTAAGTTCCCCGCCTGGGGAGTACGGCCGCAAGGCTAAAACTCAAAGGAATTGACGGGGACCCGCACAAGCGGCGGAGCATGCGGATTAATTCGATGCAACGCGAAGAACCTTACCAAGGCTTGACATATACGAGAACGGGCCAGAAATGGTCAACTCTTTGGACACTCGTAAACAGGTGGTGCATGGTTGTCGTCAGCTCGTGTCGTGAGATGTTGGGTTAAGTCCCGCAACGAGCGCAACCCTCGTTCTATGTTGCCAGCACGTAATGGTGGGAACTCATGGGATACTGCCGGGGTCAACTCGGAGGAAGGTGGGGATGACGTCAAATCATCATGCCCCTTATGTCTTGGGCTTCACGCATGCTACAATGGCCGGTACAAAGGGCTGCAATACCGCGAGGTGGAGCGAATCCCAAAAAGCCGGTCCCAGTTCGGATTGAGGTCTGCAACTCGACCTCATGAAGTCGGAGTCGCTAGTAATCGCAGATCAGCAACGCTGCGGTGAATACGTTCCCGGGTCTTGTACACACCGCCCGTCAAGTCATGAAAGTCGGTAACACCTGAAGCCGGTGGCCTAACCCTTGTGGAGGGAGCCGTCGAAGGTGGGATCGGTAATTAGGACTAAGTCGTAACAAGGTAGCCGTACCGGAAGGTGCGGCTGGATCACCTCCTTTCTAAGGAGCATCTGACTCTTCGGAGTCCAGAACCCAGTTCGAAGGCGTCTGTTCTTCGCTGGGAGCTCATGGGTGGAACATTTGACATGGCATCAGGATCTGATCTTGGAATGAGTACGCCGCTTGCGGTGGGAAAGTTCTGGGTGATGGGGTGGGTGTCTGCACGCTGTTGGGTCCTGAGGGACCGGATGCGGATCCTTTGGGATCTGGTCTGTACCTCTGGGCCTCTTTCTGTTTCCCTTTTGGGGGTTGTGGATGGGGGTACCGCCCGTACTTTGAGAACTACACAGTGGACGCGAGCATCTTGCAGCCGGCTTTTGTCGGTTGCACAAGATGATCTTAAAGATCATTAGTCAATTTCATTCCAGGCTTTCGAGTCTGGAGTCGATTCTGATTCAAACTCATGTGAAATATCAAGTCTTTAAGAGCAAACGGTGGATGCCTTGGCATCTGGAGCCGAAGAAGGACGTAGCAATCTGCGATAAGCCTCGGGGAACTGATAAGCAAGTTTTGATCCGAGGGTGTCCGAATGGGGAAACCCCGCTGGGCGGCGTGCCGACCTAGTGACTCCCGCCTGAATATATAGGGCGGGTAGAGGGAACGTGGGGAAGTGAAACATCTCAGTACCCACAGGAAGAGAAAGCAACCGCGATTCCGTTAGTAGTGGCGAGCGAAACCGGATCAGGCTAAACCTAGCGTGTGTGATAGCCGGCAGGTGTTGCACGTTGGGGGTTGTGGGACTTTTCAGTCATCTCTGCCGAGGTGGCGGCGTTACAAGAAAGTATAGACGAACGGTCTTGAAAGGCCGGTCATAGAGGGTGCCAACCCCGTAGTCGAAATGCTTCTCTTGACGCGAAGAGTATCCCAAGTAGCACGGGGCCCGTGAAATCCCGTGTGAATCTGTCAGGACCACCTGATAAGCCTAAATACTCCCAGATGACCGATAGCGGACAAGTACCGTGAGGGAAAGGTGAAAAGTACCCCGGGAGGGGAGTGAAATAGTACCTGAAACCGTTTGCTTACAAACCGTTGGAGCCTCCTTAGTAGGGGTGACAGCGTGCCTTTTGAAGAATGAGCCTGCGAGTTAGCGATATGTGGCGAGGTTAACCCGTGAGGGGTAGCCGTAGCGAAAGCGAGTCTGAATAGGGCGATTCAGTCGCATGTCCTAGACCCGAAGCGAAGTGATCTATCCATGGCCAGGTTGAAGCGACGGTAAGACGTCGTGGAGGACCGAACCCACTTAGGTTGAAAACTGAGGGGATGAGCTGTGGATAGGGGTGAAAGGCCAATCAAACTTCGTGATAGCTGGTTCTCTCCGAAATGCATTTAGGTGCAGCGTTGCGTGTTTCTTACCGGAGGTAGAGCTACTGGATGGCCGATGGGCCCTACAAGGTTACTGACGTCAGCCAAACTCCGAATGCCGGTAAGTGAGAGCGCAGCAGTGAGACTGTGGGGGATAAGCTTCATAGTCGAGAGGGAAACAACCCAGACCACCAACTAAGGTCCCAAAGCGCGTGCTAAGTGGGAAAGGATGTGGAGTTGCCTTGACAACCAGGAGGTTGGCTTAGAAGCAGCCACCCTTGAAAGAGTGCGTAATAGCTCACTGGTCAAGTGATTCCGCGCCGACAATGTAACGGGGCTCAAGCACGCCACCGAAGTTGTGGCATTGACATTATTGGTAGGCCTTCGTGGTCCAGCCGTGTTGATGGGTAGGAGAGCGTCGTGTGGCCAGCGAAGCGGCGGTGTGAACCAGCCGTGGAGGCTACACGAGTGAGAATGCAGGCATGAGTAGCGAATGACGTGTGAGAAACACGTCCTCCGAAAGACCAAGGGTTCCAGGGTCAAGCTAATCTTCCCTGGGTAAGTCGGGACCTAAGGCGAGGCCGACAGGCGTAGTCGATGGACAACGGGTTGATATTCCCGTACCGGCGAAGAACCGCCCAAGCTAATCCAGTAGTGCTAAGTGTCTGAATCCCAGTGACTGATCCCTTCGGGGTGACGCGTTGGGCCTAGCGCACGACCCCATTCTGGTGCGGTTAGCGTATTAACAGGTGTGACGCAGGAAGGTAGCCCAGCCAGGCGATGGTTGTCCTGGTGCAAGTGCGTAGGCCGAGTCGTAGGCAAATCCGCGATTCACATAGGCTGAGACACGATGCGGATAAAGTGGGTGATCCTATGCTGCCAAGAAAAGCATCGACGCGAGGTTCAAGCCGCCCGTACCCCAAACCGACTCAGGTGGTCAGGTAGAGAATACCAAGGAGATCGAGAGAATCGTGGTTAAGGAACTCGGCAAAATGCCCCCGTAACTTCGGGAGAAGGGGGGCCTTCGGCGTATAGGGACTTGCTCCCAAAAGCGTTTGGAGGCCGCAGAGACTAGTGGGTAGCGACTGTTTACTAAAAACACAGGTCCGTGCCAAGTCGCAAGACGATGTATACGGACTGACGCCTGCCCGGTGCTGGAAGGTTAAGAGGACCGGTTAGCCGCAAGGCGAAGCTGAGAATTTAAGCCCCAGTAAACGGCGGTGGTAACTATAACCATCCTAAGGTAGCGAAATTCCTTGTCGGGTAAGTTCCGACCTGCACGAATGGCGTAACGACTTCCCAACTGTCTCAACCGCGAACTCGGCGAAATTGCATTACGAGTAAAGATGCTCGTTACGCGCAGCAGGACGGAAAGACCCCGTGACCTTTACTACAGCTTTGTATTGGTGTTCGGTGTGGCTTGTGTAGGATAGGTGGGAGACTTTGAAGCATGGACGCTAGTTCGTGTGGAGTCATTGTTGAAATACCACTCTGGTCACTCTGGATATCTAACTTCGAACCGTAATCCGGTTCAGGGACAGTGCATGGTGGGTAGTTTAACTGGGGCGGTTGCCTCCCAAAAAGTAACGGAGGCGCCCAAAGGTTCCCTCAACCTGGTTGGTAATCAGGTGTCGAGTGTAAGTGCACAAGGGAGCTTGACTGTGAGACTGACAGGTCGAGCAGGGACGAAAGTCGGGACTAGTGATCCGGCAGTGGCTTGTGGAAGCGCTGTCGCTCAACGGATAAAAGGTACCTCGGGGATAACAGGCTGATCTTGCCCAAGAGTCCATATCGACGGCATGGTTTGGCACCTCGATGTCGGCTCGTCGCATCCTGGGGCTGGAGTAGGTCCCAAGGGTTGGGCTGTTCGCCCATTAAAGCGGTACGCGAGCTGGGTTTAGAACGTCGTGAGACAGTTCGGTCCCTATCCGCTGCGCGCGTAGGAAATTTGAGAGGATCTGACCCTAGTACGAGAGGACCGGGTTGGACGAACCTCTGGTGTGTCAGTTGTTCCGCCAGGAGCACCGCTGATTAGCTACGTTCGGGATGGATAACCGCTGAAAGCATCTAAGCGGGAAGCCGGCCTCAAGATGAGATTTCCATACCTTCGGGTGAGAGGCTCCCAGCCAGACTACTGGGTTGATAGGCCAGATGTGGAAGTGCAGTAATGCATGCAGCTGACTGGTACTAATAAGCCGATGACTTGATAACACACCGTTTGTTGGTGCTACGCGTCCACTGAGTGGTTCTCGATGTACGGTCGAGAACTGCATAACAACAATGACTTTGTTATGTGTTTGATTGAAACATCAATAGTGTTTCGGCGGCCATAGCGTGAGGGAAACGCCCGGTTACATTCCGAACCCGGAAGCTAAGCCTCACAGCGCCGATGGTACTGCAGGGGGGACCCTGTGGGAGAGTAGGACACCGCCGAACTTCTTTTA
>NZ_JBFBMU010000010.1:0-1517 GCF_040687205.1 Microbacterium sp. NPDC076768
GTGGATGCTCCTATTGTTGTCAAGCGGCTCGGGGTGGGCTGAGTTGAGCGAGGGCGAGGGTTGCGCGTTGTTCGAGTTCGGGGTCGGCGCGGGTGCCAATTTCGAGTCGCCTGAGCCGCTGGTAGGGGACGCTGAGCGTGCTGGCGAGCACGCTGATCGGAATGCCAGCTTGTTGCCGCTGTGCGCGTAGTTCGCGTCCGGCAGGGTTGTCAGTGGCCGGGTTCAGTAGAGCAGTGTGGATCTCGTTCGCGATGTGGCGTTTGAGGCAGCGCATGATGTCGCGGTTGGTGAGCCCCTCGGCGCGGCGCCGTTCGAAGTAGGCCATGGTGCGTGGTTCCCGGTGTCGCATGCGTAGGAGCACGATCCTGTGCAGGGCTGCGTTTGCGTGTCGGTTTCCGCCGCGGGAGAGCCGGTGTCGGGTGCGTTGACCGGAGGAGGCAGGAATCGGTGCAACACCAGTCAGTGCGGCGAAACGTGCCCGTGTCGTGAGCCGTTCGGGGTTGTCGCCTGCCGCGACCAGCAGCGTCGCGGCAGTGACCGGGCCGACCCCGCTGAGCGACAGCAGGGTCGGGTTTACTTGTCGGACCAGCGTGTCCAGCTGCCGCTCGATGATGTTGATCTCTGCCTGCATCGTGAGGTGACGAACTGCGAGCCGCTTCAGCGTTTGTCGTGAGATCACCTCTGGATCGGAGGATCCGTTTGGCCCGGGGCGAGTCTTCGCGAGGGTGTTCACCAGCCGTTGCCCGCTGAGCGCTCGGAATGCGTGTCGAACCAGTTCCGGTGCGGTGATCAGTAACGCATGGATCTGGTTCATCACTTGAGCCCTGGCCTTCGCAGCCGAGCGACGCTCACCGATGAGAATGCGAAGCGATTCGACAGCTCCGTCACCAGTTTTTGGGATCGCGGTATCAGTGCCGGCCAGGACCGAGACCGCGGCCTGATGCGCGTCCAACGGGTCAGATTTACCCCGCTTCCTCCGTGCTTGCCGGTCCTGCCGTGCAACCTCGATGACACTCACCCCCGCGACGCTCAGCGCGCGTGAGAGGCCAGCCCCGTATGAGCCAGTTCCCTCGACACCGACCCGAGCAACGTCGCCGTGTTCACGGAGGAACGCGATGATCTGCGCGTAGCCGCGGCCATCGGCGCGGAACTCACGATCCGCGACTGGCCTGCCGACCTGATCGAGGATCGCGACATGGTGCGTGTCCTTGTGCGTATCGACTCCCGCAACAAGCTCGCCCGCCAGTAACGGCGGGTTGGCGAGAGACGGTGCGAATGTCATGCTTGTCATAGACGGGATTCCCTTCCAACGGTGAATGAACGTCACCGCGGGTCGGGTAGGTGCAGACAGCACAAAGGTGAGACGACTTCCCGGTCAGGCTCCTATCAAGTCATGTTCCTGCCCGGCCCGCAGCGACTCCGGCGTCGACGGACAGATCCACAAAAAGACAACCGCAAACGGCGTCCGTGTAATTTCGAGTCACGCCGGCACCAGAGCCGAATCCATCATCTCTGTG